>DUBB01000011.1 GCA_012960535.1 Gammaproteobacteria bacterium
CTCCCTTTTAGATCATCTTTCTCTTTCTTTTTCTCTCTCTCTCTTTCTTTCTCTCAATCTATCTATCTATCTATCTATCTATCTCTATTTGTCTATCTAGCTGTCTATGGGGCTCCACCACCGGTAATTGCTGATGCATAGCAATCGCTTGTATTAGTCCTTTCATGCAATTGTAACTGTCCGCTAAGTGAGCCCAGTAACGCTGCCAGAGCTAGCAAGGCAGGGTTCTATATGCGAGATCGTTCTGCTTAAAATCCCATTTAAATGCATTCTATATATTACTTAATTATTATCTAAATATTATCTAGCTATCATTTAATTAGATTTAATTCTTATTTAAATCAATGGCTTCTTGTATAAAGGTAAGGAAACTGGGAGGTTCGCCGCCGCCATAGACTTCCAGCGCAGCACCAGATACATAATCTGCGCCATCGGACGCCAGATACAGGCAGGCCTTGGCGATATCCTCGGGCGTCCCCATTCGTCGCCTGGGAAGTCTGCTTTCCAGACGTGCCATGCCCTCAGGGCCACCATAGTGCGCATCGGCTGCTTCTGTCTTGATCAATCCGGCGATGACGGCATTGACTCTGATCTTCGGGCCCCATTCCTGCGCCAGAGAGATGGTTGCATTGAGTAACCCGGCCTTGGCTGCGCCATAGGCAACCGTACCCGGTGATGAGCGAATCGCCGACACGCTGGCGATGTTGATAATGTTGCCGTTTGATGCCTGCAACACACTATGGGCAACCTGGCTCATCAATAAAGGGGCGAGTAGATTCAAGCGGATAATTGATTCCGTAAACCGAGGCGAGGCGCTGGCCGAATCTGCAGGCGGTCCGCCACCGGCGTTATTGATCAGGGTGTCCAGCCTGCCAGCCTGCTCGACAACCTGGTTGACGAGGGCCTGGGCCTGGTCAGGGTCACGAACATCGGCCTGGATAAATGTGGCTTGTCTCTGGTTAGCGGAGACAGGCTCTTGCGGCGGTGTTCTGCTGCAGATAAAGACCTCAGCGCCGGCCTGGAGAAACGCGCTGGCGATTCCTCTGCCAATTCCTTTGCTGCCGCCGGTAACAAGCACAATCTGTCCTTTAACGGTAAACATCATAATCTCCGATTGTTGTTATTATTTTAGCCATAATTGATGTATTTAATAACAATTAGGCCTAAAATTATCATAATTCGTTAAATATCTGTAAAATATTACGCAAAAGAGTAGACTAGACACGTCTGCTATGGAATATTCACTATTGTATAGTTTAACCCTATTTGAGGCCACGAATGAGCAATCCGAACACCCAGAGTTCCGCGACCACCGTAGGTGGAACCAGGGCAACTATTTCACGGATTGACATCGAGCCGCAACTGGAACTGATCGAAAGCCTGGCGGCGACTGGCCGGCAAGACAGGCAGGTTTCTGTCGAGGCCATCGCCGCGCTGAAGCGCTCTGGCTTTATTCGAGCGGTGCTGCCCAGAAAGTGGGGTGGACTTGAAGCCCGCCCTGAAGAGTTTTTTGCAGCACATCTGGCTATCGCGGAACGGGATATGAGTACAGCCTGGGTTGCCGGCATCATCGCCGTGCACGCCTATCAACTCGCGCTTATGGATGAGCAGGCGCAAGCGGATGTTTATGGCGAAGATCCGGATACCTGTATATCCAGCTCCTATAATCCGATGGGCGGCAGGGTCGAGGTCTGTGACGGTGGCTTCATGCTCAGCGGCCAGTGGGGCTGGAGTTCCGGCTCAGGGCACTGCAGCTGGGTTCTGCTTGGGGCAATCATACCGGAAGAGGGCTATCGGACCTTTCTGGTGCCTAGAGGCGATTATCGCATCGAAGACACCTGGGATGTTTATGGCCTGCAGGCAACCGGATCAAACGACGTGATCATTGATGAGCCTGTGTTTGTCCCTGATTATCGTACCCATAAACACGCCGATGGCTTTAACTGTGTGCATCAGCAAGACAACAATCTCTATAGTATTCCCTGGGCTCAGATGTTTATTCGGGTGGTTACAACACCAGCCATTGGTGCTGCACGGCATGCCTTGAAGCTGTTTACCAGCGGTGCGGGTAATAGCAGTACGGACCCCACCAAGCTTCGAGATGACCCCGATGTTGCCCGGCGTGTGGCTGAAACAGCCAACGATATTGATGAAGTGGAAACCATCCTGTTCAGGAATTTCGAGAAGATGCTGGCTGCGATTGAATCCGGTCAGGAAATCAGTATGGCTGACCGGGCCCATTATCGCTATCAGGCCAGTATCGTCATTGACAGGATGGCCCAGGCAGTGCAGCGGCTGTTTGAGGTGGCCGGTGGCCGCAGTGTGTTCAATGGCGCGCAGATCCAGAATATCTGGCGGGATATCAATATAGCCCGTGCTCACGTTGCTAATAACCCGACACCCTTCGCCAGAAACCTGGGTAATATGCTGCTCGGTGGTGAAAACAGCGACTTCTTTATCTGATTAAAATGGGGGATCTTTTGGCAGACTCAGCAGGTTCACCGCCCCAGGCGAAATTCCAGCAGCTAGGCGATATCAGGTTACATTATCATGACCTGGTTGCCGAGAATCCCCGTGGCACTGTGGTCTTTGTTCATGGTAGCGGTCCGGGTGCCAGCGGCTATAGTAATTTCAAGAAGAACATGGCGAGTTTCCGGGATGCGGGCTATCGCGTAATCGTGCCTGATCTGCCTGGTTTTGGTTATTCGTCAAAGCCTACTGACCGGGACTACACCACGGCGTTTTTTTCTGAATGTCTGACCGGTTTACTGACCGCAATCGGTGTTGATGAGTATGTTTTAGTCGGTAATTCCCTGGGTGGGGCGATTAGTATTAGGACTGCCCTGGATCATCCGCGCCAGGTCAGCAAACTGGTATTGATGGCGCCGGGTGGCATTGAAGAGCTGGACCGGTATATGGCCATGCCGGCCATGGCCAAGATGATCAGCAATTTTGTTGGCGGTCAGCTTGACCATCAGGGATTGCGCCGGGTTCTGGAAACCCTGGTATTTGATGCCAGCCATGTTACCGATGAACTGGTCGATGAAAGATGGGCGATTCTGCAGGACCAGCCGCCAGAGGTGTTGAGCCGGATGAAGATTCCCAACATGGAAGCGGAGCTTGGCAACCTGGCGTGCCCGGTTTTAAGCTTCTGGGGCGTCGATGATGAACTGCTGCCTGCCAGTGGTGGCCAGAAAATAACCCGGTCTTGCGATCGAAGTCGGCATATCGAACTGTCGCAATGCGGCCACTGGGTCATGGTGGAACACACCCGCTTTTTTAATGCCAGTTGCCTGGACTTCCTGGCCAACGACTGATGTTGGATAAAGCGATCATCCAAGACATTGGCGAGACTTTGTTTCGCTGCCTGTGTGAGCGGTCGGTCATACCGCCCCTGACAGAGACCTATCCGGGTATTAACCTGACCGATGCCTACCAGATTTCCCAGGTGCTGCTGGCAAAGCGAATCGAGGCCGGAGAAACCGTGATCGGCAAGAAGATCGGCGCGACCAGCCGCGCCGTGCAGGAAATGCTCGGTGTTTTTCAACCTGATTTTGGTTTTCTCACCGATGCCATGTGGGCCCAGGATGGTCTTGTTCACACCGATGGGCTGATTGCGCCCAGGGCGGAAGCAGAAATAGGCTTTCGTTTGCATAAACCCTTGCAGGGCCCTGGCGTCACCGCCGCCGATGTTCTGGCTGCGACCGAATCCGTCGTTGCCTGTTTTGAGATTGTTGACTCCAGGATCAGAGACTGGAAGATAAAACTGGAAGATACTGTAGCTGATAACGCTTCCTGCGGTGTGTTTGTGCTGTCAGAGCAGGAAATCTCCCCGCAAGGCCTGGACCTGAGCACCATGAAAGTGATCGTCGAGAAAAACGGCCACTATCTCAGCGAAGGACTTGGCTCTGCTGTACAGGGCGCGCCAGAAAACGCCATTGCCTGGCTGGCCAATACCCTGGGTGAATTTGGCATCCCTTTTAATGCCGGTGAGATCGTTCTGTCCGGCTCTCTGGTGCCGTTGGAACCGGCAGTTGCAGGAGATCATTTTCGTATGACCATAGAAGGTCTGGGTCAGTGCGAGGCCCACTTTATTTAGGTCACCTATAAGATTAGAGAGGCTATTTTGGCAAAAATTGACTGTGCAATCCTGGGATCCGGCAATATAGGCACGGACCTGATGATCAAGTTGATCAATACCTCGGCAACGCTTAATCCAGCGATGCTGATCGGCATAGAGGAAAGCTCTGAAGGGCTTGCCATTGCTAGAGACAGAGGCGTCGCCAGTTGTAGCGGCGGTATCAGCGAAGCTAGAAGCCTGCCTGAATGGCAGGACGTCCGTATCGTATTCGATGCAACCTCGGCAGGGGCTCATGCCGGGCATCATGAAGTCTGCCAGGCGGATAATAAGCAGATGGTTGATCTGACGCCGGCTGCTATTGGTCCTTATTGTGTGCCCGTGGTGAACCTCGAAGCGCATTTAGACGAAAGCAACGTCAATATGGTGACCTGCGGTGGCCAGGCGACCATTCCAATGGTGTATGCGGTTAGTCGTGTCGCTGAGCGGTTGCCGTATGCAGAGATTGTTGCCTCGGTGGCATCCAGAAGTGCCGGCCCCGGAACCCGCGCCAATATCGATGAGTTCACTGAAACTACAGCCCGTGGCCTGGAGAAGGTCGGCGGTGCTGAACGGGGCAAAGCCATTATTGTGCTTAATCCGGCCGAACCGCCCATGATCATGCGCGACACGGTCTATACGCTGTCCATCGGCGCTGAACCGGACGCCATTGCTGATTCGGTTCAGGAAATGGTGGCCGCGGTGCAGCAATACGTACCGGGCTATCGGTTGAAACAGGAGGTCCAGTTCGAGCGTTTTGGCAGTAATAATAAGGTTCGCATTCCCGGCATGGGTGAATACGAAGGCGTTAAATCAACGATCTTCCTGGAGGTGGAAGGCGCAGGCCACTACCTGCCCAACTATGCCGGTAACCTGGATATCATGACTTCAGCGGCGCTGGCCACAGCCGAGCGCCTGGCGCAGCTTAAATTTGGAGCAGCAGCGTGAGTGGCAAGATGATGGATCCGACCCAAGAACGGCTGTATATCCAGGATGTCACCTTGCGCGATGGCATGCATGCCATTAAACATCTGTATACCCTCGACCAGGTCGCCGCAATCGCCAAAGCGCTGGATGAAGCCGGTGTGGATGCCATTGAAATCGCCCATGGTGATGGCTTAAATGGCGCCAGCTTCAATTATGGTTTTGGTACGCATACGGACTGGGAATGGATTGAAGCGGTTGCCGATGCGGTGACGCATGCGACTATCGCCACCCTGATTCTGCCGGGTATCGCAACCAAGGAAGCGCTCAAGCGAGCCTATGCTGCAGGCGTGCGCTCGGTGCGGGTAGCGACCCACTGCACCGAAGCCGATGTTTCCCGGCAGCACATTGAAATAGCCCGGGAGTTGGGCATGGACACCATTGGTTTTCTGATGATGAGCCATATGATTGATGCCCCGGCGCTTGCTAAGCAGGCTAAGCTGATGGAATCCTATGGCGCCCAGTGCGTTTATGTAACCGATTCAGCCGGCGCACTGGATATGGAAGGCTATCAGGCTCGGTTGCTGGCCTATGATGAGGTGCTGGACGAGAAAACCGAAAGAGGCGTGCATGCGCACCATAACCTGTCGCTGGGCGTGGCAAATTCCATCGTCGCAGTGCAGAGTGGGGCCCGGCGGGTCGATGCATCGCTGGCCGGTATGGGCGCTGGCGCAGGTAACGCACCCCTGGAGATATTTATTGCCGCAGCTGATCGTAAGGGCTGGCAGCATGGCTGTGATCTGTACAAGCTGATGGATGCTGCAGAAGACCTGGTTCGGCCACTGCAGGACAGACCGGTGCGAGTCGACCGGGAAACCTTGTCTATCGGCTATGCCGGCGTATATTCGTCATTCCTGCGGCATGCAGAGAAGGCGGCCGAGGATTATGGCCTTGACGTACGCGAGATCCTGGTAGAACTGGGTGACCGGCGCATGGTCGGTGGCCAGGAAGACATGATCGTTGATGTTGCCCTCGATCTGGTTAAGGCTAAAGAGGCAGCCCAGGCGTAATCAGTGCAGCATTGCGGAGTAGCACGAATTAATGGGCATGCACGGCTAACGCAACGGCCTGCAGGCTTTAACATGCAGGTTTTAAGATGCTGTTTTAAACGGAGCTGTTTTAAAAGATGCGGTTTTAAAAGAGTTGTTCTAAAAGGAGACAGGTTAATAATATGGGCATACAAATTCAATCGCTGGGCTACGTTCTCATTGAAATGCAGGACCCCGCCGCATGGCTGGATGTCGGGACTAACATTCTTGGCTTTAACGGCCAACAGGATGACAGCGGCACGGTAAAACTGAAAATGGACAGTGCGCCATCGCGCTATCTGATTCAGCGGGGCGAAGCAGATCGGTTCGTTAGCGCCGGCTGGCAATGCAGTTCGGATCAATATGACGCGCTACTGGCTGATTTTAGTCAGCGGGGCATCGCCACAGAGCAGGGCAGCCAGGATGAGTGCGCCATGCGTGAGGTTACGGCGTTTGTAAAAG
>DUBB01000012.1:0-125396 GCA_012960535.1 Gammaproteobacteria bacterium
AGGTAATCACCATCATCAAGCGTCTGGATTTCTGCTGCGCCATCGTAGGTGGGTGGCAGCGTATAGATGTAGGTGTACAGGTTCTGCCATTCAGTCCATAGCTGGGCATTGTTCTGGGCTCTAGCCTGTACCGTATATTGATTGTATTGACCAACAGCTGGCGCAAAGAAGGTGCGACTAAAGCCGGCTTCCGGATAGGGATCACCTGATACGCCATTGAGGTCAGACAATGCATTCTCCAGGCCGGTATGGATCTGGGAAACACCGGATTCCGGATCGGTAATACCAGATATAGTGAGTTGTACCGCTACAGGAGTGGTGATAACAGCCCCATTCTCGGGTCCATCGTCGATTGTTACCGTGACCGCAGAAAAGTCAGGTGGGGTGACATCGTAGCCAAGCAGCGTGTCATAACCACCACTAACGGTCTCTCCTGTGAGTCCTGCGTCATCCGTGGCAACAATCTGTAAGCGGTATTTCCCCGGGTCCAGGCCGGCAAATGAGAAGGTGATGGTTTCTGTCAGATCATCGGTATAGTCGTTAATTCGGTTACCCGCTGAAGTGAGGTTCACGGTGTCTCCTTGGGTCAAGGCACCCCAACTGCTACTGGCTGCATTATATTGCTGGTACCAAAAGGTGATACTGGCCAAGCCGCTATCGTCCGCTGCCCACAGGTAGAGGTTTCTGTCTTCGGTGGAGTGGTAGACCTCATAATCAAACAGGCCGACCAGTTCGGCAATGGGTGCAATGTTAGGGAATGGGTCAGCGCTGATGGCGCTGCCGATCCTAAGGATGCCCCAGTACTCGAGTGTCGGAATAGTGACAGTCAGGCTGCCATCAGTATTGGTTGTAATAGTCAGGGTGACCGGGTCATCGTCGGCTGAAGTGGCATAGCTGGCAACAAGTGCCCCAGTGAACATGGCGGGGGTGGGCAGAGTCAAATCAAAGTTGGTATGCGTGGTTACGGCGCTGCCGGAGGCATTAAAATCATGATTCAGCAAATGGTAAACATCGGATGAATCACCGCCTGAATCGGTATAGCGTAGCACTCTTACCTTTTCCGCTGAGCTGGAAACGGCCGGGATACCACTGGGCAGGGCGCCACTCACTCCGCTTTGAATCGCTGCCAGGGTGCTGCTTACTATTACTGGGTCATTGGCATTGGCTTTGGCTGTGTACATGTAAGACGCCCAGGTGTCCAGGGATATGACCTGGATACTGCCACTGCCGATGGTCTGGCTACCTACGGTATTAAAAAGGGTCTGATAGTCAAGGGCGCCGTTACCCCTGCTGCTGCTCTTATCGTTACCGAGTTCATCGTAGCGCAGCACGTTAGCGCCAATGATCAATAGCTTGCCACCCGCGCTGACGTATTCAATGAGTTGAGAAAATTGGTTGTCTGTTACCTGAATCGTTTCAGCGGCGATCACCAGGGCATAATCTGATACATCGGCCGCGCTGAAGGTGTCGGCCCTGGCCAGGTCATCAGCAGCGAAGGCTACATCGTAATTAATGTTCAGATCGGCCATAAGATAGCCCAGGCCCAGATACCAGTAGTGCTGGCCACCAATCATAGCGTCATTACCCGTGGCCAGGCCAACGTTGTGCTCGAGAGTAGCCTGCGGATAGAAAATCCCAACTTCGCTGGTGGGTTGCAGATCCAATTGATCCTGAAAGCGGTAAGCCAGTCTTGCAATCGGGGCTGTATCCGGATAGTCATCGCGCCAGTCGGCGACGCCATTATTGGCGATGTTTGATGCCAGGTAGACTGATTGTACGGCAGTACTGGTGTTTGGCGGCTGGTTCCAGGACTCGAAGCGTTTGTCAAAACTTTTGAGGCCAGCTCTGAATACCGGCTCCAGGGTATGGCCATCTTCGTAGTTCCAGGTAACACCTTGAAACCAGGTCTCGCCCAGATTACCTGAGCTCAGGTCGATTGAGTTCCAGCGGCCTGCAGGTGTATGAAAAAAGCCATAACGATTAAAATAGAATTCAATTTCCCTGCCCAGTTCCTGTTCAGCATAAGCGTTAACGGTCTGAATTAGCGTGTTCGTTATCTCTCTTTCACGATAATTATTAAAAGCACGCCAGAGCCGAAAATGCGCGCTCTCATTGGTTTTGGAAGCATAATAGCTACTGGTAGTGACACCCTTAGCTTCAAGGTACTGCCGGTAGTCGAAGCTGCTAGCGTCGATGGATTGGCCGAAGATCTCAGTTAGTTTGGTATCGGTGTAGCCTTTAGTAACGATTAACCAGGTATTAAAGGCGGTCAGGCTGTCTGCATCGAAAGAACCCATACCGCCGGGGGCACCATGGATATCATATTCAATTCCGTCAACGCCAGCATCGACATAGGCGCTTGCAGCAGCGATCGCCGCGGCCATAGCAAGACTGTTGGTAATGTTGATTTCAGTGGTAGTGGTGCCTTCGACGTTGACCCGTAAGGCTGCCTCCGGCGTGGTGCCACCGTCAAA
The DNA here is from genome assembly GCA_012960535.1 of Gammaproteobacteria bacterium. Classification (GTDB taxonomy): domain Bacteria; phylum Pseudomonadota; class Gammaproteobacteria; order Pseudomonadales; family Azotimanducaceae; genus UBA9926. Next base: position 2,475 of record DUBB01000012.1, read on the forward strand.
ATACGGCGTGATCTGGCCAAAATGCGTGTAGGCCAGGTATTTTTGACCTCTGCTGCGATACCAGGCGATGTCGGGGGCAATATCTAACGCTGTTCTGGAAGAATCGATCTCGCTGGTGGCATCCAGTCTGATGGTCGTTAACACCCCATTTTCAACTGCCTCATAGCCACGCCGATTGGACAGGCCTTGTGACTCAAAGCCTCTTAACAGGAGACCTTCGGGTTTCGGTGCGGCGGCATCAGACAATGGACCGTAGAACAACAGAAGTGCTGCTAGAACGGGGAACTGTATTTTCAATGAGCTGACCTCCTGATTAGTGGATCAGGCACTATCATAATTAGATCAAGGCTTATCCACGAGCCTGGCCTGAATTGACGGTTCCTGATTGACTCTTGCAGCCATTTACTTGCTATGATAGAACATTATATTCATAAAGTAAGCCATTGATGTCAATGGCTTAGGTTGCGGTTGAAACAGTTTATCTGACTGACTTGGCATTAACGCGCGACAAGGTTAGGGTTAACTTAAGATTCCTCTTCAACTTACTGCAAGGAGCGTTCTATGGCGGCCATGTTCTCATTCACTGAAGAGCAAGATGTCCTGATTGGTCCGGTCAGGACACCGAGAAATAGTGCCATCAGTGCAGGCGCTGGTAGTATCCATGATCAGGCCACCGCACAGAAGCTTGGTTTCAGAGGGGGTACCGTCGCCGGTTCTTTACACATGGAGCAGTTTTCGCCTTTGCTTATCGAAGCTTTAGGTGATGACTGGCTGTCAACTGGCAGTATGTCGTTGTATTTCAGGTACGCTACCACTGACGGGGAGCCCGTACAGGCAGCAGTTAATCGTCCAGGAGCAGCGCACAATCAGGTTGATATCTGGATGGATGATCCCGCTGGTAACCGAGTCTGCGATGGCACTGCCAGTGTCGGTGACATCGATAGGTCATCTGCAGTTCGTAAAAGAATTGCAGCGGTACCTGAACCGCAAGATCTTAGAATTCTTGCCAATGTTGAAGTCGGAAAAGCAGGCCCCTTGGTTGCGTCGAGCATAGAGCAGGCAGGTCTTGATGCCAGGCTCGCGGTCATCACGGAACCGCTGGAGGCATATACTGTCGCAGGGCTGTTTGGTCGCAGAATCATGACCCCGGCACTACAGGTGCAAGCCATGCGCCCCGGCGAGGCAGCGCTTCTACCTAGGGATGGTAGTTATGGTGTGGGTTTATTTGGTGCCATCGAACTACAGCAGGTGAATGGCCCAGCTTTTGTAGATTATTCTTACGAAACTTTCGCCAAAGTCCTTGCAGTCGGCGAAACACCGAAAACCGAATACTATTACTACGAGGCTACATTGCTTGACCCAAAAAGTGACCAGACAGTGATGACAATGCTGATGATGATTCGCTTTATGAAAGCGTCGTCTCCTCTATGGCATTAGGCTAAAGCCCTAAGGTGGAGTTGGCAGTGGCGGTCACTGATTGTGGCCTTTGCCTCCAATTTTGTTACCTAAGGGAATGAGCCTCTACCAGACCACGGAATTTGCCTTGGGATCGCTGGCACGGCCGGTCTATCGGCGCTGTAATTTTTTTATCTATGCAGTATGTTCTGATCAGACTGTGGGTTACAGTGGCTGAACGCGATTGGATTGCGTTGCTGAGTAAAATCAAGATAAGTAGGCCAGTTTAGACGAGATCAAGCCTCAATGACACGGGGCGTTTAAGCCTTATTGTCAGGCCAATGTTTAACGAATGTGAACGAGGTTAACGATGCTGGATTTAAGAATATCTGATGTCAATATTGTCGATGGTACCGGTAAACCCGGTTTCCATGGGGCAGTAGGGATTAGCGATGGTTTAATTTCCGAAGTTGGCAAGCAAGTCGGCAAGGCAAAAAGAGAAATCAAGGGCGCGGGGCGTTTGCTCACTCCCGGGTTTGTCGATATCCATACCCACTATGATGGCCAGGTCTGCTGGGACAAACAGCTTACGCCAAGCTGCTGGCATGGTGTCACCAGTATTGTCATGGGCAACTGCGGCGTGGGTTTTGCCCCGCTTCGTCCCGGTGATGAAGATAAACTGGTCGAATTGATGGAAAGTGTTGAGGATATCCCTGGTTCAGCCTTGCACCAGGGCCTGAGCTGGAACTGGGAATCCTATGCGGAATACCTCGATGCCATTGATACCCCTTATGTAATGGATATTGGCAGCCAAGTTCCTCATGTCGCTATGCGTCGCTATGTCATGGCAGACAGGTGTTACGACGATGCCACGGACCAGGACATTGAGCAGATGGCGAATTTGACCCGGGAAGCACTCAGAGCCGGTGGCCTGGGCTTTTCAACCAGCCGATTTTATGGCCATGTTGATAAAGCGGGTAATCTGGTTCCGGGTACCCGTGCAGCTGCCAAGGAAATGCTGGCGTTGGGTAATGCCTTTAAAGGCCTGGGTCACGGCACTATAGAGATCATCTCGGATTACCTGGAAAATGACGATGAATTAGAATGGATCGAGCAGATTATGCGTGATACGGGGCGAACCGTTACCACGCTGGCATCCCCGCGTGCAGTGAAGATCTGGGAAAGAGCATCGCAACTCGAACAGCAGGGGCTTGATTTACGGCCACAGATCGGCGCTCGGCCTGCATCTATCCTGATGAGCCTGGAAGGGACGATCAATCCTCTGGCGATTTATCCCAGCTATAAAGCCATTCGCAGCTTACCCATTGAAGAGCAGGTCAAGTTGTTAAGGGATCCTTCTTTTCGAGCAAAACTAAAGGCGGATACGCCCCGGCATCATCGCAACAAGGATGCCAGAAGGTTCACCACCAGCTTTGCCGAGATGTATCCGCTGGATGAGGCTATGACGTATGAACCCACTCAAGCAGATTCTATACAAGGGCTGGCCGATACCTCGCAGCGGCATCATCTTGACGTACTGATGGATGTACTGGCGGACCGGCAACCGATTCTGTTCTTCTTTGGTGGTTATCCAGGAGACTTGAATCAGCAGTTTTCGCTCCTGAATCATGAACGCAGTGTTTTTGGTCTGTCCGATGGTGGCGCTCATTGTGGCGTGCTGTGCGATGCCAGTGTGCCAACTTACATGCTGAGCTACCTGACCCGTGATCGAACGCGGGGAGATACCATGCCCTTGGAGTTTATTGTTAACCAGATGACCCAGAGCACTGCCTCGGTTTATGGTTTACACGATAGGGGGGTTATCACTGAAGGCTACCAGGCTGATCTGAACCTGATTGATTATGATGAGCTGGCACTCGAAGCCCCGGAAATGGTTTTTGATCTGCCGAGTAATGGTAAGAGACTGATTCAGCGAGCCAGGGGTTACGCAGCTACAATCAGTCATGGCAAGGTGACTTTTGAAGATGGTGAGCCGACAGGGCAGATGCCCGGTCGATTGGTCCGTGGGGGTCGGTTATGAAACCGGTCTGTCTGGTCATTGGTGCCGGTGCCGGTATTGGTGGCAATGTCGCCCGGCGGTTCAGTGCTGAAGGTTATCATGCCTGCCTGGTCCGGCGCAGCGATCAGCAGGGCCTGGATAACCTGGTTGCGGGCATTCAGGCAGACGGGGGGTTGGCCTCCGGCTTTCTGCTAAATGCAGTTGAAGAAAATGCCATAGAAGAAAGGGTCCTGGAAATTGAGGCCAATACAGGCCCGATTGAAGTTGCAATCTATAATCTGGGTGCGCAGATTGGTGACAGGTCATTACAGAACACTGGTTACAAAGCCTTTGAAATGGGCTGGAGGCTGGCTACGTTCGGTCTGTTCAGGCTCGCATCCGTGCTTTGCCCGTTGATGCAGGCGCGCGGTAAGGGCACCATTATTGTTACTTCAGCTACAGCAGCGGTCCGTGGTAACAGTGGCCAGCATTCGCATGCTTCTGCAATGGCTGGACGACGCATGTTATGCCAGTCTCTCAACGCTGAATTTTCTGCCAAAGGTATTCACATTGCTCATATTGTTATTGATGGCGCTGTTGATGCGCCGGATACGCTGGGTAAAATGCTGGGCCCTGAGCGGTTTCAGGAACTTAGAAATAGCCGCGGCCTGGAGCACGATGGTCTGATGCTGCCGGCCAGGATAGCGGATACCTATTACCATATCGCCCAGCAACACCGGTCTGCCTGGACTTTTGAGCTGGATATGCGTGCTTTCAGTGATCGTGCCTGGTGGAATCATTAGCAATTCCAGTCAGCGCCTGTTGCAATTGAACCCTCGATTACAAGTGGTCTTTATGCCGAACCCACTCTATAAGTATCGTGATCGCAGATGGTCAATGAAATAGTGTGCCTGAAGGGCTTCTCCAGTGGCTTCTCGCATCAATTCATCTGTGCTCAGAAGGCAGCCTTTCTGCCAGATATTAACGGCCAGCCAGTTAAAGATCGGTTCCAGTTCCAATCGACCGACAAGATCGGCAGCATGGGGTATCGCTTGAACCACCGCATGATGTAACTGGGCGGCGTTCATGGCACCCAGGGTATAGGATGGGAAATAGCCGATAGCACCGGATGGCCAGTGGATATCCTGCATTGGACCATCCTGGTAATTTCCTCGGGTATCTAATCCCAGGTATTTGAGCATGGCCTCATCCCAGCGTTCCGGAATATCGGCTACCGTGGTTCTGCCGAGAATAACATCTCTTTCGATCTCATATCTGAGAATGACATGAAGGGGGTAGGTAACCTCATCTGCATTAACCCGAATGAGACTCGGTTGTACCTGGGTGTAGATGCTATGCAGATTTTCGGCGTTAAAAGCAGGGTCGGTACCGAGATGTTTGCTTACCATGGGTTGAATGGCATCGACAAAGGCCTTGGAGCGAGCCATCTGCATCTCAAAGAACAAACTCTGACTTTCATGAATGGACATGCCCATGGAATGGCCAACCGGTTTGAAGCGCCAGTCTCGATTCAAACCTGTTTCGTATCGCGAATGACCTGTTTCATGAATGGTCGCCATGATGCTTTCCAGCACATTGTTCTCGTCAATGCGTGATGTGATGCGGCTGTCATCACTGACACCACCGGAGAACGGGTGAAGGGTTTCATCGAGCCGTCCTGCTTCAAAGTCAAAACCCAGTACGCTCATGATGTCTCTGGAAAGTGCAAGCTGGGTTAACCTGGGTACTGGCTGTGATGGCAGCAGCGGAGCCGACAAGCGCTGCTGTCGTGCCATTATGCGGTTCTGCAGGTCTGGCAGGACCGTTTTCAGTTGGTTGAAAAATGTATCAACTTTAGCCAGACGGGTGCCCGGGTCAAACAGGTCCAGCAGCGCATCATAATCATTCTGGTAGCCCTGTTCATCTGCAAGCGCCGTATTCAGTGCCTGGGCTTTTTCTCTACTGAGGTCAAAAACCTTCTCCAGCAACGGTTGGAAATCAAGCCAGTTATTACTACTGCGATAACTTCTCCAGGCGTGCTGGCATTCGTTTGTGGCCATGACTTCGGCCTCTATCAGCTCTCCTGGAACTGCCACAGCCGTTTTCCAGGCCCGCGTCATCTCGCGGAGGTTCCCCTGTTGCCAGGTTTCAAGGCTCAGCTTATCGTCTTCTGCTGCATCAAAAAGATCGCTGAGTGAGTCCTGCTGTAGTATTTCGGTTGCTATGACAGATAGCTCAGCCATAGCTCGTCCTCGGGCGTCGTTGCCTTTGGGCGGCATCATGACCTGCTGGTCCCAGCCGAGCATGGCGCTGGCATGGTCTAGTTGGGCCAGACGATAAAATGTTTTCTCAAGTTGTTGGTAGCTCATCGCGGGATATCTTTTGCTCTAGGGTGACTGAGGGCTTCAGTATCAGGTGACTGCTGTTGTGTTGCAATAGCCCAGGTCGGGGTCACGCCAGATCAGGTAAGACCCAATCGGCCCGCTGATGATTCAGCATTGGTTTGGGTTTAGAATGGGCGACTGGTCCAGCACACCCACACCACAAAGGAAAACATGATGCGAACACTTATCCTGCTGATGCTTCTTGGTAGTCTGGCTGTGAATGCCAGCCAGGTTCCGACTGCGGTTGATGAATTGCTAGATGGCTTTCATCAGGCAGCAGCTGAAAGTAATTTTGATGATTATTTTGGTAGATTTGCCGATAACGCTTATTTTCTGGGAACAGATGCTGGTGAAAGATGGTCAGTTACTGAATTCAAGGCATATGCCAGGGCGGCTTTCATGGAGAGAAGAGGCTGGAAGTATGATGTGGTTCAGCGAAATATTGAGACCAGAGCGAACCTGCAACTATTCTGGTTCGATGAAATCCTGTTTAACCAGAAACTTGGACGATGCCGGGGCACGGGTGTTATTGTCAGGGAGGAGGGTGAATGGAAGATAGCGCACTACAGTCTCAGCATGCTGATCCCGAATGAAATAGCCGCTGCTGTTGCCATCCAGACTAAGAAGGTGGACGCAGGTTCTGAACGGGATCGCAAGCTCAAGTGAGTCTCGCCGACTGTAACTCTGACGCGCTGCTTTCTTAACCACGCAGTCTATTGGCTATGGGAAGAAGTCAGCGTGATTGGAACGCTGCGCCGCAAAGGCTGGCCATGAGCAGGTTTATTAGATTGCCATACAGCAATATCCATATCAGATGTAAGACAACATGCAAGGGAGTCAATAGTGTTTAATTTTAACGGAAAGGCTGTACTGATAACCGGTGCCAGCTATGGGCTGGGAGAACAATTCGCCTATGCTTTCGCCGAGGCCGGCGCGGATCTTATTGTTACCGCCCGAAGTGGCGATTTACTTGAATCGGTCGCTGAGACCTGCAGGGAGAAGGGCGCCAAGGTTTCGGTTGTTATGGGAGATGTGGCTAAGGAAGAAGATGTAAAGCGTGTGGTTGCCACGGGGATACAGGAACATGGGAAAATCGACGTTCTGATCAATAATGCCGGCATTGCAGATATGCGTGGTGTTGCAGCCGAGCAGTTTGATGCGGAAACCTTCAATAATATATTGTCAGTTGATCTGGTAGGCGCTTTTTACTATGCCAGAGAGTGTGGCCGGCACATGCTTGAAAACAGGTCTGGTGCGATAGTCAACATCTGCTCAATAATGGGCAGCGGCGGTAATGAAAATAACATCATTGGTTATACCGCTGCCAAGGGAGGCTTGCGCAATATGACGCTGCAGATGGGTTGCGAGTGGGCGGACCGTGGCGTTAGAGTGAATGCTGTGTCCCCCGGATTCATCGTCACTGAAATGACCCGGCCAGCACTGGAAGCCATGGGTATCGATAAATGGATCGCCAGCCGAACGCCCATGCGCAGAGTCGGTGAAGCCCAGGAAGTAACCAATGCAGTCATGTTTCTGGCCTCGGATCTGGCCAGTTATATAACCGGTGTTGATCTTCTCGTGGATGGTGGAACCAATGCCAGTAATGGCACCTTCCAGATTCCGCCTATCCATCATGAGTGGAATAAAGATACTCCCATGGTGCCAACGACTTACCAGCCGGTTCAACCCAGGCCAGACTGGTACCAGGGCTTGTCAGACGGCGTTCCAGGCGTGCATTTCCCTGTTCCGGAATAGATTTAACTGCTGCAGTGGTGGGACAAGCTATGCGGTAGTAGGAAGTAACCTGAGTTAAGTAGACTAAACGGCCTGGGGAGGTTGTGGGCTGGGCATCACTGGCATTGCCATGTAAGGGCTAAATTGACTGAACCGGTTTAACCGGGAATAGGTTAACAGGTAAATGGTTAGAATAATTGCACTGCTGTTAGCAGTGCTGGGACACAATGCGATGGCTACGGAAAACCCGCTACTCAGCAAGAGCTTCAATATCGCTTATCAACCTGTCCAGGGAGATGATCCGACACGGGCTTTGCTGGATGTTTACCGACCGGCAGATGCAGTAGACGCGCCAGTTCTTCTGTTCTGGCATGGGGGTGCGCTCATGCGGGGCGATAAGCAGTTAGTGACCGGGCTTGCCCGGGCGCTGGCTGAGCAGGGTATTGTTGTGGTCGCTGCGAATCATCGTTTATCACCGGCAGTGCAGCATCCAGTCCACCTGCAGGATGCTGCGGCTGCTGTTAGCTGGGTTAAAAACCACATCGCGGACTATGGCGGTAATCCGCAACTGATCTTCCTTGGCGGGCATTCTGCAGGGGCTTATTTGTCGGTGCAGTTAGCTCTTGATCCCCGCTACCTGGCAGCACATGGCTTGGTGCTGCCTGATATTTCTGGTGTTGCCGCCATCAGCCCGTTTCTTTATGTGGAGGAGGTTGCACCGGTACGACCCAAGGTTGTCTGGGGTAAGGACCCATCTGGCTGGCTGGAACCATCTGTGAGCGGGTATATCAGCAGGGATAAGCCATCTATGCGATTGATATACGCCGACGGGGATGACGACTGGCGACGACAGCAGAACGAACGATTAGCAGCCGCGCTGGTGGCTGTTGACGTCGATGCGCAGGCGGTAATGGTGCAACACAGGTCGCACACCACAATTGTGACAAGCGCTGATCAGGCTGAAGACCCGGTTGTGAAAATGATTTATCAATTCGTTTCAGTTGGACGTTAGATGCACTTGATCATAGGTAGCGGGTGATCCTTTGGGAGTCGTCAACATGAGCAGCAAGCGAGTGCTTGTGGCCCTGAATTTTCGATACGATGAGACGCATCGGTTATCGACGTGTTTCCTAATGGTTGCCGGCACCGGTTTAGCAGGGGCTCTTTCACATCGCAGGCAAAACTATGATTAAATCCTTTTTGAATAATGAATCTGCAAGGGTCGGTCTCTATGGATGACGGGTTAACCAGCGAGATTGACCATATATTGAGTACTGCAAGGTCAGTGCGTCGTAAATTGGATTTTGAAACACCGGTTTCGAAGCAGGATATCGAGGCCTGTATCGATGTCGCAGTTCAGGCGCCAACCGGCCTGGCAGGAGAGAACTGGCGATTCGTGGTCATTACCGACGCGGAGCTGAAGTCGAAAATAGCGGATATTTACCGGGATGTGCTGTTGCAGATCAGTCAGTCCAGGAATGTTACCTTAAAATCCAGTCATCATGCGTTAATGGCACGTCTTCACGAGATCCCCTGCATGATCATGGTTTTCTCCATTGGTGAACCCGGTATTGAAGCGCCTGGGCAACTGGCGTTTTACGGCTCAATCCTGCCGGCTGCATGGTCGCTTATGCTGGCCATGAGGGCCAGAGGTATAGGAACTACCTGGACCAGTTTGTTATCCTCCAGGTCAGACGAGATCAGTGAACTGCTGGGTATCCCTAGCGGTGTTACCCAGACTGTGATGCTGCCGGCGGCTTATACAAAAGGAGCGAACCTGAAAAAAGCCAAGCGCCAGCCAGCTCGAGAGGTGACCTATTGGAACGGCTGGCTGCAGAAAGACTGATGCTGAAGGCGCGCCCATATTGCCCGGCGATTACGAGGCGAGGCTACCAGGCCACTATTGCGGTTTTTTGCTTGTTCAGTCACTTGCAAAGCTGACTGCAAACACCAGAAAGAGGTTTATATGAACGAAATACCAAGTTCTATTACAGAAGTAACAGCCGCCTGGCTCGGCCATGTGCTGAAGGCGGATATAGCCAGTATTGTACCTACACAGATTGGCCAGGGCGTGGGTCTGATGGGTGATATTTATCAGGTTAGCATCGTGTATGCAGGATCTGGAGGAGCAGGGCCTGAAAACCCAGAAAGCCCAGAAAGTGTAGTAGTCAAACTACCTTCTTGCTTCGAAGAAAATCGCCAGCAGGGCGTGACCCTGGGCATGTTTGAGGCCGAGATTCGTTTTTACAACGAACTGGCTCCAAGCGCGAGCGCAGGTTTGCCAGAGATCTACTTCACGCGGATTATTCCTGGTACGGCTGACTTCGTTATTGTTATGGAGGACCTTACTCATCTTACCCTGGTTAGCCAAAGTGCCGGCATGTCCTTTAAACAGGCGCTCGCTGCGGTCAAAGTGCTGGCGGGGATCCACTCGGTTTGGTGGAACCAGGCCAGGGTGCCTGAACTGGAATGGATTTCCTCGATGATCGGACCAAGAATCGAGTATGTAGACCAGTTGCTTGAGCAAATCTGCCCCGTGTTTGAAGCCGGGTTTGGCCAGTATTTACCTGCCGGCGGTATGGACCTGTACCAGCAGTTTGCCGGCAACTACCTGAGAATTAATACTGAACTGGCGCAGCGCAGCCCCTGGACAATAGCGCATCAGGACTATCGAGTAGAAAACCTGTTGTTTGGTGAAGAAACGGGGCAGGTCGTGGTTATTGACTGGCAGGGCATTGGTCGCGGTCCGGGTGTTTATGATTTAGCCTATTTGCTCGGAGGGTCCATGGAAATCAGCTTGCGCCGAGCCCACGAAAATGAATTGGTCAATGCCTACCATGCGCAGTTAGTTGAAAGCGGTGTAACTGATTATTCCTTCACTCAAGCCTGGGACGATTACTGTTTTGCTCACCTGCAGGGTGGTCTAGCTACTTCTATGGTGACGGGTGGTACGATGGATCTGAGTAATCAGCGCGGCCTGGAACTGGTGGCGACCATGGCAGAACGTCATGTCACTGCCGCGCTGGATCATGATGGCCTATCCAGGCTGTCGCAGTTGAGCTGATTTGCTCGTTTGTCTCCGACCGCAGACGGCAGTTTTATGAAAATTCAGGCCTGCCTGGGTTGTCGCTAATACACGAAAATGCTATTCATTGACCTAAAAACAGGATCATAATTTACTCGTAACCTACTACTTATTTACAATTTAATTCTGTAAATAGCGGTGTCAGCAGATTTTTTTTCAGCACTGCCACATTTGACATCGTGCTTGATTTTTAATATCAATCTTACTGAATACATTACTTTCAGCGAGGGCTTTATGGCACCGATTCCAAAAGGCGGCACGGTCGCAGTCACAGGGGCAGCTGGTTTCATTGGTGGCTGGACAGTAAAAAGACTACTCAGCCGGGGCTATCGAGTTCGGGCCTGTGTTCGCGATACGGGAAATGACAGCAGAGTCGGGTTTCTTAAAGCAATGCCAGGCTATGCATCAGGCAGATTGACACTGCATTCCGCAGATTTGGACAACGACGGTTGTTTCGATGATATTTTCCGTGGCTGTCATGGCGTTGCCCATATATCTCATGTCAGTAATTATGAAGATCACAGGTATGTGGAACGGGTTTGCAATCATATGATTACTTCCGTCAACCTTTCCCAATCGGTTACCCGGGTCATTGTTACTTCCAGCGTCGCCGCGGTTATGTCTGAAATGGATTTGGAGGAATTGGTTCGCCGGCCCGTGCTTTATGAAGGGCGGTATCCCGATGCATCTAATCCAAAACGGACTCCCAGCAGCCAGGGTTACTCCATGGGCAAACTTATTGCGGAAAATGCTTTTGCTGAGGCAGCTGCAGAGAGTGGTCTTTGGGAGGCGATTACCTGCTGCCCGGCCGACAATGTCGGACCTATTCTATCTGCACATCAGAAAGATTACGGCCCATGGCAGCACAATATCGAAACCATGCTGACCGGTAAGTATGACCAGAACTGGGTCTATCGTCCCTGGTTTCCTGTTGATGTCCGGGACAATGCGGACTGTCATATTGGTTTACTGGAGAGCATTCAGGTCGCTAATGCAGAACGCTACATAGCCTGGTCCACCGATGCGGTTGATGTGGCGGATATCTGCGCCAGGATCGCGATTGTTCTGCCGGAGCTTTCTTTTGCAGTGTCCGAACCAGTAGAGGTGCATCCTGATCGCCTGCAAGCCAGAGAAGAAAGGTATCGATCTAACTGGGCTGGCTGTGATCTTCGTAACGATCGGATCAGAGCGGTAACCGGAATCACGTTTCGATCCTTTGACGAGTCGCTGCGCGATTGCGTTGAATCATTGCTTGCTGTTGCTGATATCACCCCGGTTGTCCGTAAATGAGTCTCTGGTGACCTGTTAGTTTGGGTTGAAGCAATGCAAAGTGGCCATTGGCACTCGCGCAGCGCACAAAACCGGGCTATAAGATGTTAACCAAACTGTGGAATAGCGTCAGCACAGTTTTCAACTATTGCGTATATTAGGGTATTCTCTGCGTTAAGCCCTGAGTTTGAGGCGTATCTGATGGAACTGAAAATCAGCCCGATAGCGCATAAGGAATTTGGTGCTGTTGTCCGTGGCATCAACCTTAAGACGCTGACCGATCAGCAGTTTTCTGAAATCAGATCGGCATTTCTTCAATTCGGCTTTCTGGTCTTCCCCGGCCAGTTCCTAACAGACCAGGAAAATATCCGGTTTGGCTCGCGTTTCGGTAAACTTGAGTTCGGCGCCCTGCCCATTGCCAATCAAACCAAGCATGAAGATGGCAGCTATGGTGAGGTCATCAGCATAAAGACGCAACGCATGCGCACCAACATCGGTAATGAAGCCTGGCATACCGATTCAACTTATTGGCCGCTCAGTAGCAAATGCGCGATGCTGTCTGCGGTTACCGTACCAGACCAGGGCGGCGAGACTGAACTAGCAGACATGCGGGCAGGTTACGCGGCGCTGGACAGCGAGACTCAACAGCGAGTAGCAACCCTGAGTGCTTACCACTCTACGCAGTTCTCCCAGGCCAATGACATTGCTGATTTTCCCGAGCAGAAGCAAGGCACTATCTATCATGGTGAAGCCTATCTGCGCCCGCTAGTCAAGGTGCATCCGGAGACGGGAATCAAGAGCCTGTTTCTGGGTCGACATGCTTTTGCTATCCCCGGCCTGGACAGGCAAGAGAGCAGGGCGTTACTGAATTCTCTGGTCGAGTTTGTGGTGAGCCAACCGTCTCGAGTCTACACCCACGAGTGGCAAGAGGGTGATACTTTGTTCTGGGATAACAGAGTTTTGTTACACCGCGCCAGGCCCTATGATTACAGCAAACCAAGGACCATGATCGCGACCCGGGTCGCGGGTGATCTGTCCGAGCTTGCTTATTACCCCGAGGATTCCAGGGCAGAAGCAGGACGTCAGGCGCTGGCCACCGAGCTGGCTTTACTCCGCCAGGAGACGCAAGGAAAAATGTTTGCTTAATTTGTGACAGAAATAAGGGCTGCTAAGCGCTATCAGCACGAATCAGGGTCACTTTACATACAATTGGACAGCACTGATCGCTCTGCTAATGCGACGTGTGGGCAGCGTGTAGCCTTAAATTGATTATTCGCAGGAATTGCCTGGAGCATGTCAATACTGGCAGTATTAGTACATCATAAGTTTAGTTCTCCAGGTGGTAGCGGTAAACACTGCGCACCCATAACGGTAAGAGGAAATAACCATGCTAATGAGTTGGATCAACAAGCCTGCTGGGTTGTGTTCTGTATTGATATCACTGGGCTTTATAGTGGGTAGTCTCCAGGCAGACACTGCGGGGGTCTCAGAATATTCAAGCCCCGTATCTGCTGACTATCCGAAAAACGTTTACTGGGGCGATACCCATCTGCATACCCGAAACTCTGCTGATGCTTACTCCCTGGGTAACTTAAACCTCACGCCTACCGATGCCTACCGCTTTGCCAGGGGTCAGAAAATCACCGCCCACAATGGCATGCAGGCGCAACTCAGACGGCCGCTGGATTTTCTGGTTGTATCTGACCACGCTGAATACCTGGCAGGTTACTACCGCTTTGATGTGGCTGATCCGTTGGTAGTGGCAACTGCCGCTGGAGATCAATGGAAGAGTTTCATGGCCGAGGGTGATCCTATCAAAAGGATTGGCGCTTTCACTGGCAGCATGTCCGATCCCCAGGATTATCCGGCATTCCCGGAAATTACTCGAAAGCTGATCTGGCAGGATGTCGCCCAGACGGCCGATGAAAATAATATGCCGGGCCAGTTTACCGCCCTGATTGGTTATGAGTGGACTTCAATGATTGCTGGAAATAACCTGCACCGCGTCGTGCTGTACCGGGATGGTGCCGATAAAGTGGCTCGTCTGCCACCTTTCTCGGGGCAGGACAGCCTGGATCCCCGGGAACTGTGGAAGGCGCTGGAACGCTATGAGCAGGTCACCGGCGGAGAGGTTATGGCCATCGCCCATAATGGCAATATTTCAAATGGCATGATGTTTCCTGATAACGCTGTGGACGGTACCGCCATTGATGAGAACTATGCGAGGTTAAGATCCCGCTGGGAACCTGTTTACGAGGTAACCCAGGTGAAAGGCGATGGAGAGTCTCACCCGACCTTGTCGCCCGATGATGCATTTGCTGATTTTGAAAACTGGGACAAGGATAATATCGGCAGAACGCAAGCTAAAGAAGATTGGATGCTCAAGCACGAGTATGCCCGCAGCGCCTTGAAATTAGGGCTTTTGCAGGAACAGAAACTGGGCATTAATCCCTTCAAGTTCGGCATGATTGGCAGCACGGATGGACACAATACGATATCAACAACCCAGGAAGATAACTTTTTCGGAAAATTCCCGGGGTCAGAACCCAGCCCGAAACGAATTAAGACTCAGATGGCTGGAGTACTGTGGGAGAACTGGCGTATTGTTGCCTCAGGTTATGCAGCAGTCTGGGCAAGAGAAAACACCCGGGAAGCGCTTTTCGATGCCTTCAAGCGCAGGGAGGTCTACGCTACCACAGGATCCCGGATTCAGGTACGGTTCTTTGGTGGATGGGATTACCAGCCTAATGACGTCGATCGACCAAGCTATCTGGATATAGCCTACAGCGGTGGCGTTCCCATGGGTGGAGACCTCATGCAGGCCCCGCCTGACAAGGCGCCTACTTTTCTGGTGGTGGCGGCAAAAGACCCAGATGGGGCTAATCTGGATCGTATACAGATTGTCAAAGGCTGGCTGGGCCAGGACGGGGTTCTCAGCGAGAAAGTTTATAACGTAGCCTGGTCAGGTGATCGTAAGGTGGACCCTGCAACAGGAAAGCTGCCGACCGTTGGTAATACCGTCGAAGTTGAATCTGCTACCTATCTTAATTCCATAGGTGCCACTGATTTAGCCGTGGTTTGGCTGGACCCGGACTTTGATGCCAAGGAAAGGGCATTTTATTATGCCAGAGTGCTGGAAATTCCCACGCCACGCTGGACCACCTACGATGCCGCCTTTTTTAACCTGGAGCTCGATGCAGAAATTCCCAGGGTTATTCAGGATCGAGCTTATACGTCACCGGTCTGGTATACCCCCTAGTGAAACAGAGTTTGTTTCGTGAACCGGTCATGTATTTCCTGTTTCTAGGGGGTGTTATTTTCGCTGCGTATTACTGGGTTTCAGATGAGGCGGGCGTTACCGATAAAAACACCATCAACGTAGATGAGGTGGCCTTACTTGAGTTCATGCAGTACCGGTCAAAGTCATTTGACCCGCAGGCGGCAAGACAGCGCTTTTTCAATTTTCCCGGGCCTGCCAGGCAGCAGATCATTGAACAGTTCGTAAGAGAAGAAGCACTGTACAGAAGAGCCCTGGATTTTGGATTTGAACAGGGTGATTATGTGATTCGCAGGCGTTTGGTACAGAAAATGGATTTTATTGCCGAAGGTCTGGTTTTTGATCAATCAGCGTTGCGAGATGACGCTATAATGGATCACTATCTGGCGCATTTAGCCCAGTATACACAACCTGCTACTATTTCTTTTGCTCACGTATTCTACAGTGCCAGTAAACATGGGGTAGCGGTTGC
The DNA here is from genome assembly GCA_012960535.1 of Gammaproteobacteria bacterium. Taxonomy (GTDB): domain Bacteria; phylum Pseudomonadota; class Gammaproteobacteria; order Pseudomonadales; family Azotimanducaceae; genus UBA9926. Next base: position 18,090 of record DUBB01000012.1, read on the forward strand.
TGCAGCCAAAGCGGCCGACTTGCTCGAGGCCTTGAACGACCAGAAGCTGGGTTTAGAACATGCTGCACAGTTCGGTGATCGGTTTCCCTACCACATTAACTATGTTGAAAAATCGCAGCCGCAGGTAGCTGATCATTTTGGTGCAGCAATGGCAACCGAGGTGTTTGCCCTGCCAGTTCAGCCGGTTCGCTGGCAAGGGGTTATCAAGTCTGAACACGGCAGTCATCTGGTTGTCGTGGCGGAGAATAAGCCGGCCCGGACGCCCGACTTTGAGGAAGTCGCCGGGCGTGTCCTGGTTGACCTGCGTAATCAGATCAAACGCACCAATCAGCAGCACTACATCGACCAGGTTATAGCTGATTTCCAGGTCAGAATTGATCCGCAGTTGCTAGCCAATTGATGTTGCCTTTGCTGATATTTTCCAGTGCCAATGGCTGAACTGCGGGCCGTGTATGGTAGGTCTGGTAGCCGTGTTCAGATGGTTCTGATGCCGCGAACATTGCGGCAGTTCTCATTGTCATTGCGAGTATTAGGTCGAGTGTCACTGGTAATCGCCAGTGTCTGTGCTGCGCAGGCATGGTCACACGATAGCCGGCCGGTCTATATTGAGGTCATTCAGGACACTGCTGTGAATTACAGTGTAACTTGGCGGGTACCTGATAGTGTTGAGGCTGCTGCTGTACCTGACATAGACCTGGCAGGTGATTGCAGGTTGCAGTATTCACCCTCCCGTGATTCTGAGGGCTTGTACCAGATCAGAGTCGCCTATCAGGGCCTGAAGCATTACGCGTGCGCAACCGATGCCTTACCAACGGCGGTGGTCCTTGACTACCCACAGAGCAATCCATCGCTGTCTACCATTGTCAGAGTTACCAGCCAGGACGGGGCGGTTGCTGTGTTTCATGCCTTGCCGGCATCTCGTCGAATCGTTTTGGCAAGTAATACCAGCAAAGCGCAGGTTGCCTATGAATATCTATCGCTGGGCACGTTGCATATATGGGGTGGATTTGATCATCTGCTTTTTGTGACCTGCCTGGTCCTGATGGCAGGCTTAGTGAAAAGACTGTTACTGATGATTACCGGGTTTACGGTTGGCCATTCTCTGACCCTGATACTGGCTACCCTGGGCCTGATAAGGGTTCCGATATTAGCGGTCGAGGCTGTTATTGCATTGAGCATTGTGTTTGTCGCGGCTGAACTGCTGCGAGACCAGAAAGATACCTGGAGTTGGCGTTCGCCACTGCTGATGGCAGCCTGTTTCGGTCTTCTGCACGGTCTGGGTTTTGCCGGTGCAATTGTTGGCATGGGCCTGCCGGAAAACGAAATAGTGACAGCACTGCTGGCGTTCAATATCGGCGTGGAGTTAGGTCAACTCGGCTATATCATCGCCCTCATGCTGGCGTTAGCGTTGTACCGAAGCTTCAGCGGTGGTCTGGGATCGACTAGGCGGGTTGCTGTGCCAAGGGTGCTTGCCTGGCCTATTGGCGTGCTGGCTGCATTCTGGTTCTTCGAAAGACTCTTCCTGTCTTTGGCTTAACTGCATGGCCAGGCTCACAGCAGGCTGATAATTATATTGGCCGCTGCTCTGCCACTGGTAAGATTGCAGAGCATCGTTATAAACAGGAGTTTTGATTGCAGCGACCTGTCAATATTGATTCAGTTGTACGGACAGATATTAAATCGGTGCTGTTTTTATGCAGAGTTTATTTTTACTCGGTGTTATTTTTCTATTCATTATCGGTTTCTTATCCGCTATATTTTTTCTATTCTCAATTGTTTCTTTAATAAAACATTTCTTTAATAAGGAGAGAAAATGCAGTTACAGGGCAAGGTGGCAATCGTAACAGCGGCAGGCCGAGGCATCGGCCGTGGTATCGCGTTAAGTCTGGCCAGGGCGGGCGCGCAGGTGGTGGTCAATTCCTATGCTGCTGATACCACTGCGGAGACTGTGGCCCAGATAAATCAGTCAGGTGGTAAGAGCAGCTCTGTGGTCGGTGATATCACTGACCCAGGCAAAATGCTTGAGCTACGCGATCATGCGCTCAGTCAGTACGGCCAAATCGATATCCTGGTTAATAATGTAGGGGCAGCACCGAAGCAGGCAATTGAGTCGGATCAGCACGAACTCGGGCCGGTAGCAGGGGTATGGAATGCGCTGTATGCCCAGAACCTGCTACCCGTTGTACAGATGACCGAAGCGGTACTGCCGCATATGCGGCAGCGGCGATGCGGCAAGATCATCATCATATCTTCTATTGCCGGGCGGACGTCATTGTCAGGCAAGATGCTCAATCATTTTGTCCATCCATCTTATGGTGCCATGAAAGCCGCGCTGATCAACTACACTCAGACCCTGGCCGAACTGTTAGGGCCGTATAATATTAACGCCAATGCTGTCTGCCCGGGGATAGTCTATACAGATGCCTGGAAAAGTAATGCCGCTAAGGCAGTCAGTGAGATTGAAGAGTTTAAGGGACAGAACGCGGATGACTGGTTTGAGGGTATTGCCAGGGGAGACTACCCACACATATTCGACCGAACGCCTTTGCAGCGCCCGCAGACCGTTGAAGACATTGGTAATGCAGTCTTGTTTCTGGCATCTGAAAACGCCGTCAATATTACCGGTCAGTCGCTTATGGTTGATGGCGGTATGGTAAAAACCTGATCCGACAGCTGGCCAGGCGATGATAATTCATTAGGGTTAGCGTCGGTCTGCTTCAAACCAGGCAGCTTATCGCGGGCCCCGTATCAGCGACCAGAGGTTACTGCTCGCCAGGAGGCTTACCAGTGCGACCAGGAGGGCCAGGGCAAACCATTGCATGGCATAGGACAGGTTCTGGTTAATGTTGATATGCACGGCAGGCCAATGCCGGATAAGACCGCCTGACTGGGCTTCGGCGAGCCTGACCTCGAAGGGAAGCACAGGTTCGCCCAGTTTCTCATTAATCGTCGTAAAATCCAGGTAGCGCATACGCAGCGGCCAGCTTGAACTATCCAGCTGCTCGGCATAGGCCTGGGGCCTTGGCTCGAGCAGGTGTATCTGGCCGGTGATAGTCACTGGTTCAAGGTAAGGCTGCAGATTTGGCCGGCTACCGGATCTCAGGACAGCTGTAATCCAACCCCGGTTGACCAGCACCAGCTGCTGGCTCGATTTCAGGCGCAGCGGTGTCACCACACTGTAACCGAGTTGACCATCGTAGAACTGGGCCAGTAGCAATAGGCTGTGTTCATTTTCATAAGTGCCGCTTAATGACACATGACGGTTTTGCAGGTCATTATTTCCTGGTTGCAGTTCCGCTGCCGGGATATCTTCCAGTCGTAGGGCTTTTTCCTGGTATTCGAGCTGGACGACCTGTTGCTTGGCAAGTTTTTCCGCAGCACGGTTCAGCTGCCATATACCCAGCCGGGCCAGGCTGGCGACCGAAATCAGCACGCACAGGGCGACCAGAATGTTGATCTTTATCCTGAACAGGCTGATGTGGTATTCGAAACGAATGGGCATGACATTTTCCTGGAGAAAAGCAATTGGGTAGTCGATAGCGGCGATAGTTAAGCATAATTCAGCGCTTTATGCAGGCGTAATCTCCCGTTTAGCAACGACCTGTCTTCTTCACCAGATGCCCGTTATCAAGCCTGATTCGACGTCTTAAGGGTAGGTGCAAGGGAGTTGGTCAGCGGCTTCGCTGATAGCTCAAAGTGTTTTGTTATGATCCTAAAGGCGGGCAGCTGGGGATCGACTACTGTTGTTCTTTGATCCACAAGTCGATCTGCTGCTCCAGAATATTCAGGGGAATAGCGCCATTTTCGAGGACCTTGTCATGGAAAAGCCTTAAATCGAATTGCTTGCCCAGGGTGGATTCTGCTCGTGTCCTGAGCTCCCTTATTTTCAGTTGACCCAGCTTATAAGCCAGGGCCTGGCCCGGCCAGGAGATATAACGATCTATTTCATTAACGATATCCAGTTCCTTGCGTGGTGCATTATCTTTGAAATAGGCAATCGCACGGCTTCTTGACCAGTTTTTATAGTGCATTCCAGTATCGACAACCAGTCGCACAGCACGCCACATATCGTAACTCAGCTGACCGAACCTGGAGTAAGGATCCTCATAAAGACCGATATCGTAACCCAGTTGCTCGCTGTAGAGTCCCCAGCCTTCGGTGAATACGGTATAACCTGAAAATCGCCGAAAATTAGGCAGATCAGCCAATTCCTGCTGGAGCGCAATTTGTAGATGATGCCCAGGCACTGCTTCGTGTGCGGTCAGCACTTCGATTTCGAAGGTTGGCCGCGACAGTGGCTGGTAAAGATTGACGTAAAAATAACCGGGCCGGTTGCCGTCCGCTGCGGGCGCCATGTAATAGGCTGTGGTGGTATCGGCTGCAACGGCATCAGGAATTGCCCTGACGCCATAAGGCATCCTCGGGAGCCTGGTAAACAGTCTGGTCAAAAGGGGGTCTATACGTTTTGCTGTGGCCCGATAGGCATTCATGAGCTCATCTGCATTATCAAAATAGAACTGTGGGCTGTCCCTGAGGAAAGTAAAGAATTCCGCGAGCGAGCCAGCAAAGCCGATCTGTGCTTTGACGGTCAGCATTTGGCCACGGATTCTGGCGACTTCTTTGAGGCCAAGTTGGTGTACTTCGTCGGGCGTGAGATCGGTTGTGGTGTAGCGCCTGACCCTGAATTCGTAAAAAGCGCTTCCGTCTGGGAGGCTGGAAGCCGCTATATTCTCTGAGCAGTTAGGCAGGTAACGCTGCGTGAAGTACTGGTAGAAGCGCTTGTAGGCGGGTAGCACGCGGGTAGCAATGATTTGGGTTGCAGCCTCCCGCAATCGTTGCTGGTCAGCTTTACTGATGTTCTCGGGCAGGCGCTTGAAAGGTTCGTAGAACAGGCTTTCGGCAGGTGTTTCTACGATCTGCTTGAGAATCTGCCTGGGTACCCGCTGCATGGTGATCCGGGCAGGTACAACGCCGGTTGCCAGTCCCTGCTGCATCTGCCTGATAGTCTGATCCATCAGCTGATCGATTTTTGCCAGCCTGGCGAGCCAGTCCTCGTAGTCCTGAACAGTCTGTAAGCGGAGCCGTGCAGGGGTTTCGTCCAATGTCTGAATACCACCACGCTGGCTGACCGGCATTAGATCGGTTCTGTATTTAAAAGCCTCAATGCGGGTTTGCAGCTGTCTGCTGAACAACTCTAAATTGACTCGGCTCTGGTCGTTGAGTTCGATAGGGTCAATCTCCGCCAGGCCAGCGAGGGTCTGCTGGTATCGACCTAGCCTTGCCTGTCGCCCGGCTTCAGACAAGTCCGGCCACAGCTGGTTAAACCGGCGATCGCCTAGGGAAGAGGCCCAAACCGGGTTTTCCTGCATCTCCGCATCCCAGGATGCCTTGAATATAGCCTGTAGTCTTGCAGTTTCGGTATCCTGAACAATGACATCAGCAAGGCTTATGGGCATGGCCTGCAGCAGCAGACACAGTAGCAGGATTTTCATAGGCAGCTTGACCATAAAATTTGTTCTATTGTAACCAGATAACTGGTCAATCAGACAGTAAGACAGTCGCTAAGGGATATCTTTGTAATTCGTTTCACATGCCTATAACACCCTCGGCCAGGACTGATAGCAGAGGTTGGCGTATTGAAATCATATGATGATAAGACCGGTCATCGGATAATTGAGTCAAGGCAGGTGGGTCGTGCTATATAAAGTTTGGATGAAGATTGCCTCGGCACATAAAAAGCACATGAAACCAGACATTTTTCTTCCTATACTGAGGTGACGCGAGCTTAGCGGAGCGGGTGCTCAATCTGGAGGAGAGAACCTTGGATCATTCAATAAGACCGGCGCACAAGATGTATGTCAATGTACCTGCAGTCGCCGTCGTGGACCAGTGCAGGCGCGCTATGTTGGGCTTGCTGGCGCTCGCAACCATTTACTCGCAGGCCTTGTTTGCAGAGTCTGTGTGGAGCGAGGGTTTCGATACCATTGCGGTACAGGATGGCCGCATGTTGCCAGGTAAATACCGCAGTCTTACTTTAGATCTCAATGGGTTCAAAAGCCGCCTGGATACTGTTCCTCATGAGAACGATATATCGTTACGATATTCCAATGCTGTAATCGTCATTCCGTTACCCGATGGCAGCAGCCAGCAATTCAGAATTGTTGAAGCGCCAATCATGTCGGAAGCCCTGTCCAGAAAATATCCAGACATCCGGTCTTTTATGGGCCAGGGCATTGATGAACCTGGTGCCACCCTGCGCTTTGATATTTCACCAAAAGGGTTTCACGGTGCTGTCATCAGCCCCAGGGGTAACTATTACATTGATCCTTTCACAGGCGCCGACGCAAACTCGTCGGCAGCTTATATCAGTTACTCGGAACAAGCCTTTTACCAGACCAACCAGGAGGTTTTCAGCGAATTACCACCGCTGCCCAGGGAGGAGCCTGCCGACCCAAAGTGGAATGACGTCATCCAGCGTAAAGGCTCAGCACAGAAAAACCGCCAGGATGATGGTCAGCCCCGCCAGAAGATAAGCTCAGGCACTGAACTGCGCACCTATCGATTAGCACTGGCAGTCACCGGTGAATATACTAGTTTCCATGGCGGGACCGTAGAGGGTGCCCTGGCTGCCATGAACACCACCATGGTGCGTGTCAATGGTATTTATGAGCGGGAAGTGGCTATTCGCATGGTACTGGTTGATAACACCGACGAGCTGATTTATACCGATGCTGATACTGACCCTTACAGCAATGAATCCGGTTTCGATATGTTGGCTGAAAACCAGGCCAATATTGATGAGATAATCGGAGTCGATAATTACGATATTGGCCACGTTTTCAGCACCGGTGGTGGCGGCATTGCACAATTAGATGCACCCTGTAGTTCTGCAAAAGCTGAAGGTGTCACAGGTAGCGGAAGTCCTGTAGGCGACCCGTTTGATGTCGAGTACGTCTCCCATGAAATGGGTCATCAGTTCGGTGCTGATCATACTTTTAACAATTACTGTGGCGGTAACAGGGCATCCTCGGCTGCCCATGAGCCCGGCAGTGGCACGACTATCATGTCCTATGCTGGGATCTGTGCTCCTAATGTGCAGAATACGGCGGACAGTTATTTCCATAATAAAAGCTATAATGATATCTATGAATTTTCCGTCAATGGCAATGGCAACAGCTGTGCGGCGGTAACGGAAACCGGTAACAGTCCCCCGGTCATCAGCATGCCAGAGGGTGGGTTTTCCATCCCCGTATCGACACCATTTGCTCTTACCGGTTCGGCGACCGATGCCGATGAGGATGCCTTGACGTACAGCTGGGAGCAGTTTGACCTGGGGCCTGCAACCGATGACAGCGATGCTGATCTCACTAGCCCTTCGGGTAATCAGCCTATCTTCAGGTCCTGGCCGGCAACCAGTGACCCAACTCGTGTATTCCCCAGAGTACAGGACCTGGCATCGGATCAATCAACCATAGGTGAGCTGTTGCCTACTTATGGTCGCGAACTCAGCTTTAAACTGACGGTTCGCGATAACCAGGCAGCAGGTGGAGGCGTAGCCGATGACCTGGTCAGTTTCTCGGTGACAGGGCAAGCCGGGCCTTTCATATTGACCAACGAACCTTCCGGGTATGTTCGTAATACTGCGCAGACGATTACCTGGGATGTGGCTAATACGGACCAGGCACCGGTGAGTGCAGGGCAGGTTGATATTCTCATCTCCTTTGATGGTGGCCAGACCTTTACTGATGTGCTAGCCAGTGAAGTTAATAACGACGGGTCTCAAGAAGTGACTATCCCTGATGTCAATAACGCCACCGCACGAATAAAAGTGCAGGCATCAGCGAATATTTTCTTTGCTGTTTCAACCGCGGATATCGCCATTGAAAGTGATGGCGATGGCGATGGTGTCAGTGATAGCGCGGATGTTTTTCCTGATGACCCAACGGAATGGGCAGACATTGACAATGACGGTATCGGTGATAACGCAGATACCGATGATGATAACGATGGTGTGCCCGATGCCAGCGATAATTGTCCGGTAGTGAGCAATTCGGACCAGCTCAATTCAGATAACGATGCTCAGGGAAATGCCTGTGACGCTGACGATGATAATGATGGCGCTGTGGATGACCAGGATGCCTTTCCGCTGGATGCCTCCGAGGTGGCTGATAATGACGGAGATGGCACTGGCGATAATGCCGATACTGACGATGATAACGATGAAGTAGCCGATGACGTTGACAATTGCCCAGCTATTCCCAATCCAGGCCAGGAAGATGCGGACGATGACGGCATCGGCAATGTCTGCGATGACGACGATCCTGGCATCGGACATCGCTGGTCAGATAGTGACACCGAAGGTGGCCCTACCTTTGCGTGGCGGGATATATCCGAAACCGGAACTGAAATCATCGGTCTGGAAGATGACAATGCCGTCGGCCCCTATGATATTGGCTTTGACTTCATGATGTATGGCGATCCCTATCGGCAGGTGTTCATTCACTCCAATGGCGTTATCAGCTTCGTTGATCCCTATACTGACTCTGTACCGCCTGAGAACTTTCCCATGCCAGTCTATGCTGATCGTCCTCCGATGCCATTGATTGCCTGGATGTGGGATGACCTGCAGGCGCTTGAAGATTCGCATGTTTATTACCAGGTGTTAGAAGACGGCGAACTGGTGATCCAGTTCAACAATTTTGGCCGTTATGGAGATGAAATCGGGAGACTGGATGCACAGGTGATAATCAAAGCAGACGGTAAGATTCTGTTTCAATATCTCGAATTCCGGGATGGTATCGCGACCGACAGCGCCACCGTCGGTGTTGAAAACGTAATTGGCAGCATTGCCATGCAGGTGGCCTACGATGAACCCTATCTGCATGATGCGTTGGCGATTCTGTTTCGTATGGACACGGATCGAGATGGTTTTGATGATGCAGTGGATAACTGCCCCTATACGTTGAATTCAGATCAACAGGATTCAAATGTCAACGGCATTGGTGATGCCTGTGATTTTTACCAGTGGACGGACAGTAATACTGCTGATGGCCCTGAATTCAACTGGATCGATGTATCCCTCACAGGGACTGAGGTTGTTGGCTTGTATGATGATAATCATGCCGGTCCATTTGATATCGGTTTCAACTTTAATTTCTTTGGTGATACCAAGACGCAGTTTTTCGTACAGACCAATGGGGCTATTAGTTTCGATGACCAGGTGTATCCTTACTACAATCATGCAACGCCGAATTCCCACGGCGTTAACGACCTGATTGCTTGGATGTGGGATGACCTTTTAGCGCTTTCTGAATCCCGGGTTTTCTACGAGATCGTTGATGATGAAAAACTGGTGATACAGTTCGTTGATTTTGGTCAATGGGACAGTATCGGGCTGGTTAATGCAGAGGTAATACTCAAGCCTAATGGTGAGATTACACTGCAGTACCTGGATTTTCAGAGTGGTATGATTACCGACAGCGCGACCATTGGTATTGCTGCTTCCTTTGCGGAAGATGAAGCGGGCCCGGGCTACAACGAGGTCAGCACTGTGCCAGCCGCGGGTGTCATGGTGGCATATAACGAGGATTATCTCCGGAACGAACTGGCGGTTCGCTTCCAAGCAGGCAGCGATGATGGTGGTGGTATAGACACGGATGGTGATGGCATACCTGACGATGACGATGCTTTCCCGGATGATCCAACGGAAGCAACTGATTCAGACGGGGACCAGACTGGCGATAACCTGGATAATTGTCCCATTGTTGCCAATCCGGATCAGCTCAACACCGATGGCGACTCAGAGGGTGATGCCTGTGATGCAGATGATGATAATGATGGGTTTTCTGATGAGCAGGAAGTAGTTGATGGCACCAATCCTTTAAGCCCATTTTCATGCCTTGAAGGCTGCTTTAATCTGGATATTGATGAGGATGGCCGCGTGGAGCCTTTGAGTGATGCTTTACTGGCTATCCGCCACCTGTTTGGTTTCTCAGGCCCTGCCTTGATTGAAGCCGCCATCTCCCTTGATGCGCAGCGCAGTCAGGCCGCTGATATCGAGCAGTATTTAGCTGCAGATCTTGTCGAACTTGATATCGATGGTAATGGGGCAGCCGAGCCACTCACCGACGGCTTGGTGTTGATGCGGTATTTATTCGGCTTCGAAGGCGAAGCACTGATCGAGGGGGCAGTCTCCGCAGATGCAATGCGGCAGAGTGCTGAGGACATTGCTGATTATATTCAGGCTCGAATGCCGTCAGAGTAGGATTTTTACCATCTGCTAATAGAACTAGTTATTAAAAAAGATATTTAACTAATTCATTTTTAGCCATTAAATTTAGAAATAGTTTAATTCAGGCATCGTACATATGGCAGTGCCAAAGATGGGATCAGAATGTAGAGGTTTTGTTGCAGAAGCCCTGATTACAGACCATACACACTATAACCGTAGTGAAATATGGGGCACTGCCAGTAATCCGCCTTAGACGTTTGCCATGGATTACTCTGCAAGGAATTTTGCCGAGTAACATAGCCAAATAATTCAATTTTTCTGCTGTCACCGGCTTGAAAACGACCGCCTCGTCTCCATATAAGGACGTGAGTCCCACAAGGATTCTTCCGAACCTCACAAGGGTTCATAAATCGTTCCTTATAAGGAGAAAAATGTGTCCAAAAGACGCCTCGTAATATATACATCTGCATCACTTGAACTCACGCTGTTAGCCTCTGCCGCCATAGTGGCGATACCGTTTTTTGTGGGTTAGGCCTCGTGCCCTGCTAGCTTAGGGCCACAAAAGCCTTGGCGACGGGTTGAGTTGCTGGATAGTGGTTTGTTCGCCAGGAAAGGGGGTAGGGCCGTTTTAAGTTGGGTTTGCTTCTTACCCGGTCTGCTCCCAATCCAGATAGTCTGGTAACCCCATTAGCCGGGTGAGCGATCTGAGTGTTGGATTTAATCTAGGCTATCGGCTACTTGTGCATGCAAGGCGAGCAGGTCCGGGATAGATTCCGGGTCGCGACGCCCCAGGCCACATTCTGTAGCAATGCCAAATTCAGCAAGGAATTCCTGCGCAACATCGATACGCTTGGCTGCACCGCTGGCGCCATCGGTGGCATGGATAAGGCCCAGGTAAATTTCTGTGTCTGCGGCCAGCCGTAGATCTTTAAGTGGTCGGTAGTAGGCTGCATCATGGCGCTCTTGCGGGACTGGCATGTGTAGCCAATTAATATTGCGCGATAAATCACTTGTCAGACGATTGGCGACCGCAACAAGCATACTCATGTCGTCAGGTTCGATAAAATGTTTGTGTCCCGAATCTCCATAACATAGGTGATAACCAAGCTCTGCGCCCACCGGCACGTACTCTCCCAGCCTGATAAGCCGGGCGATAATGTCTTCGAATGGATTCTCCAGATAGCTTGGGAATACACCTTCCAATACGCCAAATTCAACAGCCGTGTCCCATTGTATGGCAAGCTCATCGGCCGGTATCTCGGTAATGATCCCAGCCAGTTCGGTTAACAGTGCGGCTTCATAAACAGGCTCAAGCACAACCTGGTCTGCTTTTTGTACATACAACTGTATGGGCGCCAGCGGCGTCGGCAGGCACACCTGGAAGCGACAGGCCGAATCAATGCTGCCTTCTGCTTTCGCCTGGGCGAACACAGCATAAGAAGTCATTGCTGCGTCAAAGTAGCCCAGATCCCGTATTTGCACACTGCCCTGGCAGCCAGGGGCAATACGTACCAGTTCGATCCTGCCGTAGCCTTTGTCAGGTTGGTCATAGAGCTGGAGGCCAGCGCAAGCGGCGATCTTTGGCAGTTGCCAGCCGATCCAGTTTTTGCGTTCGCCCGTTTCGCCATCGGGAACACGCTTTAGGCGCTTACCGAGTATTCGGGTCGATGTTCTGAATACATCAGCCGCTGTATTCAATGGTACGCTTCCTACCAGATGGACTGATTGCTTTAGGGTCATGTACTTCTCCTTTAGCGCCTTAACCGGGTGATTCTACGCGCTTCTCTTCCTGATAAACGGTAATTGTTACCCATGTGTTTGCCTGGGTCCAGCGGCCTTAATGGGGCAACTATTAACCTGTAGTTGATTCAACGATGTCATAAATCATATTTAGTGTTATGCTGACAACGTTGTCATCTACTTGATATTATTCAATGGCACTGGATGCGGGCAATCGCATCTCAATCATGGGACTCATCTAAAATGACTTTTATGCCATTGCGCGCAACGCTCCTGCTGGCCCTTATGGTACTTACCTTCTGTCATCATCCTCGAGTTTTAGCATCAGGCGATACTTACATCCTGACGGCAGGTCATGTTGACGACATCTGGGGTGGTGATGCGGCCCTATCGTTTTTCGATGAACAGAGCGGTTACGGGGATTGCACCGATGAAATAGCCGGGACTGAAAGTTGTCAGAGTGTTGACTGGGGCATCGTTGAAGACGAGTCGCGTGGCGATGTTCTCGAGGTGAGCTACTTATCAGATGCGGGCCATGCTGGTCTGGTGATAGGCCCTGTTAACCCTATCGATCTGAGTGGTTACGCTGAAGGGGATCTGGTTTTTGATATAAAATTAATGGATCTAGGCGTCGTCAGCCAGTTTTACATCAAGGTAGAAAGCGGCTCGGCGATATCAGGTGAGCTACCCGTGGACGGCTTGCTGATCCAAGCGGGTTGGCAGACAGTGACAATACCGGTTGCTACATTGACCGCCAGCGGCGAGTTGTCACTGGCTGGTATCACAGCCCCCATGGTGTTCTTTCCCGCTTTCCAGACCGGGGCAGGGCTACGCTACCGTATTGATGAAGTCAGGTTTACCGGCCTGGCCGACGGCGAGAATCCACCTGGACCGGGTTCAGGTACCGATTTCGATTATGAGCTGATAGCTTTGGGTGCCGGTAGTGCTGCCGATGGTATTAATCCAGATAGTTATCGTTGCGTCTATGATTTCGGAAACTGGATATACAATGCAGGCGTCGTGCTGCCTGGTGTTGCCGGTTGTGATACTGCGACCCAGACGCCAGTAGGGCAACCCACTGCCAGGGTCCCTCAGCTGGTTGCACCCGCATCAGAAAAGCCCACGGCGACGCATCGGTGGTGGGGCTCAGTTGCTTTTCTGGGAGAGATGCGAGTGGGTAATGCCTCGGATGCAGCCTACATCACGCCAGATCCGATTATTGCCAGAGTCACCGAGCGAGGCGTGCGTTTGATGGGGATCCCGGGTGGCCTGTCGATTTCGAGCGACGGTTTTCTGTACAGCCCTCCTGACCCTTTTTCAGAAGTGTTTGATGGAATTGCTGTGGGCAACTCAATGCATTCCGATCTTAATGCTTTTATGAAGGATTCGAGTGCCGGCTCGGTGACCGTTCAATGGCGCTCGGGCGCCGATCCAGTCATGGAAGCCGTCTTTAGCCATGGTTCACCACACGTCTTTTTCAGCGTGTTCCAGGGCAATCTCGTGCTGCGTACACTGAGAGAGGATGGTGGCGAGAAGGGCATCTTCCTGGATGAAGCAGATCGACTTGGCGTATGGACGTCAGTGGCAGGGAATCGTAACGATTTCCTAGTAACCGGTAACGGCGATACTTCGTTTGCCGACGTTTCCGGAAGTGAGATTACCGTTAACGATGATAGTGGTCGAGTGACCGTAACCTGGTTGCCCAATGAGTCAGGCGGGGATGTGCCTACCTCGGTGATTGATGCATTCTCAGCGACGGCTTCGAGTTCTATTGCCAGGGTGGATATTGAATACTCGGTTGACCGCAGCAGCAACGAAGTGACGGTCAGCCATCATTATCTTGATGAGGCCGGTGCAGCAGTGTCCACAATGATGGGGTTGCATCCCCTGCACTGGAAATTCGGTGAAGTCCCTGAAACGGTTGCGTCTACGCGCAGTGCTCGAGGCCTGATTAAGTTCGCTTCAGGTAGTGGCTTCAGTTACAAGCTTCCCTATGTCGGCGTGTTACCGTCTCTGCCGGTGCTTACCGATTCGCTCGACCTTACTCGGTTGGGCGAACTGATTCGCGAGTTCACAGATCCCGGGCCAGAAAGCTGGAATGACAGGACCGATACCTACTGGAGCGGTAAGAATTACGGAAAAGTCGCCGAGCTGGCCGCGCTGGCACGCTCAGCAGGTTATGTGGAAGAAGCCGATCAGCTGGTAGCCTGGTTAAAACTACAGCTTGAAGACTGGTTCACTGCTGAAACCGATGGTGAACTGGATGTCCTGCGCTATTTCGTCTACGACGCGCAATGGAGCACGTTGCTGGGCATAGAGGAGGCTTTTGCATCCCATCAATTGCTCAACGACCACCACTTCCATTACGGGTATTTTGTCCGCGCCGCTGCTGAGATCTGCCGCATTGATCCTGCCTGGTGCAGTGCCGACAACTATGGACCGATGATCGAACTGCTGATCCGGGATTACGCTGCTGCGCCTGACGATCCCATGTTCCCGCCTTTGAGGAATTTCGACCCTGCTAACGGTTTTTCGTGGGCGTCCGGTGCTGTGAATTTTGTCCGCGGTAATAACAATGAATCGACCTCGGAAGCGGCCAACGCCTATGGCGCCATCATCCTATATGGTTTGGCCACAGGCAATGATGCATTGGTTGAACGCGGTATGTATCTGCATGCATCGACTTCAACTAGCTATTGGCAGTACTGGAATAATATCGACGGTTACAACGCACCCGGCACCGACGTTGATAACTTCCCATTCGGGTACAATAAACTAACAACTTCCATTATATGGGGCGATGGGGCAGTCTTTTCGACCTGGTTCAGCCCGCTGTTAGCACATATTCTTGGCATTCAGGGGCTCCCATCCAACGCGCTGACTATGCACGTCGGATTGCACTCTGATTACATGGAAGAATACGTCGCACTCGGACTGGGTGAATCGGCCAATGGCATGCCCTCCGGGCTTGGCCCTGATGAGTGGAGCGATCTCTGGTGGAACCTGTGGGCCCTGGTCGATCCTGATTCCGCTATTGCTGATTATGAAACGGTAGCGCAATACACACCGGAAGCAGGTGAAACCAAGGCGCATACCTTTCACTGGTTGCACACCATGAGTGCACTGGGTCATCTGGTCACGGGCGTGGGGGACATTACGGCGGACTACCCGGCCGCCATGGTGTTCGACCGAGGTGATCTCAGGCAGTACGTGGTCTACAACTTCAGCAATGACGCATTGCCGGTCAGTTTCAGCGATGGCCATGTTTTTATTGCACCATCGGGCTTTTCGGTGAGTGATAACCAGAGCGTAGTCCTGGATTCGGACGGTGATGGCGTCAGCGATGACATGGACGCGTTCCCGGATAATTCAAGCGAGTGGCTCGATACTGATGGTGACGGTACAGGTAATAATACCGATCCAGATGATGATAATGACGGTTTTCTGGACGACGAGGAGGTTGCGCAGGGAACCGACCCGTTGAGTGCTTATTCGTGCCCTACAGGCTGCTTCAGTTTTGATGTTGATGAGAACCTTAAGGCCGAGGCCTTAATCGATGGGCTGCTGGTTATGCGTCACCTGTTCGGGTTCTCAGGTACGGCGCTCACATCCGGCACCACAGCCAGCGATGCCAATCGAACCACCGCTGAAGCTATCTCAAGCTACCTGACAGACGCAGATACTGAACTTGATGTAGATGGCAATGGCGAATCCAAAGCGCTTACCGATGGCCTGGTGTTCATACGTTACCTGTTTGGTTTCACCGGCAATTCGTTGACGGCCGGCGCGATTGGTGACAACGCTCAGCGGGATAGTGCTGAACAAATCGAAGCTTATATTCAAGAAAGGCTACCCGGGCATTAGTCGGCAACAGCTGCCAGGCTAGAGGGGAAGAACCTGCTGCCCAGACAGGTGCTATTTCCATGATTTGAGCTGCTAATATGGCCAGGCAAACGCTTCGAACCTGAAGGAGCAGGGCGTACCCATTGCAATGGAAAACACCCGGCAGGCTATCCGTTGTCTGGAGAGTGGATGGAGGCTCACCCTTGGTAAAACAAACCTGCTAGCACGGCAACTGGCTGCGGACAAACTTCGTGCCCTTAAATAGTTAATTTGTTAGTCTTTGGTTATGAAAAAAACAATCCTCCTGATGATCGTGTTGTTCGGTTCAAATGCCTTTGCTGACAAGCAACCCAATATTGTTTTGGTGCTAATGGATAACTTTGGTTATGGTGAAATCGGCGTTTATGGTGGTGGTGTATTGCGCGGCGCAGCAACACCAAATATTGACAGCATTGCAGCTGAAGGGTTTCAACTGACAAATTTTAATGTTGAGGCCGAATGCACACCGTCGCGTTCGGCGTTAATGACAGGTCGTTATGGTATACGGACACGACAACGTTTGCAGGGCCCGCCCAGAGGTGTTTGGTACGGTATAACTAAATGGGAAATTACATTGGCAGAAATGCTCTCGAAGGAGGGCTATGCAACTGGGATCTTCGGGAAATGGCATTTAGGCGACACTGAGGGCCGTTATCCTACGGATCAGGGCTTTGATGAATGGAATGGGATTCCCAGATCATCAGACCGAGCCTTTTGGCCGGATAGCAATAGTTTCGCAGCGGGTAGTCATCCAAGCGTTCGTTTTGCCCATGTCATGTCGTCCTTCCGAGGCCAAAAGCCAAAGGAATTAGAGGTTTATGACCGAGCTAAGAGGGCGACTATCGATAGAGATATTACCGATCATGCCATCGATTTTATAAAACGTAAGGCAGCTACTAAGCAACCATTTTTTGCCTATCTGCCGTATACCCAAACGCATGAACCGGTTGATCCACACCCTGACTTCTTCGGCAAAACTGGGAATGGCAGTTTTGCTGATGTTTTGGCTCAGACCGACGCCTACGTCGGAGAGTTACTGGATACCATCGACGAACTCGGACTGAAAGAAAATACCGTTTTTATTTTTACATCAGACAATGGGCGTGAAGGCGTGCCCCGGTCCTTCGGGTTCACAGGGCCCTGGCGAGGAAGTATGTTTTCGCCCTACGAGGGATCCTTACGGGTACCTTTCCTGATCCGCTGGCCAGGGAAAATCCCAGAGCGACAGGTATCAAATGAAGTTGTCCATCAGATAGATTTATTTCCAACTTTGGCTAGTTTGATTGGTGCTGATATTCCAAAAGATCGAGTCATCGATGGTGCAGACCAGTCTGATTTTCTGAAGGGAAAAACGAATAAATCAGCTCGAGAGTCCATGGTTATTTACATCGGTAACGAGTTATTTGGCGCGAAATGGCGCAACTGGAAAATCCTAATTAAAGAAATGGATAAAGATGGGTATGGCATTAAAAATATGGCTTATCCCTCAGTCTATAATTTAATTGTAGACCCAAAGGAAGAAGTACCAGAGCTCAACTATTTAAATGACACCTGGGTGGATTTCCCTCTATATCAAGTATTAGAAGACCATATAGCCTCTATTGAACAGGACCCGGGAGCCCCAGACCCATAGGAAAATCGTGAGCTTGGAGTAAACTCCCAGAGTAACGGATCACCCCTGGGATCATGATTGGGGTCATGGATGGCAACAGAGGAGATCCCGGTTCAACCAGCGACCGTAATATCTCGCTCAATGGACCACAGGAAGGTACAAAATCTGCGATTAGCGGGATAGATTGGAGCAACCCTGGGTCGATAAGAGTCCTTTAGAACTTAGTGTCAGTGGCCCAGGATCGGCTGACCTAACACAGTTATCAGCGTCTACTACCCACAGGCATCCAGCATGAATTGAAAGCGAAGTTGCCTGATGATCGACTGTTGGTCGAGCGCACCAAGGCGCAGGATTCGCCTAATAGGCGGGTTCAATTGAGGTGGCTATGATTTGCCCGCCTGGGCTGGTGATGCTGGAATTGAATAGTTGACAGAAGGTGTGATGCAATATTGGTTCGATGATTTGATTGAGCCATTCTGGAGTATGTGATATGTCAGAAAAGCGGCGTGCCCAGAGCCTTAAAGAGCTGGCGACAAAAAGCCTGGATGTGTTTTCTAAGGAAGTGCTCGAGCAGGGCTTGGCATTGAAGCTGAGACCCACTGATATTGTTATCACGCCCTATGGTAAGAGTGGAACTACCTGGACTCAGCAAATTGTGCACACGCTCAGAACCCGCGGTGATATGGATTTTGATGACATCTCTCGGGTTATTCCCTGGATCGAAGTCAGTGCAGGTCTTGATTTAGACCTGAATGCAGAGCAGAAAGCGCAGCCGAGGGCATTCAAGAGTCATCTAGGCTGGGATCAGATACCCAGGGGTGGTCGTTACATCAACGTTGTTCGTGACCCTGGCGATGCGGCGGTGTCACTGCTCAGATTTCAGGAAGGTTGGTTTTTGGAGCCCGGTGCTGTGCCCACTGATGAATTCGTAGAAGAAGCCTTTCTCAGTCATCGCCGATACTATAAGCATCTGCAGTCGTGGTGGCCGCATCGTAACGATGATAACGTCCTGTTTCTTGCTTACGAGAAGATGTTGAAAGATTCGATCGGTACGATTTGTCGAATAGCTGAGTTCATAGGGATTGAGCTGGATGATGAACTGCTGGCAATCACAGAGAAGCACGCCTCGCTGGCTTTCATGCTCAAGTATAAGGATCGCTTTGATGACGCCATATTAAGGAAGTTGAGTGAAGACAAAGGCGGTATTCCGCCCGGTAGCGATAGCGCCAAGGTTAGAGAGGGTACCGCCGGTGGCAGGGCCGAGTTAAGTGATGCTACCTTGGCCAGGCTTGACCAGGTATGGTGCGAAGAGATCACCTCGTCTTTGGGTTTTGAAACGTATAGTGATCTCGTCGCTGATCTGACGTAGTCTTGTTCCTCCATTTCCTGGCCCTGAGACAGCTGGGATAAAGCGCATAAGAGAGCGTCGCAGGTGCGACGAGAAACCGACACAAAAGAGCGAATTACAATGCCGATATCAAAGAAACTTCAGCTCGATGATGGCCAGATTCTAGAGATACTGTCAACGCAATGGAACTGCAGGATAGCCACTGTTGGACCGGGCAGCCGGATCAATGTTACGCCCATGTGGTTTGGCTGGGCTGGTGATCGAATTTATATCTATGGGCGGGGTCAAAAAGTGGTCAATATCAGGCGCCAACCCGACTGCACGATCATCGTTGATAGAAACGAGAAGTTTCCCGAACTGCAGGCGATCATGATGCAAGGCCAGGGACATATACTCGAATCGACGGATGCTGAAGCTGATGATCCGCATCTTGCTGAAGCCAGAATCCATATGGGACAGAAATATAATGGTGGCCACGGCCAGGCTAAGCTTGACCAGCCGCCCCCAAATAGTGCGACTGTTCGCGGCCGCAACGGACGTTGGATAGTGTTCGTCCCTGATCGGCAGGTGACATGGGATAATTTCAAGCTGAAGGGTTTGCAGTGATGCGGTCAAACCTTGGGGCCAACTAACTTCATTTGGAAAGCCACGTTGACATGACACAACAGCAACAAATTCAAGTAGACCCCGTCTCCGGGGCGCTGGGCGCAGAGATATCGGGCGTCGACCTTCGGGCCCCGATCGGAGACGACTTGGTCGAGGAGATCCGCTCGGCATTACTCGACAACCACGTCCTGTTCTTTCATGACCAGGAACTCGATCCTGAGGCCCAGGCCAAGGTAGGCGCTCGCTTTGGTGAGCTCGAAGACTATCCTTTCGTCGAGCCGCTAGCCGGTCATCCCAAGGTGATTCCGGTGATTAAAGAACCCCACGAAACCAGCAATTTCGGTGGCGGCTGGCACACCGACCTGATCTATCGTCCGCAACCATCAATGGCAACCATGCTCTATGCGGTTGAGGTGCCCAAGCGTGGCGGCGACACGCTGTTCGCCGATGGTGTACTCGCCTTTCGGGCGCTGTCTGCTCGCATGCAGGACCTACTTACGACCTTGCGGGTGGAATACAACGTTCGACACCTGGCCCATACCATGATCCAGCGCGGCAACGGTGCATCAACAGGCAATCGCTCGATGCCATCGAGGGTGGACAAGGCCGTGTTGGATACATCCCCCGTTCATCCGCTGGTACGCACGCATCCGGAAACCGGTGAACGTGCATTGTATTTCAGCCGGGAACATACCATCAATTTCGAAGATATGACGCCCGGGGAAAGCAGGCCACTACTGGACTGGCTCGAAAGCCACATGACGCAGCCGGTTTTCACGACGCGTTTTCATTGGCGCAAAGGTTCAATCGCGTTCTGGGACAACCGCTGCGTCAGTCATTGCGCGCTCAACGACTATCAAGGTGAACGCCGGCACATGCACCGTCTGACTATCGCGGGTGACACCCCTCGATAATCACTTCGATTCGATCGGCTTGCGATCACAATGTTTCAACTTCAACTTCAATTTAAGTTCAAATCTAGATCTAATTCGATATCTATTTCTAATACATCGCTGGGATTAAAGCTGATAGAGAGAGATACGCCGATATCACGTCACTCGTTATAACACCTGGTCCAAGCGCCTCTTTAACGGCATCAGGTAGTGATGCAAAGAAATCAGCAGGCATCAGGTGTTTTTTTGTGTCAACTGATATGCGCTTGCTCTTCCTGATCGTTCAAGCATAAACAGGCGGCTCAATCCTGAAAGGGGTGTGCCCTAGAGTAGGGGTCTACCCAGCTGGAAAGGGTAAGAGGGCGGGGTATAGACTAGTTAATCAGCAGTGCAGCACAGATACACAGGGCAAAAAATAGAATAGCTGATGTGACTTGCCAGAATAACACTGGATTTTTATCCATTAAGGCGGCGCTGTGGTTTCGTTTGTATTTTGGGTTGGGGTGCTGCAATTCATGTATAAATTCTGCCACTTCTTTGTATCGTCGTTCCGGATTAAAGCGCAAACCCTTTTTAATAGCGCCATCCATCCAAATGGGGACCAATGGGTTATGCTCGAAGCAGGGAATGTATTTAGTTTTTAAATAGGCCTTTGCGGTTCTACATTCACTGAGCTTTCCGCCAAAGGGAGCAGTCCCAGTTAACATTTCATAGACAATAACGGCCAGAGAAAAAACTTCAGATTGAATTGTACCTTTGGCGGTCAATACTATTTCTGGTGCAGAGTAACTGGCGGTTCCTAAAATGCCCTCACGCTCTAGAGGAGTATCAATCTCGGCAATGCCTTTGATATAACATGAGCCAAAATCAATAATGGTAGCCTGACCATTTTTATCAATCATAATATTGCCAGGTTTGATATCTTGATGGAGCGTTTCTCGGCGATGCATTGCCGTCATGCCTTTAGCAATTTGTTGCACCAGATAAATGGCATTCTGTACAGCCGGCTTAGAATTCTCTTTTATCCACTGCTGAAGTGTAATGCCTTCAATATATTCAGTGAGGTAATAAAGACAGGATTTTGGTCTATTCGGCTCAACGACTTTAACAACATGAGCATTATTGATTCGGTTGCCTATCCAGTTTTCCATAACAAAACGATCGATATAGAGCAAATCATCGCTGTAATTAACGGATGGCGTTTTCATACAGTAGCGGCCGCCACTTTCGACATCGCTTACTAAATAGATTTGGCTTCTATTACTTGCGTGTAATTCTTTTTCGATTCGATAGCCATCTAATATCATTCCTTCATCAAGCTCGGGCGGGAAGGGTGATTGCGATAGTTTTCTGCTTACCTCGCCGATGGTCTGCTTGGGTAAATTGTCGATACGCAAGATTTGGCAGCTTACATTATCATCGCTGCCATTTTGTATAGATTTATTGATAAGGGATTGACAGCAATTTTCAAACGACTGTTCAGACTTTTCACTAACCAGCTGTTTTAAATGGGATCGAATAGCTGAATTTTTTAAATTGTCATGTAAGCCGTCGGTGCTCAATAGATATATATCGCCTGTTTCTATATGGAAGTTTAAATAGTCTACGTCCAGCTTGATATCCAAACCCATGGCGCGGGATAAATAGGATTGTTGTTTACTGATAACGGTGGTGTGATCGTTAGTTAA
This sequence comes from Gammaproteobacteria bacterium, assembly GCA_012960535.1. Classification (GTDB taxonomy): domain Bacteria; phylum Pseudomonadota; class Gammaproteobacteria; order Pseudomonadales; family Azotimanducaceae; genus UBA9926. The sequence continues at coordinate 40,090 of DUBB01000012.1, forward strand.
TTGTTCTATGTCTCCATTGCGTAGTCGATAGATGCGAGAGTCGCCCACGTGAAAAATATGTGCGGTACGAGATTTAAAAATAATTGTACTGAAGGTGCTCACATAGCCTTTTTGTGCGTCAGCCAGTTGTCGACCCTGGCCATAAAGCCAGTTATTTAGAGCCGTTAGCACTTGAGAAGTGGATTTTTTAACCCCCCAACTATCTGGGGTGGAGTAGTAGTCATTGAGGAAGTTTTTGACGCAGGTTTCACTAGCTTCTTTGCCGGCTTCTGCCGCACTAACCCCATCGGCAATTACCGCGACTGCCCCTTTATTGCTGAGCAATGCGCCGGCGGGAATGCGGATACCGATGGCATCTTCATTGTCCGGCTTTTTGCCTGCGGCCGAATGTTGCGCCACGGTGAAGGCTAATGCTGCTTCCAGGTGCTCGGCCATATTCCTCTGTGATCTCTCTCAGTATTTGGGGGCTGTGATTATAGATTAATGCACTTCAATTAGCTGTATCGTTCCATCCGGTAGCACCTCGGTCATGGCACCCTTTGGTTCGTCCAAAAACATAGCACAGGCCATGGCAAGGCCGATTCCACCAGCAATACTTAAAAAGAACAATGATGGCGTCACAAACGAAAAAACGGTTAGAAACAGTACGGCTCCGATATTTCCATAGGCACCAACCATACCAGCAATTTGTCCTGTTAAACGGCGCTTAATGAGCGGCACGACTGCAAATACACCGCCGGCAGCAGCGCCTAAAAAGAACGAGCACAGCATCATGGTTATAACAGCCAATGCAATGGGCCATTCACCCTTAATTTGTGACATCATAAAAAATCCAAATGCTGCTCCTCCCAGTAAAATAACCAAAGACCATTTTCGGCCAAACTTATCGCTGATAAACCCACCTGACGGGCAAGAGAGCACATCAATAATGGCAAAACAGGCACCAAAAATTCCCGCCAGAGCCATAGGAATAAAAAAAGTGTCTTTGAAAAATAGTGGCAACATAGAGACTACTGCTAATTCAGCTCCAAAAGTTACGGCGTAGGCAATACTCAGAATAGCCACTTGTTTAAATTTGTATTGTTGTAGTTCATCGACTGGTATTTGAAATATATCTTTATTAACTTTAAATAATTGGCTTGCCTGTAATAGATAAACACCAACTAGTAGTAAATAGATAATATTGGCTGTTGCAGCACTTAATAATCCCAGCTCTGTGACTTTCCAGGTTAGTACCGCCAGCGTGCCACAAATGGGAATGTTCATAAGTAGGCAGAAACAGAAATCACCTTTGCTGGTTAACTCCAAGCCACCAGATTTATTGGGCTTGAAGTAGGTGGATCCTGCTGGAGTATTAGCTACTGACCAATAATAGATAACTGCATAGATGAGTGCGATTACACCGGTTGATGCGGTGGCGTATCGCCAACCATCATCGCCACCGTACATCAATGCCAGGGTGGGCAGGGTAATTGCAGCAGCTGCAGAGCCCACATTCCCCATGCCCTTATAGATACCTTCGGCCAGGCCCAGTTGTTTGGCGGGATACCATTCACTAATCATTCGTATGCCGATAACAAAACCGGCACCCACAAAGCCTATTAAAAATCGAGCAAGTGCCAGCATCTCAAATGAGGTGGCTGATGCAAAGAAAAAGCACAGCCCGGCAGTCGCTAATAAAATGGCGCTGTATGTTTTTCGGGGTCCATAAACGTCCACCAGCATACCGGTAACAATGCGAGCGGGGATGGTAAGCGCCACATTGAGGATCAGCAGTGTTTTGATTTGCTGGTCCGTTAAGCCCATGTTTTCCTGGATGGCAGCTAACAGGGGTGCATGGTTAAACCAGACTAAGAAGGTGATAAAAAAGGCGAACCAGGTCATATGTAAGATCTTGGCTCTACCGGTAAATGACATAAAATTGGATTTCAGGCTGGTTTGACGCATTACTAATTACTACCTTGATCTTAACTTTAGGGTTACTGGTGTTCGAACCCTAATCGCAATAAGCGTACCAACCCTAATACAACCCCATGACAGCAAATAACAAGGACTTAAGCCTTTAAATCGATATAGAGGCGTTTTAAAGTTGGGCAGCGGGACTTTCAGCCGCACCAGTATGGTGCACAAATCCCGGCAGAATTGCTTAGGTCGACCTGAAATACAGCGATTTAATTACAAAACCTTTTAAAAAAGGCGATAAATCAATCATTTACTAACTGGCACGGCGGTTGCAACGGTTGCAACGGTTGCAATAGATAGCCCATAGGCTATGCGCCATGTATTTAGGTAAGTGAGGTTCAATTGTGAAGCCAAAAGTCGTTGTTGTTGGAAATGGCCCCATAGGGCATAAATTCCTCGAATGTCTATTGGAGCTGCAGGGCCAAAGTGAAAGCTACCAAATTATTGTATTTGGTGAGGAGCCTCTAGCTGCTTATGATCGAGTACATCTGACCCAGTGGTTCGAAACTCGGGATGCGGCGGGCCTAAATATGGTGCCGGTGAACTTTTACGCCGATCACCAGATTGAATGCATCTCCGGTGACAAAGTTACTTCCATTGATCGAGATAACAAAACGGTTACTTCGACCAGTGGGCGCATAGAATCCTATGACAAACTGGTATTGGCTACCGGATCTTACCCCTTTGTGCCACCCATTCCCGGTCACGATAGAAAAAATACCTTTGTTTACCGGACCATTGAAGACCTTGAGGCTATTACCACAGCAGCGGCAGATGCCAAGGTAGGTGTTGTTGTGGGCGGCGGGTTGTTGGGTCTGGAGGCTGCTAAGGCTTTACACGACCTGAATTTAACAACCCATGTAGTTGAATTTGCCCCACGACTGATGGCCGTACAAATTGATGATGGTGGTGGCAACTTATTACGCGAGAAAATTGAAGCATTAGGCGTTAGCGTTCATACCGGTAAGAATACACAAGACATAGGTAATGGCGAAAGCCGTGCACACAAAATGTGTTTCGCCGATGAAACCGAGTTAGAAACTGATTTAATTGTGTTTTCTGCTGGGATTCGTCCTCGCGATGAATTAGCCAGGGCGTGTGATTTAAGAGTAGGGGAGAAGGGCGGCATTGTTATTAACAATAATTGCCAAACTTCCGATCATGATATTTATGCCATCGGTGAAGTCGCTTTATGGGGCGGCCGCATTTACGGTCTCATAGCACCGGGTAACACCATGGCACGGGCTGCTGCCCACGATTTAATGCCAACTGATACCAAATCTGAATTTGATGGTGCAGATATGAGCACTAAATTAAAACTAATGGGTGTTGATGTGGCTTCTGTGGGAGACGCCCACGCGGATACTGAAGGTGCCTTATCGTATACCTATGTGAACGAAGTAGAGCAGGTTTACAAAAAAATTGTTGTATCCCACGATAAAAAACACCTATTAGGTGCGGTGTTAGTGGGCGACGCAGAGGATTACGGTACCTTACTGCAGTTTTCATTAAATAAAATTGCATTGCCAGAAAACCCTGAAATATTGATTCTCCCGGCCTTTGATGGTACCGCCGGTGGTGGTTTAGGGGTAGATATGTTGCCAGACGCTGCACAAATTTGCTCCTGTAATAATGTCAACAAGGCCAATTTGGTAGAGGCCGTTCAGGGCGGATGCTGGACCCTGGGCCAATTAAAATCGGAGACTAACGCTGCTACTGGTTGCGGTGGTTGCACAGCATTGGTAACTAAAGTTCTGAATGCTGAGCTTGAAAATTTAGGCATGGAAGTCAATACAGATATCTGTGAGCACTTTTCTTATACTCGCCAAGATTTATATAGCTTGATCAGAGTTAATAAAATTCAATCTTTTGATGAGTTGATAACTAAGTACGGTAATCAAGAAGTTATACCTAATTTGGGTTGTGATATCTGCAAGCCCACCGTTGCTTCAATCCTGGCATCTACATGGAATGACTATATTCTTGAAGATAAGCATCGCGGCCTGCAGGATAGCAACGATCATTATTTAGCCAATATTCAAAAGAACGGCACCTATTCCATCGTGCCGCGAATACCCGGTGGTGAAATAACCCCTGATAAGTTAATTGTGCTGGGTGAAGTGGCTAAGAGGTATGACCTGTATACAAAAATCACTGGCGGTCAGCGAATCGATTTGTTCGGTGCCCGTAGTGAACAGTTGCCAGTAATCTGGAAAGAGCTGATAGACGCAGGGTTTGAGTCTGGCCATGCCTACGGCAAGGCACTCAGGACGGTTAAGTCATGTGTAGGGTCTACCTGGTGCCGCTTTGGCGTACAAGATAGCGTTGGTGAAGCGATTCACATTGAACAGCGTTATCGGGGTTTGCGTTCTCCGCACAAATTAAAAATGGCGGTTTCTGGTTGTGCTCGAGAGTGCGCAGAAGCTCAATCAAAAGATGTGGGTGTTATTGCAGTGGAGAATGGCTGGAATTTATACGTGGGTGGCAATGGTGGTATGAAGCCCCGCCATGCTGATTTATTCGCTTCTGAAATCAATACAGAAACACTGATTAAATATATAGATCGTTTCTTGATGTTTTATGTTCGCACAGCAGATCGCCTACAGCGTACATCCGTATGGATAGATAACATGGAAGGTGGTTTGGATTATCTCAAGCAGATTGTTATTGAAGACAAATTGGGTATTTGTAACGAGCTTGAAAAAGAAATGGCGCACGTTATCAATACTTATCAGTGTGAATGGAAGACCACAGTAGAAGACCCTGAAAAAGTTAAGCGCTTTTCACATTTTGTAAACAGTAATGACATAGATCGTAATGTTGTGTTTGTTAAAGAGCGTGGCCAGATCAGGCCGGCTACAGAAGATGAGCGCGCGCAGTGTCAAGAACAGCAATCCAATAAAGTTATAGCCATTGCTGGTTAGCTTATTACGAGGTGCCGGTTATGAGTTATGAATTTATCTGTTCGACAACGAATATTATTATTAATAGCGGTAGGGCTGCTTTGGTAGAGGGCCAGCAGGTCGCTATATTTCGATTACAGACCCCGCAAGGTGACAAATACTTTGCGCTACAAAACTATTGCCCTTTTGCTAAAGCCAATGTTATCTCCAGGGGAATCGTTGGCTCACTAAACAACAAGTTAGTTGTTGCTTCACCTATTTATAAACAGCATTTTTGCTTAGAAACAGGTGTTTGTTTGGAGGATGAAGCAGTAATGCTTAAGACTTGGCAGGTTTTGATCAGAGATAACAATCTTCAGGTGATTATCGCAGACCAGAAAACTGCTTAAGGTTTATTTTGTTACGGGTCGTAAGCAATTAGTAAAAGTGTTAGTGAGTAGGCAAAAACATGTTATTTGGTCGAAGTAAAAAAAATCCCATCAAGTTAGCCGACAAAGGTGTCGTTCAGTGGAAGTACGCGACTTGTGGTTACTGTTCCGTGGGATGTTCCATGGAAGTAGGCACCAACAGCGATGGGCTGGCTGTTACAACCCGTGGTGTGGGTGCTGCTGATGTAAACCGTGGCAAATTATGTATTAAGGGCCTTACCGAGGCAGAAATACTGCAGGCCGCTGGCAGAGGAAGTGAGCCGCTTATTCGCGATGACATTTCCGAATCCTGGCAATCAACGGATTGGAATACTGCGCTAGATAAAACAGCAGATGAATTTAAGCGCATACAGGAAAAGTATGGTCGCGACACTGTGGCCGTGGTTTCAACGGGGCAAATCATGACTGAAGAGTTTTATACCCTGGGGAAATTAGTCCGTGGGGTCATTGGTACTAACAATTACGATGGCAATACTACTTTGTGTATGGCTTCTGCTGTATCCGGCTATAAACGCAGCTTTGGCTCCGATGGACCACCAGGCTGCTATGGAGATTTTGAGCGCACGGCGTGCTTAATGGCTTTCGGTAGTAATTTGCCGGAGCAACACCCCATTCTCTACTGGCGTCTCAAGGAAGCTCTGGAAAAGAAAAAATTCCCAGTCATTGTCGTGGATCCACGGGTAACAATGATGGCTCAAATGGCCGATATCCATCTCCCTATCACGCCGGGCACCGATCTTGTGCTGTTAAACAGCTTGGCCCATGTGATTATCGAAGAGGGCTTACATGATAAGCAATATATTGATGGCCAATGCAATGGCTTTGAGGCGTTATCTGCTTTGATTGCAGATTATGACCCCGTTTCCGCTTCTAAAATTTGTGGCATTGATGAACAGATTATTCGCAAAGTAGCGAGAACGTATGGCAATGCAGGCAGTGCCATGTGTATATGGACCATGGGAATTAATCAGAGCACCCACGGAAGTGATGGGGTCTGTGCAATTAATAACTTAAATTTGATTACCGGTAATATTGGCAAGCCAGGAGGCACTTCTCTTTCCATTACTGGTCAGTGCAATGCCATGGGTACCCGTGAATGGTCCTCCTGTTCGGGTTTGCCCGGTTATCGCGCCTTAGAAAATGCAGAGCACCGCGAAGAGGTAGGGAAGTTTTGGAATATCGACCCAGCCTTTTTCCCAGAAAAGCGCGGTTTAGCTCAAACAGATATTTTCCCAGCCATTGAGGCGGGAAAAATAAAAGCGTTATGGATCGTGGCCACTAATCCTATAACCTCTATGCCGGATTCAGGGCGTATAAGAAAAAATCTTGAGAAGCTCGAGTTTTGTGTAGTGCAGGACAGTTATGTGGATGCGGAAAGTAATCAGTATGCCAATGTGTACTTTCCTGCTGGGGTTTGGGCAGAAAAAACCGGCTGCTTCACGAATACTGAGCGACGGGTCAATATCACACGACAAGTACAGAAACCATTTGCTAATTCTAAGCCAGATCTGTGGATATTTAATCAGCTGGCTAAGCGATGGAAACAGTCTGAAATAATGAATTTTCCAGCCCGAGCGGAAGAAGTCTTTGATGAAATGAAGCAGCTTTCGAAGGGTCAGGGCAGAATGCTGGATATATCCGGTATGAGTTATGACAAAATTGAATTAGCTAGGGGCTTACAATGGCCCATGCGTGAGGGTGATCCAAAAGGAGCTGAGCGCCTGTACACTGATGGTAGGTTCCAATTTCCGGACGGCAAGGCAAGATTATTAGCATTGGCCTACAAAGAAAATAACGAGCGACCCGATAATGAATACCCATTTTGGTTAAACAGTGGTCGAGTGGTAGAGCATTTCCACACGCGAACCAAGACTGGAAAAGTAGGCAATTGCAATAAGTTTAGCCCAACACCCTATATGGAAATGAATCCTGATGCTGCTGAATCTCTCGGTGTTGAGCATATGCAATATGTGCGCTTGGTTTCTAAGCGGGGTGATGCGGTGGTTATGGTACAACTGACCCAGAGAGTTCCCGCCAACATGGTGTTTATTCCGTTTCATTTTTATAACTGCGTCAATCGCTTATCACTGGGTCTGCTAGACCCTTATTCACGACAGCCGGCATATAAGCAATGTGCGGTTCGGATTGAATACTGTGATCAACAGGAAGCAGCAAATATCAATATTGCCAGACGGAATTTCTAATGGGCGTTAACGTGCTTGACCCGTCGCATAATAGCATTCTTGATAAAAAGCAGACTTTATCGATTTTCCCTGTCCGGGATGATGAGCCTGAATACGCCAAGCTGCGTGTCGACATCAAAGATAACACTAGCCACCAAACGAATTATTACGGCAATCGGATCTCCTTGGTAGCCCTGGATCAAACAGAAAGCCTGGTAATTAACGGTGTTGATGAGATTGGTGAAAACGCCAATAGAAATAAACAGCATGCGTTTTATTTTAATGCAGATAATTGCACTGGGTGTCATGCCTGCGAATCTGCCTGTAGTGAAAAGAATGATTTAGCCCCTCATTTAAGTTTTAGGTCTGTGGGCTATGTGGAGGGCGGCACCTATCCTAATTATCAGCGCATGAACATCAGTATGGCCTGTAATCATTGCGATGATCCAGTTTGTTTAAAAGGTTGTCCCACTCGCGCCTATACTAAGCATTCAGAATACGGTGCTGTAATACAGGACCCGGATATTTGTTTTGGGTGTGGCTACTGTACCTGGGTTTGTCCCTATAACGCTCCTCAGTTGGATACCACTGCTGGTCAAGTTGAAAAGTGCAACATGTGCGTGGATCGTTTGGAAGTAGGATTAAAGCCTGCCTGTGTCAGTGCCTGTTTAGGTAATGCGCTCGATTTTGGTGTGGCAGAAGAGTTGCCAGACAACAGAGAGCAGATGAACACTAATTTGCCCGGATTCCCTGACCCTGAAATTACTCAGCCGAATATACGCTTTCAACAAACCTGCGGCATGCCCGGCGAAGTGACGCGAACAGATTCTATGCCTATTAAGTATGAGCGGGACAAAGCCGGTGTATTTAAGCCAGTAGTGGATCAAAAGGCCGGCAAGAAAAAATATTGGAGCATTCCTCGATTGAGTTCCAAGGAAAATCCATTGGTTGTTTTTACCTTGGCTACACAAGCATCCGTCGGAGTTTTTCTTACTTTGTTTCTCGGTAACACATTCAATGTGACAGCGATAAACGCTATTGTTGATTCAGTAATCTATTTGCCGCTATTGTTAGCTTCCCTGGGTTTGGTCGGTTTAGGTTTGGTAATGTCCACAGTTCACCTGGGTAAACCATTGCGGTTTTATCGTGGGTTTAATAACTTGCGCCATTCGCCGGTAAGTCGAGAAGGCTTGGGTATTGTCATTTTTATGGCCTGTGTTGGCCTGCATTTTTTGGCGATGCTTCCTTCTACCCATTGGTTGATTGCATATTTGCCTCTCATAAAGCCATTGCAAGTACCCGCTAGCATATTGGCTGGCTTGATGGGCGGCTTGGCTGTCCCTGCAGGAATTATTGCGCTTTACTATATGTATCGTTGTTATTGTATTCGGGCCAGGCCTTTCTGGAATCACTGGCAGGCTGCTACTACATTTTTTGGCAATATGTTTAATCTGGGCGCGTTAGTTACTAGTCTGCTGGCTGTTCCTTATCTGTTATACATGGACGAATCTTTTACTGGTTTGTTAACTGTATTAGGATTGTTAATGGCTATAGGTATAGCTATAGAAGGCATCGGATTATATTTTCATGCTCGGGCTATGCGCGCAGTTGAAAACGAGGGTGCTGCATCCCACTATATCCAGTGCACAACCTTTGGGCTGACTTACTATGCGCGTAACGGCTTGATCATATTTAATTTACTGTTGCTGAGCTGGTTGCTAATTAGCGGCCTGGAAAATGGCGTTGGTCTATTAGGCTGGGTCTTGTTGGTGTTAAGTGCTTCGTTGGTCGCTCTAGTGGGCCGGGCACTGTTTTATATATTAGTAGTACCGACCACCATGCCTGGTGCTTTTTTCTGGAAAAATAAAGCCTTTGAACAGCATGCTAGAGATATCGGGTTGGCGGAACTTCCCCAAGTAGGTGTGCTACCAGACAGTCACTGATAACGGCGAGTATGTCAAAATGAAACATGTAGAGAACCCTTTATTAATATCATATTTAGCCTAAAAAAATATTTAAATACATAAAATACAAATAGTTATAGGTATATCCTCGAACTAGTAGAGAATTTAAAGTGACAGGCTGAGCTCAGACCGGATGGGTATACTTAGCCATGATCTGTAATCTCTCGAATTCGCTCTATCCAGGGAAATCCAGAACGGAGGGATAACAGACCTGTCACTGACGAGTGTATTGTTGCGTGCGCGCAAGTGACAGGTTTTGGTCGCGGGCCAGACACCGCTCACCGCCAACTAGTCTGTTTGGCACTGGATACAACTTTTCTGACATCTGCTAAGTATTGGCTGAATTTGCTTTTTTCCGACCAGTTCAACCTGGCACCAGCGCGGGTCACTTAACGATATCCAAACGCGAAATTCACATCATCGGAACCCTATTCATCAAGAATGAAAATCGACATTATGCACCAGGGCACAGAAGTACTTGGCTAACTATGTAGAAATGTGGTTAATTCTTCTTTTCCCAACTCATAAAGTCGGATAGAACAATGAAAAAGGTGCTGATCAGTCTTGTTGGTGTGATGGTGATTGGCGGTTTTCTCCTGTCACAATATTGGTATTATCTACCAGGAATTCTCTCTGACATTGTCAGCCCGATTGGTGAAAACCAGCCCGTTACCTGGGAGCCGGGTCCTACCGAGCCGCGCGCAGAAGGCAGTGGACCTCCTAATGTGGTGCTTATTGTTGTTGATGATCTTGGCTTTAATGACATTACATACTACGGTGGTGGCATCGGCGGTGGCAGTGTACCGACTCCGCAGATTGATTCCATTGCGGCACAGGGTATTCATTTTACTAACGGTTACACGGGCAACGGAACCTGTGCTCCCTCTCGCGCTGCATTGCTCACGGGGCGTTATCCCACCCGGGTCGGGTTTGAGTTCACACCGGCATCGCCGCAGTTTATGAGAATGGTTGCCGGGGATAGTTTTAAAGCGGAAAACGCTGCGAACTATCCGGAACCGAGTTCATTGGGGTTACCGGGAACCGAACGGACATTGCCAGAACTACTCAAGGAGAAAGGTTATCACTCTATTGCGCTGGGTAAATGGCATCTGGGCGGTGATGAAGGCATGTTGCCCAATGATCAGGGCTTTGATGAGTTTCTTGGCTTCCTGGCAGGCGGCGCAAAGTTTATGGAGGAAAGTGATCCAGATGTCGTCAATTCAAAGCAGGATTTCGATCCGATTGACCGGTTTCTCTGGCCCAACCTCAAATACGGCGTGAGGTACAACAAAGGCAATCGATTTAAACCTGACTCACACGTGACCGATTACCTCAGCCGCGAAGCCATCAAGGCGATAGCGGCTAACCGCAATCGTCCGTTTTTTATGTATCTGGCCTACAACGCGCCGCACACGCCGTTACAGTCTGAAAAGAAAGACTATGAGGCTTTGAGTCACATCACAGATCATACGGAGCGAACCTACGCAGGCATGATACGCGGCCTTGACCGTGGTATCGGTCAAGTGCTGGCCTCTCTTGAGGAGAATGGCCTGACGGACAATACCATTGTTATTTTTACCTCTGACAATGGCGGTGCAGGTTACGTTGGTCTTCCTGATCTGAATAAGCCCTACCGTGGATGGAAAATCACCCTATTTGAAGGCGGTATTCATACGCCGTACTTCATTAAGTGGCCGGCGAGAATCGCCGCTGGCAGTCAGTATGGCTCGCCAGTTGCTCATATCGACATCTTCTCGACAGTACTTGCCGCCGTTGGCGTAACACCGCCTGATGATCGTATCATCGATGGTATGGACATTCTTAAGGTGGCGCTTGATCCGGAGCAACCCTCGCTAGACAGACCGCTCTTCTGGCGGTCTGGTGGCTACAAGGTCGTGCAACAAGATGGTTGGAAACTGCAGCTACTGGAACAAAACGGTAAAACCTGGCTTTTCGATCTGAACAAAGATCCAACGGAACAGCGAAACCTTTCTGCATCAAATCCTGAGAAACTGGCAGAATTACGCAAGGTGCTCTATTCGCTTGATGATCAAATGGTGGAACCTTTGTGGCCCTCTTTAGCTGAAAGTGAAATTCCAATCGACTACACCATCGACAGAATACCCGATGCGGAATACGAAACGATAATATGGGAAAATTAGGCCAGCGCCGCTGACTCCGGCAGATAGATTAATCCGAAAATCTGACTTTTATAGAGGTAATATTAGAACGATGATTACAAACAGAAAAAAAGTAGGAACGGTACTGGGTTTTGTTGCCCTTACGGCCGCCATACTGACAGTGGCATTTTGGTTTCGCCTGGCCAATCAGGTGGCAATTCCCGAGGACCGAACGTTATTTGTTGTCGCCTTCCTGGGAGCAGCCGGTCTTGGTGTTGCAGCCTTGATCGTCGGCCCGCGCTGGTTTGGTGGTATACCTGCAATACTGGCAATCGCAATAGGAGGGTTCCTCACATTCACGGTCGAAATCAGCCCGCAACAGGTTGCGGACAATCCTATTCGAGTCGGTGACATCATTCCTGTTTTTACTGCGCTGGATGATCAGGGTGATCGTTTTAGATCGGCCGACCTCGCCGGAGCGCCCGTGCTTATCAAGTTTTTTCGAGCGCATTGGTGACCTTACTGTGTCGCCGAGTTACGGCGATGGTCAGAAATTCAGGAAGAGTTCGAGAAGCGAGATGTGCAGGTGCTCACAATCAGCACCGACAAACCGGAGGTGATCCGCAAGAAGAGAGGCGTGCATCGTCTTCAGGCACGAATGTTGTCAGATCGGGATTTGGTGGTGACCGATGCCTTTGGCCTTCGTAATCAGCTGGTTCACTCAGGGCCGCTCGACGATGAGGTCGAAGCATTACCGGTACCAACAACCTTGTTGGTGAGCAGTGATGGCCAGGTTCTGTGGATAGACCAGTCAGAAAACTACCAACGACGGTCAGGGCCCGAGGTCGTGCTGGCCGCATTGCAATCACATCTAGACACACCTGAATGAAAACGTTAGGGCTTTGGGAATAGGCGATTCCTGTAAAGCCGGCTGATGAGAAGGTTCAGGATGATACATGTTGTCCAAAAAATAATGATTCGATGACCTGAGCGTCGGCGTAGGTCACTTAGCGATATCCGGGCAAGAAATGCTTACTATCGGAACCGTCTTCATCGAATATACAACATCAAGCGTTAACGCCACTACCGATTCGTTACCACCCAGTGATGCTCAATTGAATCGATACCCGCCAGAACGGCGTGCTTAAGGGGATCAAGGGATTGCTTGATATAGGGGAACCCTGTTGCCTAATCGAATTCCTCTAAGGTACCATCTGCTTGCATCTTCAAGTCTCTATCTCGAGGAAGGAAAATACCATGGCACTTACTTATCTGTATGCTGACGCACCTGTTGAACAGGTGGTCAGCGCGCTCAGGCGCGATGGCGCGGTGGTCGTTACCGAATTAGCGGGGCCCGATATCACCGATTTGGTCGCTGCTGAATTGCGGTCAAAGCTCGATCAGGCCAACCTTGTTAAGCAAAGCGCCTTCGATGGCACCAGGACCCGTCGCTTTGGCAGTATCATGCGCGATGCCCCGAGTGCTGCCGAACTTGTTGATCACGATAGCGTGGTTGCAGTGGCAGATGAAATCCTGTTGCCGCACTGCGCGACCTACCAGGTGGGCAGCCTGACCGCCATCGAGATCCTGCCTGGCGAGGGGGCGCAGGGCCTGCACCGGGATGATTCTCTGTATCCGATGGAACTGGCCGGCATGGAATTGCAGATTGGCGTTATGTGGGCGCTTAACGATTTTACCAGTGAAAACGGCGGTACCCGGGTAGTGCCGCGTTCGCATCGTTTTATCCGGTCCTGGCATCTGCCGGACGTATCCAACTGGGAGTCAGCGATCATGCCCAAAGGTTCAGCTTTGTTCTACCTGGGCTCAACCTGGCATGGCGGCGGTGCCAACCAGAGCGAGGGCAGCCGCCTTGGGCTCATAAATACCTACTCGCTTGGCTGGTTGCGCCAGGAAGCAAACCAGTACTTGGAGACACCGCCCGATATCGCGGCGAAGTTTGGCGCGCGGTTGCGGGCTTTGCTGGGTTATACGCCGCACGGTTCTGGAGACGATCAGATTGGTGTTTTCGACGGTGAATGCGCTGGCTGGTTACAGGTGCAGCCGGAACAGGCGTGGCGTGACGAACGCGGGCAGGTGGGCAGTGCGGTAGATGCTAAGGCCCAGTCCGGTGACTGACACTACACCCGAGTGCGCCTGGTTCAACGCCCCGGGGTAGTCCATCTCAAGAAAACAGCGGTGCTCACGAAAAGACTTTTTGAATGCAGTACGGTCGAGCAGGGCGCTACTCCAGCTGATTAGTCAGCGTCAGATGTTGGAATCCAACTGCCTGTGCTTAGAGCGTATGCGTATGTAAATCACCACAAGCGTAATGTAACTTGCCACCAGGGCCCAGCCTGTGAGGTCGATATCTGAGAACGAAAGCGCGCCCTGTCCCAGGAGAATACAGATGCCAATGACACTGATGACTTTAAGCGACTTCTCCGAGAAGTTCATACGCGCATTGGCAAAATCCTCTGGCAGTCGCTTTGCGAAATTCATAGCTGCGATGAGCGGAATGAGGTCATAAATGAATACCAGTCCGCCACCAAGCATGATGATGTAACGCAGATCCTTGCCTGCGATGATTGGCGCGGCGCCTAAAAGCAGCAGCAACGTTAGAAGAATATGCGGTGTGTTGAAACGCTTGTTGACTACGGCAATGCCTTTCGGTAGCCAGCCATCTTCGCAGGCGATCAGCACTGATTTTGTTGCCCAGGAGAAAGTAGCATTGATACTGGTGGCCAGTGCAAACAAACCAGCACCAACGATAAATGCGGTGTAAACCGTTGCTGGCAGGATCGCTTTAGCGACTTCCGACAAGGGTTTTCCGGCAGTCTGTTCGACCGGCAGAATGCCCACCGCGACGATTGATACCAGGGCAAAAAAGACCGCCGCGAGTACCGTGCTGTAGATAATCGCGCGGGGCAGGTCGCGGTGCGGATTTTTCATCTCACCGCCCAACTCCGATATGTACTGGGCCCCACCAGTCGAAAAGGACAGCACAACGCAGGCAAGGCCAAAACCGTACCAGCCATTCGGGAACAGGCCTTGGCTCTGCGTGAACCTCGCGTAATCGACCTCCAGGATGCCAAAGAAGATCAGCGACGAAAGGCCAAAGAGCAGAAACACGATCATGATTTTCTGCACGGCTGCCGCCTGTTTAACACCAAACAGGTTAACGAAATAGAAGAGCAGCAGGATACCAATAGCCATGGCTCGAATATTAAGGCTGGGTACGAGCGCCACCGCGTAGGATGCAAAACCAAGGGCAAACAGTGCAATCAGGATATGTGTAACCAGGAGAATGGCGAGGTAGAAGAACCCGATCTGCGGGCCGAGAATTCGCTTGCAGTACACGTACAGTCCGCCAGTCGCCGGCATTGCCGAGCCCATGAATGCAATGGGAAGTTGCTTGATGATCGACAGGCAGGCCGAGAGTACGAAGGCGAATGGAATCGCATAAGCGGTGAACTCAATACCGATTCCAATGAGCACCATAATGCCCGAGCCGATGACCTGGCCGAGCGCGATGGCGAAAACGTCCCAGAAGCTGAGTGATTTATTTAATTGCACAGATATTGTCCTGGTTGACCCACTGCGCTCATATTTTTGTCAGTGCCGCGTCAAAATCGGCAATCAGGTCATCCACGTCTTCGAGTCCCGTGGAAACACGAATCATGCCATCGGCAATGTTCATCGCTTGGCGTTGTTGTTCCGGTACGTCCAGGAATGCCATCGATGCCGGGATCTGTGTTGTTGTGCGCACACCACCGAGACTGGCGGCAAAACAGGCGAGTTCCAGGTTGTCCAGCACCCTTAGCGCTGCATCAGCATCACTGACTTCGAAGGTCAGCATGCCGCCGAATTCCGGCATCTGGGCTTTTGCAATCTCGTGTTGCGGATGTGATGACAGGCCGGGATACCACACCTTGCCGATGGCAGGATGCGATTCGAAGTAGGTGGCAAGCTTTGCGGTGGATTGGCACTGCCGCTGCACGCGAACGCTGAGTGTTTGTATGCCGCGTAGCAGCAACCACGCGTTGAATGGTGCCAGCGGCGAACCCAGTTTTACCATCGTGTTCCAGCGAATCTGTTCCAAGAAATCATCCGGCAACCGGTCTGACTTCATGCAGATGGCGCCGC
The DNA here is from genome assembly GCA_012960535.1 of Gammaproteobacteria bacterium. GTDB lineage: Bacteria > Pseudomonadota > Gammaproteobacteria > Pseudomonadales > Azotimanducaceae > UBA9926. The sequence goes on from DUBB01000012.1 coordinate 55,793, forward strand.
CAAGAGCATCGCTGTGGCCACCGATGAACTTGGTCGCACTTTCGACAACGATATCCACGCCCCATTCCAGCGGTCTGGCAACATAGGGACTGGCGAAAGTGTTGTCACATACCAGGATTGCGCCGCTCTGGGTGGCGATCTCCACCAGTGGCGGAATGGCTGAGACCTTCATGGTCGGGTTAGCGATCGTTTCGAAGTAGATAACTTTCGTGTTCGGACGTATTGCTGCCCGGACAGCTGCCGCGTCGGCTGTATCAACGAATGTGGTTTCAATGGAGTAGTCGGTGTAGCGGTGGTCCAGCATCTCATGGGTTGAACTGTAGGTTGTCCAGTCACAGACGACGTGGTCACCGCCTTTCAACAGGCCGAGCAGCGTAACCGAGATTGCGGCCATGCCAGACGCGGTCGCAAGGCATGCATCGGCTCCCTCAATCATCATCATCTGTTCTTCAAACTGATACTCCGATGGATTGCCGCAGCGGCCGTAAATGTTGACCGCCTTGCGCTCTCCATCGATCACCTGTTGATAGATGTCAGCATCGTACTGAAAACTCGAAGACATAAAGATAGGGGGGTTGATTGACTTGCTGGCTTCGTCTGGCGGCAAATAGACCGCCCTGCTGTCAAAATGAAGATTGGCCCTTTTATCCGATTTCACGGTATTGCCTCCGGGTTATGCGTTCAGGGCCTGGTTAAATACCGGCCCGCTATATTGGAATTTAGTTGTTCGAACCATCGGCAGGTATACCGGATGTTCATTTTCACGGGCATAAATCCTGCCTCGCGCGAAGGAGTAATATTACAAACAAACGTATAGCAATCAACCCGTGTACGGGCAGTGAATAGGATTCCGGGTGGCGCTGTTCTTGCCAGGTCAGTTGACGCTGCCTAGATTCGCCGAGGTTCAGTTAGGTGCGATTTTTTGGTCTTAGTATTCAGTCGGATGGTTTACCTTTGAAGTGAAGGTCAATTACGGCTCGAAATTCCTAGTAGCTAAATATCTCCGAATTGAAAATAATACGCTAGATGATAGTATGTTTTAAATGTTGATATCCCGCTCAATAGGTTTTGCCGACTGTCTTGCATGCCAGCACGGTCTAACCCAGAAACTAACCCAAAATGGAGCTGTTCATGTTAAAAATTAATGTAATTGGACTGTTAATGCTGCTGCCAGCTTACATGGCCTCTGCCGGCGATGAACCAACGGGCCCTCATAGTGGCTCGGCCTGGCAGATCTGGGCTTATAGTTCGGCCGCACCAGCATTTCTCAGTAAGAATGCAACTATCATCGGCGGTGATGGCAGCGTTCTCCGCAAGGGTAGCAATGGCTGGACTTGTCAAGCAGGCAACCCAAGACCTTTCCCAGCATCAGGATGGGAAACAGCCCATAAAGCTATGCCAGCCTGTTTCGATGAAGCCGGTGCCGCCTGGATGAGTGCCTATATGATGGGAAAGAAACCTCAATTAGAAAGAGACGGCTATATGTGGATGCTCCACGGCGATGTAGGAGAAGACAATTTTGTAGCAGGCGTTTTAAATAAGGACGACGCAAATCCCGAGCACTGGATAGAATCTGGACCTCATTTTATGATCATGCCAAAAGAAGTCTCCAGCATTGCCAATGTTACGACAGATTTTAATACGGGTGGACCCTACGTCATGCTCAAGGGAACCGGCTATGACCACATCATGTTGCCAGTAACAGACTATTATCAATACCAGCCCCAGAAACAATAAAACCAAGCCAGTAGCCAGACATGTCGAATAGCAGACCGTGGATCTGAAGTGGGCTGACGTATCCGGGTCGCCTGCAACTCACCCGGATGCGAGCTAACCGTCCACTCGTTAGCGCTCGTTGACTAGGCCGCACCAGTAGACTAAACCCTTTGATGCAGGTAAGGTTGCAGCCCTTTACTGAACGCTATTGGTATCGATGAGGAACCCATTATGAGAACCAGAATTACCGAGTTATTTGACATTGAGCATCCTATTATCCAGGGCGGCATGCACTTTGTTGGTCTGGCTGAATTGGCAAGTGCGGTGTCCAATGCGGGTGGCCTGGGTATCATTACAGGTCTGACTCAGCCGACACCTGCCGACCTGGCCAATGAAATTGCCAAATGCAAAGAGATGACGGATAAACCGTTTGGCGTCAATCTGACTTTCCTGCCGGGTTTTGCCTCGCCAGATTATCCCGGTTACATAAAGGCCATTATTGAAGGTGGTGTAAAGATCGTCGAAACTGCCGGTCGTAGTCCGGAGGTATATATGGAGACCTTCAAATCAAATGACATCAAGGTCATTCACAAGTGTACTTCTGTCCGCCATTCTTTGAAGGCTGAGCGAATTGGCTGTGATGCCGTCAGTGTGGATGGATTTGAATGTGGTGGTCATCCAGGTGAAGACGATATCCCCAATATGATTCTATTACCTCGTGCAGCGGAAGAATTAACTATCCCATTTGTCGCGTCTGGTGGTATTGGCAATGCTAAACAACTGGTAGCTGCACTTGCCCTGGGTGCTGACGGTATCAATATGGGGACCCGATTTATTGCAACGGCAGAAGCACCTGTTCACCAGAATGTGAAAGATGCGATTGTTAATGCCAGTGAACTGGATACTCGATTAGTGATGCGTTCTCTGCGAAATACCGAACGAGTGCTGGTTAATACAGCAGTGGAGCAGTTGATCGAAGTTGAAAAGGAAAAAGGCGATCAGCTGGAGATTGGAGATATCGCCCAGTTTGTGGGCGGGGTTTATCCCAGGATTATGCAGGAAGGTACGATGGATGCAGGCGCCTGGAGTTGTGGCATGGTTGCCGGGTTGATTCATGACATTCCTAGTTGCCAGGAATTGATCAACCGCATTATGAGTGAAGCTGAAAAATCCATTAACACTCGATTAGCCAGCTTCGCGTAATACTGGGCTATCTGCCGGGGTTTGGTAAGCAAACTGTTGAGGTTAGCGCGGCGATCGCAGAGATGCGCGGTAGCACTTTCCCTGCTTAAAGCGCGGTCGTTAAGGTTTGCAATCCATGCATTGTGGCCGGCGGCAAGACGAGACAAGACAAGGTAATAGAAAGACGGCTGCCTAACGAATACGGCGAGGTCCTATAGCCCATTCGGTAGATAAATATGTTTAACAGAAAGGAATGCCAATGATTACTATCCATGGCTCGAATATATCCCCCTTTGTTCGTAAAACGCTTGTTTGTCTGACAGAAAAGGGAGTTGAGTTCGAGTTGAACCCGATCAGTCCATTTCCACCGCCGGAATCTCATCTCAAGATATCACCACTTGGCAAGATACCCGCCCTCACCGACGGTGACCTGGCTATTCCTGACTCTTCAGCGATCTGTGGTTATCTCGAAAAACGCTTCCCCGGGACGCCCCTTTATCCTGCCGGCGATGGCGACTATGGCAGAGCCCTTTGGTTTGAAGATTGGGCTGATAACGAGCTACCAAAGGCAACCAGTGCTTTGTTCTTCAACCGCATCGCCGTCCGCATGATGAAGCGTGAACCGGATGAAGCGGTTATCAGCAGGATCCTGACCGATATTCAGCCAGGAATATTTGACTATCTCGAGGTTGAACTCGGTAGCAAACCGTATCTTGTTGGGGACCAATTTAGCATTGCAGATATCGCTATTACCTGCCAGTTTATCCAGATGATGTACTCAGGGGAGACCTTGCCAGAGGAAAACCACCCGAATATCGCCCGTTATGTAAGTAATCATATGCAACGCGCTTCATTTAAACACTGGGTAAACAAAGATGGATTTATGACCCTGGATTAACGGACACACCGGGTGGAACCTGCAATGGCTGGTACTGCTGTGAGAGATGAGTTTTGTTGTGTACCCGAATGGTTGTGCCTGTTAAATTGGCCGCTAATGCCAGGCTTATCCCGCCGTTTTCAGCTTAACCGGCCTGGGAATTGGCGGGCCAGTATTTAGCTTTGATTAAAGACGGGTGCGCGCTTCTGCATGAAAGCCATCATGCCTTCTTTGGCATCTGCAGTGCCCTGGTTTTCCTTTATTGCTGCACGTTCGGCGATTAGCAATTGGTCCAGAGATTTATCTTCTGAACCAACAATAACCTTTAGCATACTGCGTACAGCCCCTGCGGGTTGCCCGGCCAGTTCGTGAGCCAGTGCAACGGCCCTGGTTTTTAATTCTTGAACTGGCCATACTTCATGTACAAGGCCAATGCGATAAGCCTCTGGTCCAGATATCTTCTTGGCGCGTAAAATCATGTCAAGTGCATGGTGACTGCCAACGCATCTGGAAAGGCGTGCGCTGCCGCCCCAGGCAGGTACAGCGCCAAGATCCATCTCAGGTAGTCCAATTTGGGCATTTTCTTCGGCCGCCAGCCTGAAGTGGCAGCCCAATGGTAATTCGAGGCCCCCACCCAGGCAGTAACCGAATAATGTGGCTATCCATGGTTTACCCATATTCTCGATTTTTGAGATCACATTTAAGCGTTGATCGAAAACGGCGTCTGCACTGCCTTTTTGCTTGATACCTTCGGGTAGCTGTTTCAAGTTCATTCCCACCGAAAAATTATCAACACCTTCACTGGTTATCACAACCGCTCGAATGCTGCCATTCTCAGCAATTTCATCGACCAGAACCTCAAGTTCATCCATAAATTCCAAAGACATACGATTATAAGGTGCATCGTTAATCGAGACGATGGCGATGGCATCTTCACGCGTAAACAATAAAGGTTCTGACATAAAGGCAGTCCACTGAATTTTCCCCTCGGTCGATCAGTCTATCACAGCCTTAAGAGTAGACGCTTCACCTCACAGGGTGCGGGGCCTCTCATGTGATAGCGGGTTTGCGCCGGGTTGCCGGGAGTTAGCCGGGGTATGGGCAAATACGCCAATGCGATACACTGATGCGGTATCCGTTACTTTCAGGAGCTTGTTTGGAAGACATCAGGCACATGCGCACAACCTTCGCCGTCGCTGCAATTGGCACTGTGGCGGTCCTGGTCTTTGCTCTCCTGCCGGTAATATCCGGCGTGCTGGCTGAAAAGTTTGTCCTCGACGATATGCAAACCGGCTTTGCTGCAACGGCCTATTTTGCTGCATATGCTGTGATCACATCGACATCGGGATTGTGGATACGCAGGTTCAGTTGGAGCAAGCTGCTGATAATAGGCTTTATGGCAATGATTATCGGCCTCGTTTCCTGCCTATTTGCTGAATCCTTCAGTGTGGCGCAGGTGAGTTTTGCCCTGGTCGGCGCAGGTGCAGGTTTGCTGTTTCCGATCAGCTTCACGATTGCTTCTGAAATGCGTAACACTGATCGCGTGTTTGCCATCAAGTTGACCGCCGAACAACTTGTACCAGCTGCCATGCTGTTCCTTTTGACGAGCACCTTTCTGCTTGGCAGTGTCTATGCAGATCTTTTCCTAGGCATTTTATTTGTGGTGATAATCGGCTCGTCTTCGATACTGCTGGTCCCGAACAATCTATGGCAACACGATAATCCCCTGCGGCGTCAGGCAGGCAGCAAAGGTAATCTGCAGTGGGGATTAGTTGCACTTGCTGGTTTGTTGATCAACTTTGCGGGCTTCGCAGGTATCTGGGCATTTCTTGAACGTATTGCAAATGATAGTAGCCTTGACCCATCTTTCACCAGGCGCTGGATTGCGATAGGACTCGTGACATCAGGTGTCGGTCCGTTGTGTGTTGCTTTTATTGGTGAGCGCCTGGATCGACGCCTCGCAATTGCCGCGGCTTCAATTGTGACCGTGTTTTGCCTGTTGTTTTTACGAGGAGAAATCTCGGAGGCCAAGTATGCTTCAGCGCTGTTTTTACTACCGCTGGCTTTCTATTTTTCGATCAGCTACATGTTGGCGGTTGTCGCTGATGTTGACTATAACGGTAAAGTTTCCAGCCTGATGTCGTTTGTGCTTACCCTTGGCGCGATAGGTGGGCCCGGATTGTTTGGCTATCTCAAATCGATTGACGGCCCTGCTCTAGGCGCGATGGGTATTCTCCTTTTAGTTGGGGGCGGGTTGATGATTGCCGTTCAGGCCTATACACACCCCTACAAGTGAACCAAGGCGATTTAGGTTAGGGTGCGCCTGCCTCAGGTAAATAATTTCATGGGATCGCCCATATCATGATAGCCAAGATAGCCGCCGCCCACTTTCGATGCATCGTAGAGCGCATAGCCAAGTAGCGCTTGTGCTCGCCGCGGTAGACAATTGACGACCTCGATAGGTAGGGTGGTGTAGCTGTTTTCTACAGGTCGTAGCCAGCCGCAGCAAATGCCCGTTGACAGGGCTCGTCTGCGTTTAGTGGACCTGTTGGCCCCGCCAGCATGCAGCGTATCACCTCGAAAAAAAAGGGTGGAACCGGCGGGGAGGTCACAGCTTACGATCTCATCCTCGGTCGCCAGCCGGTTAGGCTCCCAGCGATGGCTCCCTGGCACAACAAGCGTTGCACCCATGTCTGGGGTAATGTCGACCAGTGCGGCGATTGTATTGATCATCAACGGGTCTGCTGCATTCGCAAAATTCCAGGCGTCATCATCGCGGTGCATGGGCTGCGCTGATTCGCCGGGTCCAATATCGATGATCTCGCCATTGTTCAGGATGATCGAAGGTCCGATAGGCGCAAGCACCCTTTCAGCAAAACCCATAATCCTGTCATCAATCATGATCTTGACAAAAGTCGGGGCTTTGACCGTAAGACCCTGTAGACGCCGGGTTTTCTTGCCAAGAAAACTATCTGAAGCAGCAGAGCCGGAGTCAGTTCCCTGGTGCCGGGCCAGCCACGGCTCAAGTTCTGTATTTAACTGCTGGAGCAATCCAGGGCTCAGCCAACCGTCGACGATTACTCCGCCGTCACGCTCATTCACCTCAGTAATGTCGTCAGCGGTACAGTCCGAAGGGAGCCTTTGCAGTTCTTTTGGATTCATACGACACCCTCCGAGCGGGTAAATTTTCTTATCACTGGTTGAGAGCCTCAAAATCCGAACGGATCGAGGCCTCGCTCAAACCATATTGACTGGCGATGTTTTCGAAAAAAGGCCGCCAGTGATTGATCAGCACTTCGATGGTCTGATTGTTTTCAGCGAGGTTGTTATAGGCGGTTTCTCCCGGTATACGGATTCGATGACCGGGTCTCGTTTTTGATTTGCGGACGGTGCTGACAAAATCGTCTGATTTGGCTTTCACTGCCTCAATTGGACCAAACACGCCGGGATTAATGCATAGGTAATAACTGCCACCAACGGTTGTGGTCGCTTTAGCCTTGCCGTCTAAAGCTGCCTGGAATCCCTCGGTGTCAGATATCTGGTGTACGGGCACACCAATGGGGTTGGCGATTGCGGTCATGCCTTCGTTCCAAAGGTTGAGTGCGTAGGTGCGAGGAGTTTCTATTTGCCCGCCACAAGAATACCCCCAGACGCGGCCGTATCCTTCGTAGGGTAGCGCATAGGGTTCTGCGTTGTCGCTTAATTCGCCTGATTTTGGATCAATTAGCCATTTACCGTTCATGGGCTTATCGTGTAGAACCGCCTCAGAAATGTCAGCGTCATAAAATTCTGCAAACTTGAGTGATGCCCAGATTGGTGGCTCAGATCCGGACGGTACGATGGCGTCAAAAGGCGGGCAAGAGAGGTAATTCTCCATACCGCCAAATGGAGCCGCGAGCGGCGGTGTGTTGTTGGAGGCCATCGCCACCATGTCCTGCTCATAGGCTTTGTAGACGTAGGATGCAAAACTACCGGCATCGTTGTGATTACCGCCATAAACAATCGCGATTCCGCTGGTGCGGGCTTTCTCGATAGCGATATCTGCCATCACGTTAAGCGCATAGTAGCCAGAAGATCGATGACCATCGATGACCGCCCAAGCAGGCCCCTCGTTGATGACTTCAGGCGTAGTGGACATGTCGAGTACGCCGAGCTTCAGGGCAAGGTCGATAACTTCGTAGACCCCTAAACCCTGATTGAGTTTTCCCTGTATGTGGGCAAAAGAGATTGCTTCTGCGATGTACCCTGCGTGTTCAGCAGAACCGCCTGCAGCAAGCACCACCCGTTCTAATGCGTACCTTAGGAATGCAAGACTTTCTGTGCGAATTTCGTCAGACATAGGTTTTCCTTATAGGACCTGCGTTAAGTGCCATGTTTACTGCGTAGGAGGCATTGTCATCCGCAGCAGGACAGGCTCCATTAAATCACCAGCCACCCTGGCATTGAGCTATTGATCCTACCTGAGGCTGATCCAGTATTCGATACTTAAGATGCCATCGGTGTGGCGTCAAGGCTAATTGCTCCACATGGTGCTGACGGGGTCCAGTTGCTACGATCTATATTGATGGCGTTGATGGTAATAGGGCTTTAGTGGCTGGAGGTCATGCTTGGGTATACAGGCAGTATATAACGGGCAAAACCCTGCTTGATGATGAAAGTAAGGCAAGCACAGCTGGTATGGGCCTGTGGGCTGATTCCAATGTTGTAGCACCCTGGGATTGGCGTAGAGGCGTTCGTGTAAGTAGTGCTGTAACTTCAAAGGCTGGGAGTAACAGTAGAAATAATGCTAGCGGTGGTTCAAAGCGTTACTGTGGTGAGATGAGAAGCTGTGAAGAAGCTATGTGCTTTTTAATTTCCTGTGGTTCGAGCAGATTGGATGGAGATGGAGATGGAGATGGAGATGGAGATGGAGATGGAGATGGTATTATACCTTGTGGAAGTCTTTGTAGGTTAGGAGGGTTTATGAAAATAGTAACAATTGCTTTGTTTGTATTCTTGTTAACTGGCTGCGTGGTCTCAGCCACAGAAGAAGGTATGGCTGTTCGGGTGATAGATACACAAAGTGATTACGATTGTAAATTTGTTAGAGAAGTCACTGGATATGGAACGGCGAGCGCTATGATTCAAATAAGAAATAGAGCAGCAAAATTGGGAGCTAATGCGGTTCGGATTAATCATCTGGGTCATTTTGACGATGGTGGTTCAGCTATTTTGATTGCTGAAGCATTGAATTGTGTATTCAATGACTAAGGCATTACAGCTTTCCAAGTCTGACAGAGCCTGTGGTTTCATGACTACTTTACAACTCAAAACACCCTCAAAATGTTTGAGGACGTGCATATATAGGGGGGTATGGGCTCCCGCTCAGGGGGCTTTAGCGATGATGGTGCTTATTAAAGGCTTAAAACTCATTTAGAACTTGAATTGTGGTGGTACAAGATATGGTACAAGAATATATATGGTTTGGAGCGTAAAAGAATAATTTCTTTATAATCAATAACTGACAGTAATTATATGGCGGAGGGATTAGGATCGGGGAATAACCACTAAGCATTTGAAATACATGGATATAATTTATGCCCTTCCTATCTGTACCCCCATTTATACCCCCGCCGTTTTCGTTGATCTGCTGGACAGACCTGCTATATCTTGCAAGCCTGTTCGGGCGCGGTTGCTACTTGAACTTCATTAGTCTCAGCCAGTCCTGTTCCTGAATCCATTGTTTCAAGCATTTCTAATTGCCGCGCAGGTCTCATTTCGTTCAGAGAAAATAGGCCTGCTAACTGATTTGGATTAGGAGCGGCTAACCCAGCGTTGCTGATCCTCGTAGAAAACGCTTCTAAAGAACAGCCTGAGCAGGACCTGGCAACTACGTCATCAAAATACTCGTCAATGGGCCCCTGTCTAGCAAGGTGATGATTTAGGTCCTTATTAGTGCCCAGTATACTTAGCGGTTGCATCCAAAATAGATCACCCAGACTACTGGCCCATGTGGCAAATACCAAGGATTGCTCTTGGTCTATGGATTCATCAATGTTGAAGGCACCATCTATATTTGACCGACTTCCAAATTGGGCCTCGGTTGCTAATTTCGCCCATATCAACTGTTTTGCTTTTGCGGCGTACTTTTCTTGGATGTTTGGTAATTCAATTCCCTCATCATATTCTCTATTAACAGAATAGATTGCCCGGTAAATAGCCCCGGTGTTCACATTCTCAGTGCCACAGGAAGCTAAGTTGCTTTGTTGCTCTGAAAGGAGCTTGCCCCATTGATCAAGCTCGTTCATTTGATCTCTCGCTGTACGGCAAAGCGATTCGGATTCAACAAGTGCGTTAATACTTTGGGCCACACTACTGGCATTGAATGCGTTCGTTGCCGATTTTTTGTCCGCGTGGTGCAGCGAAATCTCACCCTCTAACGCAGCAATTTTCTTATCTTCGGGATAGGACTGATTGCTGAGCTGTTTTGATATTCTTGCGATCTCGCTGTCTTGGGGTAAGCCCTGAGTAGCAGCTTGTTGTTTGAAATCTACCGGTTTGGGACTATAGACGATGCTGGCGCCTTGCCGTTGACCTGTTTCGTCTGGTATGACAAATGCCGTCTCAGGAAAGTTCACGATTCGTATTTCATCGGGTAACACGTAACCCTCGCTATTGGGCTTCCAGCTTCTTTCCTGCGCCAGGAGCCGTCCAGTAGGGGTGCCCATATCTAAGCCTTCAACCGAAGAATAAATACTTTCTCCCCCGGGAACTGTCTCGCCGGGGCCTACCAAGTACCTTTTATCAAATCCGAGCGAGTCTTTTCTGCTCCCTCGGCTAGAGTAAGAAGGGACGTCAAAACTATAGTTCTTAATTATAACGCCTTTATAAAAGCCTGCTGCTTTTATGGTTATGTTACTTTGAAAATCGTACCCAGGCCTAAGAGCAAACTCAGTATTATTTTGCAGTTCAACAGATATTCTCGTTCCTCCATAAGAATCAGATCGCAGCCTGCCGGTCCCAAGTTTAATTCTGATTTTTTCTATTTCCCTTACGAGCAGTTGATCAGCCTTTGTGTTTAATGCGCGAGTTCGTGCTGGCCTAAGCATTGCTAGCCGTTTTCCAAGTTGTCCCGATTTCTCGGCGCGTGATGCCCGAAAATTCTCTATTTTTTTGCTTGGCAGCAGCGATTTGTTGATCTAGTACCATGAGTGTTTGATTCAGCGTTTTCCGGTCATTCTCTCGTTGTTCTTAAAAACTGATTCGTGAGGTACACATGTTCAGGCAGGCATCAGCGGTATCAGGGAGGTTTCCTGATTGCAGTAATTGCTGTCTGACCAGGTCTAATTCGTCCATTTTCTGGGCGATTATTTCGTTCGCCTCCGCGCATAGCGGTTGCAGGGCGGCATTCAGCCCGGTTGTTGCATAAGTGTAGGCTTCAGATAGGGGCTCGTGAAAAAATTCTGCCCGAGTATTGTAGGGGAGATAGGTAATGTCTATACCAGACGCAGGTAGGGTAATTCCAAGGCTGTTCATGACATAAGCATGGCCATCAGGTTTCGGATCGGAGCAGCCTGGTAAGATTAAGACGGAGCAAAGGGTCAATAAAAAGGTCCAGCGTGATTTACTACTATGGGCTTGTGTGTTCATGGCACCGGCCTCTTAGCACCTTCTCAATAATATACTCATTTTTTTCGTTTTGAACAAAGTTGGGGCAGTTGCCCTAGTAACCGACGCCATTTCGAAGTTCAATTAACTCACATTGCTTTTTTACTATGTTGAGGCAGTTGCTCGGAGTGGCTCTAACGCTTTCTACAATGTTAAACCCATCCTTGGAATTAAACTCTCTGGAGATTATCACCTCAAGAGCAGCAGGTGAATCAAGTAGATTTTGACGTAAATCTTTGCAAAGCTTTTGTGCCAAAGCTTTTTGCTCAGGAAGAGACCCTAAACATGATGCAGGCAGCATTTTTTCACACGCGATTAGTGATGCACCCAGAATCATTAACAGTACTAGACGAGCCACATGAATCTCCTCAATACTCTATAGCTTCAGCTTATCTCGGGTTGTAATAACGTAAACAATTATACTCCCTAAATTTTAATTTACTCCAGTCGATGGGTATATGGGATAATAACTTCAGTTTTACAGGTATATACTGATACTGCGGATTTGGCTGAAAATTAGTGCTCCTTATCCATTCTATTTTTCTTGATTTGTGGCAGCTAGCGACTAGGTTGTATACGAATGAGTTAGTATCAATCGACTAATGGAACTGAAATTAACTTGGATTTTTTTAGTCGATTAGTGCTTCTTCGTAGGCGACTCTGAGATTCCAACGATGGAATCCGGTCATAAGCTTTTCTAGAGCCGGACGAATTGGATAAGCTGAAGGAACTAGAGCTCCAGCTACAAGGTCATTCATCGGTATTTTGTCAACAACAGCTCTTTCCGCTATTTTTATTGTTTGGCTTAAATATTCAATATATCTCATGACCATATCTCCACTGACTATATCACCATGACCTGAGACGATCGTAATAGGCTGAATCATGTTAGAAAGCTTAACAAGAGTTCTACGATATTCCGCTATCTCGCCAGAACGCGCCCACGGGATACTCCCATCGCCAAAAATTAGATTTGCGGTCCATGCGATCTTTGCGTCCGGCAGGTATACAACACTGTCATGAGGCGACATTCCACTTCCGAACCAATACATCTCGACAACTTTATCTCCAAGATCAGTCTCCCATTTCTGTTTAAAACCAACATCAGGAACGCGTAGCTTAACGTCTCTAAAAACTGATAGATCGCCGCCCACTGTTCTAGCCATGGTTTGAGATATTCCCTCAACACTCGATAGCTTGAGTGAATCTACTGTGCTTTGATGGGCGATAATCTGAGTATCTTCAGGGAAAACATAATTCCCAAAAACATGATCACCAAAAGCATTCGTGTTTAACAAATATTTTATGGGTAGATCGGTCACGCGCTTCACGGCGTTTATGATCTGTAGACCCATACTGCCATTGAAATGTGAATCAATAACCAGCACCGCATCTTTTCCTACTATGAAACCAGCGTTGTCATTGAATGGCGTATTCGCCATCAAAGCGTAAATCCCATCGCCCAACTTACGAGTCTCTAGGACTACACCTTTGGGATGAAGTGGCGGTGGGACAAATCCGGATGGCGGTGATCGTGGAAAATCCAACTGCGAGTTTGGAAGAACATTCGCATTACTTTCATGATGACCCGCAAATACAGCAAAACTGATCAGTAAGGATATGATAGCAACAATTAATTTCCCCATTCTTGAACCTCGAAGTTGATAACCAGATTATTAAACGTCGCTTCAAACAACGATGTATTCCCTAAGGTTCATAATCTTTACCCTTTAATATCAAAAGGTAATATAGAGATAGTATTATGGGGAGTTTATACATTCTAAATGTGGGATAGTTGTCCGATTGCCGTGTTGAGAGAGAAACAAACAACAAGGTGTGTTGCGCTGTACCCCGTCAGCACCTATGGAACAGATATAGCACTGGTTTAAAATAGAGTTTTGTTCATCCTAACGTGAGGAGTTGAGATGAAACAGAAACCAGCAGAACACGCCCTTAAATGAGATGCTCATCTGTTCCATTTGTTTGACGACGGACAGACTGGAGCTACCCAATGCAGAAAAGTGACGCCTAAAATCTAGTGTCATTGGTCCCATAAGGTCTGACAATGTACACACGGAGATTCATAGTAGCTCAAAAAGCACCATCTCTGTAGGCGTATCCCCGAGATTTTTTCCGCTATGAACTCGCTCTTCAGCCCAGACAACATTCCCGGCAAGTCGGGTTACCTCAGCAACTTCTCCAGAAGGGGTAGTAGTAGCAACCCGCATATCCGTTAAAGCAACAGAAATGCCAGCCCGATGAGAGTGCATGGGAGTTTCATTTCCAGCAGGGCTTTTTGAGCGTATTATTCGTATGCCAGGCTTTTCAAGCTCTACTATCACATTATCAGGAGCTACATCAACGGCATTAGGTACAGCGACATCCTTTGACGGATATGGGTTTTTAATTTCTACAAAAATGCTTTCCTGATTTAACTCAGAAATGCTAGTGACTGAGTGAGGTGTCAGATCGCCATCAATTATATCTCCTGACGAACTTACTCTCGTTTCTGATTTTCCATCTAATGTTTCAAAGACGCTTTCCCCTCCAGTGAGAGCTACTCCTACGAAAGGTTCATGAGAGTGCATGACAGACTTTTCACCTGGGCCATACTTTACTCTAATCACTCTCACATGCTCATTCTCAAACTCAACTTTGTAGTGGTCAGGAGCAGCGTCGATTGCAGTTAATACAGGATCATTTTTCCCCTCAGAACAACTCATAATAAAAATAAAAATAAAAGTGAAAGCAAGGTATAGTCGATTATTCATAGGAGCACTAATCTTTATCTGTTTTTTCCATTAAACAATCGAAGAATCTATAATGCAAGAAACCACAAAAAAATATAGTATCTAGCCCAATTTGGCCTCATATGCTTCGACGGGAAACGCTATAACAACTATGTCTGTCTCTGGGATAAGGCTATTAAGCCTGTAGGAAATCTCTCAAAAGACCTCAATTGATTAATATAGCTCGTTAGGTTCAGTAAAAACCTTTGGCTTTTCCTATCAAATATCTTAGAGGTTGAGACTGACGTGATGATACTCTCTGCTCATCCTACTTTGATCGCCGGTGGAGGGATTTCAGGTGTTATTCATGGTGCAGCTGGTCCTGAGCTAGAAGCTGCATCTCGATTGCTGGGTCCCATAACCATTGGCTTTCTCGACTGCGCTTGCACAATCCTGCATTGATTTCACTACGACAGCGTGACCTTTGTTTTCTACAGTCGTGAGACACTTTGTTAACGCGTTCTTAAGACTTCCTCGAGAGGCGCCATAGGTGCCATACTCTGGTAATGAAATTCTTTATGCAGGTCGTGGTTCTAACGGCTTTGGCACTCCAGGTACAGGCCGAAGTTGTCGTTCATTTCCTGGGAACGGGTGGCCCCGAGATTACCAAAAACCGCCTGGGCGTTGCCACACTGGTTGAAGTGCCAGGAAACAAGTTCCTGTTTGACGCTGGTCGTGGTGTGTTACAGCGAATGGGTGAGAGTCGCATCAATTTGCCTTTAGTAAGAAACGTATTTCTAACACACCTGCACTCCGATCATATCGAAGGCTTGCCTTCACTATGGATGACCTCGTGGTTCATCACCAAGAGGAATGCCCCCATGTCTTTCTGGGGTCCACCGGGCACGATACAAATGATTGATGGATTACAAGCCTTCATGTCTCATGATGTGGTGGCCAGGGTGAATCCGGTGGTAAAACCAATCGGTATCAGGACGATCGTCAAGGAAATCACTGAAGGGATAATCTTTGAAGATAAGACAGTTCGAATATCAGCTATTACAGCCGAACATGGTGATGGTAATCCCGCTGTTGCCTATTTGTTCGAATATGGAGGTCATTCCGTGCTATTGACTGGTGATTCTACCTATACGCCAACATTCGGCAGGGTTGCCAGGCCGGTCGATGTGACCATCTGCAATGTTTACGCGCCTTCTTTGGCGTTGGTGGCCAATCTTGATGAATTAGAGGAGCCCATTCCAACGGTGGTCCGGGCAGTTTCAGAAAAACTGGCATCGCCCGAACAGGCAGCGCAGATGTTTATCGAAACCGGTGCAAAAGTGGGGGTTTTTACGCATAACATTTTCTACGACTCTTCTGCGGACGACATTATGCAGCGAGTCAGGAAGGCAGGATTCCTGGGAGAGATCCATATTGCCAACGACCGGGAATACATGACCATCGGTGCCGAGATCCGTTTTCACCAGCCTATGCCAGTGCCAGATGACCTAGAGATAAACTCCCTTAATTTCAAGGAAGTACTCAGAGCAGACTGATTGTCCGTCATCAGAACATTTGGGACCACCGATACTAAATCCGAAGAGATACTTTGCTCGTTGGCATTCCAGTCGATCCGTGCCCGCAGGTGCCCGAGACACGCAGACGTGCATAGATAGCTCTCTACCTGCTTTACCCGTCCACATTAGTAATACCTGTAATAGCAAGGAGTCCCATCTGTTGAAGTGGGGGCGCCGGGGGTGGGGTGCTTTTTAACCGGAAATGGCCGAGTTCAAAAGTGATCAAAATGTTAGAGGACGTGTATATATAGGGGGAGGAGCCGATGGTCACCTGCGTACCCAGGGTCTTTGAAGACTTCCAAGCCTTTGAAGTAGACAAAACAGTAGACATTTTGAAGCCGTTGACAGTGAATTTGTTAAAGAGCTCTTATACTTTTCCCTAACCTACCCACCTTCCATTTCCGGCTAAGAAGCACGCTAACTCCATGGTACCCCCTACACCATAGTTGCATTAGGTAGGCGCCATGCCCTCTGGACCTGAGTTATTTTGCGCTACAAATATACGCTCAATATGCCGCGAGGATATACGCCATTGACCATTTGAATTGCGCTTATATCTGTCGGAAAAATCGGCTACCAAATAGGGCTCTGCACTGTTGATCGGCGCTTCAGCATCAGCGCCAAAAGTAAGACAAACGCTTTGGCCTGTGGCGTGATGATTATCGATGAACTCAATTTTTAAATTGCTGTATAAGTGGCGTACAGTTCGCGCCTTGTCTTTACCTCTGGCGTTAAACAGCGAGGCTATTTCTGGTTTGCCGGTAGAAACACGGCTGCCATGGGAATAAATGGCGTCATCACAAAATAGATCGAGTAGCTTTGCAAAATCCGAGTGGTCAAGATATTGGAAAAAATCACTGTTCAGTTCTTGTAGCGCCATTCGGTCAATTAAATATTGAATGTCGCTCACTTTAGTTTCCATTGTCCTATTGCCCTATCACTAACCCTTACTGGGTTATCCTGTGTGCCCAGACCTTCGATGGATATGCTGATAGGACCATCAACAACTTGAAAGTTGGCGTTGTGGATTGATTTTCTATTTTCTGAAGGCTTAAATGCCGTTCCACATGACACTATATCGCCTGGATGTAATGTTTGGAATTGACTGATAAAGCTTAGTATCTCGGCGACTTTATAATTGTAGTAGCGGGTGCTGTCTTCGGCAATTACCTCCCCGCCGACAGAGCAGGACACGGCCAAGTCATCAGGGTTAGGTATTTCATCTTTTGTGACTAGCCAGGGGCCTAAAATACCGAAATTATCCGTTCCTTTGTAACGACCTGCATAAGACAGATGCTGTTCGATACGCCTTGTTTTGTTATTGTCATTAGCGTCAGCATAAATGGCCCAGTATTGAAATAAATCTTCAGCACGCATACCGTTGCCAGTAATATCGTTAAAAATACTGTAGCCGGCAATGTATTTCATTGCGTTAGCCGCATCTATGTCTTTCATTTCTGTGCCAATAACAATGGCCAATTCTGGCTCAGGGTGAACGCTGCCGTAGTACTTTCTGATCTCAAGGATTTCTTCGTGACCCAGTAATGATGAAGCGGGTTTCAAAAAGAAAGCTGGATGTGAGGGGGCTGATATTTTACGCTCATTACTAGCTGAGTTATTCATCGCCACACCACAAATTTTCCCCGGTCTAGTGACGGGCGGCAACCATGTTACTTTACTTTTATCAATTAACAGCGCCTTATCAAGTGTCGACTTTTTTGTATGGAATGATGAGCGTAATTTAGCTAGAAACTCTTCTCCTTGTTCTAGTAAAATTAGCATGCTAATAATGGGCGGGGCGGTATCGGCCAACAGGTGCTCAATATCTATCAGGTATTGCTCATCAATTTCAGCAACTACACTGCATTTAGAATTAAATTTAATACTTGCGAGTCTCATTTTTGGATCTCATATTGATTTAAGATGACTTATTCTCTCGACAGAAACCCGAGATAGCAAGGTGTCTAAATAAACATTCCATAATGCGGAACTCAATACGATAATCCCTCAAAAGGTACGCCTGTAGGTCGTCAGCCCATATGGGATCACCAGCACTAGATATGAAGAGACACTTTTGTGCTTATAGACTGATGAGATCTAACCTGTCAATTGCAGGTTTGTAGCTTTCGATGCCCCCATATTAGACCACCCTAACTATCGTTCTCTCCTATAAAAGGGGTAGTTGAGATATAACCGGGTGGCAGAACAGTCCATGGCACGGCTAACACCAGCCGCTTCCTCCGATACATCGTTATTCTGGTAGGCCATCGAAGACTCTCCCCAAGCCTCGACGCTGGGAAACCATCGCGTTACAAGGTGTGTGACGTCAGCCGATGCTGCCCACAGGTGCCTGAGCCACGCAGACGTGCATAGATAGCTTTTTACCTGCTTTACCGGTCCACACTAGTAATACCAGTAATAGCAGGAGTCCCCAAATAGTGAAGTGGGGGGGTACCAGGCAAGCCGGTGCTGCCGATTACTGGGAAGGATCTCTCACCGATTTTGCGTGGAGAAGTCGAAGGGGTTTATGAAGAAACGGATACCGTGGGGTACGAACTGACCGGGCATTCGGCTCTGTTTCGAGGTAACTACAAGCTTGTCCGGAATTTGCAGCCATTGGGTGATGGTGAGTGGCGGCTTTACAATATTGTCAGAGATCCTGGCGAGGTAGAGGACCTAAAAGCCGAGATGCCGGATCGCTTGCAGACAATGCTTGTCGATTATGCCCTATTCGAGGAAGAGAACGGAGTCGAGCCAATCCCGCCTGGCTACAGCCGGACACGTCAACTGGTCATCAACATGCTTCGTGAGCAAAATGGCGCGGCAATATTGATAGCGCTGCTGACGATGGTGCTGTTGATCCCGTTTGTTGTGTACGTTCGAACACGACCCAAAAGTTGATTGGATGTAACTGGGGGCTAACAAGCGCGCATTGTCGGAAGCGCAAATTACCGGCTGTCTTTGGGTGGTTGCGCCATTGCTTCGAGCCAAGTGCGCAGGATCTTGGCAATACGATCATCGAGTTCTTTGGGCTTGATCCCGACGCGCTTCGCGTAGGGTAAGCGGAAGATTCTATAGCCGCGTAGAAAAGCAGAGAGTGCTACCTGTAGTGCATCAAGATCATGACCTCGATCAATGTCTCCATCGATCACGTCCTGCCGTAGTTGGCTAAGTTGCTCCTCGTACAGTGGAATTGGATCAACCGTATCATCCCCATCAAGCACGAGCAGGGCACGTAGCATACTGTCATTGGTGTCATTGCTGTCGTGCAAGCGAAAAGCCCGAAGCCGTCGTGCGACCAATCGCGCCCGCGCTTTGCTCTTCGTAAGAGAGTTAACGAATGCGTCGAACTGCCTATTGATTGCAGCGCGAAGGAGCTCCTGTCTTGAACCGAAATAATGGTAGATATTGCCGCGGTTGACGCCAGCGACCTCAGCGACTTGACGCAGATTGAGCCCCGCCAGCACGCCATTTTTGCGAATGAGTTCAAGGGCGACGTCAATGAGTCGCTGTTCGGTTTCAGCCCGACTTCGCTTTGGTTTTGTCCCTTTCTTTGTTTGGCTTTCTTTTATTGTACTGATCATAGATTCAACTCATCCCTACGTATGGCTTGCGATGTGTCTATTCTACAGTTATCATTATGACAGTCAAACTTATCATAACGTTAAATATTGTCGTAAAACCAAACAGAACCAAATGATTTTTTGGCGGGTCAGGTCTGTTTCGGCTTGCCGATAAAAAAGAGGCAGGAGCAGAAAGATGTTACGAGGAACCAGTATTTTTGTTTATACCCTTGCAGGATTATTGCTCGCTGGTTGTGGTGGCAATAATCAGCAGACGCAAGGGCAGCGTTCGGCAATCAGGCAACCTGTATTTGCAACCGAGCATACGATTATTGATCGACGATCAGATAGCGATCCAGCCGTCGAAGAACAGCCAGCCGCCAATCGACATCGCAACCCGGAACGCAACGCCTACTTCGGCGATCTGCACGTGCATACAAAATACTCGTTTGATGCCTATGCCTTCGGCACATTGGCCTCACCTTCTGATGCTTATCGCTTTGCCAAGGGCGAAGCGATCAAACATCCCGCAGGCTTTGAGCTGCAGCTCCGCGAGCCACTGGATTTTTATGGTGTAACCGATCATGGTTTTTTTATGGGCGTTTCCCCGGTTGCTGCTGATACCACTAGTGATTTTTCCAAGTATCCTTTTGCGGAAGTTCTGCATGATCTGAATGCGCCAGATAATATGGATCGTTGGAGTACACTGGACCGAATGAGAAGTTTCGCGGTGGC
Source organism: Gammaproteobacteria bacterium (assembly GCA_012960535.1). Lineage (GTDB taxonomy): Bacteria > Pseudomonadota > Gammaproteobacteria > Pseudomonadales > Azotimanducaceae > UBA9926. The sequence continues at coordinate 75,819 of DUBB01000012.1, forward strand.
ACGGGGAATAGCTGCAGCCATTGTCGATGGGACACTCGACCCTGAAGAGCCTTTGGCTATCACCCGCAGCGCGTGGGCGGACTCCATTGAAGCTGCAGATCAACACAACGATCCTGGCAACTTTACCACCTTCGTTGCTTATGAGTACTCAATCACAGCAGATGATAATGGTAGCCTGCACCGCAACGTGATCTTCGAAAGTAGTGACCGCGTGCCTGAAGTGCCATTTTCACGTATGCATTCTCTTAACGTCGAAGACCTGTGGGACTGGATGGATACAATGCGGGAAGCCGGCGTGGAATCTTTGGCTATCCCACATAACTCCAATAAGTCTAACGGTCATATGTTCAAGTTAGTGGATTGGGCAGGCGATCCGTTCCATGATGAATACGCCGTACAGCGTATTCGCAACGAGCCACTGGTTGAAATCACCCAGATCAAAGGTACGTCTGAAACCCATCCAGCCTTGTCCAGCCGGGATGAGTGGGCAGCTTTCGAGTTAGTGAGTACGAGAGGGGTGGGGATGGGGGTGCCTGTATCCAGTAAGCCCGAAGGAAGTTACGTGCGACAGGCGATGCGCCGGGGGCTGGAACTGGAAGCCCAGGGTATCACAAATCCTTTTGCGTTTGGATTTATTGGCTCCAGTGATACCCACACAGGTGCATCGCAAAATGACGAAGCCAACTTTTCGTCCAAGCTTGGGGTTTTGTCTGCAGATCCAGAGCTGCGTGGTTCAGTTCCACTAAGTTTTTTTGAAAGCATTGTGGCAAGCATGCTGCCTGGTCAGTCGGTAGCAGAAGTTGACGGTGAGAATTACCTGGGTAGCCAACAAACCGAATTTGGTGCGTCGGGTTTAGCCGCGGTATGGGCAGAAGAAAATACCCGCGAATCGATCTACGCGGCTTTGCGGCGTAAAGAAACCTTCGCGACCTCAGGTCCGCGCATGCGACTACGATTTTTTGCCGGATACGGTTTGCCCGAGAATTTGCTGGAAACGAGAGATGGGGTAGCTCGTGCTTATGCTGAGGGCGTCACTATGGGGGCTGACCTTGCCCCAGATCCTGGAGGCAGTGAAAGTGCACCGCAGTTCGCCATGTGGGCGCAGGCAGATGCCAACAGCGCGCCACTGCAAAGACTTCAGATTATCAAAGGCTGGATCGATGCTGGCGGTGAAACCCATGAAGAGGTGATCGACGTGGCTTGCGCAGATGGCGTTGAGGTTGATGCGGCCACGAACCGCTGCCCGGACAATGATGCCACAGTAAATTTAAGCGATTGTAGCTATAGCGCCAAAACAGGGAGTAGTGAGCTGCGCGTCGTGTGGACCGACCCGAACTTTAATGCTGGTGTACGCGCTTTTTACTATGCCCGTGTGTTAGAAAACCCAACCTGCCGGTGGAACACGTGGGATGCGATTCGCGCAGGCACCAAACCGCGCGCTGATTTGGCGGCGACTTTACAGGAGCGTGCCTGGTCTTCGCCGATTCAGTACGTGCCTACCGATAAAAAACAAGACCAACCCTAACAAGAGATGATAGTCATGAAGAATATAGGTGTTGAAACAAAATATGTGGCAATGTTTTTCGTGGGGCTACTTCTGACGTCATGCTCCGATGAGCCGGTATTGAGTCTTCCTGAGGACAGGCACACCAATGAAGGTGCGATTGCCTCTACTGCTGATATTGATGCTCAGTTAGAAGAGCAGAGTTTAGTTGGGGTCTGGGGGGCAAAAGTTTTTGAAACAGAAACCGAACTCCTCATACGCGAGCAAGCACCGTCCGCTGCCACAAGCGGTAAACCCACTGAAGCTCTAACAGAACGTAAAGCGTACTTCGGTGACTTGCATGTGCATACCACCTACTCTTTTGATGGTTATGCTTTTGGCACACTTGCTACGCCCTATGATGCCTATCGTTTTGCGAAGGGTGAGGCAATTGCTAACCCAGCTGGTTTCAAAATGCAGTTGTCACGCCCGATGGATTTCTATGCCGTGACGGATCATGCAATGTTTTTGGGATTGGTGAAAGCAGCTGCTGACACTGGAACAGAATTTTCAAAAAATGAATTCTCAGAGCCATATCATGATCTCAATGCACCTGACAATATGGGTGCAGGTCTGTTCAGCATATTGAAACGACTCTCGACATTCGCTTCATTCTTGCCTAACGCCATTGAGCAGATCACTTCCGGTGAACTGGATCGTAATGAAGTACTGGGCGTTGTGAGAAGTGCATGGAGTGATTCGATTGATGCTGCAGATCAGTTTAACGATCCCGGTAACTTCACCACATTTGCGGCCTACGAATATACCACCAGTACATCAGATATGGGCAACTTGCATAGAAATGTCGTATTCAGAGGAACAGATCAACTGCCGCGTGAGCCATTTTCCCGATTTCATTCGGTTAATCCTGAAGACCTTTGGCAATGGATGGATGATCTTAGAGAGAAAGGCGTTGAAAGTCTGGCAATACCCCACAATTCCAATGGTTCGAACGGACAAATGTTTAAGCTTGCTGATTGGGCCGGTAATCCGTTGGATGATGCTTACGCAAAGCAGCGCATTCGAAATGAGCCTATCGTTGAAATCACGCAAATTAAGGGCACATCGGAAACTCACCCGATTTTATCGTCGCGGGATGAATGGGCAGGTTTTGAAATTATGCCATATCGGGTTGCGACTAACGCTTTAAGTAAGGTTGAAGGATCTTACGTGCGCGAAGCGCTGTTAAATGGCATCGCGCTGGAGCAGCAAGGTATGGCGAACCCTTATCAGTTTGGCTTTATCGGTTCAAGCGATACCCATTCAGCGGCAAGTCAAAACAGTGAGTCAAACTTCGTTTCAAAATTGGCTTTGCTGTCAGGCACGGCAGAACAGCGAGGCTCCGTACCACAAACCGGTCTCGCAGGTGAGTTTGGCTACCAGGTGATGAAAGTTTTAGGGCGTGGCGGTTCGCGAATTAAAATTAACGGAGACGTTTATAGCGGCGGTGCGCCCCCTACGTTTGGTGCTTCAGGATTAGCAGCAGCGTGGGCGGAAGAGAACACCAGAGAATCTCTTTATAGCGCTTTTCGCAGAAAAGAAGTATTTGCGACATCCGGGCCACGTATGCAAATACGTCTGTTTGCGGGTTATGGTTTTGATGAGGGCATGCTGACGGAAGCCGACGGCATTGAGCGAGCGTATGCCCAAGGTGTGACTATGGGAAGTACGCTTTCACCTAATAATTCTGATGAAGGCGAGCAAACAGCTGGGCTTACTGCGCCTGGTTTTCTGATTATGGCCTCGGCAGATACAGAAAGCGCACCTTTGCAACGTTTACAAATTGTTAAAGGCTGGATCGATGCAGAGGGAACTCACGAAGAGGTTATCGATGTTTCTTGCGCAGGTGGCGCAAACGTTAATGCAGAGACCAATCGATGCCCAGACAATGGTGCCAAGGTTGATATCAGTGATTGTTCCATTAATGCTGAAACTGGCGCAGGACAATTATCGGTCTTGTGGCATGATCCTGAGTTTAAGCCAGAACAACGCACTTTCTATTATGCCCGAGTAATAGAGAACCCAACCTGCCGCTGGTCAACATGGGATGCAGTTCGCGCAGGTATAGCGCCGCGCCCTGATCTGCCCACTACTGTGCAAGAGCGTGCCTGGTCATCGCCCATCCACTACTTGCCAGAATAAGCTCGTGTGTAGTGGATCTTTGTGTAGTAGACCTTTAATGACAAGGGTAAGAGAGTGAGCTGGTTGGTCAGAGTTAACAAACCGTGGCTGCATTTTATTGTGCTGGGTGTGATTTTTTATCAGCTACAGTCTGCACTCTTTCCAGAACCCAAGTTGGTGATTGGGCCTCTGAGTGAGGCGCGAATTGCTATGCTCGGAAAACAGTGGCTGACCAGTACTGGTCGACAGCCTAGTACGGAACAGATTGCAAAGTATGTTGCAGTAGAGCTTGATCGCGATATGCTGCTACAGCGAGCGATTGATCTCGAATTCCATCTACACGACTCGATAGTCTTCCAGCGCCTTGTTCGCAATATGAGGTTTATCCAGTTAGCGAAAAACAAATCTGATGCTGAGCTTTTTCATCAGGCGATAGAAATGCGAATGCATCTTGATGACGAAGTTGTAAAACGGCGGCTAATACAAATGATGGAGCAGCGGTTACTCGCCAATGCGTCTGCAACGAAACCGAGCGCCAAAGAAATCGAAGCAGCTTTCATTCGAAGAAAGGATGAGCTGCAACATCCTCCACTGTACTCGATTGAGCATCTATTTTTCGCATCCGAAGGCCAACATGACGCAGCATCCGTTATTGCCACAATCACCAAACAAAATCTCGGTATCCAGGAGGCGAGAAAACTGGGGTCGCCGTTTTTACAGGGGCATCAGTTTGTGAGACAAACACCTGGTCAACTGTCACGAAATTTCGGTAAAAATTTTGTCGTTGGGTTAGCGGAAGCGTTGCAGAAATCAGAATTGGCCGAATCTGGCGATAGTGGATGGCTAGGTCCGATAGGCTCAGCTTACGGCCTTCATTATGTCTGGCTCTCTGAGTTTAAACCTGCTCGTGATGCCGAACTAGAGGAAGTAAAACAGCAATTACTTACAGACCTTGAATACGCCGCAAACAAGCAAACATTGCAATGTGCCATAGCTGTGCTCAGGGTTGAATTTGATGTGCAGGGCAGGGCGCTTAAAGAACCGGGTGAAGAGGGAATCTGCAAATGACTACTCTCTCTCGAATTGTAGCTCCACTGGTGCTGTTTGTTGCGCTTCTACATGCTGGTACGGTAGAAGCACATCGTTTTGCGCCGTCATTGTTTAAGCTTGTTGAAACCTCTGATCACACCTTTAATATTGTTTGGAAGACTCCAACAGAGGCAACGAGCAATATCCCATTGCGACCAGTATGGCCCGTTAGCTGTCTTGTGAAATCTGAAAACCCTATCCTGCGTGAAGGCACCGGTACCGTTTCAAGTTGGACGCTCGATTGTGGGCCGCTTGGCAAAGATGGTCTTGTTGGTCAAAAACTTGGTGTAACAGGTTTGACAGAGAACCAGGCGTCAGCCATGGTGATGCTTTCCTTACGAGATGGGCGTAGTTACCAAAGCGTGGTTAATGCTGAAGCGCCGGACTTTTTGGTACCTGCTCAACCAAGCCAATCAAAGGTGAAGACGGAATACTCTGTTTTGGGTGCGGAGCATATCTGGGAGGGTATTGATCACTTGATGTTTGTCTTTGGTTTGCTATTGCTGGTAGGCGGTGGCGCTCGTTTATTGTGGACCATTACCGCTTTCACCGTAGGGCACAGCATAACACTGGCCCTGGTTACGCTGGGATTCCTTACGTACCCGGTGTCTCTGATAGAATTTGTCATTGCACTGAGCATCTTTGTGCTGGCACTAGAGCTAACCCGAAAGGAGCAAGACCATCCCCATCAGCGTTTAAGTTTATTTAAACGCCATCCCTGGTGGTTGGCGGGCGGCTTCGGATTGTTACACGGCATGGGTTTTGCTAGTGCGCTGGCTGAAATTGGCTTGCCGCAAAGTAATGTGCCGTTGGCATTACTCTTTTTTAATATCGGCATTGAAGTTGGCCAGATTGCTTTTGTGCTTCTCGCAATTGGCGCATGGTGGTTGCTCAAGACTCTACTTGGCAGTGCCGTCTTTGCCGATCGAATTGTAATCAGACAAGAGCGACTGCTACCTCTACCTGTTTATGTGCTTGGGGGCACTTCAGCCATGTGGTGTATTGAGCGCGGATTGGAAGTGTTGGGTTGAGAGCATTGGCAAAGTTTCCGACTGTTGAACATGCTTTATAGGAAAACCCAGGCTGTTGAAGTGGTGTTATGGTAGGCTGTACGTCGTCAGACCATATGGGACCACTAGCACTAAATTCTAAGAGACACCTTACTCATAGGAGACTATTGACCTTGCCCGCAGGTGCCTGAGCCACGCAGACGTGCATGGATAGCTCTATACTTGTCCGAATTAGTAAAACTACCTAAATGAAGGAGTCCCATCTGCTGAAGTGGGGGTACCCGGCTGATCCAGCCCGCTCCACTGGAAATATTGGATCCGGATTTTCCACCCAGGCAAAAGTCTGCATCGTTGGAAAAAGGCTTATTGAGACGCCGACCAGATTGGTGAAGACCAGCCTCGCTCTTGTACCGTCGCGGCTAAGTCGTCAGGTAAATCCTTACCGGCGCTGTTGGCGAGCAAGGTAGTCCAGCGGCAGGTCGGATTCTCCAGCACGCGCGCATAATAGAACGCTGGTTGCTCAGCCGAGAAATCAGGATCGGAGAAGGTGACTTTTAGCTCTGTTGCGCCTTCATTGCCGGTGCGCTCGCAATTCTTAAGATCCACATCTGCAGTCGTGCTCTGACATTTACCATTGGCGTCCGGCAGCCGCTCGCTGGAACAGACCACATCCCAGACGCGCTGGTGTTGTTGACCGTTCTCTACCCAGCCCTTGACGATCTGAATGCGATCGAGCGGCGGTCCGGCTGGATCCTGGATCGCCCACACCCAGAAACTCGGCGCTTTAGTAACAGCAAGATCAGATCCCATGGGTACGCCGCGTTCGTACGCGAGCGCTATTGGATTGTCCTGGCCACCAATATCCTCCGGCAGGTCACCGCCGAAAAAGCGGATTCGCATGCGCGATCCGCTGGTGGCGAAAGTCTCGCGACGCTGCAGCGCATCGAAAATTCCAGCCCGGGTGTTGGCTTTCGCCCACACACCCGCCAGTCCACCAGGCGAAAAGCGTCGGATAGGCCCTGCTACCGGGTGATCAGCTTCTAAAAGTCGGCTTACAGCCATGCCGATGCCCTCAGCAGGTTTGAACCGGGCTGGAATACCGGACCGGGTGTTGCCGGGGTCGGATGAGTGTGTGTCCGTGGATCCTATGACGCCCAGTTTGTAGGGATTGAGTGCCCCCTCCGATCCGAGCATGAGGCCGTCAAGCAGCGCATTGCGCAAAAACGAACTTTCACTCGCGCAACGTCGATCACCAATCGATTCACAGGGCGGGAACGTGTTGCCGAAGTTGCAGTCCTCATCAGACGCGCCGACGCTGATCTGGCACTCAGAGTTTCCCTTCATCTGCGTCACCTCAAACAGACGTTCGATGCGGGCGCGTCTTTCGAGATCTTCACTGGTATAAACGGAACCATCTTCGTCAGTGCGGGAAAAGGTAAGTCCCCATGAATAGTTGGTATTGTGAGGAATGGTGAGCACCTCACAGGGCGCGTTGCAGGCTGCGTCAAGCTGATCGAAAAAATCTTTTTGATTACGCACATCCAATGAAGAGATGGAGCGGGGGATGACATCGGTACCACGGAAAATGACGTTACGGTGCAACATGCCCATTTCTGTGAGCAGTGACGAAAACTCGTAGCCGATCAAGGCCGTAAACCGACCAGGTTCATTGTGTGCGTTAGCGACTACCTGTACCCGCTGCCAGGTGTCAGTCTCGTTGGCCTGGCACCGTGCGTCATCACCGCAAATATCGTATGAATGCGGCTGCGGTCGTAAACCTGCGGTGGCAAAGGCCTGCTTCAGCATGGTTGCTATATCAAGGTCCCCAGAGCGCATGTCGCGGCACCGCTGCAAGTCGAATTCGGGTGAGCCCGCCATCATGGTGCAAGGTAGGTGGACTTCGAATCCTTCGGCATGGTCGGTCAGGGCTACGAAATCGAGGGGCGTTTGTAGTTGGGCTTCCGCGCCGGTTTGTAACTCGACTTTCTCACCTTTCGCAAACCGGTATGCTGCATTAGGGCCAAGGCGGTTACCCCCAGCGTATGCGTCAGCGGACCAACTCGTATGCACGTGCAGATCGCCGAACAGCGCAGTTCGAAGTGGGAAGTGCTCGACTTCCGATGTGGGTGTAGCTGCAGGGGGCGTTGAGATGTGCGTTTCCGGCACGCTGTCAGGATCAGAGCAGCCACCCAGCAAAAGATACAGGCCTATCAACGTCATAACTCCCAATAAAGTACGCATCGTTCTCCTCCACGTTTTTAGCTCGCAACATTCCGATCCGCTTATGGTCGGTGCTTCGTACGGAACCACTAGATAGTGTCCGTCGTCAAACAAATGGAACAGATGAGCATTTCTTTTAAGGGAGTGTTCTGCTCATCGGTTTTCATCTTACGCAGCATGCCGTTGATAATGCAAACGACGTTCTGCAAGGGTGTTTCGTTTGATTCTTTGTCTGTTTCTCAGTATTGAAGGATCAAGAGTATCCGCGAAACGGTGATGGGTAGGGTCAGGTTTATTGTGAAGCTGATTAAGGCGAGCATTCTGGATGTATTAGAGCCCGCCGATTCTGCGAACAGGCTCTAGTATCATTTGAAGGTTTTAACTTGAGGCTTTAATGTCCAGTCTCCATAAACTGGGCTGCCGCCAAGCAAAGTTAGTAGAACTTGAGCATCTGAAATCTCATGGGCTGCTATCACAAAAAGATTTTGATCAATTACGATTAAATCTGCTAGCTTGCCTACTTCAATAGACCCAGTATCTTTCTCCATAAAATTCACGTAGGCACTATTTATCGTGTATGCCGCGATTGCGTCAGCTAAATTTATGCGCTCACTATCAATGAATGCGTCACTGACATTAGTAAGAGGGTCTCTGCGAGTCACAGCAGTCTCAATTCCCAGTAGCGGATTTCCAGAAGTTACAAACCAATCACTACCAAAAGCAACAATTGCACCTGAATCAAGCACACTACCAATAGGATAAAGCCACCTGCTGCGTTCACTTCCCAGTTTAGGGGTAGTTAGTTCAGTAATAAATTTATCCGCCCATGCCCAATAGGGTTGAAAGTTGGCCACCACATCTAATTGCCGAAGCCGAGGAATATCAGCTGGATCAAAAAGCTGAAGATGGGACATATGATGACGGCTATCTCTCACACCATTAATCTGACGAGCAACTTGAAGAGAGTCTAATGAATGACGGATGGCAGCATCACCAATTGCATGGAAGTGAATTTGAAAGCCAAGTGCATCAAGACGTGTAACAATAGTGTCAAGTAGCTCTGGCGCAATTAAGAGGTTACCGCGATGATTATCATCACGGTCAGTATAAGGCTCTAGTAGAGCCGCAGTATGAACTTCCATCACTCCATCGAGCCAGATTTTTACAGAGGGTGTATTAAATTGAGGTGTATTAAATCGGTTTCGAGCTTCAATTATTCGATCGATTTGCTCTAGTCCCAATTCAGTATTCCAAACCAGCGCACCAACTACTCTAAGTGTTAGTTCGTCCAACTTGTCCATAGCTGCATAGGTCGGTCCGCCAACGTATGCCTCGTTTCCATCTAGCTTTAATAGTGCATCTTGTACAGTGGTTACACCGTACTGATTTAGGTAGTGCTGCCCGAATTTCAATGCAGCTTGCATTTGAGAGGTTGTATATGGCGGTCTTGTATCAAATGCAAGGTTCATTGCACTATTTTCTTGCAATGACCCGCTAGGCTCATTGGACCCGTCATATCTATCTATTCGGCCTCCTGGTGGATTGGGAGTATTGGCGTCAATACCAGCAATTTCTAAGGTCTTAGAATTAACCCACAGCTGATGACCCGTTGCAGATTTCAATATTACAGGTCGATCAGAAATAACAGCATCAAGCATTTTTTTATCAGGCAACCCGTTTTCAAAAAGGTCCATAGTCCAGCCGCCTCCATCAACAAATGGAGCATCAGCTGATTGTTCAGCACAATTGGCCGCAAGGCGCACATAATCTTCTACCGATTTACCATCATGGAGACTACAGCCAAGGTAGGCCATTCCCGCCTCAATCGGATGCACATGCGCATCCTGAAATCCCGGTAAAACCATTTTCCCATCCAGGTCTATAACCCGAGTATTTTGCCCTCTATATTCCTGTACGCCTTTGTTGGTGCCCACATAAACAATTTTATTGCCTCGAACGGCAACGGCATCAGCCCATGAACGATTGGCATCGACCTTGTAAATTTCACCATTTAGTAAAATTAAGTCTGCATTCTTGATTGATTGACCAGAAACATATGTTGTCGAAGAATTGAGCGAACAACCTGACAGAATTAGTAGAGCAAAAGCGAAGGGAATTACTTTGGACATTTTTGTCCTCTCAATTGACCAAATGATAATTACCTTAATCATAGTCGAATAGATCTGTTAATCAAATCAGGGCTAGATCGAGGTTGCTACTTATTCCGAACGTGCACGGGAATCCTTCCTACTGCTGAACGCCTTGTTTAAATTCGTCGCTTCTGACCCACTTCTTCCCAGCGAATTTATTGACGAATCACTCCGCAATGATTTCCACGATCACCTGGTCGGTTATCACAAATTTGGGACAAGGGCGTGGACCGAATTCTATAAAGACAGTGTGCTGTAAAAAGGGTGCTGACAAAAGTATAAGTAGTATAAATGGGGTATGAGGGAGGGGATGCGGAGGGGATGAGTGATTTACGCCAAACTGTAACTCAAACCGATAGAATCGATCAGACATAAAAAAACCCGTGTAAAAACAGAGGTTTAATTAAAGTATATGGCGGAGAAGGAGGGATTCGAACCCTCGATACGCTATTAACGTATACACCCTTAGCAGGGGCGCGCCTTCAGCCACTCGGCCACTTCTCCGTATGCTGTTCCGGGTGATTAATATCTATGTACTAATAAAACAGATATGCCGCCCTGAACCGCGGCGGCATAATATCACATCATGGGGGAAATCAAACGTCGCTATTGCGATTTTCTTGATTTTCACCTGTATTTCCAGCATTTTTTTCATCTTGAATTCTTTGGTAGATTTCTTCTCGATGAACAGCTATCTCTTTGGGAGCATTAACGCCCAATCTCACTTGATTGCCGCGGACGCCTAGCACGGTAACTGTAACTTCGTCACCTATGATAAGAGTCTCACCCGCTCGCCTTGTTAAAATCAACATTCCCTTCTCCCCTATAATATCCTATACACCCCGTTGAACCGCCTGTCAAAAACTACCGTCTGCTGAGCATGGAATTCAGGTGATTACCCTTTGACAAACCTTAACAGCTTGATCTATTCATAATTACATTTTAGATTTCTGTAACCTTATCGTCAGACAGGTTAAAACCTGAATGAAGCGCTCTAACCGCTAGCTCTAGATAACGCTCTTCTATCACCACCGTTATCTTTATTTCTGACGTGGTAATTAACTGAATATTGATCCCTTCGCTCGCCAAAGCTTCAAACATCTGCGCTGCTACTCCGGCATGCGACCGCATACCTACTCCCACAATAGAAACCTTCGCAATACGATCATCGGAGTCAACTTCTAGAGCCCCAAGGTCAGCTGCAATCTCTTTTAATAGCGCTTCAGCCTGCTTTAAAGCAGCACGATGTACTGTAAACGTAATAGTTGCGGAGTTATCTTTGGCAACGTTTTGTACAATAACGTCAATCTCAATATTGGCTTCACTAATCGCGCCAAGGACTTTGTAGGCCACACCAGGCTGGTCAGGTATACCCCGAATAGTCAATTTGGCTTCATCTCGATTAAATGCGATCCCTGATACTACTGGTTGTTCCATTTGGTCGTTATCCTCAAAAGAGATTAAGGTGCCGGGGCCTTCTACAAAACTAGACATCACTCTAAGGGGCACACTGTATTTTCCAGCAAACTCCACAGATCGAATCTGTAATATTTTAGAGCCCTGACTTGCCATTTCTAACATTTCTTCAAACGTTATCTGATCTAATCGCCTAGCGTCAGCAACCACCCGGGGGTCTGTTGTGTAAACCCCATCAACGTCGGTATATATTTGACACTCATCGGCATTAAGCGCTGCCGCTAAAGCCACTGCAGTCGTATCTGAACCACCACGGCCTAGGGTTGTTATGTTTCCCGCCTCATCTATGCCCTGAAATCCGGCCACGACAACGACGCGACCTGCCTGTAAGTCAGTTTGCATGCGATGAGCATCAATTTCTTTGATTCTAGCCTTGCCGTGGACGTTATCGGTTAGGATTCTAACCTGGCCCCCAGTGTATGATCGCGCTTCGATACCACGTTTCTGAAGAGCTATACAGACTAATGCAATAGTTACTTGCTCCCCTGTGCTCACCAACACATCCATCTCACGGGGATTCGGGGTCTCATCGATTTGATTCGCTAAACCAATTAGTCGATTAGTCTCACCACTCATAGCAGAAACAGCAACAACCACTTGGTTGCCGCAGTTATGGCTTTTCACCACCCTATCGGCAACTGCTTCGATGCGCTCCACAGTCCCTACTGAGGTGCCGCCATATTTCTGGACTATCAGACTCATTAATTTTATTCACTTACCAAAAAAACTGGGCGAATTAAACAACAATTCACCATTAAAGTTAAGCCTTTAAGGCTATTCTGCGGTAAAAGGTACTCTCTATGCGTCCTCATGAGCCACCCGAACCGTTTTTACTATAAGACACAATATATAAGGATGTTAGACTAATTTCTCTGTAATCCACTGGTATACGGACTCTAATGCTTTTGGCAACTGCGAAACATCACCAGTTGCACCTTGAGCCATATCGGGACGACCACCACCTTTACCGCCAACCTGATCGGTTACAAATTTCAACAAATCACCTGCTTTAATTTCATCGGTTAGGTTCTTTGTAACCCCCGCGACTAAAGATGCTTTTTCTCCCTCAACAGCGGCTAGCATAAAAACACCCCGCTGCATTTTAGAACGAACCTGATCAGCAACACCTCGAAGACTTTTTGCGTCGGCACCCTCGACAACGATCGAGAGAACGGATATACCACCAACATCTTGTAGGCCACTCATTAAATCGTTGCCAGCGGTGTTAGCCAGCTTGCTTTTGAGTCTTTCAATTTCCTTTTGAAGGCGCCTATTATCATCAACAATAGATTGGGCTTTTTCATTCAGACCTTGGCGGCCGCTTCGAAGGATGCTGAGGACGTCAGTAATTGCGTCTTGTTGGTCATTGCAAAAACTAACAGCGTTCATCCCAGTGACACCTTCCATTCGCCTAATGCCAGATGCAACGCTGGACTCTGCAGAGATCCGGATTGCTCCAATATCACCCGAGCGAGACACATGAGTCCCGCCACACAGCTCGATAGAGTAATCTCCACCAATACTGACAACTCGCACCTCATCTCCGTATTTCTCACCAAATAAAGCCACCGCTCCCTTGGCTTTGGCATCATCCATACTCATCACTTGTGTCGATACAGGCGTATTTTTGAGAATCTCTTGATTGACAAGATGCTCAACACGGCGAACTTGTTCGTTACTGACAGCTTCTCCATGGGAAAAATCAAAGCGCAAACGCTGACTATCTACAAGAGAGCCTTTTTGCTCAACATGGTCACCTAGAACCTGACGAAGTGCTTCGTGCAATAAATGTGTCGCAGAATGATTCAATGCCGTGGCCTGCCTAACACCATGATCAACAATGCCATCGACAGAATCACCGACACTAAATTCGCCTGACAGCACTCGACCGATATGGATATGATGATTTCCAGCCTTGCGACAGTCAGTAATTTCTATTTTTGCTGACCCTTTTGTTAAAAACCCAGAGTCCCCGACCTGCCCCCCAGACTCTGCGTAAAAAACTGTTCTATCGAGCACCAAGATAACTTCAGCTTCCTCTCCCGCACTGGTAGCCGCCTTACCCTCAGTGAATAAGCCCATAATATTCGAACTCAACGCTAAAGCCTCATAGCCGCAAAATTCTGTAGTACCTTCCACCCGAATACTGTCTGTGTAGTCAACCGAAAATTGGCTCGCCGATCTCGCTCTAGACTTTTGCTCCTGCATACACTTCTCATAGCCAGCGATGTCGAGGGTGTAGCCCTTTTCTCTGGCCACATCATTCGTTAAATCAGTAGGGAACCCAAACGTATCGTAAAGCTGAAATACTAACTCTCCAGACAATTCAGTCCCGGACATTTTCGCAAGAGCCGCCTCTAAAACACCCATACCTTTGTCTAAAGTACGCGCAAACTGCTCTTCTTCCTTCTTGATGGTATCGCTAATAACTTGCTTTTTTTCAAGTAATTCTGGATAGGCCTCGCCCATAATCTCACCCAGAGATGCCGTCAACTTGTAAAAAAAGTTACCATGGGCCCCTAAATTATGTCCATGCCGCAATGCTCGACGAATAATCCTTCTTAACACATACCCCCGCCCCTCGTTTGACGGTTTAACCCCATCAACGATTAGAAACGCACAGGAACGTATATGATCTGCAATAACTTTCAACGAGTTATCCTGAAGATCTTTGCATCCAGTAACCAGTGAGGCGTCTTTAATTAAATGCTGAAAAAGATCAATGTCATAATTACTGTGGACGCCTTGCATCACCGCGGCAACTCTTTCTAAGCCCATGCCTGTGTCAATCGAAGGCTTTGGGAGCGGTGTCATCGTGCCGCTGGCGTCACGTTCGAACTGCATAAACACTAAATTCCAAATTTCAATATATCGATCTAAATCATCGTCGGGGCTGCCCGGAGGCCCACCAGGAACATCCTCTCCATGATCCCAAAAGATTTCAGTACAGGGGCCACAGGGTCCTGTATCACCCATTTGCCAGAAGTTATCTTCATCCAAGCGAGAGAGCCTATTAGGATCAATACCTATCTCATTGACCCATATGTCTGCCGCCTCATCATCACTCACATGCACCGTAATCCAGAGCCGATCTTTAGCGAGTCCTAATTCTTCAGTTAGGAATTGCCATGCAAAAATAATGGCATCACGTTTGAAATATTCACCAAAACTGAAATTACCCAACATCTCAAAAAAAGTGTGATGTCTAGCCGTGTAGCCGACGTTTTCCAGATCATTATGCTTGCCGCCAGCTCGAACACAGCGCTGCGAGGAAACCGCACGACTATAACTGCGCTGGTCTGCCCCCAAAAATACATCTTTAAATTGTACCATCCCAGCGTTAGTGAACAGCAGAGTTGGGTCGTCGCCAGGAACCAGGCTGCTGCTTGGCACGATCGCATGTTCCTTACTTGCGAAGTAGTTAAGGAACAAGTTTCGGATGTCAGCACTTTTCATTATTCTTTTTTAGTCACTTAGTTATTCTAGATTTAGTTTAAATCGCACTATAGAAGGCAATCAATTACGGGTCTCCGAGGTCAGCCTCGACGAACATTGGTGCTGCTTTTAGGCCGGCTAAAACATGCAAATGCAAATGAAATACCGTCTGCCCTGCACCTTCTCCGTTATTGACTATCAATCGGAAAGCTTCATCAACCCCAGCATCTCTAGCCACCTCGGCGGCAACCCACATTAAATGCCCTAAAATAGACCTGTCCGCTTTACTAGCATCGACCAACCTTGGTATAGGTTGCTTTGGTATGACCAGCATATGCACGGGCGCCTGTGGCGCAATATCGTTAATCACGATACAGAGATCATCCTCATAGCGGATATCGGCTGGAATTTCACGGTTAATAATCCGACTAAACAAGGTAGCTTCAGTATTGGACATTTTTATGACCTCAGCTAATGTTGCCATCTCTAGCAACAGCACTCTTTAGTTTTTCATCGGTATCAAGGTGTCGAGCTTCGGACTCTAACATCACTGGAATCCCATCCTTTATCGGGTAAGCCAGACCACTAGCACCGCAAATCAATTCCTGCGTCTCTTTGTTGTACTCCAAAGGCGCTTTACTGAGAGGGCAAACCAAGATACTTAAGAGTTTTTTATCCACGACACTGTCCATTTGGTTGTTCGGGCATTGTACGCAAAGTAGATAAAAACCGCCATGCTAGCAGTACCAATACTGAAACTGATCGAGTTATGAATTGAATCATTTTAACGGTAACGCCTTAAGAACCAACTGAGGATCGACGCGCACTTGGTGCCAATTCATCCTCCAATCCAAATGAGGCCCTGTAGCTCGACCCGTTGCGCCTACCTGAGCGATAGAGTCGCCCCGCTGGACCAGATCCCCAACTTGAACCAAAATGGCACTCAGATGTAAAAATGACGAGGTCAGGCCATGCCCGTGATCCATAATCAAAGTACCACCAGAATAAAAAAGGTCTATTTCAGCCATAGTGATAATTCCTCCAGCGGGCGCACTCACGACAGTTCCCGTCGGCGCTGCATAATCAACGCCATAATGCGGGCTTTTAGGCACCCCGTTATATACCCGCTGACTACCATAAACTCCTGTAACCGGGCCCTCTATGGGAGCCTCAAACCCACCTAGAAAAAAGGCCTTTTCAAGCCTCAATTGCCTAGCTTTCCTGACCATAAGGCTGTCGCGCTTAATCCTTGTCAAATCAGCCTGTGATGGGCTTACCGTTCGCTGAGGGACCCCCTCAATTGCCTGCACGTTATAGCGCCTTTTTTTTATCTCAAAAGAATGCACCGTTGTCTCCCCATCAGGACCCTCTAAGGACACCTCCATTACTGAAGCTGAGTCCCTCCCTAAGCCAAGCAGAAATTGCCCACTAGGTGCCAGCTTTAAAGGTTCACCCTTATAGTTAACCTTATATCTAGGCTCGACCAGACCTAACACTAGGCTTCCTTGGGACAAGTCACCCTGAAAAGAAATCAACTCAACACCAAAGCTGAAGCCTGACCCGACAGCCCATAGAGCCGCTATCCAAAAATGCACCCTACTAATACCTGATCTATTCATAGTCCTTCGGGCCTTATTACATGTCGTCTCATTTAGCTCCGCCTGTAGTAGTGTCCTTATCAGAACCTGAGTCAGAAGCCACCTCAACATAAGGCTCTATAGACTCAATAGAGCAAGGAATCCCCCTGTCTATAACCTCAAATTGATCAAAGCGAGCGCATAACTGCCTACCATGTGAGCGATGAATAAAACCTTCTCTCTTTATGCCGGGACATTCTCGACGTAATCTGAGCAATGCCTTTTTCTTTCCTCTCAGTTCTATGACTGCTGATTGATCGTCTACAAAACGAATGTTTTTTACACGCAGTAAAGAAATACAGCCATTACGAATACCCCAATCGGCTGGATTTAAATTGCTAATACCCTTTAGTCTATCGAGAATACTAGACCCAGGCGACTTAACCCCATTATCAGCAGCGCTCTCGTTCGCTCCATCAACTGCCGTATCATCTCCTGCAACAGCGCCTAATGGCATTAACAGAGTTAAAAATAATACGACTAACCTCATCATAGATAACACTCACGGTAATTGACGAACAGAGCCTGACTATAATTCTCTAAGGGCGATTATGGAAGCAACAAAGCTTCTGCACCAGCAATCCGCTTTAACCAAGCAACGATCAGAAGTGTAAAAGTTTCAAATCACTAAAGTAAGCCTATTACTATACATTTACCCTTACAGCGATGATTTCTTATCGGCGACTATCTTAACTAAAACGCCTGTTTTCTAGCATTAAGCATAGCCTTATAGATGATGCACAGTTATGATTGCTATTCAATAATTCACCCATCATAGACTTATACCTTTATTACTGAACATGATTGCTAAAAACACCTTTTGTCCCCCTCTCGTTTTAAAAAATGCACATGTTCAGAGCATTTTTAATAGCGTGGGCCCGCGTAAATTTCGCGCTAAAAGAATTGCTAAAAAACTTAACTCAAAGCCTCTCATATTATCAACACCTTTAAACATACAGCTGACCGCGGAATTGGATTGCTGTGAGGATGTGTGCCGAGGGATCTCAAAAAATGCAGTGGTTATTCTTCTTCATGGGTGGGAGGGCTCAAGTCAATCTGCCTACCAGCTAACCACAGCTCATTATCTTTTAAAGCATGGATATGATGTTCTTAGATTAAATTTACGCGATCACGGGGAGAGTCATCATTTAAATAAGGAAATGTTCAACTCTACGATGATCGGCGAAGTAGGTGATGCCATAGCCTCATTTCTGCAGGAATACGAATATCCAAACGTATTTCTCGCTGGATTTTCTCTTGGTGGGAACTTTACACTCAGAATTACCGCAGATCGGGCTAAGGAGCTTACTTTAAAAGCCGCTGTAGGGATCTGCCCTCCCGTCGATCCCAACAACGCGATGATCGCCCTCAACAACAGTCTGTTTATCTATGAGCAATACTTCTTCCGGCGCTGGACTCGCTCAATTCGAAAAAAACAAAAACATTTTCCTGATAGTGATTTTGGCGTCGAACTCAAAAAAGTAAAAACATTAGACGATGTCAATAATACCTTTATCCCAAAATATACCCCTTTCGATGATGCTCAAAGTTATTTCGCGTCGTATGCCCTGACTGGAGATCGTTTGAAAGAACTGGCGGTGCCGGCCTACCTCATTGCATCGAAGGATGATCCGATAGTGCCAATAGAAGATATCGCGAAGATCATTAAACCAAAAAATCTTATTGTTGAAATACAGGAAAACGGTGGGCACTGCGGATTTATTCAGGATCTCTCGGCGCGCAGTTGGGTTGAACCTAGGCTCGTGGAAATTTTCGATAGTTATTTAAAAACATAAGCGAAAACACCAAGCACTAAAAGCAACGTTACTCGCGACGTTGTTCAAGCGCATATTTTATTTGGTTAAAATCGAACCCCCGATGTTGAAAAAATCTGATTCGCTTGGCGCTTTCTTTCGCGTCAAAGGGCGGAGTATTACCGTACTTTTTCAGAGAAAGCTCTCGAATTAACTGAAACCAATCCTGACCCGCTTCTTCTAGTGCTGCGGCAATAAGTTGATCAGACACACCACGTTCGCGGAGATCGTTTTCAATTCTAACCTGCCCGCAGTGTCTACCAATCCTGCTTCGGACATACATTTCTGCAAACCGGCTATTGCTTACTAGATCATCCTCAGTAAGCTGCTGAACGACTTCGTCGATAAGCTCGTCATCCTCAAAACGCTCGGACAGTTTTCTCACCAACTCTTTTACTGAATGCTCTCGTCGAGCCAATAGATCCATCGCCTTGAGACGTATCGTTTTAGCTAAAACAACCACCCTATGCTTGCTCCAAAGCTTGAATAAAATCCTTGCCTGTCACTGACCCAACCCCCCCAGACAATCATCGTGCCCAGGGTGAATAAGTAACGGTTTGCTCTCAGTGGTTTGGCAGGTCTTTACTTGTTCCATTTACTCATCTATTGGCGTTTCTTCAGCTTCGATGGTCTTTCTAGGCTCAGGTTCAACAAGGTATAGATCGCGAATAGACTTTTCTAGGCCATCGGCTATATCTAGATTTTCCTCTAAAAATGCAGCAGCATTCTTTTTGCCTTGGCCAATTTTATTACCTTGATAAGCATACCAAGCTCCAGCCTTATCCACGTAACCTGCTTTGACGCCAAGATCGATGAGCTCACCGTAGAAGTTAAAGCCCGTACCGTAAAGAATCTGAGTCTCTGCTTGTTTAAAGGGTGGAGCGACTTTATTCTTAACGACCTTGATGCGAGTTTCATTTCCAATTATCTCATCACCCTCTTTCACTGCACCAATTCTGCGAATATCCAAACGCACCGATGAGTAAAATTTAAGGCTGTTTCCACCTGACGTAGTTTCAGGATTGCCGAACATAACGCCGATCTTAATTCGAATTTGGTTAATGAAAATAACGAGGCAATTCGCGTTTTTAATGTTACCAGTCAATTTCCGAAGTGCCTGAGACATTAAGCGAGCCTGAAGTCCTACGTGATGGTCACCCATCTCGCCTTCAATTTCCGCTTTCGGCACTAGAGCAGCAACCGAGTCAATAACCACAACGTCCACAGCACCTGAACGAACAAGCATGTCAGTTACTTCTAATGCCTGCTCTCCAGTGTCTGGCTGCGACACAATGAGATCATCAGTGTGTACACCAAGATTCTTTGCGTAGGCTGGATCAAGGGCGTGCTCAGCATCAATAAAGGCACACGTCTTTCCTAGTTTCTGCGCTTGGGCAATAACGCTCAACGTCAACGTTGTTTTGCCTGATGATTCAGGTCCATAAATCTCCACAACACGGCCGAATGGAAGACCACCTATACCTAAGGCAATATCTAAGGGCAGTGAGCCTGTAGAAACCGATGGGATTTTTTCAATGGGCTTATCACCCAACTTCATGGCGGTACCTTTACCAAACTGTCGCTCGATTTGACTTAAGGCTGCTTCCAACGCTTTTGATTTATTTGAGTCCATAACTATATCCTCTTAAGATTGTTTGACGGCTAATTACAGTGGTTTAAATGCTCAAATTAAGCCGTTAAACTATGAGTCGCTCAAAATATAACTACTTTTCAATTACTGTATGAGTGTACAGTAGTACATTCAGTGACGTGATGCAAGAGTTGTTGAAGAGAAATTTTAATGGACTGCTCTCTGACCGCGTTACGATCTCCTGACAATTGATATCTCGCACTACCGACACCTTGCGGGCCCAGCCATGCGAGCCAAACAGTCCCCACCGGCTTTTCGCCGGAACCGCCGGTAGGACCGGCTATTCCGCTTATAGCGACAGCATAATCAGCTTCAGCACGTTGCGCAGCACCTTCAACCATACTGCGGACGACCGACTCACTCACTGCGCCCTCAGCCTGTAACAAGGTCACAGGGACGCCCAGGATATTACTCTTGGCATGGTTGGCATAGGTTATGTAGCCGCAATGAAACCATTGGGAGCTACCAGCAATAGCTGTGATTGCACTGGCAACACCTCCTCCAGTACAGGACTCCGCGACAGTGACGGTGGCCTTACGCAATAACAAAGCAGCACCAAGCTTCTTGGATAGGTCAAAGATATCTTCATTCATAACGAAAGTTTATCCTTGCATGGAGGTTTGAGGAAGTGATTTTCCGTATTCTTGCAATTTATGTTTAAGTTATCCGTGAACTTTCTAATACTCACAAAAAAACCCAACGAATCGCTCCCTTGGGTTTTTAATAAACCTAGACATATCGCTAGAAGCGATAATTAGCCTTCATATATACAGGCCATCCAACAGGACTGTGTTGCGTGGAATCATAGCTGTAGTTAGCACATCATGGAAATTATGTTCAACGTTTTACTCATTTAACCAATGACGCGGTTTCTTTACGTCATCACAGTTTTTGATGCCAAATAGGGTGGTCATGGATAATGATTCTCTTCATCTCTGGCGCTCAATAATAGTAAAATTTAGACCTTATTGCCGCAAAAAATATGTGCTTTTGGCTAGCTTAAAATCGAGCTAAAAAAAAGCCCCTCGCGAGGAGGGGCTTTTGAAGTTTTGCAAGCGATTAACTTAGAATGCAAACTTTAGTCGAACATATGCCATACGGCCTCGCGCATCATGCTGGCGAGAGTCGTAGCTATAGTTCGCTGAATCCCAGACCAACGGTGGCTCTTCATCAGTTACGTTTAAAACGCCTATGGTGATTTGCGTATCCACAGAGGACAGCGCTAGCTGGTAGTTATATTGCGCATCCCAAGTAAGATGGCTATCGATGTCGCTAGAATAGCCTTCTGGAGGGCCTGCTCGGGTAGTTTCATAACCACTAATATAACGCGCCGTCACAGAAGCTTGATGAGCACCAGTTTCCCAGCGCAATGATGTATTGGCCTTTGTCTTGGGTAGCGAACGTGCGAAATTGTCATGGTTGAAAAGACCAAGTACGTCAGTAGTTTGCCCGCCCAGCGGGATTTCATAGCTCAGGAAGTGACTGGCATCAAATGTTAGGCTTAGATCGCCTATGCTGCTTTCTGGGAAGTTATAATTAACTTCTAGATCCAGACCGTCGGTACTCACCGACGCCGCATTGAAGTAGTTGGTGGTAACGCCAATTAATTGGCCGCTCGTGGTGCGTTTAACGTCAGAATGATTGGGATCTGCAACCACCTTTCCCTGAGCACTTTCGATAGTGATTACGTTAGTATAGTCCACAGACCAGTAATCCATAGTGACCTGTAGATTATCATTTGGAGTCCAGACTGCACCGATGTTGATGTTGTCTGCTTCCTCAGCTTTCAGATCGACATTAGCGTTTTGTGCAATACGGATGAAGACTGTGCCTCCTTTAGCGGTTCCGTCAGTATTAAAGTCCTGAATACCTTGCAGACCCACCTGGCTGGCGTGAAGCTGGTGCAATGACGCTTCGCGATAAGAGGTTGATGCAGACGCGCGGAGTATCAAATTATCTGACACTTCGAAACGCGCAGAGATTTTAGGGTCAAAGGTTGATCCTGAATCTAGATTTTCATAACGCCCTGCGAAGCCAATCTCGAGTGAGTCTGTGAGGTCTCTTTGGAATTCCGAGAATACGGCCCATGCTGATTTCGATTCATCAACATTGACGCCACCACCTAAAAATAGCAGATCGGCTGGTTTTGTAAGGTTGCCAGAAGCATCAAACTCAACTCGGCTTATGTCATTGCGATCAACTTCAAGCGACTCATTTCTTACTTGGATGCCTGATGCAAAGTTGAAACCGCCCAGTTCACCATCGATAACAAAATCAAATACCGTTAGAGCGGTACTGGTAGCAGTTTGTTGTTCAACTGATATATGGTCAATGAGTTCCTGGCTATTTGCCGATGGATCGAAGAGATTCCAAGCTTGATCACCACTAGGGCCACCAGTTCCAGTAACAGCAGCTTCAAATCTTGATGTGCTAGTATCGGGCTGAATGCCATAACCGTCATAGGCGCTATGAGTCAACGCAGTATTGAAGTGGTAGTCCCCCATATCGCCATCCAGTTCAAGAGCGACTCTAAAGTGTTCATTATCACGCGTTGCTAGTGGAGATGGGAATGCAGACCCCAGCGGCCGTCCCAGCCAAAGAATGACAGCGCCAAAGGGATTTCCAGCTTCATTTGGCATAATAGGGCGGGTCAAATAAGACAAAGCAGGATAGCTAGGAGACTGTGGATTATCCAGTACTTCAACCTTAGCCCACATCGCCTCGGTGTTGAACTCCATTCCGTTACTCAGCGTGTGATTGATGTTCGTAAACAAGTGTGTACGCTCTTCCTCATTAACGACATTGAATCTAGGGCCGTATTTAAAACCGCATCGCTCACCGCTGCCTTGGGGTAAAATAATACCGCCGGTTTCTACGCAGTTAGCATCGGGGATGTTTTGATACTGTGTGTAATTTCCAGCATAGGCTCCTGAATCTACTTGAGATGCAAAACCAGTGTCTGCATTATTTGGGCTAAGTATTAAGAATGAGTTGCCTAAGCCTGAGTTTGCGTTCTCGATGAGTTGTGGTCGGTCTGCGCCATTTAAGTTCGAGCGATCCATATATTGTGCTGCAATTACAATCTTAGTGTCATTGCCTGCCCAGCCATGGAGAAAGCTTAGTTGGGTGTCGGTTTGGCTGTCTGATGTTGTTGACTGCTGAAATACGCCGAATTCAGTTCCTTCAAAATCGGTTCTTGTAATGTAGTTTACAACGCCGGCCACAGCATCAGATCCATAAACAGAGGCAGCACCTTCCTTTAATACCTCGACCCGCTCAACGGCAATGGCTGGGATCATACTAGTGTCAACAAAGCTTGATCCATCGTTGGCTGAGGCAGCAGCTAAAGTGTTACGTCGACCGTTGACCAAAACTAACGTTGAACCGAGGCCAAGACCTCTTAGATTTACATTGCTGGTACCCTGGGTAGCTCCTGATGTGAATGAGTCAGGCACGTTTTCTGCGCCGGAGTTAGCGGTGAGATTCCGGGTAATGTCAGATATAGACATGGCACCCATTTGGTCGATGTTATCTCTGTCGACAATAACGATTGGTGATGCACCGTCTTTTGGGCTCGACTTTAAATAGGAACCGGTGACCAGCACTTCTTCGATTTTAGCGTCTTTGCCTTCTTGAGATATTGCAAACGAACTTGCTGTGATTAGCGGGATCAATGCTAAGGATGAGATCTTTTTAAATTTCATATACTGCCCCTAAGTTTGTTGAAAAATATATACTATGTGAGTTTCATTACTATATGAATATTTTTGAAACGATATCCTTTATGAAGGATTCGTTGATGAATATAGCAGATGCATTAATTTTATTTTGCTAGCAATTATGACCCAACGGTCATACATTAAGCTTGAATACTAGACATGAAATGCATTCGCCACTAAGTCTATAGAGATGAAGGCGACACTCAAAGTTAGTAACAAATTAGGTTAAGTCATTCTACAACTGCGGTATGAACTTCCAAAAAAATTATTTCATGCTTTAAACTATAATATATTTGCGACCTTTACGGCCATAGAGCCACGCTTGATCGTGCGTCATCATAAACATAATAGTTTTGCTGTAAACCTTTAATGTTATTTTTAGTTAACCGTGTGATTTGACGATAGTGGGTAGAGGGTAGCCCGGTGACCTACCCTCTACCGGTCAGAAAAATTCAAACTAGGTAGTCACAGCGTACCGGCCTTGACCAAGAACGCCGACAACAGTATTAGGGAAAAACGCTTTGGTCCAACTACGCGGAAGCTCCAGCTTACCGACGATTTGTTTAAGCGACATACGTTTCCTTTTAATTAACACCAACGGAGCCAAACTCATCGACAAGCCGAGCTGCTAATTCTTTTTGTTCAGCGCGAACATCAAATTTATTGCAAAATCCATCGTTCCAAGCATTGTGAGCATCTAGCTGCGGGTCCCCTACGTTGATTAATGATTCCCATACTATCATGCACTTTTCAAGATCGGAGGAGGACGAATGGTCCGCTATGCCATTTAACAATGACGGCATAGTTTTATCCTCAACGCTCATACGCAGTAAGTCGTCCTTATCCAAGTGGATATATGCAGGATGCGCCGTGGTAAAACGACTCCATTGCAGAGAAGCACCTGTATCAGGAATACCTGACCGTGCAAACCCACTCCACGCACTCATCACTGTAGCCTCCATCTCTGCCCGTGCTGGACCCTCAGGATAAATATAAGAAGAGATTGAGCCATAGTTATACTGCCCGGTAACAAAAGCAATATCGGTCCCGTGGGCGGCTCCAATAATGTTAGGGAAATCAGCGAAAATAGAGGTTTCTTGATGATCCCAATCAAAGCGGTAAGCATATAGGTTCTTATAACCCGCAGTCTCAAGAGCCTGCAACGGAATATCAGCACCGCGAAGCTTCCAACCATGGGAGCGTGTCCGTATCCAGAAATCAAACAGATCAGGCTGTTTCACTTTAAATGCCGGAGGTAAGAGCTTGGTAAAAGGATAACTTACGTCCACAAAGTAACGGTGCAATCCCAGCCAAAGGGAGACCTCATCCTTAGTAGCACCCGCTATAACAGGGATGTTTTTAGCATAGTCTTCAAGACCTAAGGCCCCTAACAACCCCACCTCAGGGATAACAATTCCATCAATGGTCGTGAGGGGCACGTTATCTACGCCGTCTCCCGTGTAATAAAGAGCAACAAGTGCTCGAGCATCTGCATTCTTGAGTAGGTTTCGCATCTGCCTTGAGTTCGCTGTTACATCAGAATTTGCATTAAGTTGCTTGGAAATTTGCCAAGCACCACGCTCAATCAACATATTTTGGCCATTCTCATTATAGGCATCTTGTTTTGAAGAGCTGGTGGTATAACCCGATTGAGAGATCGCTCTGTGAAACAATCCATCGGCCAACGGTGATGCCAACAAAGCAAACACATTATGACCACCGGCAGATTCACCGAAGATGGTCACATTTTGCGCGTCGCCACCAAACTGAACTATGTTGCCCTGAACCCACTTTAAGGATTCTATGATATCTAAGGTGCCGAAATTAGACGTTTTATCTAAACCTTTTTGCTCACCTTGAATAGCCGGATGTGTAAACCAGCCTAGAGCCCCCAGTCGATAGTTGGCAGTGACCACCACCACGCCCTGCGTAGCGACCAAGCGAGTAAAATCGTAATAGTCTTTGAGCCCCGTGGTATTGCCACCTCCGTGGATCCAGAACATTACTGGATATGATTTGCTCGCAAAGTCAGCTGGAGCCTTTATGTCCAGGTACAAGCAATCTTCCGAACCGACAATGCCCTCGCCGCTAGCACCAGCATAGTCGCTTGATTTTTGCACACAAGATGTGTCTTCTTTCTCAACTATTATATCAACCGGAGCGTCAATCGCACGAGGAGCCCGCCAGCGCAAGTCCCCTACAGGAGGCTGTGCGAAGGGAATATCGAACCAAGACACGACGGACGCTGAGGTTATATCGCTACCCCCACTCTCTATTCGCTGCCCCTGAACAATGCCACCAGAAGACTTTATACGATAAGCCTCAGGCTTTTCCGTCACTGGCTCGCCACGATCGAACCATGCACATGCGCCCAAAAAAACACACGTTGTTAATATCAGAAATCGTACCATCAATGTCGCCCCTATCATACTGACTGCCATCTGCTGACTGACTGGCTAGAGAAAAATCATTCTTATAATATGTAATGTACGCAATAGCTTACGAGAACGATCAAAAAGATACCATAGCCAAGCCTGACTATGTAGTCCCGTCAGTCGAAAATTGCAGTTCAGCAAGGCGGGCGTATAAAGGACTTGTTGATAGGAGTTCTTGGTGACTACCTGAGGCAACTTTTTCGCCACCATCCATAACGATAATTTCATCTGCGTGAAGGATCGTAGACAATCGATGAGCAATAATAACCGTTGTTCGGCCTTTCATTAATTTGTCCAAGGCCAACTGAACCTTATATTCACTTTCAGAATCGAGCGCACTTGTCGCCTCATCCAACAATAATATTCTTGGATCCTTCAATAAAGCTCGCGCAATCGCAATACGCTGTCGTTGTCCGCCAGAGAGCCGCACGCCTTGCTCACCAAGGTTACTTGCGTAGCCGAGAGGCAACTGATTAATAAAATCATCTGCATGTGCAGCTTTTGCCGCTTCAACAACCTGCGCATCGGTAGCGCCTGGTTTTCCATAGCGAATGTTATACATCACGTCCCCGGTAAATAACGTTGGTTGCTGATCGACCACCGCAACTTGTTGGCGTAAATGCTCCAAATTCAGTTCCCTAATATCACTACCTCCGAACTGCAAGGTTCCAGCTTGAGGATCGTAGAACCGCTGAATAAGCGCAAAAAGAGTAGATTTTCCAGCCCCAGAGGGTCCTACCAGCGCAACAATCTTGCCGTCGGGAATGTTGATTGAAAACTGATTAAGCGCAGGCTGATGAGGCCTGGATGGATAACAGAACGTAACTGCATCAAAAGCGAGAGTGGCCGGTAGATTTGAAACCTCAACTTTTACCAACTCTGCCAGCTTAATCTCGTTGGGCGCATGTAATAACTCCATTAATCGCTCAGTCGCGCCAGCTGCCCGCTGAAGATCGCCGTAAACCTCAGATAAAGACGCGATACCCACGGCCATCAGCATTGCATAAAAAAGAAAGGCGCCAAGATCTCCGCCAGTCATGGTACCTGCCATTACGTCTCTACCACCAAACCAAAGCATGGCACTAAGAGCCCCAAATATTGCCAAAATAACCAGCGCAGTGAGGATTGCCCGCTGCCCTATACGCTTTTTCGCGACCCTAAAAGCACCTTCCACCTCCACTCCAAAAGCAGCCTTCTCAAAAGATTCCTGAGTAAAGCTTTGTACAATTTTTATCTGTTGAATCACCTCACCTGCGTAGCTACCGACACTGGCAATTGAGTCCTGACTTTGCCTCGAAAGATTGCGCACGCGTCGCCCAAAATAAAGAATAGGTACTAAGATCGCAGGCACCGCGGCCAGGACAATCAATGAGAGTTTAAAATTCGTTGCCAACAACATTATTAAGGCCCCGAACGAACTAATACCACTGCGTAAAGCAATCGACATAGATGAGCCAATGATAGACTGCAATAACGTTGTGTCTGAAGTTAAGCGAGACATGATATCGCCGCTTCTATTTGTCTCAAAAAAGGCCGGATGTAGACTGATCACATGATTGAAAACCGCGGTACGAATATCCGCACTAACTCTCTCGCCCAACCAAGAGATAAGATAAAACCTTACATAGGTGCCCGTTGCCATCAAGATTGCCATGCCAATGATAAACAATACGCCCGTGTTTAAATTATCCCTCGATTGCTCAGCAAAGCCACCATCGATCAACAAGCGGAGTCCTTGGCCAATAGAGAGAGTAATTCCTGCGGTCAACAAAAGAGCGACTAAAAAGACCGCAATTTCACGTTTATACGGTGATAAAAATCGTAATAGTGAACCCAGCGTGGAAAAGCCCAGCTGTTGATGCTCTAACTGGTCGTGATTCTGATTGTCTGACAACTTAGGCGCACCTTATTAGCGTTTAAAGAAAGATATAACGATGACAGCCACGCTACTCTACGCACTCCAACGCTCCTGTCAACGTAGGCTTTTACAGATGCGCCCCTGGCTCCCGAGCAAATAGCCGGCCTATCATGGGAGCAAAGTATTCAAGAGGCTTAGACTCAAATAAAGGGTCAAAGGACACCTGATCCCAGCGAGCGCAGAATTCTACACAAGCCTGATAATGCGGATTATTCATGAGTTTGTCACGGGTATCTCGATCTTGATCATAGAAATGCATCCAGTAGTACCCTTGGAACAAGCCATGATTCAAGACTATCCAGTAGTTTTTCTCGCTAACGTAGGGCCTTAGAAGAGCGGCAGCCACTTGGGAATGATTAGCAGGAGAAAGAACATCTCCAATGTCATGAAGTAATGCGCAGACAACAGTCTCTTCATCCGCCCCATCCTGTTCCGCTCGAGTCGCAGTCTGCAAGCAATGTTCTAAACGACTTACCTGGTAGGGGGAGTCACCATCCATCATTCTTAACCAGCCAATGATTCTGTCCGCCTGATGAGCGATATTTTGGCCATCATGCTCAAACACCAGATCATAATCAGCCCGACTGGCGTGTTCCATTGCTGTAAAAGCTACTGTGTCAGACATGGCTCACCTTTGCATTTCGTTGCAATAGTATTAACTTGTTAGCTATGTTGTCTAGCTCAAAGGTGTATCGGCGAAAGAAACCGTGCTCAGACATACCAGCGCCTATGACGAAATGATCGGCGGGCCCGAAAAAACATCATCAAATGCTTTAGAAGTACCCCTCGCCGACAACCATCTGTATTAATTATTTACATTAAAACCAACTTAGCTAAACTACACCGCTAATTTAAAGACTTCAAGGATTAAGCAACCCATGACTACGGATAGCCCCTCAAAATTGACTCTGCTAAGGCTCTTCTCGGCCGCACTCATATTCTGCCCTCTTACTGGACTAGCTGATGAAAGGGTTGCATCCTTAGAGATTGAAACGATCGTTGTCACCGGTCGTCGAGACCAGCAAAACCTTAACCACCTTATTGGCTCAGTGGGCCAGATTAATAACGAAGAACTCGACAGAATCGCTCACGCTCATATTAATCAAGCTGCTTCACGCATCCCTGGGGTCTGGTTAAGTCGCGGTAATGGCCAGGAATTGCTTGCATCTGTACGTTCACCCGTCTTTACAGGCCCTGGCAGTTGCGCCG
The DNA here is from genome assembly GCA_012960535.1 of Gammaproteobacteria bacterium. GTDB lineage: Bacteria > Pseudomonadota > Gammaproteobacteria > Pseudomonadales > Azotimanducaceae > UBA9926. Next base: position 105,246 of record DUBB01000012.1, read on the forward strand.
AAATTCTCACAACAGAAGACGGCCTACCCATTCGCCCTACGGGCATGTGCAATGTTAATCAACTTTTTGAAATTAACACGGAGCAAGCCTCAGGCTTGGAAATTTGGCGTGGTCCTGGCACTGTTTTTTACGGTTCAAACGCCATGCATGGGGTCATCAATCTAGTATCCCCGGTCATTAATGACAACCACCTAAGCCTGCAACTAGGAAGCCATGACTATCGCAGGGTTAAAGTTGGCTGGAAAACGACCCAAGGCTCACAGTCTTGGCAAATAGCCGCTAATGGCGTCTCTGATGGCGGTTTTAAAGACGAATCAGGTTTTGATCAGCAAAAAATTTCCATCAAACACGCCTGGTCCAATACCGAGATTGAAGCACGAACACATCTTACAGCTGTAAATCTCAATCAAGAGACAGCAGGTTATATCAAAGGTTATGAATCCTACAAAGACAGTGCCGTCTGGAAAACCAACCCTAATCCTGAAGCCTACCGTGACGCATCAGCAGTACGACTATCATCTCGCATTAGCGGCGTGGCGCCATTGGCTGGGCTCGAGGGGAAATGGCAAGTAACGCCATACTTGCGACGCAGTTCCATGACTTTTTTGCAGCATTACCTACCCGGGCAGGCACAAGAACAAAATGGTCAAACCAGCGCTGGACTGCAAGCAAGCTATCAATTCGATCCCAACGCTAAAAGTAAAGTTTGGATCGGTGCAGATGTCGAATGGGCTGACATGTGGGTAGAGGAATTTCAAGCCAATCCTTTTGGAACATCTGACAATGTGCGCTTCCAAGGTCAGCACTATGATTTTCAAGTGAACAGTCGTCAGTTTGCATTGTTTGCCAATACTGAATGGCAAGCCTCTGACAAGTTAACTCTCGAAGCTGGCTTACGATATGAGTCACTGCACTATGACTATCAAAATAATATGGTCGATGGCAGTACCCGTGACGATGGCACCCTCTGTAATTCGACTAGCGGCAGCTGTCGCTACTACAGACCGATGGATCGATCTGACCGTACTGACGACCTAAATTATCAGCTTGGCGCCCACTATGATCTTAACGATAGAGTTGGTGCATTTGTACGCGTGGCCAGCGCCTATCGCGCACCGCAGATTAATGAACTTTATCGACTACAGAAAGAACAAGAGATTTCAGAGATCAGGCCAGAGCAACTAGACAGCCTAGAAGCGGGATTGCGCTATCAGTCTCAACAGTGGCTTGCAGAGTTATCACTTTATCAAATGGAAAAAGATCAGGTAATCATTAAAGATTCGAACAGTTATGTTGTTAACGATGCCAAAACGAGCCATCACGGGATTGAATGGCGGATGCGCTACCAAATAAATACAGACTGGCAGATCACCTCAGTAGCTGCCTGGACCAAACACCAATACAGCTATCTTCGCCTCTATAGCGGAGTCAATATTGACGGCAATGATATTGACACGGCTCCTCGCTGGGAGGGAAGCGCTCAACTATTGTATCAACCCTCCCAAAGCAGGAGTGCGGAGCTAGAGTGGGCCTACATTGGAAAGTACTTCCTCGATCCACAAAATGCTCATGTCTATGCTGGTCATGCTGTGCTTAACTTACGCGGCCAACAAACCTATGGTTCTTGGGAGTTTGCCGCGCAATTGACTAATCTGACAGATCGACGCATCGCTGACAGAGCGGATTATGCCTTTGGCAGTTATCGTTACTTCGTCGGCGAAGGACGCGGTATTGCATTAGAAATTAAACGCGTGTTCTAAGGTGAGCTAGAAGGATAAATAATCTGTGTAGGATAGCGAAATGAAGCCTCACAGAGCTCCCAGTAAATTAGCGCATAATCGATTTGAAATCGCTGCATTCAACATCAACTATGGCATAATCAGAGAAAGAATTTTGATTAACCAAACAGGCCCAACTCTAGATTTTTTATGACTATCCAGCCCAAAACTGAGCATACTCCAATGATGCAGCAATATTTGCGCATCAAGGCTGACCACCCAAATGACATCATCTTTTATCGCATGGGCGACTTTTATGAGTTGTTTTTCGAGGATGCAAAGCGAGCTAGTCAAATATTAGACATCACTCTCACCGCTCGAGGCAAAGCCAACGGCAATCCAATCCCTATGTGCGGCGTGCCCTATCACGCCGCAGAGGGCTATTTGGCAAAGCTGGTAAAGCAAGGTATTTCCGTCGCTATCTGCGAACAGGTTGGTGACCCGCAGACTAGCAAAGGTCCTGTTGAACGCAAAGTAATGCGAGTGTTGACCCCTGGAACACTGACCGATGAAGCGTTGCTCGACGATCGCAGTGATAGCCTTTTAGCCTCTATACATTGGCAGAACAATCAGTTTGGTGTCGCCACTCTAGACATGAGCAGTGGCCAATTTCAACTCATGCAGATAGCAAGCGAAGAAGAACTACACAGCGAACTGCAACGATTAAATCCTGTCGAAATTTTGATTTCAGAAGAACTTACCGATCTGGATTTTCTCAATAATCGCCCGGGCATGCGACGACGAGGGCCCTGGGAATTTGAATTAGACAATGCCCACCGAACTCTTAACAAGCACTTTGGCACAAAAGATCTCGCTGGTTTTGGCTGTAATCACCTGCCCATTGGCATAGGTGCCGCTGGCTGCTTATTGCAGTATGCCCGTGACACACAGCGTGGTGCACTACCCCACATTCGCAGTCTAACCGCTGAAAATAGGGATGAGTCAGTCATGTTAGACGCCGCTACTCGGCGCAATCTTGAACTGGACACGAATTTATCAGGCGGTATTGAAAGCACATTGCTGGATGTTCTTGATAATACGGCGACCACGATGGCCAGTCGACTATTAAGGCGCTGGCTAAATCGTCCTCTGCAACACCTTGCGACCCTTCAGTCGCGTCAAGATAGTATTGCTGAGCTGCAGGGTGATTACTTGCATGAGACATTGCATGTCCAGTTAAAGCAGGTTGGTGATATGGAGCGCATCCTTACGAGAGTTGCGTTACGTTCTGCACGGCCACGAGATCTAACTCGACTATGCGACTCTCTGTCCGCCCTACCACAAATTGCATCCGCTCTCACAGGTTGTCATGTACAACACATGACAACGCTGAGAGAAGTAGCCAAACCAATGCCAAGGTTGGCTGACTTACTGAATGCCGCCATTCAAGAAAATCCGCCTATGGTTATCCGTGACGGTGGTGTTATTGCCGATGGCTACGACCAAGAACTGGATGATTTGCGAGCGCTTAATACCAACGCAGGTGAGTTCTTACTGACGATGGAAGAGAGGGAAAAAGCCAAAACCGGTATCGCAACTTTAAAAGTCGGTTACAACCGCGTGCATGGCTATTACATTGAAATCTCTCGCGGTCAAAGTGATAAAGCGCCCGTCGAGTATATCCGTAGGCAGACATTAAAGAATGCCGAGCGTTTCATTACCCCCGAGTTAAAAGAGTTTGAAGATAAGGCCCTTAGCGCCAAAAGTCGCAGCCTTGCGCGGGAAAAATATCTCTACGAAGCTCTGCTGGAGGACTTAAATCAAGACCTAGCAGAACTTCAGAAATGCGCGGGTGCCGTCGCCGAATTAGATGTCCTTGCAACACTGGCAGAGCGAGCACTCAACCTAAACTTTTGTCAGCCTAAATTACAGACCGAACCAGGTATTGATATCAAGGGCGGCAGACATCCCGTGGTAGAACAAGTATCTAGCGACCCCTTTGTCGCCAATGATTTAGAGATGAGCGACGAGCGTAAGATGCTCGTCATCACCGGCCCCAATATGGGGGGTAAATCAACCTACATGCGCCAAGCAGCTCTGATTGTACTACTCGCCCAAATTGGTAGCTTCGTGCCCGCCATATCAGCCAAAATTGGTCTTGCGGACCGAATTTACACACGTATCGGATCATCAGATGACCTCGCAGGTGGGCGCTCAACCTTTATGGTGGAAATGACCGAGACTGCCAATATTTTGCATAATGCTAGCGATCGAAGCCTAGTATTAATGGACGAAGTCGGGCGTGGGACGAGTACGTTCGATGGTTTGTCCCTTGCTTGGGCCTGTGCTTTTCACCTCGTCGACAAAGTTAAAGCTTTTACTTTATTTGCGACACACTATTTTGAGTTGACCTCATTACCTGAAAAGGTCAGCGGTGCGGTCAACATTCATCTGGATGCTACAGAATACAATGATAGTATTGTTTTTCTGCATAGCGTACAGGATGGTCCAGCCAGTCAAAGTTATGGCATCCAAGTAGCAAAGTTAGCAGGAATACCAGACGCGGTTATAGACCTTGCTCGCCGCGAGCTAGCGATTTTAGAAGAACAAAGTCCCTCAAAATTAATCTCAAATGAGACATCTGTTGGCTCAACAAAGCCCAACCAAGCCGAACTTCACTTGGCGCCAGCAAGCAGTGCAGTCGAAAAACGTATAGACAGTTTACGTCCTGACGAACTATCGCCAAAGCAAGCGCTGGACCTTATTTATGAGCTAAAAAAATTACGATAGCGCTGAAATTAAATAGAGTAAAAACATGCGTCTATATTGCAAATCTTCCTGCTATAATGCCGCCGCTTAGTTAACCGAATTACTTGTATGAGACGCTCGAAATGACTTTTGTTGTCGGAGAAAACTGCATCAAGTGCAAATACACGGATTGTGTAGAAGTTTGCCCTGTGGATTGCTTTTACGTGGGTCCAAATTTCATAGTCATTCATCCCGATGAATGCATTGACTGCGCGCTTTGTGAGCCTGAATGTCCAGCCGAAGCTATCTTTGCAGAAGACGAAATACCAGAGGGTCAAGAGATCTTTCTTGAGTTAAACGCAGAGCTCGCAGAAGTGTGGCCGAACATTACCGAACAAGGTGAACATCCCCAAGATGCTGAAGAATGGGACGGCGTTGAAAACAAACTTCAATATTTAGAGCGATAGGCAGTTTTAAGCTAGATATTACTTCCAGATACGTTAAACTGGCGCCCTGCTGTTACGCACCCGTAGCTCAGCTGGATAGAGTAGGTGGCTTCGAACCACTTGGTCGGGGGTTCGAATCCCTCCGGGTGCACCATTCTCACTGGGCTGTAGCGATTCGCTAAAATCAAGATTGCCCCAATAACACCACATTGCCCCAATAATTAGGGGTTATTGCTGTAAAACCTTGGCTATTTTCTCGCCACTTCTGCCCACCACATAACCACCCAAACCTATTTGCAAAAGTGTCCAGGCTTCATCTCTTAAGGGGGTGGCAAACAGCCCAAAGGTATCGCCAACAACCAGAGCCAGAAACGTCAGCATGGTGATCGGCCTCCAACTTATAATGAAGGTGATTTTCTACAGCGTGAAGCCGGTGATATCAACCAACCAATGGGCACTCAAAACGGAGAATGCATCTCCCTTTCCGCCTTAGCAGCACCAACAAAGCTATCTAACCCGTTCGGATTTTTAATGAAACCCTGGCTGCGGATCAATCCAATGTAGTTGGACTTGGAAGCACAAAAAATGCACTTCTAAAGTGCGGTTTTTTTTCGGGTTAGGATTATAGTCAATTCGATATGCCAATAAAAAAGGGTCCCCATGGAGACCCTTTTTTGTTCAACTAGCAACTACTCACTTAGAAATCATACTGAGCTCTTACATACCAAGAACCACCTTCATAGTTAGCTGCGGTCCGTCGAGGATAAGGCAGACCCACACTCATACGGTTAGCGTTGCCGGGACCAATTTCATCAACATATTCGTCAAAGATATTTGAACCACCAGCAGTAATGCGCAGATTGTCATTAACGTCATAACCTAGTTCAACGTCCAAGTAGACGATACTATCAATTTTCGCCGACGGATCAGAAGCTGCGCCAATAGTGCCGCGCTCATCATAGTGCTCGCCGTAGAAGTTCAGACGTGCCATCAGGCTCCACTGCTCATTGATATTGGTAAAGGTATTTAATACCCATCGACTTTCAGGGTAATTATTCTCAATGTCCTCGACCAGAGAATCTCTCACAGGAGTAATACCGTTAATAGATCGCTGACCAGTCACGTCTATGCTGTTACGGTTAAAGGCTAAGCTTGTTCTGGTGTCCATACCAGGCATCAGCTCGAGAGAAGAAGACAGAACCAAATCAAAGCCCTGATGCTGAACGTCCATCGCATTGGTATAGAAAGAGATGGAACCACCGCTACCGTTGTCAATATCGCCAGTGCGATAAATTCGATCATCAACTTCAATCTTATACATATCGAATGTCAGAGTGGTGTTGTCAGTAATATCAGCGGTGAATCCAAGGCTCATATTGAACGACTCTTCCTCTTTCAATGGTGCTCCACCCACAGCCAATGCTCCTGCACTAGTGGGTCGAACAAGACCTTCTTCGACCTGAAGACCAGTAGTTCCATCAAATGTGGTGATCATAGTACTTACATTAGCTTGGCCTGGTGTGGGGGCATGGAAGCCTGTCGACAAAGAACCACGAAGAGTCACAGAATCGTTGACTGTATAGCGACCTGCCACCTTACCATTGACTGTGCTGCCGAAATCAGAGAAGTCTTCATAGCGCAACGCATACTGCATCATCAACTCATCGCTGATATCATGCTCCATGTCTACGTATAAGGCGATGTTGTCTCGAGAAAATTCACCTGCATCAGCTGGCTTCACACTACTCATACCGCTGGTATTGCCATCGATAGCAGCTTGCTCGCCAGGTACGGTAGTGAAGGTCTCTTCGCGCCATTCAGCACCGAAGCCTAGAAACATATTAGAACTGAGAGTCTTACCAAAGTCAGCATTAATATTAGTCTCTTCTTGATCATAACCACCCATATCAAAATCGCGCTGGAAGCTTCCATCAGCAGCAACACCTAAACTAGGTGCTGTCGTGTTGTTGAGGACGTAACGCAGTTGGTTGGACCCTGAACCGATACTAACATCATAAGAAGTACCATTGCTCATTTCACCCTTGATACCCGCTACCAGAGTCTTGTCTTTTTGGGCGCCATCTAGGATAGGCGTGTAACCCTGACGCAATGTATCAGCTACCCAGTTGTCACTCTGACACAGAGCTGCAATGGTGCCGTGGCCGGTTGAGCAATCAGTATCATAGCCCGCGCGATAGAAGAACCTATAACGTCCGTCGGTCTCTGCATAGCCACCATGCGCGTACAAACTAGTGCCAGTACTTGGATCAGTACCGCCCGCATTAAAGAAAAAACGCTCGCCGCTGGTCTCAGGACGACCCCAGGTCTGTACAAAGGGTGCGTCGCCAAAAGGTGCATCAGCACCAACGTTGGGTACACCAGCGTCAATAAGGCCTTGGCCTACAGGACGCTGAATGCCGCGAGATAGCGCATCATTGTCAATTGACTCAAAACTCAGATTTAGGAAGCCATTTTCGCCCAGCGCAAAACCGCCATTGGCTGCTACCTTAGTCGACTGCTCACCTTCAAAAAATTCACCGTATTGAACCTGAACCTGGCCGCCTTCAGAAGCATCCTTCAACTTAAAGTCCATCACTCCAGCAATAGCATCAGAACCATACTGAGCAGCTGCGCCATCACGCAGTACTTGGATGTTGCTCAATGCGATACTCGGAATCATTCCAATATCAACGCCGTGAGCACCGTTACCTGCCGCTGGGGCAAAGAACTGTACTAGAGCCGAGCGATGACGGCGCTTGCCATTAACCAAGATTAAGGTTTGATCAGGTGCCATACCACGTAGCGATGTAGGGCGAATAAACGCACTGCCATCACCTGTAGCTGGAGTTGCCGTATAAGACGGAACCAACGCTTTGAGGGTATCTGTAAGGTCTGCCTGATTTCCGAATGCGGCTAACTCAGCCTCAGAAAGTACATCAACCGGAACTGGTGAATCTGTAGCAGAACGCGGCTCATTGCTGCGACTACCCACCGTTACCACTTCTTCAATATTTAGCTCGGACGCGTCTTGCGCTATTGCAGTCTGCCCCATCGATGCAATGATAGTTGAGACGGCAACCGCTAACAGTTGGGTCTTTTTTAACTTTTTCATATTTTTTCTCCCATTATTTAAAATAATTTATACCACTTTACTTTCATTCTCCCTTTTTTGCTTAGCCAAAATAGCCATCCACATATTGGCCACCTGCCTCCTTTCTCTTCCGTTCCTTATTTTGATGTACATACTGTAGCATGTGGCTCCAGATATGACATTTTCGCCATATTTAATAACGTATAAATTGTATTTGTAGGTTGTTATACTTTAGCATTACGCATTGCACGATACCTGCAGACAACTTATGACGCCTATTTCCTCAAGTGATCGATCGACAGCATAACCTAATTTAGTGACGATTTCGGTAACGTGGTCGTGATCTATAAAGTAGGGTGGCGCAAGCAAAATATGGTTGCCGTTTACGCCATCGATCGTTCCGCCGCTAGGGTAGCAAGCCAATCCCAGAGACATCGCTTGACGCTTAATAATCTTATGAATAGCTAATGCAGGGTTAAGAGGGGTTTTTGTTTTTCGGTCAGCCACGAGTTCTATACCGATAAACAGCCCTCGACCTCTAATATCTCCGATATTATCGTAGCCAGCAAAGCGATCTTTAATATTGCGCTGTAAGACATTACCTATTGTTCTTATATTGTTCAGTAAACCTTCCTCTTCGATAGTTCTCTGCACTGCTAGCGCCGCTGCACAGGCCATCGTATGCCCTACATAAGTATGGCCATGTTGAAATAGTCCAGACCCGCTCCTTACAGTATCGAAAATCTCATCTGAACAAAGCATAGCCCCCAGGGGCTGGTACCCGCCTGCCAAGCCTTTTGCCACCGTAATAATATCGGGTCGTAGGTTTTCATGTTCACAGGCGAAATAAGTGCCCGTGCGACCCATTCCGCACATTACTTCATCTAAGATCAGTAAAATGTCGTTGGCATCACAGATTTCACGAATGCGTTTAAAATACCCGGGGGTAGGGACCAAGACCCCGGCGGTAGCGCCGACAATTGGCTCAGCTACAAATCCAATGACATTTTCAGCGCCTATTTTTTCAATACTTGACTGAAGTTCGTTGGCAACTCTGAGGCCATATTCTTCCGCAGATTCATGAGGTCGTTGGTCGCGATAAGGATAACAAGGGCTTATATGCTCGACATCCATTAACAACGGTTCAAATTGATCTCTCCGTCTCTGATTTCCGCTCACTGAAAGTGCACCAAGAGTATTACCATGATAACTTTGACGACGAGCGATAAATTGGCTTCGCTTGGGCTGACCTTTTTCTACATAATATTGGCGAGCAAGTTTTAAAGCGGCTTCCATTGCTTCTGAGCCACCCGACAAGAAATAAACATGATCTATACCTACGGGAGCTCTCTCAACAAGAAGATCAGCCAGGTCTTCGCTGGGCTCTGACGTGAAGAATGAGGTATGGGCAAATGGCAAAGTTTGAGCCTGCTGTTGCATGGCTGCAATAACTTTAGGATGCGAATGCCCAAGACATGACACTGCAGCGCCACCACAGGCATCAAGGTAACGTTTACCAGTGCTATCAATGATGTAGGCACCTTCGCCCCTTACCGCAACCGGAAGCGGGTCTCCAATGACCCTATGGAAGATGCTTGTTTTTTGTCGCATAAGTGCACTTAGATTGACTATTATTAGCCGCTAGGGTACTGCAGTAATTATCTGTTTAACAAGACAGTTTTTCTATCTTAACCGGTTAGATAAACTCACGGAGTAGAGGGATACAATAATGATTAACATTTATTAGAACACTAAATATTGATGATAATCGAATGTCTCTCGCTCAAATATAGCGGCTTCTTGATGCAGCCAGTCACGAAACGTTTGAATCTCTAACAGATTTTGTGACGCTTTTGGGTAGTAAATATTATAGCTGTTACGTTGCCTAATAATATGATCAAAAGGCAAGACCAACCGTCCCGCTGCTAGATCACGGGCCGCCAAAATACTACCCGCCGCGATAACTCCCTTGCCATCTACTGCAACCTGTAAAGCAAGGCCAGAATCCTCATAGAATAGACCTGGCGGCTGATCCAGCTTATTCAAATTAAGATCGTTTAATATAGCCTGCCAAGCCTGACCTTGGTCATCGTGAATTAGCTGGTGACGCGATAAATCTGCGGGAATTCTAAGCGGGCTTTTACCCTCGATTAAAGAAGGAGCACAGGCACAAAAAGTATCTACGTAGAGCAGCTTTTCAACCTCACTATTTGAAATACTTTCAGCACCCCAACGAATCGCAATATCATGTTCTGTACCTAAAACGGCTAAAAATGTATTTGAAGGAGAAATTCGCACTCTGATATTAGGGTGCTGAGACTCAAAATTACCTAATCGGGGGATAAGCCACTGAGACGCAAAAGTCGCCGTTGAATTAACAACAATAGTCACAATATCCCTATTTTTGGACAAATGCGCACTCACTTTTGTCATGCTATCCAGAGCGTCTGTCATTACAGGTAAAAGCTCTTTCCCCGCTTCGTTTAGTGAGACACGGCCGTGAGAACGAACAAACAAAGGTTGTTGAAAGTAATCCTCAAGAACCCGAATGTGCTGACTAATAGCGCCATGAGTAACATAAAGCTCGTCGGCAGCAGCGGTAAAACTCAGTCGCCTTGCGGCCGCCTCAAAAGCTTTAAGGGCATTTAAAGGAGGAAGCTTACGAGAGATAAAATTTCACTCCATACACCGCAAAGAAAAAAGCATTCTGTAACCGCACATTAATGCCCTGCTCCGCCATAAATTGCTTGGCCCCGGCAAAACTGGCTACACGATCCAAAATTTGTGGCCAGAGACGTGAGCGTCCGTTATACCGAGTCGCAACTTCTTCTGGGTTTAGACGGGCACTACGCTGAAATAATCCAGGCATTGATATCATATAAATACTCCTTGATCTTTTTTTATCATAAAGGATGTGTCAGGATATGACTAGGGGTCCATCGCCAAGCTTCCATCGCCCCAAAATAGTCTAACAACAATGCATAAAGAGTTATGTCCAAAAAACCACCCAAGGTCTCTCCCCTCGCCCCCGAACACTGGGATAAGAAGTTAGATCAGATCGCCGAAGACACCAAAGGACCGCCGATTAATGTCCATCAATTGATGGCTAACAATCCTTCGCTTTTAAAAGCCTGGTGGGACTTTAGAAATCACGCCGTAGAGGGTGGCACCCTGGGTAAGCGGGCAGGCGAACTGGTGATTCTGCGGGTCGCAGTTCACATGCAGGCCTGGTATGAGTGGGGATCACATGTCGATCGAGCCCTAACATGTGGCCTAACCATCGATGAGATCAATCATGTACTAAGCTACTCGACAGCCGAAGGATGGGGGGTAACTGATGCCGTGTTACTGCGGGCTGTAGATGACCTTATCGCACACCATTGCCTCACTGAACAGATTCAAATCCAACTGGCACAGCATTTTAGTTCTGAACAGGTTATGGATATTATCGCCATCCACGGCATGTATGTGATTCTTGCCTGCATGATCAAGAGCTGGGGCCTGACGCTGGATCAACAGGTGCAAGAGCGCATAGCAGAACAAGCTAGTGAACGCGACTTTATTGCCGCTGCAGCGCGATTCAAGTCTACTATCGATAATATAAACCGACTAGATTAGGCAACTTCAACCTGACCAAGGTTTGCGACTCTTACTCTGAATAGGTGAAGCTTATAATCGGAATCAAGAGATATAGGACATGAATACTGAGTATCTCTTGATATTCAAACCATTTAGGACAAACAATGCTAAGTGCTGAGTATTAGCAAGTTCCGCTCTTTGACGATGTCCAAGCCTCTCGCTTAAATAGCTCTCTTTGCACTGACATGCTTTCATATGTTTGAATGTCTATCACAAAAGCTTACCAATGCTGTGAGCGTAGATGAAGTCATGTAACTGGCCACTTCAATGTTTTAAGTAATAACAAATTTGCAATAGGTGATATAAACATGAGTACAGGGAAAGAATCCAACACACTTGTCTCAAGCTAAGATCCCACTATACCTAATTGGTTTGATGTTCGCCAAAACCCCCTCAAAAGTATACCCACAGACACAGTAACAATCACAAGTACAAAAAGCCCCCCGCCCCCTAAAGGATTGACCCAATAGGAATACTCATGGCCGCCTTGTGTGAGTCTGAGGTAGACAAAATGGTAGACGTGAATGTGCCTTTGACAATGAACTAAGGAGGTGTCAACATCAGTAAACACAAGGATCAAGGCTGTTATTTGTGCCTAGTTGAGGAACAAACGTCCCTCCGGGTGTACCATTTATTGGATAGAAACCAGTAAAATTAAGTGTCGCTTATGTTTAATCCCATGAAGTATTCAGATTTGTCACTTTAGAGATAGAATATCTGCCACTAACACCTCAGCAACATCGTCGACTACTTGTTCCCATGACCTTAATCGAAACTGCGATAACTAAGGCTCGCTAACCTAGAGATAGACATGAAATGAAAAATCTTAAAAACTTTTATATCGATGGTCGTTGGGTCACTCCGAATTCAACAACAACTTTACCCGTCTTAAATCCAGCCACTGAAGAACAGGTTGGAGCGATAACTCTGGGAAATGTGACTGACGTTAACATCGCTGTAGCCGCTGCTAACAAAGCCTTTCAAAGCTTTTCACAAACCACTAAAGAAGAGCGCTTGGCCTTATTGTATCGATTAAAAGATGCGACTGAGAATCGGTTAGAAGATTTGGCTCAAGCGATGCGAATAGAAATGGGCGCGCCCATTAGTATGGCCCGAGATGCGCAAGCCGATGCGGCAATCGGTCATCTTGATTGCTTCATAGAAGCATTACAGACCCTTGAAGAGCAAAAAACACTCGCTAACGGTGATATCGTAATGCGTGAACCGATTGGTGTTTGCGGCCTAATTACCCCCTGGAATTGGCCCATCAACCAAATTGTTCTCAAGGTTATACCCGCACTTGCAGCCGGGTGTACATGTGTATTAAAACCTTCGGAGCACACGCCAATCTCTGCCATGATTTATGCTGAAATTGTCCATGAAGCTGGATATCCACCGGGGGTTTTCAATTTTGTTAATGGTGATGGAGAGACTGTTGGCTCTGCCCTGTCGCTTCATGATGATATTCAAATGATGTCCTTCACCGGGTCGACGCGTGCTGGAAGAGCAATAACTCGCGACGCTGCTGAGACAATTAAACGTGTAACGTTAGAGCTTGGCGGCAAGTCCCCCAATCTTGTATTTGCTGATTGTGATCTTGAGTCCCAGATAACTGCTTCAGTAAATGAGTGCATGTTGAACACCGGGCAATCCTGTGACGCGCCGACACGGCTTTTAGTGGAGCGCGAGTGCTATGACGAAGTAGCAGAAATCGCAAAACGCGCCGCAGAAGCAATAAAAGTATGTGATCCAGAGTTAGAGGGTGATCATCTTGGACCACTTTTTGATCGTATTCAATTTGATCGGGTGCAAGCAATGATTAGTGTTGGCATCGAGGAAGGCGCCACTCTTTTGACTGGCGGCCTAGGTAAGCCAGAGGCATTTGAGACGGGCTGGTTTGTTAAACCCACTGTATTTTCAGATGTATCAAATGACATGCGCATTGCCCAAGAAGAAATCTTTGGCCCAGTTCTAGTTGTCATACCGTTTGATAATGAGGCCGAAGCAATAGCTATTGCCAATGATACTCCCTATGGACTGGCTGCCTATCTCCAAACTGGCGATGCAGCACGAGCCGTGCGTGTTGCCGCTCAGCTGCGAACTGGAGCCGTGCACGTCAATGGAGGGGGTTACAATTATGGTTCGCCTTTTGGTGGTTACAAGCAATCAGGCAATGGTCGCGAAGGTGGAGTGATGGGTTTAGAAGATTTTCTTGAGACCAAAACTTTACACGGCTTATAGCCTTCAAGAGCAGTCGAAATAAGTCAGCTCTCAACGAAAGAAGGGTTTCTAAAGAGCGATCCTTCGGAGGGGTTAGATTATCAGCTAAAACCTGACGAGCTTCTGGGCTACTAATTCTTACATTTCCCAATGGACGATTCCTAAGCACATAAAACACTAACACCTGCTGATACTAATTACTCAGTTACTGCGCCAGAGGTGACTGACATACTATTATCCACCACGATACGAGTAGCATTGACGAACTTTGACTCGTCATAAGCGAGATATAAGGCAGCATAAGCAATATCATTGGGCTCACCAGACATGCTTGTTTTTAGGTACAGAATATCTACTTTATGGCTATAACCCTCTAGCAGCTAGAGGACCTTACTCACCCGAGCAGTTAGCTATCATGCTCGCAGATCGGATAGCTGATAATTGACCTTTTGCTGAAGCCAAAGCATTTGTGTATATACACCAAAAATGAACATTGACCCAGTTACCATAGGCGTTAATTTACATTCCAGCAGGATATATATTCAACTCTAATCTAATAGGCTAGAGATCTAAACAATGTATTCAGATGGCTTCCATAACAGTTGATCCATAAAAACCGATTAGCTAATCTTTGCCTGCAATAGCTTGTAAAAGCACGTACCAATGAGCAACATTATCATAAAAGCTTTCTACCAACACACGCTCATTAAGCCCGTGTGAAAAGCTATCACTCGCTTTACCGTATTGCCCATTGACTCCATAACTGGCAATACCTGCTGCCCTAAAGTGCATACCATCGGTGCCGCCCGAGGACATGCTGGGGATAATATCCAACCCAGGGTATTTGATATCAATTGCTTTCTGCAAGGCTACCATCACGTCTTTGCGTAAGGGTGAAGCGTCAGTCTCAGTAACCTCATCTAAAAGAATGAACTCAACAGCTGGGTTGTTAACTGCGACCTTAAGCTGACTGAGTGTTTCTTCAACGCCCGTGCCAGGAAATACACGGCAATTGACTGTCGCTGTAGCGGACTGTGGCAAGGCGTTCTCAGCATGGCCCGCGCGCAGCATTGTGGCCACGCAGGTGGTGCCTAAAGTGCCCACATAGCTGCTATTAGCTCGTAGTATTGCGGTTGCTGCGGGGTCTTTTGGATTGTTAGCAAAACTGCGCATTGCCTTGCCCAATTCACCTTGTGTGTGAACGCCGGTGCCTTTGAAATAGGCCCGAGTCAAATCGTTGTAACTTACCGGGAACTTGTACGCTTGAATTCTGGTCAAGGCATTAGCTATTTCATATATCGCATTATCTTCTCGTGGGCGACTACTGTGCCCACCGGGATTGCGAGCCGTCATATCCCAAGTCACGTATGTTTTCTCAGCAGCCTGCATACCAAAGCTAGCCGGTCGGCCGCCTGATTCTGGGAGCGTTGAACCGCCAGCATCAGCATTTAATACAAACTCGCTGTCAGTGAGAGCTCTATACTCATTAACTAACGCCTTGGTGCTGTTCATGGTGGTTTCTTCATCACCAGAAAAAGCAATAATCAGGTCACGGCCCGGCACCCAACCTTCCGCCTTAAGGCGTAAAAATCCGGCAGTGACTGCGGTCATCCCCAGCTTATCATCAACCGTACCACGCCCAAAATAGTAGCCATTTTCTTCAACCAAAGTGTAGGGATCACGCTCCCAATCCTCACGTAATGCATCGACCACGTCCATGTGAGCGGAAATGCTGATTGGTTTTTTGCCCAGTGATCCGTCGCCGCGATAGCGCACCACCAACGCGGCCGTATCTTCGATCTCTAAAACGTGGATATCCTCTTTCGGGAAACCGCCCTTTTCAAATTCCGACGCCAAGTACTTCGCCAGTGTTGGTACTTGATGATGCCCCTTCGCAGTGCGCATTTCCACAGCGGTCTTATAGATTTCAAATGCCTTTTCGCCAAATGGCATGGTAATATCAGCACTGAACGCATAGTTGGGTAAAGCAAGTAGTAACGAGGTACCAAAAAAAATTCTCAATCCGGCTTTTGACATGATATCTCCTTATTTATGGGGGAAAAAGATCATACTCTCTTCACTGCTCTAAACTAACATCAAAGGCAATTACCGACCGCATAGCTTCACCTGCCATTGGATGTACAAAATGCATGTAATGAGGAGGAAAGAGTAAAACCTGTCCACTTATCGGCCGATGCAACCTAGAAGAGCTCTGCCCGCCAATTGCAACGGAGGCTAATGCTGGGTTAATAAACTCTAAATGCCCTGCAGGGGCTATAGTTTCGGGGGCCTCAACATAATAAATGCCTGAGATGAGCGTATATTCTTTTGGGTGCATATGAGGGCTTTGCCAATCTCCTTCTCCAAGCCGGTTAGCCCAACTCTTTACCTTAAACGGCGTATAAAGGGGGTCTACGTTAAATACTTTAAGTAAGTATTCTTCAATGGTAGGCAAAATTATGTGGTTTTTCAGATAACTAACCGACTCGTCTTTCAGGTCTAGGAATACCATATCAGCAGGCGTCTGAAAGCCACCTTTAGTTGTACTGTCGCCGTTAGTCGCAGCATTTTGCTGGGTCTGACCCAGTTCTACGCTTAACCCCTGTATGATCTTTTCTATATCGCGATTTAGGGCATCTATTCCCTCATAATCCCGGACCATCACCATGGTCGGAAAATGCGATTCAAGACTCTCCTTACTCAATTTGATCATTACAGCTCCCGCAATTTGGTTTTAAACTATGACGCTAAATTATAAAAAACAAATCAATCCCATGAAAACCATAGGATATCATAGATATATCTGTCTATTATCGTCTAGACGCCTCCCCCATAACGTTGTCATTTAACCTTGTTCAAAGAAACCTACTGCGTATAAGATACGTCACTAGACCGCTCATTAAGTAGGTACCAAAATGAAAAACATATTACTAACGACCACTTTGTTATCACTCTTTTCATTTGCAATAGCCGACAAAGGAAGTTCACCAATGATTATAGATGTACGAACCCCCGCAGAATGGGCCACGGGGCACCTCGACAATGCCAATCATATCGAATGGCAGGACATAGGCTCGCAAATCAGCGCCCTGACAACGGACAAAGATAAAACAATTTATGTTTACTGCCACAGTGGCAATAGATCAGGAAAAGCCAAGACGATTTTAGACCAGCTTGGGTATAGCAATGTCATTAATGCTGGAGGTGTCGAAGCGGCACAGGCATTTATCAATGCCCATGAAGAATTGTAGCCAACACAAAGTAAGCGTCTACTCAAGAAGGCCTATATGGCCTTCAACGCACTATTCAAGTCAGCCATCAAGTCGTCTAAGGTTTCAAGCCCGACCGAAAGCCTGACTAAACCATCAACAATACCAATTTCGCGACGAATGGTCTCAGGCACAGCCGCATGAGTCATGATGGCTGGATGCTCAACTAGGCTTTCTACGCCGCCCAAACTCTCAGCAAGAGCGAACACATGGGTATTCTCCAAAAAGGCCGTAGCACTGGCTAAACCACCCTTTAACACAACGCTTAGCATACCGCCAAAGCCATTCATTTGGCGCTTAGCCAGTTCATGGTGAGGGTGACTTTCAAGCCCGGGGTAATAAACTCTTTCAACTGCTGCATGACTCTCTAAATAAGTCGCTACCTGCATAGCATTTTGGCAGTGCCGTTCCATGCGAACTGCAAGAGTTTTCAAACTTCGCAACACCAAAAAGCTATCAAAAGGACTCATGATGGAACCAATCGCATTGGAGAGATAAAACATCTGCTCCACTAGGTCTTCTCTGCCTTGAGCGCAGACTGCTATGCCACCAATCACATCAGAATGGCCATTAAGATATTTTGTTGCCGAATGAACAACAATATCAAAACCAAAATTGAGCGGTTTTTGAACATAGGGTGAGCAAAAAGTATTGTCACAGACCGCAATCAAATTATGTTTTTTAGCGAAGGAGGCAATAGCCTGTAGGTCAACTAATTTGAGCAGCGGGTTAGTGGGGGATTCCACCCAAATCATCTTAGTGTTTTCTTGAAGCGAGGCTTCTAACTTATCTAAGTCACTCAGGTTAGCAAAGGTGAACTCCAAACCCGCAGAACGTTTGCGTACATTTTCAAATAACCTGTACGTCCCACCATAGAGATCATCCATGGCAATCACGTGATCTCCAGAATCTAACATCTCCAATACCGTAGCTGTGGCGCCCATCCCTGATGAAAATGCAAACCCGCCAGAGCCATTCTCAAGAGCTGCAACGCAATCCTCTAAGGCTTTTCTGGTTGGGTTATGGCTTCTGGAGTATTCGTAACCTTTATGCACACCAGGGCTCTCCTGCACATAAGTAGAGCTAGCATAAATAGGCGTCATTATAGCGCCTGTCGTTGGATCGGGTTGCTGACCGGCGTGAATTGCCTTGGTTTCAAAACCTTGAGTTTTTGTGCTGTCTTTCATAGTCATCTCTAGTCTTCGCTAATCTTAGTTCTATAGTGGTTAATAAGATCTACCTTGGTAATAAAACCAACAAAGGTATCCCCGTCATAAATAATAGCAACCTTGCCTTGGGTTAAGGTGTTCAGCAGCTCCTCCTCTGAAGCTCCTACTGGCAGTACATCTAACTCTGTTACCATAAAGTCGGTAACCGGCTGAGTGAAAGACGTCTTGCTTTTACTAACATTAAACAATAAATCTTCTTCGTCTAGAACACCGACAAGTTGCTCCCCATCAAGCACAGGAATTTGAGAAATATCTGATGCTCTCATCCTTTTATAGGCCGTTAACAATGTGTCAGAGACAGAGACGCTAATCATATCGCCTTGGTCGGCTCGACGATTAATTAAGTCGGTTACATCGCCCGCCGTCTTAACTTCCAACAAGTCATTGTCATGCAGCCAAGATTTATTAAATGCCTTTGAAAGGTACTTATTACCTGTATCGCAAATAAAGGTGACTACACGTTTTGGGGTCGTCTGTTTTTGACACCATTTTACAGCGCCAGCCACCAGAGTACCTGTCGATGAACCACCCAAAACCCCCTCCTCTCTTATCAACACCTGTAAGGTTTGGAAAGCTTCTTTGTCAGTCACTACTTCGGCATCATGCAGTATGTCGACGTTTAAATTATCTGGAATAAAATCTTCACCGACTCCTTCGACCAGCCATGAGCCGCCCTCATAGGAAAATGATCCTTTGATAACGGCATCGGCAACAATAGACCCCTCAGGATCTGCCGCAACCATTTGAACATTTGGGTCCTTTTCTTGAAAAAATTCTGCCAACCCGGTAATCGTGCCCCCAGATCCTACACCTGCAACAACAGCGTCAAGCTTGCCGTCCATCTGCTCCCATATTTCAGGTCCCGTCGTGGTTCGATGAATCATCGGATTAGCCGGATTAGAGAACTGATTAGCCAAAAAGCTACCGGGGGTCTCAGCAACAACTTTCCGTGCTAAATCCTGGTAGTATTCTGGATGCCCCTCTGGCACGTCGGAGCGGGTTAAAATAATCTCAGCACCGAGACCCTCTAGATGGAGAATCTTTTCACGACTCATTTTGTCAGGGATCACTAAAATAATCTTATAACCCTTAATAGCAGCAACCAGCGCTAGTCCGATTCCGGTATTACCAGCCGTGGCTTCAATAATGGTCCCACCAGGTTTTAATTCACCTGACTTTTCTGCCTCCTCGATAATCGCCAGGCCCACCCGGTCTTTAATTGAGCCTCCAGGATTCTGTGATTCGAGTTTAACAAAGAGCTCGCAGGGGCCAGTATCAAACGCTGTGAGCTTTAGCATTGGAGTATTGCCAATCATCGATAAAAGAGATGTATGTACAGTCATTATTTTTCCCTTTACAGGGCTATAAGGCCCAAAATCAGTGAGTACCGGAGGTCATAACTATTTAGCGGCAAGAGTATCACAAAACATTAACAATGAACCGTTCCTTTAGATCTAAAACATCATCATTCGTGCCAAATAATGAGGCTTTTAAATTACCCATCAGGCCTCTTCAATTCGCACCAATTGGTTTACACTATTCAACCAACAACTACCTTATCGGACTCGATAGATAATGAATGAAGCCACCCAAACTGAAGTGGAAGCAGCTGTGTTTCGCCGCCTGCTGAAACATCTTGATGAAAACAAAGATGTACAAAACATCGACTTAATGAATCTCGCGAATTTTTGCCGCAATTGCTTGAGCAAGTGGTACGTATCGGCAGCAATAGAGCGTCAAACCGAGATCGACTATGAACAAGCGCGGGAGGTTATCTATGGAATACCCTTT
>DUBB01000012.1:125406-143869 GCA_012960535.1 Gammaproteobacteria bacterium
ATGGTATAGATCCGGTAAAAAGAAGTACGAAAGATAAAATAAAAATGGAAAAAAAGAAGGACGGCAAATAGGATGGCATGAATCCGGTAAAAAGAGGTCTGAATACCCTTTCAAGAATGGAAAGCCAAATACCAAGCCCCCGCCACCGAGCAACAGCTAGCCCTGTTTGCTGCGCGTTCTAAAACATCGGGCTAGATCGTTTTGGCTCTTATGAAGCCCCTAGTAAAAGCCAATTTCGCTCATTTGAATATCGGCTTGATGGTTTCGGCCACAGTCAACAACACCGATGTTGCGTATCGAAGTAGGTGCCGCAACCTTTCTCAACCATGAACCAGTCGACAGTTGACTGTAAAAGAACCCTTCGATGACTGTTAAAGAGTCCTATTTTGACTGATATTGAATCCTACCAATCATGCTTTGATCTTACGATGATTGTCTTAACACCCCCAACAACAAAATTTAACATTGAGGGTCAAGATGCAAGAGTTTGTCAAAGAGAAAGGTTCCTCTCATCCAAAAGGACGCCGCATTTCATGTTTTGGCCTGCCTCACCTCCGCTGGAGTTATGCCCGACCAGCGTCGAAAAGATCGACGAAAATTAGCCGCGCTACTGTAACCTAAAAGTATCGCCACCTCAGTCACTGGTAAATGAGTACCTTGTAAATACTCTAACGCTAAGCGGTATCTAACCTGGTCAAGTAGCTCTTGAAAACGACAGCCTTCCTTTGCCAATCTCCTCTGCAATGTACTTTCACTCATATGCAGCTTCTTAGCAATTGAAGAACTTGTGGGGAAATCCAGTCTCGCACTTATGAGAATCTGCTTCACACGCTCACTGACCAAACCAAGTTGGCTGTCAGCTGAAGTAATCCGATCACACTCCCTTTGAAAAATATTCTGCGCCAGAGGGTTTGATGAAGAGATAGTGGTCGCCAAACCCTCCATGCTAAACATAAGGCCCCGCGTGTCCGACATGAACCTCACTTTCGAGCCGAACACCGAAGTATAGAGCTCAGACTCACCCTCGTCACTATAATCAAGATCTAGACTCATAGCGACATTTGCCTCACCCGTTAAGATACGTACATTATTAACGACAGCCGAGTAGAGAGTATCCGCGTAAAATCTCTCCAACTTTTTAGGTAAGTGAGGTGCTTTACCAACCAATATAACGCCATCATGGCTGGCCACTATTTCCATAGCCATGCTCGGGAGTATTGCTTGATTATATCTAAGCAATATTTTCAGGGCATCACCGACGGTGGCGCTGGTCATCAATGCGTAGCCCAGTATCCCTAATGCCACCATATTCAATCGCAAGCCAAGCTTCAGCCCAAGAGCCTTATCCTCGGATAGTTTGATGGCGTTACTGCAAATGGTATCTGCTTGTTGGCTAGTTAAAAAGATCGGTTTGGACGAATCGATAAGTGTTAACTGGGTAGTTTTCAGTAAGTCATCTTCCGCAACGCCTTGCTCCCGAAGTAACCCTAAAAGCTCTGGCAAAATGATTCCATACATAATTAATACCTAATTGACGTCACTAACGCTTAGGTTGACGGTAAAAGAACCCTATTATGACAGCAAATGAACCTCAACTTGCCCTTATTTGAGCCCTTAGAAGGCAATCTGTCAACTACAATTAATAGCAATGCACAATAAAAACTATAATTAGGAGATCTGATAAGCATGGCAACCTACTCAATGAACCATCCAGAAAAAGGCAAAATAGAGTACACCGACAAAAAGAGATACTTGTGGCTTATGTCGATGATATATCCACTTATTCCGTTAGGCGCCATTTACCTTTTCACACAAACCGGAATCCAAGCCCTACTGGCTATCCCTTTAGCAACAAGCTATATCCTTATGCCTCTACTAGATTGGGCTGTTGGCGCGGACACCAATAATCCTCCGGAAGAGTTGGTGCCGCAGCTTGAGGAGGACCGATACTATAGAATTCTCACTTATCTCACTGCACCAATGCATTTTATTGTGTTAATAGCTTTTGCGTGGGTAGTGGGAACCTTTGAATTAAGCATTTTGTCTATAGTGGTCGTTGCCCTAGTTGCAGGAAGTTACAGCGGCCTTGGCATCAACACTGCGCATGAGTTAGGGCATAAAAATACGACATTAGAAAAGTGGTTGGCCAAAATCGTTCTGGCAGTGCCTGCCTATGGTCACTTCTCAGTTGAGCATAATCGGGGCCATCATGTTTTAGTCTCGACACCAGAAGACCCCGCTAGTGCAAGACTGGGTGAGTCCCTATACGCTTTTGCTGTGCGTGAAATTTCAGGTACTTTTGTGCGCGGTTGGCAATTAGAGAGAGACAGGCTTACTAAGTCGGGAAAGTCATTCTGGGGTCGCCATAACGAAATATTACAATCATATGCTATTAGTGTCCTTTTACAGGGTTCCCTAATCGCCTATTTCGGTTGGATCATGGTGCCTTTTTTAGCGATGCATAATTTTTGGGCTTGGTCTCAGTTAACCTTAGCCAATTATATTGAGCATTACGGCTTACTAAGGTCGAAAAAAGAAAACGGTAAGTATGAGAGGTGTGAACCTCACCACTCATGGAACGCTAATTATATTGTTTCCAACCTGGTGCTATTCCATCTTGAGAGACACTCGGATCACCACGCCAACCCTTCTCGGCGCTACCAGAGCTTGCGTAACTTTGACGACATCCCAGAGTTACCCAACGGCTATTATGGTATGTATCTAGTAGCTTATATTCCATGGCTATGGTTTAAAATAATGGACAAACGCGTGTTGGCTTTACCTCATATTCAAGGTGATCTATCGAAGATTAATATATGTCCATCTAAGAGAGATAAGATAATGGCTACGTATGGAACTCCCAGTCTAGTTTAATAATAAGGTAATGGGGCACCGACTGCGCAACACAGTTTGCCCCTTATCTTTTTCCATTACTTTTTTCAGGTGTAAAAAACCCAAGGCGATCTGATCGGAACGAACCGATTAAAACCTGAGTTTCGCCCGTGTCTAACTTTAACGGCAAGGCAACAGTAGGCAAACCAAAAGGAACGCCCCTAAAGGTCCATTTATCCTCCATATCAAACGTATCCGCGTTAAGTCTGGTTATCGAGAAAGGTAAGGCGCAGGAGACTTCTCCCTCGCAACGCATAGTGTCCAAAATTTGGTGGTCTAAGCTGGTAATCCAGAGACTGCCTTGCTCTAAGACAATATTATCTGGAGCATCAAGCTTAAAGCTGCGCAACACAGAGCCATCAGCAAGATCGACTGCGCTGACTTTGTCTGACAAACTGAACACCACATATAAAATGCCCGAAGACTCATCGAAGACCACACCGTTAGGTTGCCCTCCTTTGGTCCCTGGCACCTCACTAAAGCCAATATCTTTGCTCCAGCGCATCACGTAGCCAGTATCTGCTTTGGTAATTGTTGTCATTAAAAAGTCTGCAATCGTAAAATCATGGGGTGCCATGTGTGTGACATAAAAGCTCCCATCAGTCGCCAAGCTGACGTCATTCAAATGATTAACCTCAGGTGCTATCGCACATCCACGCCAGGTCAAGGTCCAACTCTTTTCATCAAACGACGGAGACAACTCAAACATCTCCACTGACTCGTGGGGTATATGACTAACCACGGCTAACTGTAGACGTCCGTCGTGCCGCTTAATAAGGTCTATACCATGTGGACCCATTGCCTGCCCTGGTTTACGTTGACATATTATGTCCCCCCAAATGTTTTCCCCATATGACACTACAAGCGGCACTTGGACTTTTGTTTTGGCATCCAACATAACCAAACGTCCTGGCTTCGGCCTGTTAAGTGGCTCAATAGCGCCAAATTCAGTTGCAATGATAAATTTATGGTCCGGTGTCACCACTATGTCTTCAGGATTATCTATATCGCATGCAAACGATAAATTTTGATGAGGCAGACAGCCTGCAATCTCTGGGATTGGTCCGATATAAGAACGCACCAATAAAAATAGAGAAAGCCCTATTAGTAATGCAATTGATGGAACGGCGACTAGCCAATAGTGCCGAAGGCACAGACGGATAATCTCTATATACCTTGCTAATCCCCCCCTCATAATATTTAGAGCCGCACCTAGGGCTAAAAGGCCCAAGACAAACAGGATTAATCTACCTGTGTAGTAATACCATTCTGTGGCACTCGCGCTGTAGGCCATTATCAAAGCTGCAAAGAACACATTAATGACCACATAGGGTGTCCAGGACTTCATGTTAAGCAAGCCATTTGTAACGACAACTACCACTTTTTTAAATAACAACAGAATAGCCAGTAAAGAGAAAATTACAGACAGGATGATATTCATATAAGTCCAAAGAGTATTTGCCGGAGGGTATGTCCGGATGGAACAACCAAAAAAACAAGGATACCACAGTCGTCTAATAACACTTATAAGCTGTGCTAGTATTAAAATATATACTAAGCACACAAAGTGTGCGCTATTTTGAGCCTTAACCTTGTGCCAAGAAGGACATAAATATGAGTACACTCGAAAGAAAGACATTGCCATTCTCCAGCGGTGAACCAGGCGAGCACCACTATTGTCTGTGGCTCCCAGAACACCCAGTCGCTTGGTTACATATTATGCACGGCATGTCTGAGCATGGCGCTCGCTATGCAGAATTCGCAGAGTTTTTGAACCAACAGGGTATTTTAGTTACCGCTGGTGACCATCGTGGTCACGGTCAAACAGGAAAAGCCATGGATAGCAGCTATCATCTAGCTGACGCCGATGGCTGGGAACAAATGGTTGATGACCAATGGCAACTTATTAATCATATTGAAACTCGACTAGATTTGCCGTTTATTTTAATGGGTCACAGCATGGGATCTTTTGTGGCGACGCGCTTTTGCCAGAAATATGCCAGCCAAATTCCCGACGCATTTAACCATAAGTTATGCGGCTTAATACTATCTGGGTCAAGTTACGACACTCCTGCATTTTATAAGAGTATTTCGTACTTCGCCCATTTTGAGCGCTGGAGGCTTGGCCAGCGAAATCCCAGTAGTGTTTTACAAAAGCTATCCTTTGGCTCGTTCAATAACGCTTTCAAGCCTAACCGCACAGTCAGTGACTGGTTGTCCAGAGATGAAAAAATCGTTGATCAGTATGTCCACGATTATTACTGCGGTGGCCCCCTATCAACCCAGTCTTGGTGTGACTTTCTTGCGGGGATGGCTGATTTGTCGCGCCCAGACGCTATGGCCTCAATCGATAAATCGTTGCCTATCTATTTGGTATCTGGCGCTCTTGATCCTGTAAGTAAGCAAGGCGTAGGCATTGAAAAGTTGAAGAGCGTGCTACTTCAAGCCGGGATTAAAAGAGTCGATGTGCGTTTGTACGAGGAGGCCCGACATGAAATTCTCAATGAAACCAATCGGGACGAAGTTTTTACAGACCTACTCTACTGGCTGACCGCTCTTAAATCGGAGCTTTAATTGCATAGCAATCAATAAACTTTTCACATACTTTATCTGAGCCGTTGTATTTAAGCGTGCTGTAATGAGTGGCAAGTGCTGTCGCCCAATAAATAACTCGTCGTCGCAAAGGAAGACGATGCCCCGCATTGCTGGACGAATCACTTGCTCAGGCCCGTCCTTTTTCGGAGAGATTTGGTTTTGCTGCAAAAGCTGATCTATTGCGTCCGTATAATTGCGTGATGCGGCTCCTGTTGAATTGTAGCGTCTTTAATCATTTCTCTGACACGTTTGAAGAAAAGGAAATGCATTACGATACTCGGTTTCAGATCAGATAGTTGATCAAAAATAGTTATATCCTTCAGTTAGTAGTACTGGCACTTTCTTGCAACGGCATCGCCGTGGTAGCTTTTTTCTAGCGGTCTTTCGAAGAAGGGTATACCTGTGCGGCCACAGCGGTGGCTTTGGCATAGGACGTAAAGTTGATAAAACATCATAGGCGCGCTTAACGCTTGTCGTCTGGCCAAAGTGCATATTGTGTTTATGACATTGACCTTTAAAGGTAAACTACAGTTAATGATTACCTTTAATTTATTGATTACCCTCTGGGCAGTTATTGCACTGCTAGCGTGCCTTTATTTATTCTTTATAGATGCTCCCTACGGCCGACACATCAGAGATGGATGGAGGCCGAAGATGTCAGCTAAAGCTGGCTGGGTTTTCATGGAAGCTCCCTGCGTTGTTTTAATCATCATTTATGGTCTGATGGTGAGAGATCAATTAACGATTGTTCATCACGTCTTTTTGACGATCTGGCTAACTCATTACATCCACAGAGGATTTATATACCCATTTTACATCGGCATGACCAATCCCAAAATGCCACTTAGTATTGCAATAACTGCATTCTTTTTTAATGTTACCAACGTCAGCATTCAAGCTTTCGGTATTTTCTACTTTGTTCAATACCCTGCTGAATGGCTACAAAGTACCCCGTTCCTCAGTGGCATGTTTTTGTTTATCACCGGAATGTTTATCAATATAAAATCTGATTACAGTATTGCAGCACTGAGAAGAGAAAAAGGCCCTGGGTATCATTTACCCAGCACCTTTTTACATAAGTATATCGCTTCACCTAATTACTTAGGAGAGATTATTGAATGGGCCGGATGGGCTCTGCTTACGTGGAGTATTTCTGGCGCTGTATTTCTAGCCTGGACTATCGCTAACTTATTCCCAAGGGCTATCGCTAATCACAGATGGTATCGAGACAAATTTAAGGACTATCCCGAAAACAGAAAAGCACTTATTCCCGGTCTGCTTTAGAGAAGGCCTAAGTCTCTTAACTGTTCCGCAGTATCAATGATAGACACCTCTGCTTTTATAGGCTTCCACCCTAGTAAGTCCTTAGCTTTTACACTTGATACGTCCCTTCTGCGTCCGATCATTGGAATCATTAATGCCAAATCCTTTCGAAAAATGGCAATTATTTTCATTAACCATTTAGGGAACACAAGTTTAGGTGTTTTGTTAAAACCAGCATCTCTGAGAATAACTGCCACCTCATGGACCCATAATTCTTTTTCAGAAACTATAATTCGCTCGCCATCACTATCCCTGTTCTCCATGGCAAGAATATGTGCCGAAGCAACGTCTCGTACATCAACAATCCCAATGTGTATCTTGGCTGTACCAAGCACTGAGCCACTAATCATATTTTGTACTAGAGAATTTGAAGTCCCGATATCCTTGGACAAAGATGGCCCCATCACTAAAACAGGGTTTATCACGGTTAAACCAAATACAGGACTTTGTGCCTCCATAAAATTCCACGCAGCTAGCTCGGCCAGGGTTTTGCTTTTGGCGTAGAAACTGATTCCTAGCTTGTTAGGGTTTGACCAATCCTCTTCACTGAAAGATTCCTGCATCTCATCTAGGCTCTCGTGAATAGCCGCAAAAGAGGACGTTAGCACAACTTTTTTCACATTGTGCGCGCTAGAAAATTTTAGTGCTCTAAGAACACCATCGACAGCTGGCTTTACGAAGAACTCCTCGTTTTCGTCGGTTAAAACAAAAGGAGAAGCTACATGCAACACATAATGACAGTCAGTAATTGCGTCATCCCAGCCATTGTCACTGTTAAGATCCACTTCGAACAGTGACAAGTTTTCTGTCCGAGTGTTGTGGGATAATAGCGAGGCTATAACCTCATCTTTTCTATCCAATGATCTGACAGTACCATTAACCGAATAACCCCGATTCAGTAGTTGCTGTATGCAATGTAATCCTATGAAACCCGTAGCCCCTGTCACTAATACTTTTTCCAATCCAACACCCCAATAAACTAAAAAACAATCTGATCTATTCTAATTTATGTTTGATCATATAAACCTTTAGCCATCATTGCACCCCTAAGACGATCAAGACGTGATAACGTTGTCCGTTGACCTAATGATAATATCGATTTATTGAGATAAAAATTGAGCCGCCCACATCAAAGTTTGAATACTTTGTAGAGCCAAACACAATATAGAATCTGCTATTTGAGAAGGGAGCTATTGGTTTTTCTCTAACTGATTACTAACCAGCAGGCTAGAATGTGGTGCTACTTGTAAGAGCAAATTCTAAAGGGATGTAACATCTTTCCTAACGCTGTCGGCGGTATACTCTAAAGATACTATGAACTCGTGTGCCTCCCAATTTTCAATCATACTTAACAGATATCCGCCATCAACTTTCTGATAAAGATGATACCGTTGGCCAACACGAGGAACAAAGTTATAAGATGCGTTATAGACAAGTTCATTTAACTCAGCAAGCCTTCTTATCGCGTCGTATTCTCTATTTAACAATTCAACGGCATTCTCAAAATAGTTCTTAGTCGGTGATCCCCCGTTCTGACAAAAACAAGGCAGTATCAGGCAAGATTATAGAGGGCGAACTAGATGTTGTTCCATAGGGTAACAGTGCTTTCTTTAAACTAGTCATACCAAATACCCTATCTATTAAAAACCTGCGCTAATTACGTAATTCCTAGTCGCTTTAGACCACTACAAAATAGAATCACAGTAATCTTTTTCACTCGCCATGGATCAGCTTTAAGGAGTTTGTGATTGGATTGTTTAGTTTCTTAGTTATGGTCTGCATTTACATACTAGTATGATTATATTGTCTACTTGTTAAAATCACCCTAGTCGATATATCATACTGTCCAAGCGAAATGTTGACATTTATTTACAGCAACAAGTTAAAAATGCAACGTACTCAGTTTTATCCTAGGAGACAGAAATGCCAGTGACTAGCAGCAACCCAATATGAGATGGCTACAAACGGCGCTAAACATTGAAGATCACGAGGTCAAAGCCGCCTTAAGCTCATTTCTTTTTGTTGTCATCTTGATGTCTGCCTACTATATTCTCCGACCCGTACGCGATGCCATGGCAAGCGACTGGACGGATGCTGAAGTTAGCTGGTTATGGACTCTCAACTTTTTTATCAGCACCGCCGTCGTCGCCGTTTATGGTATCGCCGTTTCACGTTTTCGTTTCCAGCTTCTGGTACCGGCTATGTACGGTATTTTTGCACTAACGTTTGTGGTTTTTTATGTACTCGCTTCGACCTCTAGTGATCGAACATTAATCGATAAATCATTTTATGTGTGGGTTAGTGTATTCAGTCTTTTCCATATTTCAGTATTTTGGAGCTTCATGTCGGACTTGTTCACCAAAGATCAGGCGGGCAGGCTATTTAGCATTATTGCCGCAGGCGCTAGTGTCGGCGGTCTTATAGGCCCTGCTATACCTTCGTTTTTCTCAGAGTCGCTGGGCACAGATAATTTAATGTTAATAGCAAGTGTGATGCTACTGATCCCGATACCAATCATCTTCTATTTACAATCACTGAAATCATCCGATTTACGCAATGAAGATTTGTACTTAAGAAAGTCCAACGCGAGCATTGGTGGCAACCCCTTTTCGGGCTTCAAGATGTTTTTCGCAAACCCTTATTTATTAGCCATAGGCTTATTTATTTTTCTGTATACCGGCATCAGCTCGTTTGTTTACTTCGAGTTAAAGAACCTGCTCAGCGAACTAAGCCGTGTCGAACGCACGGCGGTGTGGGCGAAAATGGACCTAGCCGTCAATATACTATCAATTGCAACGGGGTTATTTGCAACGGGTCGCATTGTAGGTAAATTTGGTATGCCGGTCACTATTGCGTTGGTGCCCATACTGATCTGTGTTGGTTTACTGATACTCGCGATTTCACCTTTTCTAGCGGCCGTCGTGACCTTACAGATAGTGCGGCGCGCAGGAAACTACGCCGTCACACGACCTGCCCGCGAAATGCTGTTTACTCGCGTTGACCGCGAAACCCGCTTTAAAGCAAAACCAGTGATCGACATTGTCGCTTATCGCGGAGGAGACATGCTAATGGCCTGGTTGTTCACAGGGCTAACACAGGGTCTGGGCCTAGGTTTAGCGGCTGTCGCCATGGTTGGGGCAGGTATAGCCGCACTCTGGTCGCTGGTGGGTATCTATCTTGGTCGCTGGTTTGAGCGAGATGATAGCCCCTCACCGCGCAAAGAAAAATCAACAGTCACTATGACGCCAAAAATCAGTAATCATGGTGAGGTCGAAACCTAGCACTTTTGTAGAGTGCTATATAGGCATCACTTATAACAATATTCCACCTACAAACTGTGATGCCGGTTAATTTTTCGGTGTTATATTTAACAAACCAAAACAGATAACGGACCAACACTATGAAATCTTTCTCTATTGCAATTTTAGCGCTTTTCCTCTGCGCTACTCCTTTCTCAGTCGCAGACAACCACACTGGTGCCGCACAGCAAGAGACTCTGAAGTACATCGAATTTAGCCAACTTGGTGACCCTGCAGAGGTACTAGAAGTAAAGGAAGAAAGCTCCCGGCCGTTAAAGAGTGGTGAAGTCAGAGTCGCCGTATTGGCCTCGCCAATTAATCCATCAGACCTATTACAGATAGCCGGCAAGTATGGTGTCGATCCAATATTACCCTCCAATCCCGGTAGTGAAGGCGTTGGCCGGGTACTAGAGGTGTCTCCAGAAGTGAAACATTTGACGGTTGGCCAATTGGTACTTCTCGCCAGCGGAGGAACATGGCGTGACGAAATAGTCGCACCGGCAGCAGACTTTCTTCCCTTACCCAACCTAGGGCCGCTTGAGTCTTCAGTGATTGAACAGCTGGCCATGTCAGCGGTTAACCCTTTAACGGCATTACTTATGCTGACCAGCTTTGTCGACCTTGAAAAAGGTCAATGGATCGTGCAGAGCGCTGCCAATTCGGCCGTTGGCGGATATGTTATCCAGCTTGCTAAGCAGCGTGGCATTAAAACAGTCAATGTTGTGCGCCGTGAAGGCCTAGCCGATGATCTGCTGGCCAAGGGTGCGGATGTAGTGTTGATCGATGGACCTGACCTTACAGCACAGATCGCCAGTGCAACAGACAATGCGCCTATTGCACTTGCACTCGACCCCGTTGGTGGTGAGACCTACACGCGACTAACCGATAGTCTCGGCTATGGCGGTACTCTGGTTGCCTATGGCGTGCTGTCAGGAAAGCCCGCAAGCTTGAATACAGGAAAGATTATTTTTAATGACATTAGCCTGCGTGGCTTTTGGCTTTACAAGTGGTACCAGACAGCTGATATGCAAACAAAGCAGGATGCTTTCGGGCAAATTATTCCGCTAATTGCGAAGGGTGTTTTAAAAGCCAATGTTGACTCGCGTTTTAGTGTTGATGAGGTCAAACAGGCAGTCACGCGCGCCGCACAACCGGGTAGAAACGGCAAGGTACTCATTGTGCCAAATACTCTCTAGTAGCGGATAAGAAGGTTAGCAGGGATGTTCAGCGGTCTGGCTGGGTATCCCTCGCGTGGGTTACCTGCATACATTATTTTAAGGCAACCTAAGCCGGCTTTGCTTATTTAGCAGACCCTTTGAGTCGTTGAAAACGCCTACTCCCAGAAAAACAAGTCGCTCAAAAGATGGGGAGATCTATCAACAATTAGAGTTCGAGGTAATGTCAGATGTTCGTCTAAAGGATGTATAACATGGCAGATACAAGCATTACAAAGTTGCAGGCCCATGCGGTCTGGCATCTGCTGTCAGCCCTGGCAACCGATTGCTTCAATGCTAGTTCAGTTGTGGTGCTGAGCGATCTTCATGACGCCGCTCCTTACTGTAAAAATGCCGGGGACTGTGGCAGTGCAGCAACATCTGTAGGCTCATGCTGAATAATCACTCTAGCCCCTAATTCTGTGGCTAGCCTTTCAAAAGCTGCCATCGACACCCTTGTTTCGGACTCATCGGTATTGAAGCGCGGCACACGTTGCAACTCACGGCTTTCGGTACGGTGATAGAGGTCTCCTGTAAGCAGAATAGGGCCGCTTTCGGGCAAGTTAATCTGCAGTACTGTATGACCCGGGGTATGCCCTGGCATTTCTAAAATAACAACAGATCCATCGCCAAAAACATCATGGTTGTCACTAAAGGTGGTTTTATTGAGCCCAGCGAAAGCCGCATTCTGTGCCTTGCTCTCCTCAGTACTAAACATATGCTCAAGTTCATTTTGGTGTACCAGCCACTTAACATCCGGAAATAGGGAGGCTTGGCCCGTATGATCAAAGTGGCTATGAGAGACTGACATAAAGTCAATATCGGTTACTGTCAGGTCTATCTCCGCTAACAGATCGGTTAACGAGCTTTCAAGAGAAACGGTAAAAATACCATCAACTTGTGGGGCAGAACCTACCAAGCCATGCGGCAGCCCCAAGTCCCATATCAAATCGCCTGCGGGGTGGCGGATTAAATAGCATGTGTTCGTCAGCCTACCTACCTGACCAGCGTAGTCGCCGCTCGAGGAGAATGCGTCAAAATCAGACACTTCAATATTGCCACAATCAAAGGTGTAGAGTTTGAGAGGTGCTGCGGCGACAAAGTTGCCAGCGGATTCGCCCGAGGACGTTTGCATACCGGCACTCTGCTCGCCTTGGGAACAACCAGCCATTAGCAGGCTAAATGCGAGTAGTCTTTTGATCATTGGGGTAATCCTTTGTTTGATGGCTAGTCTTTACTGCCTGTGTGACTTAGTCAACCGGTTTTTTGGTGTCTGAAACAATGCTGAAAAGCTATTTTGATTTTCATGATCAAAAAACCCTGTAAAAAACCCAAATCTCAGATACAGCGACCCTACCCCGGGAGTACCCTCCCCTTTTTGTCAGAAGGGACTCCTGCTCCTGCCTAGTATTAGTATTACTAGTACGCGCGAATGAATTACTCACATTTAGAGTAACAACCAAGTTCACTACACTAGGTGATATTTTTATATGTGATGAAATTGGAAGTGGAAAAAGGCAAGCTCCATTACACATAGTGTATTGACCCTACCAAAATCTATAAGCAATTGATTTATAGGAGAAAAAAGGATTGGTCGGGACGGCAGGATTTGAACCTGCGACCACTACACCCCCAGTGTAGTGCGCTACCAGGCTGCGCTACGCCCCGATTTAAGTGTCGCAATGATACAGCGAAAGGCTCTTTTTGCAACCAAAAAGCAATTCTTTGATATCAAATTTTGAAATTGATTATAAAGCTTTCAGAACATCGTCCAATTCAGAGATTGTCTGATCGAGAAGCTGTTTGTAGGGCGTAAGTTCTTTCTTACCTGGTGTGTCGTCGAGCTTTTGGCGCGCCCCACCGATAGTAAACCCCTGCTCGTGCAGTAAAGAGCGAATCTGACGAATCAACACGACATCTTGGCGCTGATAGTAACGTCGATTACCTCGTCTTTTAACCGGGCTCAAACCTGGGAATTCTTGTTCCCAATAACGCAACACATGAGGCTTGACACCACAGAGTTCACTGACTTCACCAATGGCAAAATAGCGCTTGCCTGGAATGGCAGGGAGTTGATTATTGTTACTTGGTTCCAGCATATGCCTCAACTCGAGCCTTGAGCTTTTGCCCAGGTTTGAATGTTACGACACGTCGCGCAGAAATAGGTATTTCTTCGCCGGTCTTGGGGTTTCTTCCAGGGCGACTACTTTTGTCGCGCAGCTCAAAGTTTCCAAATCCAGAAATTTTGACCTGATCATTGCTTTCAAGTGCTGAGCAGATTTCGCCGTAAAACATTTCAACGACTTCTTTGGCTTCCCGCTTATTGAGGCCCAAATCATCGAACAACATTTCTGCCAAATCGGCTTTCGTTAACGTACCCATCTAATAATACCTATCCCAGCTCTTAGTCTTAAAATACATTTAGCTTCTAAGTTTAGCATTACATGCTTTGGCAAGCTCAGACACCACTCGGTCAATCGCTTGACTGACCTCTTCGTCCGTAAGAGTGCGCGAACTATGCTGAAACGTCAAGCCTAAAGCGACACTTTTCCCTTTGTTTTCAATATCTTTGCTCTGATACACATCAAATAACTTTAAATCTACTAGTAGATCGCCCGCCACATTCTTGGCATGGTCGATTAAGGTTTTTGCCCCTATTGACACTTCAACAAAGAAGGCTAAATCACGCTTCACTTCGGGAAACTTGCTTACTTCTTCGTGTATCGGGATCCTAACTTCGGTGATCTTGTCAGCATCAATCTGAAACAGATATACGTCAGGATCAATGCCAAGACTGCTCTTAATTCGCGGATGTAACTGTCCTACCCAACCGATAGTCTCACCATTTCGAGTAAGTTGAGCACACTGACCGGGATGTAACGCCGGATGAACCGCCGTATTAAAAGAGAACGTGTGCTGTAACCCCGTTAGCCCAGTTAGCCCCTCTATATCACCCTTGATATCATAAAAATCGACTTTATCTTTACCCGCGGTCCATCCGAGAGGAGATCGTGACCCACAGAGCAGTCCACCCAGCACAGTATTTTGCATCAAACTTGAGGCACCCTCTTGCCCAGGCACAAAGCACTGGCCAACCTCAAATATTCGAACCCGCGACTGCTGTCGATTAAGATTATAAACAGCAGTATTAAGTAAGCCAGGCCATAAGCTAGTGCGCATGACTCCCATATCTGCTGAAATTGGATTAACCAGGGGCACTGCAACCAGATTTGGTTCAATCATTTTTTGTAGCTCTGGATCAACAAAGCTATAGGTAATCACCTCTTGGTAACCGCGACCAACGAGCTGGGCTCGAAATAGACTGATGTCCTGCACACTCTCAGCATTAGACTCTAACTCTAAGGCCATCATAGGCGTCGATGTTGGCAAGTTGTTGTAGCCATAAATGCGAGCCACTTCCTCAACCAAGTCCTGCTCAATCGCTAGATCAAAGCGCCAGCTGGGCGCGACCCAAACAGAGCTTGCATCGTTTCGTTCAACCAGTATCAGCCCTAAGCGCGTTAACATATCATCTACATCCGCTGGAGCAATCGAGACACCGAGCTGCTGCGCCAAGCGCTCATCACGCAGTCTCATTGTAGCTGGAGTAGGCAAATGCTTCGCAGACTCTGTAACTGACACTGGCCCAGGGTTACCACCACAGATATCGAGCATTAGAGCCGTAGCGCGCTCAATAGCACTAACTTGAAGCTCAGAATCCACCCCACGCTCAAATCGATGAGATGAATCGGTGTGCTTGCCATAATTACGCGCCTTACCGGCAATCGCCAAAGGGCTAAACCAGGCACTTTCAAATAAGATATCGGATGTGCCATTTCCAACAGATGACTCATCGCCACCCATTATTCCAGCCATTGCT
This sequence comes from Gammaproteobacteria bacterium, assembly GCA_012960535.1. Taxonomy (GTDB): domain Bacteria; phylum Pseudomonadota; class Gammaproteobacteria; order Pseudomonadales; family Azotimanducaceae; genus UBA9926. Next base: position 140,610 of record DUBB01000012.1, read on the forward strand.
AACACTTTGCTTTGATCAGCAATCACGAGCGTTGTTTTATCTACAGTAACCTCTGAACTATCGAGTAGTTTTAGTGTTTCATCACGGCCCATACGCACCACAATATCGCCATCAATCTTAGATAGATCGAAGGCATGCATTGGCTGACCTAATTCAAGTAAGACGTAGTTAGTCACATCCACTGCGGGGCCCAGACTACGCACCCCACTGCGACGTAATATTTCTTGCATCCACTGGGGTGTCGGCTGACCAAGATCAAGGCCACGAATAACCCTTCCTACATAGCGCGCACAAGCATCGGGAGTGTCGAGGGTCACGGTGACCTTGTCGTCTATAGTCGCAGCCACAGGGGCACAGGCTTGCTGTATGACCGCCTCTTGATTGAGTACGCCCACTTCACGGGCCAAACCACGAATACTAAGGCAATCGCCACGATTTGGCGTAAGGTCAACCTCAATAATATTGTCGTTGAGATCTAGATATTCCGTTAAATCAGCACCCATTGATGCATCTGCTGGAAGCTCCCACAGACCGTTATCGTCATCGCCTAACTGCAACTCAGTTTGCGAGCAGAGCATACCGAAAGATTCAATACCACGTAGTTTGGCCTTTTTGATATTAAAGTCGCCAGGCAATTTCGCCCCAACAACAGCAAAGGGAACTTTAATGCCGACTCGTGCGTTGGGCGCACCACAGACTACCTGCACTTGGGCTTCACCACCCAGCACCTGACAGACTCTTAGTTTATCTGCATCTGGGTGCTGCTCAACGCTAATAATTTCGCCGACCACCACGCCAGACATACTTGGCGCTGCAGATTCGACACTTTCAACCTCTAGGCCTGCCATAGTCACCTGAGCGACCATTTCATCGGTGGAGATCGATGGATTTACCGACTTTCGTAACCAAGACTCACTAAATTTCATACGTTATCCCAGCTTAAAATTGTTTGAGAAAGCGGAGATCGTTTTCAAAAAACAACCGCAAATCATTAACTCCGTAGCGCAACATGGCTAACCGTTCGACACCCATACCAAAGGCAAAGCCGGTCAATTCATCTGTATCACTGTCAGGGTAACAGTGCTCTAACACGTTAGGATGCACCATTCCGCATCCCATAACTTCTAACCACCCAGTCTGACTACAAACCCTGCAGCCGTCACCCTTACAATTGTTACACTGTATGTCCACCTCTGCCGAGGGTTCGGTAAAAGGAAAGTACGACGGTCTAAAACGCACAGGCAGATCGGCCTCGAAAAAAGCCTTTAAAAATTGGTCTATCACCCCTTTTAAATCAGCAAAACTAATATTTTTATCAACAACCAAGCCTTCAACCTGGTGGAACATTGGCGTGTGCGTCAAATCTGAATCGCAGCGATACACTCGGCCCGGACATATAATCCTAATAGGTGGGGCCTGCCGCTCCATAGTGTGGACCTGGACGGGTGATGTATGGGTGCGCAATACGGTGGTCGGGTTAATATAGAACGTATCATGCATTGCCCGAGCAGGGTGGTGCGAGGGAATATTGAGCGCCTCAAAGTTGTGGTAGTCATCTTCAATCTCAGGACCTGTCTCCACGTAATAGCCAACGCGGCTAAAAAATGCTTCGATACGCTCCATGGTGCGAGTTACCGGATGCAACCCACCAACGCCTTCTCCACGGCCAGGCAATGTAACGTCAATAGTTTCACTGGCTAATCTAGCATCTAGGGCAACGCTTTCGAACTTTTTCTTTTGATCGTTCATCTGCCCCTGAAGGCTTTGCTTAACCTCGTTGATCTTTGCTCCCGCTGCAGGCCTATCTTCCGCAGACAAACCTCCTAACCCTTTAAGAAGACCTGTTAACTTACCTTTTTTACCGAGGTACTCGACACGTAGATTTTCCAAAACGGTCAGATCAGCAGCGGCGATAATGGCAGTTTGGGCTTCCTTGGCAATCAGTTCTAATTCAACCATTGGGGCTCACTTTATTTATCAGTAGTGGGTATCATATTCTGGATAAAAAAATAGGGAAAGGGCTAATGCCCATTCCCTATCTGATTCGCTCTATTTTGACCTGCAAACAAGCAGTCAGTTTAAGCGCCTAACTAAGGCTCATACTACGCCAGGGCGGCCTTGGCTTGATTAACAACCGCACCAAACGCTGCTTTATCATGTACAGCCAAATCAGCAAGTACACGGCGGTCTAGCTCAATACCTGCCTTGCTTAGACCATTAATGAAACGGCTGTACGATAAACCTTCCACACGGGACTGGGCATTAATTCGTGCAATCCACAATCTGCGGAAGGTACGTTTCTTAACACGACGGTCGCGATAGGCATATTGCCCCGCTTTGGTTACTGCCTGAACGGCAACGCGATAAACGCGACTACGAGCTCCGTAGTAACCTTTTGCTTGCTTTAAAATTTTCTTGTGTCGGCGATTAGCCTCAACACCACGCTTTACTCTAGCCATAATATTCTCCTACCAAAATTAGTTAAGTGACTTAAACATTCCGCAACATGCGATCTACGCGAGGCTTATCAGAAGCATTTAGAATGCTCGTGCCACGCAATTGACGCTTACGTTTTGTAGTCATTTTGGTGAGAATATGGCTTTTGTGCTGGTGTTTATGCTTATAGCCCGAAGCCGTTTTTTTGAAGCGTTTTGCAGCTCCACTGTGGGTCTTACCTTTTGGCATTTCATTTCTCCAATAATAGTGAGGTTAATTGACAAGAAGATACGCCCGGACAGCCTGCCAAAACATGTGGCTGAACGCGGGTCGCGTTAATTACTTCTTCTTGCTGCGTGGGGCTAATACCATGATCATTTGACGACCTTCCATCTTAGGGTATTGCTCCACTTGGGCGAGCTCGATGAGATCCGCTTCGACACGTTTCATCATTGCCATACCAAGCTCTTGGTGAGCCATTTCACGTCCACGAAAACGCAGAGTAACTTTAGCTTTATCACCATTTTCCAAAAACCGAACCAAGTTACGTAACTTAATGTCGTAATCACCTTGATCAGTTCCGGGTCGAAACTTCATTTCCTTTACTTGAGTCTGCTTTTGCTTTTTCTTTTGCAGAGCAACTTTTTTCTTTATATCAAAGACATGCTTACCGTAGTCCATAATCTTGCACACGGGAGGCTCAGCATCTGGAGAAATTTCCACCAAATCTAAGGTCTCTTTCTGTGCTGCATCTAGTGCCTCCTGAAGAGTCACTACACCAACCTGACTACCATCTGAGGCCACCAACCGAACGCCGGGGGAGG
>DUBB01000012.1:143911-147717 GCA_012960535.1 Gammaproteobacteria bacterium
CTTGCTGTCTTTTTTAATAAGCTTTACTCCGTTTCTACAAAAATACGCCCGCGACGTCCTAGAGCTTCGGTAAATAGACTATTAACTTGGTCTAAAGTGATGCTACCAAGGTCTTCTCCATCCCGAGTTCGGACCGCCACCGTGCGCGACTCTTTCTCTTTATCACCAACAACGAGAATGTAAGGAACTCGCTGAATCGAATGACCGCGAATTTTAAAGCCGATCTTCTCGTTTCTCAAGTCACAATTGACTCTAAATCCATTATTTTGCAAAAATTTGGTCACTTCTTGCGCATATTCGGCCTGTGAGTCGGTAATATTGATCACAACGGCCTGTTCGGGTGATAACCAAAACGGAAAAGCACCTTCGTAATGTTCGATCAAAATACCGATAAAACGCTCAAATGAGCCCAATATTGCCCGGTGCAACATCACTGGAACTTGACGACTTCCATCTTCAGCAACATATTGTGCATCCAGACGACCAGGCATTGAGAAATCAACCTGAACTGTGCCTAATTGCCACACTCGTCCGATGCAGTCTTTTAAAGAAAATTCAATTTTAGGGCCATAAAAGGCACCCTCTCCTGGCAACTCTTGCCAAGGTAATTTTTTTGCATCTAAAGCCTCAGCCAAGGCTTCTTCGGCTCGATCCCAATCTTTATCTGAACCTACGCGCTGTTCAGGACGCGTCGACAGGCGATAGATGATCTCATCAAAACCAAATTCGGCATAAACCTCATGCAAAAAATCGATAAATTCCGCTACTTCTGACTGAATCTGATCTTCCGTACAAAAGATATGCCCGTCATCTTGAGTGAAAGAACGCACACGCATGATACCGTGCAACGACCCCGAGGGTTCATTCCTATGGCAAGACCCAAATTCAGCCAACCTCAGCGGCAGATCTCTATAGCTTTTCAAACCCTGATTAAAAACTTGCACATGGCAGGGACAGTTCATAGGTTTAATCGCATAGTTGCGATCTTCAGTAGTGACGGTAAACATATCATCGCCAAACTTGTCCGCATGACCAGACTTTTCCCACAAACTAAAGTCTACTACCTGTGGCGTTTTAATTTCCTGGTAGCCCTGCTCGATTTGTTTGTCACGCATAAACGCTTCAATAGTTTTGTAAATGCTCCAACCCTTCTGGTGCCAAAAAATCGACCCTGGCGCCTCTTCCTGCATATGGTAAAGGCCGAGCTTCTTGTTGATTTTGCGGTGGTCACGCTTCTCGGCTTCGGCGAGACGGTTGATATAGGCTTTTAACTCTTTTTTGTTGGTCCAAGCAGTGCCGTAAATGCGCTGTAACATTTCGTTATTACTATCGCCACGCCAGTAAGCACCGGCAACCTTGGTCAACTTAAACGCAGCTAATTTACCAGTTGACGGCACATGAGGGCCTCGACATAGATCGATAAAGTCACCCTGACGGTACAAGCCAATAGACTGGTCAGCGGGAATACTGGCAATAATTTCAGCTTTGTATTCTTCAGCAATTCCTTTAAAAAACTTAACTGCCTCATCGCGGTCCCATTCCTCACGGGCAATGCCGTGGTCTGCCGCTACTAGCTCTGTCATGCGCGCTTCAATAACCTCTAGGTCTTCCGGAGTAAAGGCTCGCTCAAAGGCAAAGTCATAATAGAACCCATCATCAATCACTGGGCCAATGGTCACCTGAGCGGACGGAAATAACTGTTTAACGGCCATAGCTAGCAAATGAGCAGAAGAGTGCCGGATAATATCCAACGCCTCATCAGAGCGGTCTGTAACAATCGATAGCGTAGCGTCTTCAGTTATAACACAAGAGGCATCTACCACCTCACCGTTGACCACACCAGCAAGAGTGGCCTTAGCAAGACCGGCGCCAATGTCAGCGGCCACATCAGCGACCGAAACGGGGTTTTCAAAAATGCGTTTGGAACCATCAGGCAGGGTAATAGCGGGCATTGTACTTTCCTATCAGTGGTGACCCATACCAAGGGCCACATGCATTAAATTATCAAGCGCCCATTTTACCTTGTATGCCCTGCTTTACAAGCCTGTCTGTGGGTTTAAGTTAGGTTACAATTGATCTTTTGAGTCTAGGGAAAATTGCTATTATGAAAATCTATGTAGATGCGGACGCCTGCCCAACTGTTATTAAAGATATCCTATACCGCGTCTCGCAACGCACTGGACTTGAAGTGATTTTGGTTGCCAATCAACCGCTATCTATCCCAAGGATTCCCACGGTGCGGTCCATTCAGGTGAGTCAGGGCTTTGATGTCGCCGACAATCACATTGTTGAGTTGGTTGAAGACACGAACTCCAATATCTGGCCTGTCATAGGAAGCTTGTCCTTCAAACAATTCAGAGCTAATCTCTGGCGAATTTGGATCCTGTGTGCATGTTATGAATAAATCAGGTTTGCCGTGGGCACGCACGTAAGCAAGAGCATCCTGTTGTTTGGCATACATGTACCTGGGGCTACCTGTATGCGATGCGGGCAGGATGACGGGGCGACCAATGTCACGTCCTCCATCTTCATTGGTCCGTGCCGTTTCAGCATATACATCATACTGCTCGGATCTCAGGAGAGATTGGTTATTGTAGAGGAACGACATGCGCTCTGATTCCACTTTGCAACCTTGATCGACCAAGTATTGTTGAAACAATCGTTTGCCGTACAGCAGTGGATTGAGACCTTGCCGTCTCATCATGATCCTGTGTGAGTAATACATCAAGGGTGACAGTTTCTTGTTTAGTAGTGGTTCGCCAGTTACTGCATGCTTCAATTTCATTGAGATGTCCCAACCATCTGTACCATACGGGAAGAAGAGTGGATACTGCAGTGGGTCATATGCTTTGTTGGTCTCTTTCACCCGCTGAAGGGAGTCATTTCTTTTATGCAACACAATATCCCTGTTTGAGTTGGGCATTTCGCTGGGCATCAAAACTGCAATTTCAGAATTACTGGGCACATTGTATCTACCTTGATGCGCCCCTGCTGGCCTGTGTTCCGCAGAGATGACAGCTCGACACTCTGGCTCAGGATGAGCATTGTACAGTTCCAGCGCTGTTTTGAATGACTTTACATATTTGTTGGACGCATGCAGTATAGTCTGAATTGTATTAGCGATGGGCCTTCGCATATTTTCAAAGTAACGGAGTCTGGCATCAAGCTGTTGTTCGCTGTCAATGACATATATTTGACAGAATTTGGGCTGTTCATTTTCATTTGGTAAGAGAGAACCTAATCTGTGATGCAACTGGCCCTGTATCCTGAAGCTAGGATTCCAGCCTGGTAGTCTAGCTTCTTTGCAGCCGAAACTTGTCATTTGAAATGCGGAATTATATATCCTGATGTTCTGCAAGAAATGACTGTTTCGCGGACCAAGAAACAGTTCACGTAACTGAGGGGGCAGGTCTGGGATCGGATCTAGTTTGACCTTGCCATTACAACAGCAGATTGATTCCGGTTCATTTTGAAACCGCAATGCATCGCAGTGGGTAAACACCTTATCCATACGGCCGATGTCAATTGGGCGAATGAAATCTTGTGGAGAGTAATTCAAGGCTGCCTTGACCTGAGCTCCTATTCGTGCAGTTTGTGCAACTCTGCGACGTGTGTTTTGTTGTTGTGATGCTACCTGATGTTCTGCTTGGCTCATGTTTGCACGGTGTTCCCTGTCTAGAGTATTACGTTGATCCATTGTTTCCTGCCATTCTGCTGGGCTCATGTTTGCACGGCGGTCTCTACGTGCAGCATTGCGTTGCTCCCGCTCTTCTGAATCCATGCGGGCTCTACGTGCAGCATTGTGT
>DUBB01000013.1 GCA_012960535.1 Gammaproteobacteria bacterium
CAAGAACACATTGCGATCATTACGCTGAACCGACCTGAAGCCAGGAATGAAATGCATCCTGAGATGGCGGTAGGGTTTGCTGATGCCTGGCAAAAAGCAAAATAGGATGATGCGGGTGCCGGTGGTAATAATCACTGGTTGAGGCAGCGCCTTTTATTCAGGAGCCGATCCAGGCCAGATAATACCACTGATTCCTGCCCCGGCCTTCCAGACCGAAGATGCCGGCAAGGACTAACGGGGTTCATGGAGAAACGACCACCCAAGTACAAAGGCGTTTAAGCCCGCCAGGCATTACAGTAGCAGTTAGTAGTTAGTAGTTAATGTGATGACAACTGAAATTTAGATGGAACGGGATTTATCCTTATAACAACCCATCAGATCGACGCCATAGGCAAACAACACACAAGATAAGGTTCCCACAGGAAACAGCCATGGCCATGCCAAAAGCGGACCCGGGTCGGAGCCAGATAGGAACAGCAGGGTTGGATGATTAACGATGATAACTAACGATATACTGGCAAGGACTGCTGGCACGATCAGGTAACCCCGGCGCATACCCAGAATACTCATAATCATGACGCCCAGCAGCGAACCATAAGTATAGGTTGTCATTGTAAAAGCAAGATCAATGAGGTTCAGGCGTGTATTTGCCAGCCCGTTTGCCATCAGGCAAAGAATTAACCCCCAGAAAAGCACAATCGCCCTACTGACAGTAACCGCTGAAATCGCTTTTACCCTGGTCGAGAACAGCAATTTATAGGTTATCTGGGCCAGAGCAGCAAGAATGGAATCAAGGCTGGAAATAGCGGCACTGAGTAGCCCCGCAATCATAAGACCGCGTACGCCGACTGGCAATTCAGAGAGAATGAATGCAGGGAAGATCCTGTCTCCACGCTCAGCAACCAATGCTGAAAGCTCAGCCGACAACGGCTGGTATTGGTAGAAGGCATAAAGTGCTAATCCGACAGCAAGCATGATCATGGGTACAATCTCACCTACCGTACTCCACAGAACCGCCTTTCGCGCGGCATTTTCATCCTTGCAGCACAGTAACCTTTGTACAAAAAGCTGATCGGTGCCATAAACCGCGACATTCTGAAAAGGCATAGCAATCAGCGCTGCCCAGAAGGTCATCGCCACTCTAGGATCAGTAGACCAGTCAATAAGGTCCAATTTACCGGCGGAACTGGCCTGCTTGATCATTTCGCTCCAGCCCTGGTCTAACTGCCCCAGAATGAAAAAAAGTACAAACAGAGCGCTAGCGATTAAGATGAAAAACTGCACCACATCAGTCCAGATGACCGTTCGAATACCTCCCATCCAAGTCCACAGAATGCTGAAAATACCGATCAGCACAATACTCTGGCTGAGTGGCCAGCCGGTAAGCAACTCGAGCACCAGGGCGGTCGCATAGACTCGAACACCCTGACCGAGCACGCCACCCACGAGAAACAGCGATGAAGCCAGACGACCAGCCCAGGCACCTAGGCGTTCTGTGGTGTAATCGTAGGGACTAAAGTAAAGCTCCCGATAATAGATTGGCACCAGCCAGTAAGCGACTATAATGCGACTGATGATTCCGGCTATGGCAAACTGCAGATAAACCAGATTGCCAGCATCGGCATAAACCAGTGCCGGAACAGAAATAAAAGTAACTGCACTGATGGTGGTTGCAATAGATGAGGCAGTAACAGCCTGCCACGGAACATTGCGATCACCCAGAAAGAAGTCCCGAGTGCTGGACTGAGGGCCACGCAGTCGGTGACCAAGAAAGGTTGTGCCCGCCAGGTAGAGGCCAACCACCAGCCAGTCGATCAGGGTGAACATAGGCCTGCCCTGAAATCGCACTGAGTGAACCTGCTACGCTCATCAAGTTTTAATGACTGGAGCAGACCCCTTAGGTCAATGTTCCAGGGTAAGCCCTCTATATCAACTAGCATGATGCTTAATAAGATCCTCGTGGGCGGTAAAGTGTAAATCAAAGAATGCCCTCTTAATTCCTCTAACCCTGTTACCACCGACTAGTTCTGTGGTGATCCTATCCGGGTGATTCATGATTCGCCAATAGTACCGGTTCTGGTAACTTGAAGCCTACCGCTGAATCCAATTCCACCTGCCCAGCCACTACCAGAAACCTGCTGAATAATCTATTCTAAGCCGACAACGAGAGCCACTATTGTTGCACTGGGCAACGCGTTACCTGTTTCCATCTGCGATGGCGGTGACAGACGAGACCGCCCAGCCCATCACTTGCCAGCGATCAGGGAGTTAACTATGAGCGATACTGTTATATACGAAATCGAGAATCAAATTGCCACCATCACATTAAACCGACCTGAACGCCACAATGCCATCAACTTCGAGACCTATCAGGCTCTGAACGACGCCTTTCTTGATGCCAATGAAGACAGCACTGTCAGATGTATTGTTTTCACTGGCCGCGGCCGCAGTTTCTGTAGCGGCGACGATGTCGTGGAAATAATGGCTTCCTCAGGCGGACTATCGTCAAGCCTGAATACGCAAAAGGACAATCAACCCGCTTCGACAACGCCGGCCGTGGTAACGGCTATGCGGGCGTCCAGATGTCCAATTATCAATGCTGTTAACGGCGCAGCGGTTGGTTTTGGCATGGAACTGAGCTTACTCTGCGATATACGCATTGCATCTGATAGCGCTAGATTCAGCGAGATGTTTATCCGCCGTGGAATTATTGCCACATCGATTAGCTTCGATTTACTGCCAGGAATTGTCGGGCCTGCTATAGCAGCAGAAATGTTATTAACCGGAGAGATCATCAATGCCCACCAGGCACTGCAAGCCGGCTTGGTTTCCCGAGTAGTACAGGCCGATGAATTAATGGCGACAGCACTGGACCTGGCTGCAAAGATTGCTGCAAATGCACCTCTGGCGGTCGAACGCGCAAAAACAGGTTTAAATCTGAAGCGCGACCAGAAAACCGACCAAATGGAACAACATCTGGCAGAAAGCCTCCGCTTTCTCTCCGGAACAGAAGACCATAAGGAAAGCGTTGCCGCATTTCTGGAAAAACGCCCGGCGATTTATTCCGGAAAGTAAACGAACAACAGAATTGCCAGGCATGCAGCTTTCTATGCCCGGCAAGATTGTTCATAACCTGGCTCAACCCATGTAACCCTCAGAACATCATCCAAGCCGATTCTTAATTCTAATGGCCGGTCTCAAATAGGATCTGTACTCAGACTATCTGAGGTGCCCACATTGGGCCTTGTTAAGGCGATACATCAACCACGGATTCCTCATCTTGTCGGCTGCACCTTTGAAGCGTATACCCCAATCACTCCAGTCACCGCGTTCCTGCATACAGATGACGTTGCCAAAACCGTCGGTGGGCTTTACCATGGCAAAACCCAGCCGGTCGATCGTTTCAAAAACACGAGCCTGGGACACCATCACTGGTAGCAGGCTCGGCCGAACCTGGTAGTCTGCTCCTGAATCGGCATGCATGGGCAGATCATCGACACTGAATGTACGTTGAGACAATATGCGTTGAAACGGTGAGGGTGTAAAAGCACCTTTACGGATGGTCATTATCGCCTGGCGATACATCTCCCAGCCGCTTTTCGGCGCTGAAGGCCGTTGCTGGCGTGGCGGCTTCTGCATTACGGGCGCGGCAATCACGGTTTCCAGTTGTTGCAAGCTAGGTTCATCCGGGACGACCCATGTCCTTCTGGGCACAGGTTTATCCACCGGCACGAACCTATTCTCTTGGTCGATAACCCGGGCACCCTCTGACAGTGGTTTGTTAAGCAGCACACTCAAAGTACGTCTGGATTGGCTTGGGTTAATGACAGTGCCGTTATATGAAAAGATCAGCAAATGCAGCAGTATCGAAGCAATAACCGCAGGATACAGCACCTGGTGACCCGTTAATGGGAATCTCCGGATTCGCTGCTGCTGCGCTATCTCCGCCAAATGTCAAGTAAAATCATTGAGTTACCTAGGGTATAGAGATTATTCCCTCATTTGTTCCCTCATTCAGGGAAAAGCTCACCCCTGATTTCAGTCAAGTAGAAAGAACAATAGGCACTGAGGAGCATTTTTACCAAAAATATTCCCAAACTACCCACCTGCCATTTCCGGCTAAGCAGCACCCCACCCCCCGGGTACCCCCCACTTCAGCAGATGGGACTCCTATACTTAGCTAGTATTACTAATGTGGACGGGTAAAGCAGGTAAAGAGCGATCTATGCATCTTCTGCGTGGCTCAGGCACCTGCGGGCAAGGTCAACGACTGTAATGGTGCTGATCTGCTGGCTTACAGACTGTTGGGTTGATCACTTAGGCGGTTTAAAGGTCGGGCAGGGATGATTTGGCTTGTTTGTCCGAGCCTGTTTTAGGATTGGATAGGCAACACACTAATATGATGTGGTCTGAAAGTTTATTTTCTGCGAGAAATTCGACAAAGTGTAGCGTTATGTGGAACGCAGATTTTTACTTGAGAAGTAACAGGAGAACTTTATGCGCAAACTCAAACTAATTTTGATAGCGATAACTTTAATCAGCGGTTCCGCAATCGCTGTAGAAGACAAAACCTATTTCAAAAGTGAAGTCGCGGGAAGTGATCTTCCCTTCAGTGACGCCGTGTTGGTTGGAGATACCTTGTACATTTCTGGAAAAGGAGGCGTAATTCCTGGGACTCGAACTGTTCCTGAAGACCCAAGAGAGGAAGCACACTTGCTAATGGAGGACTTTAAAGTAACTCTCGAGCGCGTCGGGATGACAATGGATGATTTGGTCTATGTGACCATTTATTGTCCGGACCTGAGACTTTACTCAGGATTTAACGAAGTCTATCGGGAATATTTCTCAAAGGACTTCCCTCCTCGGGCGTTTGTTGGCTCAGGTCCGCTCTTGTTTGGTTTGCGGTTTGAGATGCAAGGGATCGCCGTTAAAGCCAGATAGCGGTTCGTTCAAGCAGAACCACATATAGAAGAGTCCGCTCTTATACAGGGCGGGCTTTATTATCAGTGCTATTTCGTTTGAAAAATTAGACTAATAGGAAAGTATTGCTGGGGTAGCAATTTTAAAAATTATTATTGCTATTAGGGGGTTTGTCTAATCTTTGTCTTCAAACCCAAAGAATTTATTTTTTATTCCCCTCCTATTTTGTAATGGCTTACCCCTAACTATTCCTATCATCAAATCATCTTTTGGAATAACGTATATCTCTAAACCATCTTCCATCGTTTCAATAAGATTAACTGACTTATCAGCGTGCTGAATAAATCTGCTGTAACTGTTTTCAGTATGTGTTTTTATTTTATTAGGACCAACCCTTTCAAGCTTGGATAGTAATTTCCTTCTTCCCTGTGGTCCTCGTCCCTCAAATTGTTTTGCCAATTGTTCTGCTTTATTTATCGGCACAGTATTTAGTTCCTAGTATGTCAACATATTTTGGTTTCATTGTACCCTGTCAGCACTATGTGGACCTTTTAGCCTGGTAACCTAAGAGACACTTTTGGTTCATCGTTAACCGCATAGGAAACGATGATGACAAGTAGACGAAGTGTAGAACAGAGTGTACGCGATATTCTACGCCGTACCCGCATAGGCATTAACTTGAAAAGATAGAAGAGTCTGCTCTTATAAAAGGCAGGTGTAGTAGATGCGCGCCGCCGGAACACTCTTGCATGCGTCATGTTAGCTTTTCTCTGAGTGATTCGTAAGGTGTACG
>DUBB01000014.1:0-156381 GCA_012960535.1 Gammaproteobacteria bacterium
ATTTAGTCACGCAGGATGAGCCGCCTTTTTCTCATCCTATACCGATTGCAGGACATAGGTTAATCTGGCGCTGTTAATCCATAAGACTGCCTGAATTGATTGAACTAACGTCTAAACAGCTGCGACGCTTGGCACTTGAGGGTCAAGGTTTAATGGTAGCCAAACCGTTTGGTATGGGTGCTGGTGCTGTCCTGAAAGCGCTGGAGCATTTACATTATGTGCAGATCGATACGATTTCAGTGGTCGATCGAGCCCACCATCATGTTTTTAAGACTCGAGTTGCCGATTACTCACCAGACATGCTACATCAGTTACAGGCCACGCAGAGAAGCGTGTTTGAGTACTGGTCTCATGCTGCTGCATACCTACCCATGCGCGATTATCGGTTTTATTTACCCATTATGCTTGGTTACCGAAACGCTCGATTACAGGATCTTCGAGGTTCTTCTGACATTATCAGCCGTATAAGAGCGGAAGGTCCGCTTCAATCGAAAGATTTTGATACGGGGCAAGGTAAATCGAATAAAGGGTGGTGGAATTGGAAACCGGCCAAAATTGCTTTGGAGCGGTTGTTCTTATCGGGTGATCTCATGATATCTGAAAGAAAGGGTTTTCAAAAAGTATATGACCTGACCGAGAGAGTATTGCCGGCGAGTGTTAATACCCAATTTCCAACGGATGACGAGCGTGGTAAGTTCTACATCAGAGGCATGCTAGGCAATTTAGGGGTTGCCCAACTAAGAGATATAACCTATTCAAAGGCATCCGTTAAGCGGTTGTCAGGGTTTAATATCCTGCCCTGTGTCAAAGAGAACTTAAATGAGATGCTGGACAGCGGTGAGGTAGTGCCGGTTCGATGTAAGCAAGAAATCTTCTATTGCTTACATCGAACCCTGCAGGAAACCATAAAAGTGGGTCCTAAACGCATCAGGATTCTTTCACCCTTTGATAATCTGATCATTAATCGCCGTCGTCTGCTCGAATTGTTTGATTTCAAATACCAGTTGGAGTGTTATGTTCCTAGGGAAAAGAGGCAATATGGCTATTTTGTACTTCCCTTGCTGTATGGAGATAAGTTTATTGGCCGGCTGGATTGCAAGGCGGAGCGGAAAACAGGGAACCTGTTAATAAATAATATCTGGCTTGAATCGTCGACCACGATCTCCGCTGCTCTGATCAATCAACTGGTTTTGTCGTTACAGCGATTTAAAGCGGGTCTTGGTTGCACGAATGTGTTGATCCTGCATGTGGATAATAGCCAGTTAAGGAAAACGCTCAGTCAAGTTATGTCGTACCCATAGGGTCCTGCGGCTGGCTCAAGCAGATGAAAACGCCCTGTCGGGATCGTAAAGTAAATTGCCATCCCAGCAGGATGATTCAGCTCTCGGTTCTAGCGCCTTTGGCTCACATGTTATGCTGGGCCAGGTAAACTTTGTTGGGTATTCTTAACCCGTTCGTTGCGGCAGTGGCAAAGGGATGCAGCTAAGACTCGAAAGCCTCACTATAAGCAATGAGAATGCCGATGTTTGGATTGAAATTTCCAGAGAACAACCGTGAACATACCACCTCCTATTATGCAGCCACTTCCATGGCTAATGATAACTACCCGGCCCTGGAAGGGCAGGTGACCACAGATGTAGCCGTTGTTGGGGGTGGTTTCAGTGGTGTCAATACTGCACTTGAACTATCGGAGCGAGGTTATGAAGTAACTTTGCTGGAAGCCAATCGACTTGCCTGGGGTGCAAGTGGTCGTAATGGCGGTCAGGTTATCGGTGGGATAGGTCATGATCCAAATCAGTTCAGCAAATTTGTTGGAGATGAAGGTGTACGAGCTATCTACGATATGGGTATCGAGTGCGTGGAAATCATTCGTGAACGAGTGGCAGAATATAATATCGATTGCGATCTTCGTTGGGGTTACTGTGACGTCGCTCTTAAACCACGCCACCTGAAGTGGTTTGAAAATAGCAAGAAGGAACAGGAGGCCATAGCTTACCCGCACCCACTGACATTGCTGGACCGAGATTCCATAAAAGACTATGTTGACTCTGACGCTTATTTGGGCGGTCTGTATAACGCGACCGGTGCAGGTCACCTACACCCGATGAATCTGTGTCTAGGGGAAGCAAAAGCGGCCTCGGCACAGGGCGCACAGATATTCGAACAATCTGCTGTGGTGGGATTAGAAATGGGTGAACGGGTCAGTCTGTTTACTGAAAATGGCTGTGTTAATGCCAGGGTTCTGGTGCTCTGCGGTAATGCTTATCTGGGGAACTTAGCACCTGAACTGGCACAGAAGATGATACCTGCCAGTACCTGTGTCATTGCAACTGAGCCCCTGAAGCCAGCACTTGCGAGCAAGATAATGCCGGGTAATGTGGCCGTTTGTGATCCTAGAACAGCTTTGGATTACTTCCGCTTGACAAGCGATCGCCGCTTGTTGTTTGGTGGCCTTTCTAATTATACCGGGCTAGTACCCAAAAATTACCCTCAGGTAATGCAAAAAAAAATGTTACGTATCTTCCCTGATCTGGAATCTGTAGGAATCGATTTTGCCTGGGATGGCCAGATGGGGATAGGTATAAACAGGATGCCGCAGTTGGGTAAACTTGCCGATAATGTTTACTTTATGCAGGCCTACGCAGGCCATGGTGTCGCGCCAACGCACATCATGGCTCGTATTATCGCTGAGGCAATCGCGGGGCATCCTGAGCGTTTCAAAATCTTCGCAAGCATAGAACACCGAGCATTCCCAGGAGGACGTTATCTGCGACGGCCTGGTATGGCTTTGGGCATGCTGTACTACAAGGCCCTGGATTATTTCTAGACCATTGCGCTGGCTAACCTGACGGGAGTTTTGTTTGATTGAAAAAATAGGGGTCAGACCCGCCAGGGCATTTCTTTTATGGCTATGCCTGTTCAAGCAGGTCTGCTGTGGCTGAAATCCGAAAACCGTTTTCCAGATGTAGAGGCTGGAATAGGCCAATTTGTATAATTCCATGGAACGTGATCTAGTCTTAGGATCAAAGTTAGGACATTGACTTCCATGAACAAAGAAAAGGTGTCGCTACCAGCTAAACTGGCATTTGGTCTCGGTGCTTCCGGGGAGGCGGCAACCAATTGGATATTCAATGCCCTGACTTTTTTCTTCTACAACCAGATCATAGGTCTCTCAGGAACGCTCACTGCCGCCGCCGTTACTATCGGCATTGCATCAGATGCGATTACGGATCCTGTGGTGGGTTCGATTTCAGATCGTTGGCGATCTAAGCTGGGAAGGCGTCATCCGTTTATGTTTGTAGCCCCATTGCCACTGATTATTACGATCTACCTGATATTTAACCCGCCCACTGATCTGACGGAAATGGAACTGTTTGCCTGGTTCGCCGTATGTACGGTGGTCATGCGGGTTTGTTCGACCTTGTTTGCAGTGCCCCATCTGGCCATGGGCGCTGAACTCAGTGATGATTATATCGAACGAACAACCATTATGAGTTACAACAATATATTCACCTATGCAGGTGTCATTGTCATGCATGTGGTTGTCTGGTTTTTCATATTTCCAGAATATGATAATGGCAGGATGGATCAGTCAGCTTATAGCCCCGTTGTGGTTTTCTGTATCAGTTTAATCATGGTATGCATGCTGACCTCTGCGTTTCTTACCCTGCGCCAGATACCTCGGTTGAAGAAAGTGCCTGAGGAACTCCCGGCATTCTCTATGCGACAACTGTTTGTAGAAATGTCTGATGCCATGAAAAATCGAAATTATCTCTATCTGCTTTTTGGCCTGTTTTTCCTGTCAGTAACCATTGGCACCCATGAGACTCTGGGTCTTTATATGGGGACCTTTTATTGGGAGTTTACCGATCAGCAGATTGGCCTGTTAATACTAGCCAATGTGTTTGGTTATGCCATTGGTTTTCTGGTGACAGCGCGCATCCATCAGTTAATAGAAAAACGCTGGGCGATAGTTTGGTCTGCTGCCGGCCTCAGTGTTTCCTGGTCTACGGCGGTGACTTTACGGCTCATGAATCTGGCGCCTGAAAATTCGACCCTAACACTGGTGGTCTTTGTGATCGCCTTTGGTACCATTGCATCAGCCTGCGGCTCCATTCTTAATATCAGCGTGATGTCTGCACTGGCAGATATTGCCGATGACCATGAGTTAAAAACCGGGCGCCGCCAGGAAGGAATTTTTTATTCGGCAAGAACATTTTTTGCGAAAGTAACTAATGGCATGGGTCATGTGGTGGCTGGAATTGCGCTTGACGTTATCGAATTTCCACAAGGCGTTCCGGCTAGCCAGATTCATCCTGATAAAATATATGCCCTGGGTATCATCGATGGGCCCTTTGCAATGATCTGGGGGCTTATTGCCGCCTTTATTTACGCAGGCTACCGGATCGACAAAGCCTACCATGCAAAGGTGCGAACTGAACTCAATAGCAGAGCAAGTATCCTGTCGGGCTAGCAAGGCAGGTACTGGTAGCTGGGCAGCCAAGTATTGCGAATTGCTTTAAACTGATATGGCCGGGCCATTCCTGGCCGGTCCGGTTTTTTCGGTTTAACGGATCTTTGCTGGCTTTATTTGGGTATAGTCAGACACGGGATATCTAAGGTCGGTAATCGGTTGATTGGGTCAGAAATAATAGGTTTTGTCAGTCATTCGCCAGAAGGGAAGGCTTGATCGATACTGGGCGTTTGCCAATCGAGATCGTCATCAAATGGCTCGACGTCCATAGGCAGATTGAGGTGATCCAGTAATTCTTGCTCACTTATAAAATTGTCCTCCTTCGAAATATACAAAGCCAGACTGTTCGGTTATGTCTTGGGTTCGATTGAGTCTTTCCAATAGAATTGCAGTCATAGGGTTTTCTTGTTCGTAGAGTCGATATATCGTTAAACCGTCGGGAGTCGTTAGTATTTTTTGGTGCAAGAGGCTATGTAGGGCACGATCAGTATTATATAAGGTTGCTGATCGGACCTTTCTAAAATCGATGGTTATATACTTGAGCGCGAGCCTATCATTTTTTGACAAAAGCCTATTAGTTGTCGCAATAGCTATGGTGCCTTCTGCACCCACGAAATCATCAAAGTGTCGATTGCTCAGCAAGCCGTATTTAGGGTAGTGGCTGTATTGCTCCATTTTCAGGAGTCAGTAGATTTAAGATATTGTTTTCTGATTGTACTACGGTTTCTTCTAGCCAGGATTTTTTCAAGTAGTATTTGCTACCACTGGCATAATTTATCTAGAGGGTGTGGTCGCTGCAACAGGATCGTAGGGAACTGCTCATCGTACTCTCAGGAGCTGGGGCAAGCATCGGCAGGTAAACAGCTAAGGCGCCCAGTGAAAGCAGGCTCAGTTTAGCTTACAATTGATCATAGTAACTTTGCCATATCGCTATCAGCAAGGGGAACCTCAAGGCTTAGCCAATATTGACACCGTATTCGTCTTCTAGAACGTGTATAGATGCTGGCCTGGGCCCTTTATATCTCCTGAAACCGGGACGAACAAGCAATGCGGCCTGCTGATAAAATTATTGTGTATTGATCCCTGGGCTGTCTATCCTTTATATTCTTGTTTTGGAAACCATCGTCATCCTGAGGCAGGCAGGTACTGTTAATTTTCTGGGAGTCAATCTTTGAGTGGTTTTAGGCGTTGAAAGCCTGGCAAAGCCAGAACAGCTATGCGCCGGTTATGCCCTGGGATCATGCAACTGTACGCTCAGTCCAACCGGCTTTTAATTAACCGGCGTTTGATCAAGGAGGGGTTAATTGAGATTTTTTTATACTTTGCTGAGTGCAGTTCTAGGGGCTGGTGGGTTGTTCGTAATAATTATCTACGGCGCATCCGAGTTAGGAGGTGAAGTCGTTACTTTAGTTAAGCAGACGTCAGCAGGGGACTATAGCAATGTACGAGTGTGGATCGTTGATCGTGATGATTACGCCTGGATTGAGCATGGTGAGCAAGGAGATTTCTGGCTAGAACAGTTAGTCGAGCAACCTCAGTTACAACTGGTCAGGCGGGGTCAGACAAGCCGTTACACAGCAGTTATGGATACTGCATCACATGACCTCTACCACCAGCTGAGAGCTGAAAAATATGCTCTAGCGAATACCGTTATACAGTGGATGACGCAGAATTCGCGTGAGGCCTGCACCGGCATACCGGTGAGATTAATGCCACTTCCGTAGTTTCATATGAAGACTCAAGTTTGTTTATTAATAGGGTGCCCACCCGGGACTGGTCGATGCGAGAACTGAAATCTGTGCAAGTAACTCGATTAGCCCCTGCGCTTGGTGCTGAGGTCAGTAATATTAATCTCGGCGCACTTAAATCAGAGCAAACCGAAGCTATTCTGAGACTATTGCTGGAACACAAGGTGTTGTTTTTTCCGGGACAGAATTTAGATATTGATGAGCACGTTGCTTTTGGTGAACACTTCGGTGAGCTTGAAGGTCATCCTCACAAAATTAATCCATTCACAGGCCATAATAAAGTTTTTGAACTCGCTGCGAGTCATGGCGGTATTGCTGATGAATGGCACTCTGATATCACTTTCCAGCCAAATCCAGCCCTCTTCTCAATTCTGAATATGGTGAAGTGCCCGAGCATAGGCGGAGATACGCTGTGGGCGAATCCTGAACTTGCCTATGAAGGTCTATCAGCACCATTACGTGAATTGTGTGATGGTTTAACGGCGCTGCATAATGCTGAACCCCATGGTCGTAGCGATGTAATGACGATCCATCCAGTTGTTAGATCACATCCGGATACGGGTAGGAAAGGGCTGTTTGTAAATGAACATTTTACCCGGCGCATCGTGGAACTGAGCCATGTAGAGAGCAGCCTGCTGCTGAGGCATCTAACCAGTTGGGTTGCAAGCTTGCAGTTCACCGTTCGCTATTCTTGGAACCAAGGTACAATTGCCATGTGGGACAACCGATGTACGCAGCATAAGGTCCTGAATGATTTCAAGGAAGAACGGCTAATTCAGAGGGTAACCGTGATGGGTGACCGAATTGAAAGCGGGGTCCCCAAATGGGATCCTTTTGTGCGTGTAGGCCATGCCAGTGATACCAGTCGCTTTGATAAAATGTTGCTTGATTGCCTGAGTCAACAGAAGCCCCCAGGTCAGTCGTGAGCTAGGAGAGCAATAGTTAACTGCCTTTTATATTGAACGGCATGCCGACATCGTATCAGTAATTCTCTACACCAGCGGTGCTGTAGTCAGGTCTTTGCTTAACACTTCATTCCTTTTTTTAATTCTGTAATGGTTTTCAGGAGCAGATTCCATTCGATTATAAAACCATCGGTATTAACAGCAAATACAGACGCCTTGGCCAGATTTAACAGTGACATCAGGTCCACTTCCCTGGCTCTTGCTTGAGCTGTTAATCCTTTTGGTATTTCTGCCTGAATGTTAATTAGTTTTAGGAAATGGGTTAACCAGAATACGAAGGTCAGCACAAGGGCACTGAACTAGATTGCTCCCGTGGCGGCTATAAAAGGGGCAGACGAACTGGTGTGATTAAGAATGCTACCGGGTATCTGATAAGACGTATAGGCGGATATCCAGGCACTACAGAGAAGGATGGCTGCCAGGAAAATTCGATACCGATTAGGGTAGAGTAGGCAGCATAAGAAAATTGACATGATACTAAGCACCGCGGTATTGCCTGACAGACCAGCGATCGCAAAAGATGGCATTGCTGCGATGGTTAGCAGTGACACCAGGAACGCTGCTTTAATCTCTACACGAATTGAACAACGGTACAATATGCGATTCTACATATCCGAAGCTAATAATAACCAGAGTGTGAAAGGTATCGGTTCATCCAGATATAAAGAAAGTAAGACCAGAGTAAAAGCAATAGGTGAGGTTACAAGCAGAAAGGTTCGTAGTATTCCGGTTACGAAACTGTTATGTGGACTTGAAACTAAAATGGTTTGAGTATTAGTTATTGGAAGCATTTTTGGGATACCCTTTTTTGGGGTATCAGCCTATCTACTTTATGATTTGTTATCTTATAACTAGAACCCCCAATTAGAACCTTCCATTTTAGAATCAGGCGATTCAATAACCTGTGAAAAATTATCCTTTTTGACCAGGGAAATTATTTCAACCACCTTTAGCTAGGCATGGATTTGAAGAGGTTCGGGTTTGTCAAATGACTGTTTTTCAATCTTAAGCAGTGAACTGCCTAGAAAATTTTGATCACATTCCAGTCGATCAGTCCAGGGCATCGGAACACGTGGTAGGATAAAATGAAGTTGACTGCATAGGATTCTGTGCTATGAATAATCAGATTGTGTTACC
Source organism: Gammaproteobacteria bacterium (assembly GCA_012960535.1). GTDB lineage: Bacteria > Pseudomonadota > Gammaproteobacteria > Pseudomonadales > Azotimanducaceae > UBA9926. Next base: position 8,325 of record DUBB01000014.1, read on the forward strand.
GCGTATATTGCAGATCGGTGCAGGTGCCTCATCTGAAGTCGGCAATGTAATGGCCGTCCTGGGATGCAGCAGGCCCCTTATCGTGACGGATAAAATGATGGTGCAACTGGGTTATGTTAATCGCCTGCAGGATTGTTTAGCCGACAGTGATATTTATGATGACACCTTGCCAGAGCCGACAGAAGCATCGATTCTGGCCGGTGTAGAGAAGGTAAAGAGCGGCGACTTTGATTCGATTATCGCCCTGGGCGGAGGTAGTTCGATCGATAGTGCAAAGGCCATTGCAATTTTAGGGAAGTACGGCGGCGAAATGCGTGATTATATGGTGCCTAGAGTGGTAGATGAACCTGGCCTGCCGATTATCGCCATACCGACTACCGCTGGCACAGGCTCAGAGGCCACTCGAGTGACTATAATTACGGACCATACCGTCGATGAGAAAATGCTCTGTATGGGGATGGGATTTATGCCCGTTGCAGCTTTGGTCGATTTTGAATTGACGCTCACTGTACCACCCAGGACTACAGCGGACACAGGGATAGACGCACTGACGCACGCTATGGAGGCTTATGTTTCCAAAAAGGCAAATCTGTATTCGAATAGTCAGGCGATACAGGCCATGGGTTTGATAGCACCCAATCTGCGTAAGGCTTATCATCACGGCGACGACAGGCAGGCAAGGGAAGCCATGATGTTAGGGGCAACACTTGCCGGGGTCGCTTTTTCTAATGCCTCAGTCGCGCTGGTCCACGGTATGAGTCGGCCAATAGGTGCTTTCTTTCACGTGCCTCATGGATTATCGAATGCTATGCTGCTGCCTGATGTCACTGTTTTTTCGATACCAGGCGCGGTTTCAGGATATGCTCAATGTGCGCGTGCCATGCAGGTTGCGGACCCTTCAGATACAGATTTGGTTGCTAATGAGAAACTGGTCGAAGAGCTTCGAGCCCTAAATGCTGAACTTAGTGTACCCACGCTTTCTGCCTTCGGAATTGATAGAGATCGGTATTTCTCCGTTATCGATGTCATGGCAGATCAAGCCATTGCCTCTGGATCTCCGGCCAATAACCCCAGGGTGCCCAGCAAAAAGCAGATTGTTGAATTGTATGAATCCGTATGGTCCTAGGCAGCATAAAACATTCCTGATTACCAGCCTACTTTTAATTAGATTGTTGACGGTTATTCGACCCACACTTGACTTGGGATCATTGTCGAGGTGCATAATCTAGACCAAGACGTTACCCTATTCAGAGACCATAGTGTCGACATTGATATATTGATAAGTTTGAGAAAAAGTTTATGCCAATTCGAATAGATCCGCAGACGGGATTAAAAATTTTTAATACACGGGCAGGTAAGGCCACTGAAAAAATTGCAGGTAAAGGCTACTCGCTGGTTGAGGATAAATCGCTTACCACATTACCACCGCAGCCTGTGGGAGCTGTTTTCAATGCAGAAGAACAGGATAGGTATCTAGCTTTCAAGGAGGCCAGGCGTGGCGCCGCTGACTATATGGCGATGGAGGGTGAATTTAGCAAATACCTTGAAGATTTGTATTCGACTAAACCCGTACCCAGAGAATCACTACATGACGAATGTGAGATTCTCGTTGTTGGCGCTGGTTTTGCTGGGCTCCTGCTCTGGTACAAGCTTAAAGCAGCAGGTTTCACCGATGTCAGATTTTGTGAAAAGGGTGGTGACGTTGGCGGCACCTGGTACTGGAACCGCTATCCGGGAATTGCCTGTGATGTAGAGTCTTATAGCTATCTTCCATTGCTGGAGGAAATGGGCTATGTCCCGACCATGAAATTCGCAGGCGGTTTTGAGATAATGGAATATTGTCAGAACATGGCGGAGAAGTTCGGCTTCTACGAACATTGCCTGTTTCATACCACGGTTGAAAATACCCAGTGGCAGGAAGATAGCCAGCGATGGACAGTGGGCACAGATCGCGGTGACCAGATAAAGGCCAGATTTGTTGTTCTTGCCAACGGTTTGTTAACTACGCCAAAACTGGCACGAATCGAAGGGATGAGTACTTTTGAGGGAGACTCTTTTCACACCTCGAGATGGAATTATCATCTGGATTTAGAGGGGAAAAAAGTTGGCATCATCGGCACAGGCGCCACCGCAGTTCAGATGGTTCCTGAACTGGCAAAGATAGTCGGAGAGTTATATGTATTCCAACGGACCCCATCATCTATTGATGTTCGTGACCAGCGTGAAACAACACAGGAAGAAATAAGGGCCTGGGCAAAAGAACCTGGCTGGGCTAAAAAGAGACGCGCTAGATTTGCCAAGATCTCAGCCGGTCGCACTGCCATGAAAGCTAATGATGATTACCTGGCAGGGACAGTGCCTGATTTCAAGGAGGTTAAAAAGCACGCCAAGCCATTGTCAACGGAGGAAATGGTTAGCAAGCAGCTAGATAGCAACTTCAGAATTATGGAACAGATCAGGGCAAGAGTCGACGCCATTGTTGAAGACCCAGTGACTGCTGCTGCCCTGAAGCCCTACTATCCCTATGGTTGCAAACGGCCAACGTTCCACGACGAGTACCTGCCAGCTTTTAATCTGCCTCATGTAAGTCTGGTGGATACCGCGCCGCGAGGTGTTAATAAAATTAATGAAAACGGGGTAGTACATGATGGCATTGAATATCCACTGGATGTCCTCATTTACGCGACTGGCTTCGAATGGATGGCGACTTCAACTTTCAATATGATTACTGGCAGGGAAGGTCAGACACTCAAGGGTAAGTGGGAAGAGCAGGGCACGAAGACCTTTCTTGGTATACATAGTCATAACTTTCCCAACCTGTTTATTGTTTCCGGGCCACAGGGTGGTGGCGGCAGCTTTAACTTTACCAATGCCATAGAGGAACACGGTGACTACATCGTATGGATGTTAAAAACCATGCAGGATGAAGGTGCAACAGTGGTTGATATAAAGCAGGAAACAGAGGATAGCTACGCTGAACACTGCAAAATTGCCGATATCAATACAAGGCCTTTGCGGGACTGCATAACCTATTACAATGGCCATGGTGAAGCTGAGCCGGGTAGTCTCGCATACTATGGCGGCGGACGATGGCATAAGTACCGTGTTGAGGCGCAACAATCGCTGGCACCCTATCGATTTGAATTCGAGCGTTAGCCCAGCGTTGTTGCAGGTTTCAAGCAGCTAACTGAGATTGTGGCCCTTTAAGCAGACTAAATAATTCTACCGGGCCGCGCCTGTGTATAGCCAGCACTGGAATACACCTGTTCACCGTTAACAAATACGGCAGCGTAGCCGCTGGAACGGCGAATATATCTGCGCGCTTCACCTGGGAAGTCTTCAACAAACTCTTCCTGGCCGACAGATACCAGCGCCGGATCAAAAACGACGATATCAGCGGCTTTGCCCACGCTTAGCGTTCCTGTATTGAACAAGCCCCAGTCTTCGGCAACTTCACCTGTCATACGGTGAATAGCGCGTTCCAGGGTCATATGCCCGGTTTCACGAACGTAATGCTCCAATAGGTGGGTTGTATCGCCGGTGCCACAGAATTGGGTGATATGAGCGCCTGCATCGGATGCGCCGAAATGGCACATGGGATGGTTAATAAGTTCAGCCACACTGGCTTTGTCAGCATTGATGACATTCTTGAGCTGAAACTCAGTGTCGAGGTTGTCTGCCACCGCCAGATCAAGGATGACCTCGCCGATTTCCTTACCCTCGCTCTGGCCGATCTCTGCCAGGCTTCTGCCGCAGTATTGCTGGTTGATGTCACTGTAGACCTTGCCAACCGTCAGGAATGGCAGGGCACCGCCCATACCCATGGCGGTCTTCATTTCGGTCACCAGGGCACTTCTTTGTTCGGGGTCTGAGAAGCGAGCCAATCTATCGTGTCTTGGGAGATCCATGATGGCTTTCCAGCCCGGCATGGAAAACAGCAACATGCTGGTTTCTGACAGCCTCATATTCAGGTCAAAACATCTTGGCATGACCTGACCAAAAACCTGGGCTCCTCGTTTTTGCTCGGCTTCAAGAGCCTCGATAATCTCTTCCGCCTTGGGTGAGGTCGGTGAGCTTAAAACGGGCTGTAAGCTGCAGGGAATCCCGGCTGCAAGGCTGATTTCTCCGAGTTCCCGTATATTGTCGAGCTCCCGCTTAAGATCAGGGAAGTAAGGCACAATCTGCCATATGCCACGTCCGCTTTTTGCCATGGCTTTGGCTAAGGCGATTTTTTCATTCAGGTCTGCATATTGACTGGGCACTGGGTGGCCGTTTTCATCCATATCAACATAGGAAGAAGAAATACCCAATGCACCAGCGGCCATGGCTTCTTCAATAATAACGCACATTTTATCTATCTCATCCTGGGTCGCTGCTCGCTCTTGGCTGGCTGCCCCCATGACATACAGACGTACGGCTGAATGGCCGATTAAGGCACCGACATTGATGCCCAGCTTTGGACGGATGTGATCCAGGTATTCGGGAAATGAGTTCCAGGTGAAAGGGACTGCCTGGTCGAAGGTTTTCTTTTTTATGTCTTCTATCACGCCAAACATACTGACTATTTTATCTGCACCCGCTCTATCCCTGATCGGTGCCAGACTTAAAGAGCAGTTACCAGTTACCACAGTGGTGATGCCGTGTTCTATTGATGGTGTTGCCAGACCATCCCAGCAGAGTTGCGGATCAAAGTGAGTGTGAATGTCTATGAACCCAGGACTGACTACCTGACCCTGCGCATCAAATTCCTGACTGGCTTCGCCGTCTAAATCGCCTAAGGCAATAATTTTGCCATCCCTGACGGCAAGGTCAGCTGTCTTACCTTTAGTACCTGTTCCATCGATGAGAAAACCATTTCTGATTATAAGATCATATTCCATGTCACCAGGACCTCGCTAGACAGTTTAACGCCTAGCATAGCAGAGTTTGTCTGCTCAATTGAATATCGAAAATTAATGAATTCATTAAGTATCGTATCGGTGAAAAGGAGTATCAGCCACTCAACACCTTGCGCCAGGATGACAGTCGGGTTGGGGAATACAGGTTAAATAGGGTAAAACCGAGTAATACAATGACGATCTGCTGGCGTGACAAGGAGCATCTGTTGGCATGTCAGTGCCAGTTGATTCATAGGCTGTGAAGTTTCAAACTCGGTGGCCTGGTTTAACAGTTGGAATTTGAATTAGATACTTTGAATTGAATTGAATTGAATTGGATATAATATAATAGAAGGATTACTTATGAAAACCCTCGCTGAAATTAGCCGCTTTCATCGCCGCAACACCCCAGAAAAACGAGCCCTGGTGTTTGAACCGGATGGACGTTCCTGGACCTTTGAGGAACTTGATGATGAAGCCTGCCAGTGTGCTAATGCGATCGGTCAGTTGGGTATTGGTGCGCAGGATCGGGTCGCTTATCTGGATAAGAATCAACCCGAATACTTTACCTATCTATTCGGCACAGCCAAATTAAATGCTGTCAGTGTGGCGGTTAACTGGCGTCTGGCCGCGCCCGAGATGGAGTATATTCTCAACCATAGTGAAGCTAAAATGCTATTGATCGGGGATGAGTTTCTGCACTTGCTGGCCCAGATGGATCTACAACTGGAGCATGTGGTGGTGATAGGTGATCCAGCTGATACGGGCTACCTGACTTATCAGCAATGGATTGCCGGGCAGTCACTTGTCGACCCTGCTTATCCTGCTGACCCGAGTGACAGTTGTTACCAGCTGTATACATCAGGAACCACCGGGCTGCCAAAAGGTGTTGAGACGACCCATACTAATCTCATTCATCAGTTGGCTAAGGGCTTAGCACCGATTAACTTCGAAGAGGCCAGTGTGAATCTTGTTTGCATGCCGTTGTTTCATATTTCCGGCAGCGGATGGGGGCTTATCGGTATTTATTTTGGCTCTGAAAGCATACTGTTAAAGGAACCGGATATGCAGGCCATATTGAAGGCTATACCCGAATACGGCATTACCCATTCTATTTTTGTACCGGCGGTTCTCCAATTCCTGTTGGACCAACCAAATATTGCTGAGGTCGATTTCTCATCTCTGCAAAGTGTTACCTATGGGGCGTCACCGATTAGTGAACAGGTACTCGTCCGGGCGATTGATACCTTTAAGGCGCGCTTTTTCCAGGCCTATGGACTGACTGAAACCACCGGCGGCGTTAGCCTGCTGTTCCCTGAAGATCATGACCCAGGTGGACCCAGGGGGGGCCTGCTCCGGTCCTGTGGGAAAGTGGTAAGTGGACATGAATTGAAGATAATGGATTCAGCGACAGATGAAGCAGTTGCCGAGGGTGAGGTAGGTGAGATCTGGATTCGTGGCCCTCAGATTATGAAGGGTTACTGGCGCAATGAGCAGGCCACAGCAGAATCAATGAGCGAAGATGGCTGGTTCAAGTCGGGTGATGCGGGTTACCTGATTGACGGATATCTTTATATTCATGATCGGGTTAAAGACATGATCATCTCCGGTGGCGAGAATATTTACCCAGCGGAGATCGAGAATGTACTGATGAGACATGCGGCAATCTCAGACGTGGCTGTAATTGGGGTTCCTGATGAACGCTGGGGCGAAACCGTTAAAGCGATTATTACCCGGGATGATGCATCGCTCAGCGAGGAAGACGTTATCAGCTACTGCAGGCAGCAACTGGCACACTATAAGTGTCCTAGTTCCGTTGATTGGCTTGCAGTGATTCCCAGGAATCCCTCTGGTAAGATCCTGAAAACGGAATTGCGAAAACCCTATTGGATTGACAAGGCAAGGAATGTTTCCTGATACTAGAAGACCTGCGACTAGCGCACCTGATACTAGAGCACCTGATTCTAGAGCACCTGATTCTAGAGCAAGGAGTGACTGAGCTTGAGCATACACCGTGTTGATATAGGGTAAAGAGAATTAAGTTATGACTTTTTATTACGATTATCATCGGACAACCATCGGTGAATTGTTATTGGCGGGGGATGGTCAATCGTTATCATTACTTGGATTCCCTGAAGGGAAGATGGCCCGGCGTCATGATAGTCACTGGATTAGAGACAGCCAGCCATTTGTTGACGTAACCAGGCAGTTAGATGGTTATTTCGCTGGCGAACTGCAGGTCTTTGATGTGCAGCTCGAGTTGGCAGGAACACCATTCCAGCAGGCTGTCTGGTCGGCTTTGAAAATGATTGCCTATGGTGAAACCTGCACCTATGGTGAGCTAGCGGCGCGTATCGGCAGGCCCAGGGCATCGCGAGCGGTGGGTGCAGCCAATGGTGTTAATCCTGTGCCAATCATTATTCCCTGCCATAGGGTGATTGGCAGCAATGGTAGCCTGACTGGTTTTGGCGGTGGTATCAGAACGAAGCAGGCCTTGCTGAGCATGGAGTCCAGGACGTCGGATCTTTTCAATACCGTCGCCTGAAAGCAACAAGTTATGAATTGACAATCTGGCAAGGCTCCCCATCTGCTGGCGCGCAGCAGAAAATATAAAGGTGTTGTGCTGGCTGCAGTGGTGTCATTCGGCCTGTTCAGGCAGCCCGCTCAAGCTGGCTTGTTTTGGTTTGCCAAATTCTTCAGGTTTACATTTTTAAGGACGGTAAAGGTACGATATTTGCAAGCTTTGTTAAGCTGAGGTTTGTCTATCCTGCAGACGCTTTCTGATACAGCCTGGGCGGCTGGCGGGCACCTGCCGGCGATTTACCAACTTGGCTTTCGTGTGCACATTTTCTGATTTTAGCGAAGAGATTTTGGCAAGCTGTGTGCCGGCTTCCCGCTTCTATGATTTCATTGCCGGGGAATAAACCCGGCCCTTGGCAATAGAGAGTGTCGCGCATTGGCCTCTAACATCGGCTTCCTTGGTTAAAAACGGACAACGGTCTATGCGCTGATTACCAGGCTATTTTGTCCGGGAAATATTGATTAATGAGATCCTGATAATAGGGCCTGAGTGCGACGACATCCGGGTATACATCCTGTTTCGTATATAAATCGTAGCGATTAAATAGTCGTACCCAATCGAACATTTCCCTATCCTGGTTATCGAAGAGGGCATCATAAGCGTGGCTCGAGTGCCCAGGATAGAAGCTGTGATAGCGGATCATATAAAGCGCTTCTGCTGGGAGAAATTCGCGTGTCACCAAATACATATATTCGTCGTGACCCCATGACAATGTGACCTTGTCAAGCCCGCAGTGGTCATCGTAGATACCCAGGGGTGACTGGTACCTATCTATACCAGTGTCGTGGTTAGCTTCGAAATATTCCGGGTAAACGATGGTTTCCTGGAAAGCGCAACCCAGGGGGAAGGTGTCACCCGTTACCGCCCATTGAGGTTCACCGAACAGGCATAGAATTTTGCCCAGGTCATGTATTAGTCCAGCCAGGGTAAACCAATCCGGGTGGCCGTCAGCACGGATGGCCTCAGCGGTCTGCAAACAATGAATAATCTGGGGCGATTCTGTGTCGGGGTCGCTATCATCAATCAGGGTGTTAAGGTATTCACAGGCTTCCCATATGCCCATGCGTCGGTTGTTCAGCCGCTGATACTCGGTACGTTTGGCCTGCGCAAAAGCCAGGGTTTGCCTGCTATGGTTGAGTTTATAAAAGTGCCTGACACGCGCTTTCGTGTTTCCATAGTTGCGGTAACTGGTGCCAGCTGAGTTTGAATTTACCATCGAGATAATGCCTGCCTGGTCAGTCCTACTTTAGCATGCTCGCTGGCATTTGGACCGATTCTGATTTTTGCTGCTCTCACTGAACAGGATAGTGTGTTTATGGCAAAGTGAATTCCTGATTTTGCATTGATAGTGAGCTCAGTTAAGGGGCTAGCAATCAGGGAGAGGAGGTTCACCCGGTTTCGTCCTGCCTTGGGAGGCTATTCCTTTTGTTATAATGATTGCTCGGAATTTTTCTGGGAGACCGCAGAGTGAACTATATTAAAGAGAAAACCATTGTTGTTACCGGCGCCGCCAGCGGCTTCGGACGGCTGGTAGCACAGAAAGTGAGTGCCTTGGGTGCCAGCGTTGTTGTTGCTGATATTAATATCGAGGAGCTGGCGGAGACACTTTCTAGTCTTGAAAACCCAGATAATGCCATTAGCGTTGTTGCTGATGTGGCTGATCGAAATGCAGTGGCACAGGTTTCCGCTGAGGCGATCAGGCGTTTTGGCAGCATTGATATTATGCTTAATAATGCAGGGGTGATGCCATTAGCATTTTTCAGAGACCATGGTGTGGCGGCTGAGGCGTGGGATCGCTGTATTGATATCAATATCAAGGGTGTCTTACATGGCATTTGCGCAGTTCATGATCAGATGATTAGCCAGGGCCATGGTCATGTTATCAACGTGTCTTCTATTTATGGCAATTTCCCGGTGGTCGGTGCTGGCGTTTATGGGGCGACTAAAGCGGCGGTAAATTTTCTATCAGAGTCTTTGCGTATGGAAAGCCAGGGCAGAATCAAAGTTACTACCATTAAGCCCACCGGTGTACCGGCGACCGGATTGGGTGCGGGTGTCGTAAATAGAGAAGCGGTTATCGGTATACTCGGTGCCAACATGTCAGCCTATGCACAGCAGAGTGAAGCTATGGCTGCAGGTCAGTTACCGGAGAGTCAGCTGGATCCAGAGCGTATCGAATATTTTGCGCTTGAGCCGGATCTGTTAGCAGACCAGATTGTCTACGCGATGAACCAGCCGCTGGGTGTTTCTATCAGTGAATTAACGGTCAGGGCTTCGGGCGATGCTTATATTTTGTAACGTCAGAGTTAAATGGTAGACAAATAAATTTAGGAACAATGCCTTTAGATCAAGCAGAGTTGCCATCTGAACTGGCTTTGCGGTATGTTCCTTATTCTCTTTGCAGAATTTGAATATGGAAAGGGATAGCGTTAGTCAACCAGAGCGCATTGTTATCCCTAAATGACCTTAAGGGAGGCCGAGTTTTGACAGAACTTTCAGTTGGGGATCAGTTGCAGATTCATGAACTCATTGCCAAGTACAGTTTTGCCTGGGATGGCGCTGATGTTGAAGGTTTTGCAGCGCTATTTACTGATGCCGCGGTTTGCCGGTTTTACCTTAATGGTGCGGAAACGCCTGATACTGAAATCTCCGGTCGGCAGGCGCTCAGGCAGGCGGTGATCGATAGGGCCGAGTTTTTCAAGGAAATAGGTATGCTAACAATGCATTTCATGCCAAATTCTGTCATTACGCCTGTTGGGCCAAACGCCGCTCAAGTTCGAACACAGGCAATGATAAGCTGGCAAATGAAGGGGGTTGACCTTGCGCCTCGGCCTGTCCAGGCCGGTTATTACCAATCAGAAGTTGTCAGAACGTCGGACGGCTGGAAATTTGCGGCGCGAGATGTACTGCTAAATGGCGTATTCAAAGTCAAAGCGGTGTATGGGCCTGTTAAATAGAACAGACTCAGCCGGTTACTCTTTCGGCGTGGAACCATTACACTCTTGTCGAGTCAGCGGGCAGTCGAAAAAGGCCTATTGTGAACCCTCAAAAAATCGCCTGGGATTATCGACAAATAGACTTTCGATGACACCATCTTGTACGCCCAATTCCTTTAAGTGAGGAATGACTTCCCGTTTTATATAGAGATACTCGTGCTGGTTATTGCGCTTGAATTCATGTTCTTCGGGCAGGGTGCCGTCGGCATTCTCCTTTAGTACCGCCAGGCAGATACAGTCATGAGAAGGGCAGAGCCGGTCGGCATAGCCATCATCTATGAGTTTTTTCAGTGTGATAGTCCTGCTATGAGGACTGACCAGTCGTCCCGGATAACGATCCAGTCCCAGGTAACAGCCCTGGTCGAGAATCCATTTCAGGTATTCAAGGTCAGTGGTGTCATTACTGTGATCTATTTTGACTTTGGTCAGGTCAACGCCTTCCTGCTTAAATATTTTTATCTGACGGCGCGCAACCTGACCTGTGGGATAGGAGTGCACCATAATATTGAGCCCTGTTTCGTTGTGTGCTCTGGCCACCGCTCGGGCCATGACTTCAAGTGATGTGGTGACACCTTCGAAATCAGCGGCGCACTTTAAAATACCAGCCTTAATGTCAGTACCCCTGAACCCCTGCTCGATATCACGAACAAATTCTCTTGCCATCTGGTTGGCTGATACGCCATTGAGAAAGCGGGGCACGTCTAACCACCAGCCGGTTGCGTTAATAATATTCACCCCGGAAGCCTTGGAGACTGCTGTTAAAAGCTCTGGGTGTCGGCCAAGATCGAAGGTGGTCGCATCGATAATCGAATCGATGCCTTCTTCTTTTGCTCTTTTGAGACTGGCAATAGCACGTTCCTGCCGGTTGCTGCCGAGTAGATCTGGATAGCTCGTATAGAGCCCGCTGGCTCCCACCATCACATGTTCATGCATTAAGGTAAAGCCGAGCTGGTCGCTGGGAATAGGCCCGGTCACGCTATTTAATGTCACCATGAAGTTCTCCTGCTATAAAATGGCCTGTTCTGGTACGATGCCGCCGTCTTGCATTGGGCAGAACGACGGCGGTGCTCCAGTTGTTAGGATGACAATCTCATGAAACCTGGGTGCCTACCCTGTTGGTAGGACGCCTGCAGACAATTAAGCATGTTTTCGGGGCGGCCTCAATACCTTGTCTGGCGACACATCGTCTGGTTTGTCCTGATGCTTCATGGCTCTTTAGTGAGGACCAGGCGTGCAACTGAACCCATAACCAGCAGCATGATCAGAGCCATGGGCAAGCCAATGATAATCGATGCAGCCTGTAGCGCTTCTATGCCACCGACCAGCATCAACGTACATGAAACTGCACCGAGTATCAGACCCCATATAATTTTCATGATTGTGCTTTGGCTGACGTTGAGCATGTTGCAGATAACCAGTGTCGCTGAGTCCAGTGAGGTAACCAGCCAGGTGAATAGTAAAAAAGCCACTATCATAAAAAGCGGGCTCTTAATCTGGTCCAGACCCAGGTCGTCAATAGAGGCGATCAGGCCCAGGCTGTAGTCCTGGTTTACCGCACTACTGATTACGCCGCTGGTTGCGAGTTCTTGGTGTATTGCGGTCCCGCCGAATACACTCATCCACAGTACGATCACCAGGGTAGGAACCAGCAAGACGCCCGTGATGAATTCTCTGATGGTCCTGCCTCTTGATATTCGGGCGACGAATAGCGCAACAAACGGTGTCCAGGCAAACCACCAGCCCCAGTAAAAAACGGTCCAGGCACCTTGCCAGGCCTGCTGCTCTGGCAGACCAGCAATCCAGAATCCCATGGGTAGAACGGCGAGAAAATACTCGATCAGCGTGTTCAGCAAAGTGACCAGAATAGGTACGGTGGGGCCAACTGCCAGAAAGGTCAGGAGTAACATTAAGCTGAGCCAGATGTTGATCTCGCTGATGCGCCGGATACCTTTTGCTACCCCCGATATGGCTGAAACAATGCCGAGTACACAGACCAGAGCGACAATAATAATCTGGTTATAGAGATCGAAATCGAGCCCAGTAAAGGGTTCAATCGCTGCATTCATAATACTCACGGAAAGGCCGATGGAGGTGGCGACACCGAACACGGTTCCATAAAGTGCAATGCAGTCGATGAGGGATCCTGTTCTACCATTGATTCTTGCTTTACCCAGAAGGGGTGTTAAGGCTGTGCTAAATGCCAGCGGTTGATTGTGGCGGTAGGTACTATAAGCAATGGCCAGCGCCGCTAATGCATACATTGCCCAGCCGTGCAGTCCCCAGTGAAAGACGGTAACGACGATGGCTGGCACAACTGCCTGCTCGGAGCCTGCATTGAGTTCCAGAAAGGTTAGCAGAGGATTTTCATTTAGGTGGCTAATGGGTTCTGCAGCACCCCAATACAGTAACCCCGGCCCTAGACCTGCACTGAATAACATGGCGAACCAGGACCAGCGGGAAAATTCGGGGGGTTCATTATGCTCGCCCAGTACTTCCCCTGCTTTTGGGTGAAACAATAGTGCCAGCATAAATAGCAGGATCGACCCGCTTGTTAAAATCAGAAACCAGTCAAAGTAGACGACCACCCAATCTCGCAGCAAACGGGTTAAAGCACTCGCAGCTTCAAGATCGAAAGCGGCATAACCGGAAAATACGGCTAGTGAAACAATGACAAAACTTGAAAGCAGCGACTTTGATTTTAATGATCTGTTGGCAGAGTCAACCATAAATCCATACTTGTCCAGAAGCGGATTCATTATTATACATACGCAGGTAACACATACAGGCAGAAACTGCTGAAATGCCGGCATAAGATATAGGTTGCACAAAGAGACAACTAGGCGTTCAGGGGGATGCCTTTTTGGGTGGGTATAACTACCCATTATAAAGTTGCTGGCCGTGTTTGACATGCGGTAACCTGAAAATGTGTTTGTTTGCTAGCGATGTTGTATGGTGACAGGTCGCTGATGACGGTGAGAGGAGTGCTAAGTTTGCGGTGGTTATTAATTTTTTTTTATATTCCATGGGTATCAGCCAGTCCAGATTCCCAGGAACTGGTGGCAGCTGATAGCGATGTTGGCAACTGGCTGACTCACGGCCGTACCTATTCGGAAACTCGACAGTCACCGCTTGTTCAGATTAATCCCAGCAATATTGATGATCTCGGCTTAGCCTGGTCCTTTGATACCGGGACTAAACGGGGCCTGGAAGCGTCTCCCATTGTTGTTGATGGGGTAATCTACAGCACAGCGGCGTGGAGTACGGTATTTGCCAATGATGCTGTTACTGGCGAATTGCTCTGGCGTTTTGACCCTCAGGTACCGCGGGAATGGGGCGCTAATGCCTGTTGTGATGTGGTGAATCGCGGTGTAGCAGTCCTAAATGATCACCTTTTTGTAGGCACCATAGATGGCCGACTAGTTGCCCTTAATCGTTTCTCAGGCGATGTAGTCTGGGAAACCTTGACCATTGATAAATCAAAGCCTTACACCATTACCGGTGCTCCCCGGGTTATCAAGGACCTGGTGATGATTGGTAATGGCGGTGCAGAGTATGGTGTACGAGGTTATATTTCAGCCTACCATGCCGATACCGGTAAACTTTCCTGGCGTTTTTATACGGTCCCCGGGGATCCAGATTTGCCAGAAGAATCAAGCGCCATGGAAATGGCCAGGAAAACCTGGACAGGTGATCTGTACTGGCAGGTGGGCGGCGGCGGCACAGTATGGGATTCCATGGCATACGATCCTGATCTTGATCTGTTATATATCGGCACCGGCAACGGATCCCCGTGGAATCGCCATATAAGAAGCCCAGACGGTGGTGATAACCTGTTTCTGTCTTCCATTGTCGCACTGAAAGCAAGCAGTGGAGAATATGTCTGGCACTACCAGACTACGCCCGCTGATACCTGGGACTACACCGCGACCCAACACATGGTGCTGGCAGACCTGTTGATTGAGGGTGAGCTTCGACAGGTACTGATGCAGGCACCCAAGAATGGCTTTTTCTACGTGCTTGATCGACGCACCGGTGAATTGATTTCGGCTCAGAACTATGTTCCGGTTTCCTGGGCTAGTCATGTTGATCCGCTAACCGGTCGTCCGGTTGAAACAGCAGTCGCTGATCACGTCAATGATAGCCAGTTGACCCGGCCGGCGCCTTTTGGCGGACATAACTGGCAACCCATGGCTTTCAATAGCAGCACTGGCCTGATGTATATTCCTGCCATGGAAAATCTGTCAGTTTATAACACGCCTGAGACGTTCAAATTTAATAAAGGACCTCACTGGAACACCGCTCAGGACGATGAGGCTAACCTCGAAGGGCCTTCTGCAGAGCAGATGTTACCGCTGATGAAGCGTTTGTTAACCGGCATGACCATTGCCTGGGACCCGGTTAAGCAACGTGAAATCTGGCGGGTCCAGCACAACACCATGTGGAACGGGGGATTGTTGACAACGGCTGCAAATCTGGTGTTTCAGGGTACCGGTGAGGGACGGTTCTCGGCCTATGATGCAACCACCGGCCGCAGGCTGTGGGAAACTGATGTAGGCAACGGGATCATTGCACCTCCAATCAGTTATGCGGTAAACGGTGAGCAGTACGTCGCCGTAATGGCTGGCTGGGGCGGCGCTGTCGGCCTGGTTCTGGCAGAGGAAGATGCCAAAGCAGGGGGCCCCGGCCGATTGCTGGTCTATAAACTCGGTAGCAAGGCTAAATTGCCTCAGGTTCTGCAGAAAGAACCGGTATTCAGGCGTCGGCAGATGGCCGCGAGCGATCTGCAACTTGAAAACGGCATGCTATTGTATAATCAGCATTGCATGCGTTGCCATGGCATGGGAGTGGCTAATAAAGGCTTAACGTCGGACTTGAGAATGATGTCCGATGATACCCATCGCTTATTCAAGCCTATTGTGCTCGAGGGCCTGTACCGCTCTGTTGGCATGATTGGTTTTGCTGATGTGCTCAGTGGAAGTGATGCCAGCGATATTCATCAGTATATAAATGCTGCGGCGAACAGTCAGTGGCAGCAACAACAGCAGCCTGCCTGGCTGATCAGTTTAAAGCAGTGGTTTTTAGACAAAGTGGGTCTGATTCTGGCGCAGGTTCTATAGCTGGCTAAATGAAACGATCAGCTAATGACTCCCCGAGCTGCTAAATCCCGTAGCTGTTCTATTTCCAGACCGAGTTCCATGAGCACCTCTACGGTATGCTGGCCCAGTTCGGCTGAGGGTTGCTGAACCTGGTGTTGGGTCTTGCTGAAACGCACCGGTGCCCTGGGTTGAACCATTATGCCGCCGCGGGGGTGATCAGACTGTTTCAGGATGTCCACAGCCTGGATCTGTGGATCATCCCTGATATCCTCACGTCGGTTGACTCTGGATACGGGGACCTCATTTTCTGCAAACAGATTGATGAGCTCCTCGGTTGAATAGCTCGAGCAGTCGCCATTTAATTGATGCGAGACGATGGCACCGTCCCGAGTCTGGTTGATTTCATAAAAATCGGCGAGATCCCCGGCATGATGCACGCCGTCACCCTCAAAACTGTGATTCCACATGAGATCAGGCCAGTTAAAGTAAAGGGCAGCGTCCAGCATGGAAAGCTGTAGATGCTGCCCGCCCTGACCTCTTTCTTTCGCCAGTAGCGCTGCGGTAATACCCTGGGCAATGGTCAAGGCAGTCACCTTGTCATAGATAATAGTCCGAACCATGGCCAGTTGGTTATCTTCTGATTGGGCATCAAGGATGCCACTGATACCCTGTATGACATAGTCATAGACCTTTTGATCGGCATAAGGGCCGACATCACCCATTCCTGAAATGGAGGTGTAGATGAGATTGGGATTAACCTGACTCAGGTGCGGGTAACCCAGACCTAATCGATCCATTTTACCTGGGCGATAGTTCTGCAGTAAAACATCTGAAGTCCTAGCCAGCTGCAGGACCAAATTTTGCCCTTCAGGCTGTTTCAGATTGATGGCAACTGAGCGTTTGTTACGATTGATCATGGCGTAAATAGCGCTCAGACCATTCCTGCTGGCACCCAGCCTGCGCACACCGTCACCCCAGCCAGGGGGCTCTATTTTTATAACATCAGCGCCCTGATCAGCCAGCATGACGGCTGCCATCGGGCCCGATACCACTGAGGATAAATCCAGTATGCGGATACCTTCTAGCGGTCCCTTAACAGGGGTATTGTTTACCGAGTCGAATTCACTCATAGCAGCATCTGTTGTCCTTGAAGGGACAGTAAACCTGCTCGGTTGGCTGGAAGCAAGCCTGCATTGTAGGTCTCTACCAGCGTGGCCTTTTCAGTCAGCAGGATACACAATGCCGCTACCTGATATTGGCAAGCCAGGCGTTGTACCGGTTAAACATAAGGGCCCGGTGGCAGGCCCGGGCATGGGCCTTGCTCTGTCAGGGGTTAAGGCATGTTCGCTTCTATACAGGCTTCAATTTTATCACTGGTAATGCGAGTTGCCGTGGCAGATACGGCACCTTCAATGAGAGAGTCATCCCGGAAACCAAAGAAATAACGAATTACCATCAAGCCGTCTGCTAATGCTCTAGTTTCCCCATCACCATCGATATCTATGGCAGCACTGTGAGTCTCCAGAAACGCTTCAATCTCGCTTGGCAAAGTTCGCTCGCCATTCATATCAACCGCCGCATCGACCAGCGGATCACCTGTAAATTCAAACAGGTAGCGGATGAACAGCAGTCCATCTTCCAGTGGCTCTACCGAGTTATTTGCATCGATATCCCAAGTGAAACCATCTGAAGCACAGGTAGTTGTGCCATCATCAACATAGGCAAAGGCGCCGCCTTCCGTACCAGAGATGAGATCATCGTATGCCAATACTTTAACGTCTTCGTGGTCATCCGTGCAGGAATCGCCGTAAACAGCCCAGCTGCTGCCGCCATCGGTAGACTCCAGGATACAGTTATCATAGGCAACCCAGACATGATCAGCATCTGCTGGCTCAACGGCAACGGCGCTGAAACCGGAATGACTGGCTGTCGGCGTAACATCAGAAAACTGCCAGCAATCAAAGCCTGAAGTGCTGCAGCTAGTGGAGCTTTCCAGTTCTCCCTTGTAG
This sequence comes from Gammaproteobacteria bacterium, assembly GCA_012960535.1. Classification (GTDB taxonomy): domain Bacteria; phylum Pseudomonadota; class Gammaproteobacteria; order Pseudomonadales; family Azotimanducaceae; genus UBA9926. The sequence goes on from DUBB01000014.1 coordinate 25,884, forward strand.
ACAGTCTGGTCGCTGGTGACGTAAACGACGCCGCTATAAGCGGATGAATTGGTTGTGCCGTCCAGCGCAGTAATGTATTCACCTTGAAGGGCGGCAAAAACTGTGTCTGTAGAATGCGAAGGTTCCCACCATGCTGAACTTGAACATAGACTTAACCTGGATCGAATACCGGTTTCACTGCTTCTGCCATCTCGATCACCCACGGCTGCCCAGAGGAAATTGTCATTCGACAGGATGGCATTGACCGGCATTTTCAGTAGCCCTGTCCCGGAGTTCAGGGTGTCTACGTTCCAGGCGAGGCCTTTATCGTCAGAATAGAAGATGCCTCCTTCCAGGCCGGTGTCGGTATTAGCAACTGATAGATAAACTCGATCACAGGATCCTGCACTGGAAGTCTGCCACTCCAGAGAGGTGGTATAGCTTCGGTCGGCCCGGTCGGACTCCAAGGGCATGCCTGTGCCAGAGTATGCGGCATCCAGGGGATCAAACACCCTGGTCCAGTTGGTGGCAACATCGACCAGGGCAATGGCGCCATCGGCCCGGTCATTGCGATACACACTGTTTGTACCAATTAATGCCAGCGTTTTGTCTGCAGGGTCTATGGCGACCGCTCTGGCGGGCGCGCCATCACCGCCCACATAAATGGGAAAGACCCAGCCCGAGGTATCAGCAACGCTGGTAGGGTCGGCAGGATTGTATCCCTGGGCGAAGCCTGAGCCACTTTTGGTGACGATCCAGAGCTCTTTATCCGTAGCCGAATTTTCAAAAAAGTCCAGGTCGTTAACAACAAGGCCCTCGATACCGATGGCATTACCCATTTCCTCGCCTGCGGGGTTGGGAAACCCCGTTGCCGGATCGTGGGTAATCTGACCGATTGCCAGATCGCTGGCGATGTATAGTTGGGTATCATCATTGGGGTCAATAGCAAGAGCACCATCATTGACATTTGAAGTCATGGTAATGCTGGGTCCATCTGGCCCAGAAGGAGAGATGGTAGAACTTAACTGCTGGACTGCCGTCCAGGATGGGCTACTATCGTCAAGATCCATTACAACTTTAGAAATAAAAACGTTTCGGCTTTCTGTTCCCGATGAGGCGGAGCCTCTGAACCGTATGACATCGCCATTCGGATAACCATCGGTAAAGTCGTAATCTTCGCAACCGCTGGCTGTCTGGCCGCATTGGTAGTCCCAGCCATCGTTCCAGCTGGCGCCGCCATCGCTGCTCTTGAACGCCATACCATTGGTAGATGAACCGGCTATGTAGATTGTGTCACCACTGCTATCTGCCGGGTCCGCGCCGATCAGGTGGATCTCCAGTGAACAGTCACTTAGGGGGCAGGCGCCGGTCCGTATTTCCACAGGCGCAGTGGCAGGCAGGCTGGCCGTTAGGTCTGCGGTTGTCGAAACCCAGTTGGTAGACCAGAGGCTTAACCCGCCGGTAGCGCCCCGGGTAACCACATAACCCTTGGTCGACGATACAACAGCAAAGTCAACTATTTGATCACCGCTGGTATGGCTGAAGACGCTAGTGAATGCGCCACCGGCACCTGATGCGTTACGATAGATATCACCTTCATTTGTACCGGCATACATGCCGGATGAATGGCCGTGCAGGGAAGTAACCTCATCAAGGGCAGCGCTACTACTGTCGAGGGACGCAGTCCATGACACAGCGGTACCGGATAGGTCTCCGTAATTGCTGCTCTCGTAAAGCGCACTGAATCTGCTGTCTGCATTAAATGAGATGACCCCATAGACCACCCCCGCATTGGCAATGTCTTCCTCTACCATGGAAGCTTGACCCGGTAATTTGTCGGTGATGGTCGCATCGTCAGGATTGGTGACCGATTCCCAGGTCGGTATTGTCGCGCTGGGGTTCCATCTGAAAATGCCGCGCTGGCTGGTATCTACAGCGATGAGGACCTCTGAAGTGCCCGCATTGTCCATAGCCTCTATGTCCGCCACGTGTCCACCATACAGGCCGATATTTTCTTTGACTGGATTGGCTGCACAGGCCATTGAAAATCCTGCTACCAGTGTCACAAGCAATCTCTTCATATCAGGAGCTCTCTTATTAGAAGTCTTTTTTTTGATACTACACATATAGCAGATAAGGATCAAAAGAGCCGCTTCACAAAAGATTTTACTTTTGTCATAGTGGCTGCCGTCTGGGTGCACTGTTTAGGCATCTCGACCTGGCGGTGGTCAGTCAGGTGTACCGGCTGGGCCGCCAGGTGCAGCGGGTTTGACGGCTACAATAGCGTTCAACTATCTTGAAAGTTGCCAGCACTGATGGATATTCCGGCGTCGACTGAAATCTACTGGGATGGTTTCAGTGCTGATGTCGATGACATTGAATTCGTCCTGTATTCGGTGATCCAGCTTGAATTTTCGCAGATTTGTAGAGAAATACAGGGTTCCCCCAGGTCGAAGTAACCTGATGCTGTTACCAATCAGGTCAGCATGATCATCGGCAACATTAAATGCCTGGTCCATGCGCTTTGAATTCGAAAAGCTGGGGGGGTCGACCAGTATCAGATCATAGCTGGCCGGTTTTTGCTGGACCAGCCACTTCAGGCAATTAGCCTGGACGAGTTCATGCTGGTCCGTTGACAGGTTATTCAGCAGCAGATTTCTTTTCGCCCAATCCAGGTAGGTGCGGGACATATCCACAGAGGTCGTCTTGATAGCGCCTCCCAGTGCGGCCTGGACTGTGGCCACGCCTGTATAGGAAAACAAGTTGAGAAAAGTCTTGCCGGCCGCCTGTTCTTTCAGGGTTTGCCTGAGCGGGCGATGATCAAGAAAGATTCCCGTGTCCAGGTAGTCCTCGAAATTAACCCAGAGCTTAGCGGTCGATTCTCTGATCTGGTGAAATTCATGCGAGGTGTTCCTGCGCTCATACTGGGATTCGCCTCGTTGGCGAGTGCGCGTTTTGTAGAACAGCTGTTCCTCGTTGACATTGAAAATGGCCTTGCACACGGTCACCAGTTCCTGTGTTCTGAATTTTGCTTTCACTGGATCGATACTGGCTGGGGCTTCATATTCCTGGATACAGACCCATCTTTCAGTCTGATCATCGGCGCCTTGGTAGACGTCGATGGCAGCAGCGTAATCTGGTAGGTCGGCATCAAAGGTTCTGTAACAGGTGACCCCGGATTTCCTGGCCCAGCGGGAGATTTGTTTAAGATTTTTAGTCAGCCGATTCCTGAACATAACAGCCTGAGGGCTTATCTCATCTGGCTCAAGTATTCTTGGCAGTCGATCGTCTCGATAGAATCGCGATTTGTCTATGTCGAACTGTATCAGTTTGCAGGCAAGGGCACCGTTATAGAGCGTATGCAGTTTTTCCGCCCGGAGGCCCATATGTTTGCCAAGGGCCGGGTCCTCTGTGAAGATCGCGGCCCTCCAGCCTACTAGTTGCGCCTTGGCTAACGTCCCCAGCGCTTTGTAAAGGGCAGGTAGTTCGCCGCTTTTTGCCAGTCGTTTGCCGTAGGGTGGGTTGCTTACCATGAGGCCATGACTGGGTAGGTCGTGGCGAAAAGTGAATATATCCTGGTAGGCAAACTGGATTTTATGGCTCAGCCCGACCCGGTCGGCATTTGACCGCGCCTGTTCTAGTACCCGGCGGTTGTTATCGAAACCAAGTATCACAGGTAATCCTTTAAGGCCTTTATCGCGTCGATATTGTGCTTCGGCAGTTAACCGCTGCCAGATACTCTGGCGATGCTGCTGCCAGTTGACAAAGCCCCAGTGTTGTCGAGTCAGGCCAGGGGCTATATCGGCTGCCATAAGAGCGGCTTCGATCACCAGTGTGCCGGAGCCGCACATCAGATCGATGAAGGCACCCTGGGAGGCGGCTGTTTCATGCCATCGGCTGCGAACCAGGATGGCTGCTGCCAGATTCTCTTTGAGCGGTGCAGGGCCGGCGTCCAGACGATAGTTTCGCTGGTGCAGACTGGTACCGGACAGATCCAGATAAAGCGAGGCCTGGTTCGCAGAGATATAACAGTTGATACGGATATCGGGAGCGTCACGGTCGACGTTGGGTCGCAGGCCCTGGCTTTCCTGAAAATAATCGACTATGGCATCTTTGACTCTTAGCGACGCGAAATGGCTGTGGGTAATCCCGGAATTTGAGAGATTAGTATCAACAGCGATAGTTTGTTCTGCACTGAGATGCGCAGACCAGTTTATTGCTTTAACACCCTGGTATAAGGCATCGGTAGAAGGTGCCGCAAAATCTGCCAGAGGCAACAGGATGCGATTCGCCAGCCTGGACCAGAGACAGGCTCGGTAAGCGGTTTCCAGATCACCGCTAAAGTGTGCGCCGCCGCGAGACTCTTTTACCTGGCTGGCACCCATTTGGCTCAGCTCTCTGGCGAGCAGGTCTACCATGCCTTTTGGCGCTGTTGCGAAGAAGGTGTCATGTGTCATGACGTTGAGTTTAACATGCTCGGCTGGCCTGAATGAGGGGCCTTACATTTCTCAGATAATTTGATTGAGTCTTGACAATATTGTCGGAAGAAAATTCAAGCCATCCTCGTTATGGGGTATTAATTCTGTTCCGGAAAGAATAGATTGGTGCTGGCCTCAGAGAGGTTTCATGTCAGTAACAGATTTGTTGGCAAGTGAGTATGGAGTATTGAATATAAGGAGCAGTTATGAGATTTAGCCTGTGGCCCCTACCGAGCCATGACTTTGTTACGGTCAGGTCTTTAGCAGAGCATGCCGAGCAGACTGGCTGGGATGGCATTTGGCTGGCGGATCACTTTATGCCTAATGCTGAGGATACATCAGCGCCCTGGCCCGAAGCCTGGACGACCCTGGCTGCACTGGCTGCCCTGGTTCCCAGGGTCCGGCTGGGCACACTGGTGACGGGTAATACCTATCGCCACCCCGCAGTTCTAGCCAAGATGGCTGCCACGGTGGATCATATTTCCGGGGGTAGGGTCGTCCTCGGGCTGGGTTCCGGATGGCAGGAGAATGAACATCAAAAGTATGGCATCGATTTCTTCTCGACCCGTGAACGCCTGTTGCGCTTAGAAGAGGCCTGTCAACTCATAAAAGCGCTGCTGACCGAAGTTGAAACTACATTTGAAGGCAAATTCTATCGATTGGAGGGGGCGCCATTGGAGCCAAAACCAATCCAGTCGCCATTACCCCTGCTGATTGGTGGTGGCGGTGAAACCGTAACCCTGAAAATCACGGCCAGGTATGCTGATGAGTGGAATGTATGGGGTACCGTGGATACCCTCAAGCACAAGATGGCTATTCTGGACAGGCACTGCGAAACCGCCCACCGGGACCCCGCGGAGATACAAAGGTCTGCGGTAGCGTTGATGTTTTTGACCGATGATGAGAAATTTGCTGCCAGGATGAGAGGAAATGCTCAGGCAACAATCGCAGGTAACAGGAACCAGATTCGTGACATTGTTGGCGGCTATCGCGATGCGGGTGTAAACGAACTGATCGTGCCTGATTTTACGATGGGTGAGGATAAGCTAGATATCCTGGATATTCTGATTAATGATGTGTTTTGCGACTAGCATGATTGCCAACTAATTCAAGAATAAGCGTTGCGAGGTTCAAATTGGAAAGCTTAGAAGCGAGAATCGATAGATTGGAGGCCATAGAGGCGATTAAACAGCTCAAGGCGCTGTATTGCGAGATCTGTGATGATGCTCATAACCCGGATCGAATTGTTTCAATATTTACTGCGGATGGCATCTGGGAAGGCCGTGGTATTGGCAAGGCCCAAGGCCATGTGCAGATAGCAGAGCTGTTTAAGAATTTTCAGAAAATGATGAGTTTTACCCAGCACATGGTTATGAACCCGAGAATAACGGTTCAGGGCATGCGCGCCACCGCCACCTGGTATTTTTTTGGACCTTTTACCTTTCGTGAAAACGATCAGGCTAAATGGCAGGCCGCCCGATATTATGAGGAGTATGTCAAACAAGGCGCGGATTGGAAAATTCAGAGCCTGCGTGTTTCGGGGCCTGGCATGAGTGTCAACTACGAGGTGGGTTGGGGTGAGTCTCGCTACCAGTAGGGCTGGATCCTGGTCCTGGTCTTGGGAATTATCAGGGTAGATTGCGATCACATGATCCATGTTAGAGCGCCAAGCTGGATCGCAATGGTCATAGTGTTCGGTTGGCTGAACAGAATTTGAACCCTTGATTAACAAATTACAGATTTGATTAAAATCACTATCCACCGGTACATTGGTCGCGGTGGTGATGCCATAGAGCAATTTCTGTTAGTCTAGGAGGGTGATAGAAGGATTCATAGCGTACTCATATAAACTGATGCAGGCGAGAATGATTTTGATGAACATGGGTTCTAGAATTATTTTTATAGTTGTCGTTTTGCTGATAATACCTGCTGCGAATGCTGCCAGTCGTGGAATAACTGTGCAGTTACGCGCATCTGAAGCAAAAAATGCTGCAGTGACTGGTGAGTACCAGATGTATAAAGAAAGCTATGCATTGGTTGTTGGCATCGATGAGTATACCGAAGGTTGGCCCAGGCTAAGTAATGCGGTCAAAGATGCAGAGCTCATTGCCACAGCTCTCGAGGAAAAGGGCTTTGACGTTGAATTACACAGAAACCTGGATTCCGATGCATTGATGCAGGTTTTTAAGCGATTTTTTATTCTTAAAGGTGAAAAACCCGATGCCCGCCTATTTGTCTGGTTCGCCGGGCACGGCGCGACCGTTGATGGAGAAGGTTACCTTGTTCCCGCTGACGCCCCGATTATATCGGAAGGCGCAAGCTTTAAGTTTTCCTCGCTGGCCCTCCGTGATTTTGGTACTTACATGCGGCAGTCAAGTTCAAAACACGTCTATGCTGTGTTTGACTCCTGTTTTGCGGGGACAGTCTTCTCAGCCCAGCGATCCATGCCGCCGGCGGCTATTACCCGGGCCACGACGTTACCAGTGCGCCAATTTCTGACTTCAGGCGATGCGGATCAAACGGTTTCTGATGATGGCCAGTTTAGAGATTTATTTATCAGAGCAATCCGCGGCGAGGAACGTTCTGATGCGAATGGTGATGGTTATCTGACCGCCTCGGAACTGGGCATGTATTTGGGAGACAGGGTTACCAATCTGACTGAATCAGCGCAAACACCCCGCTATGGAAAGTTGCGAGATAGGGATTTTGATCGCGGTGATTTTGTTTTTGCCTTACCGACTGCACCAGGCAGTGGTTCAGGCCCAACTGACGGAGCTCAGGAAAATGAAATGGTGTTCTGGAATTTGATTAAAGATAGTGATAGCAGCAATGAATATGCTGCTTATCTCAGCCAGTTTCCAAATGGTCAGTTTGCTCAGCAGGCGACGGTTAGACAGAATCAATTGCAACAGTCCGCCAATCTGGCCCTGCCCAGAGAAGAATTTATACAACAAGGCTCGTTTGAATTTGTTTCGATTAATCGGGATCTAATCACGTTGCAGGAAACGCTTGTTCGCGAAATTCCGCACAAGGACTCGAGTATTGTAGGGCGGTTGCCTGAAGGTGCCCGCGTCTGGGGTTTAGGTGAATACAAAGCCTCAACGGGTAACTGGTATGACGTGTCTATATCAGGCGTGCGGGTTGGCTTTCTGCATGGTGGGCAGGTGGCATCCATAGATCAAACAGATCGGTTTGTCCAGGTTGACGAAACCGGGGGAATATCGGATTCATCGAGAATAGATGATCAATTGTCGAGAATGATGTATGGGATGTTATCTGAGCCCTCTTCTGATGCTGCTGTCGCTGAGTTAGATGTTCAGAATGAAACGGCGGCTTCCAAGGACCCTTTAGTCACAAATGAGACTATGAAAACAGCCGAACAGGATATGCCCATTGCGAGTGCTTTGACTCAGTCCACTACCCCCCAGGATCAGCAGGTTGATGAAGTGGTTCGGTTGGCTGAAACTGAAGTCCGTTCAACCTCGGAGGACAACCCGATAGACGAAGTGAGTGTGGCGGTCAAAGAAATTGTAAATCATACCTCAGCGGAAACGGGGCCTGATGAGCGTGAAGTCATAGATATTGTTGATTCAGGAGGCCCGCATGATGCTACCCAGGCGTTATTTGTTGAAACCGAACAAGAGCCTGGCACCCTAGAAACCCAGCCATCTTCGGCAGATGATTTGGCCCAGCAGCCGCTCGAGATGGAGGATGCCGTTGCCAGCCCTGCAAGAGCAGTGCAACCGGCTAAGGAACTGGGGAAGGCGAATGCGGTTGTAGCCACCGTGCAGGTAACCGAGGAGCTGGATGCTGAGCAGTTGCAGAAAGATCTTAACCAAGTAGCAGGCAACGCTGCAGTAGCAGAGGCAGAGCCTATTGCGGCGGATCAGGATAAGGTGGCGGCCACTCCAACTGAACTGGCTGAGGCATCAGTAGGCCAGATGCAGGACTCGGATGCATCGGCAATAGATGAATCTGATGTGGTTGCGCAGGCAGATGCATCTACTTTATCCACTACTGTATCCACTACGGGGCCAGAAACCAGAGAAGCAGAGACCGACACCCTCGAGGATACTGTGGCGGTGATTGATGATGCCAAGGAGATAGCGCGGAAGCAGACGACCGTTGATCCACAAAGTGTAGGTCTGTACGCCAGGCGATACCTTATAGCTGCTGCCAAGGGAAATGTAGGCGCCCAGTTGTCCCTGGGATATATGTATGAAAATGGTGATCATGTCCTAAAAGATCTAGGTGAAGCAGAAAAGTGGTATCGGCGCGCAGCTGAGATGGAAAATGTTAATGCCATGATTGGTTTGGCATCTTTGTTGGGTGATGCGCCAGAAGCGACACTCTGGTTTCGAAAGGCCGCCGAGAACGGTAATGCTGGTGCTCAGGAAATGGTTGCTTATCGGTATCAGAGTGGTACAGGTGCTGATATAGACCCATTAGAGGCTGTGTTCTGGTATAAGAAAGCAGCAGGGCAGAATAAAATCGCCGCCCAGAACAACCTGGGTCGTTTGTATCAGCTGGGCATTGGTGTTGAAAAAGATCTGGATCAGGCAATTTTCTGGTATGAAAAGGCGGCTGAACAGGGAAGTGTTGCGGCACAGAACAATCTGAAACAGCTGCTACCTAGCCTCAATTAGATACTAGTCCAGGCGTTGAATTTTAGCAGTGGCAGCTTCCATACCCAACTGCTTTGCCTGCCGGTAAAATTTAAGCGCAGTTGCTTTGTCTTTTTTGGTTCCTCTACCTCGCTCATACATTTCTGCCAGGTAATAGTAGGCATCAGGGTATTTTTCTTCGATGGCACTCTTTAACAGATTCATTGCCTTTTCATAGTCCCGGCTGACAAAAGAACCATTAATATAGCGTCTGGCAAGGGTGACCTGTGCTGGCGGGTAGTTAAGGTCTGCAGCCTTGGTTTGCCATTCGACTACCCTTGTTGAATTTCTTTTCAGACCACCTTTACCATTCTCATAGTAGGCGGCTACTACCATTTGCGCCTCTGGATCGTCTTTATTGGCAGCCTCTAGAAACCATTTCAAAGCCGTTTCTTCATCCGGCTCGTTTTTATCACTCAGGCCACCATCTGCATAGATCTGTCCCAGTAGATGCAGAGCGCCTTTATAGCCCAGTTGGGCCGCGCTATCTGCGGCGGTTTTAGCATTGCTGGCTCGTCCGGCTGCGAGAAGAGAGCGAGCATATTGAATTTGAAATCTTGCGGCATCCGGATACAGTCTGAGGGCCTTATTACACGCCGGCACAGCGAGTTGGTAAGCAATATCTGCCAGATTGATGCTGATTTTGGAAGGCTTGCTCGCTCTATAGGCTAGGGTGTCACAGTCGTCCGAGTCAGGAACTGAATCCCTCAGTTTTTCGATTGTTTCTCGAGTGATCTTTGCATTGACCTGAAGTTTTTTGCGAACCTGGAAAACAGCCAATGCTTCCCGTGTGGTTTGATCTAAAGTACCGGATTCGTCGGTTTGAGGAAAACCAACCTGAGCCAGCAGTCTTTGAGCCTCTCTGGTTCTTAGAGACAGGGCTTTCATTTCCGCCTCTATCTGCTGGCGGCGTTTTTTTTCGGAATTTTCCTTACGGCTCGTTTCTTGAATGGCAGCTTCTGCTCTAACAGTCAGTAATAATTCAGTTGCTTTATCGTAGTAACGACCTTCACGACCGGTATTTTGAAGATAGCGTAACAGGCGGTCCTGAGAAGCCAGAGCATTGCCTGTCTTGTGCAGGGCTGTGGCTTCGAGAAAATAGAGGGCATTCGGGATTTCAGCATCAAGCGATCGTATTCGCGCTATGAGATCGATAATACCGACGTTATCGTTTATATATAAGAGTCTGCTGAGTTCGCTCATATGCAGGTCTAGTTGAACTTCCAGTGGCAGTACTTCATTGATGCTATTAGATTCTGCGTGCGCCCGTGGATTGCCCAGCACAACGACTAAGATGAAACCGGCTATGATTAGGTTTAGTTTGATGGCTGCGACCCTTTACAAGCGTTTTTGATTAATGGGAATTTGTTTAGATCTTTACAAAATACTGTTTATCCGTGTTTCTGGCAAGTGTTGGAATTATCAGGAGCGAGCTGATCTGCAGTAATTTTGCAGAACAATTAACTGTCTTGCCAACGACGAAAGGGCTTCTATTTTATTGTTTTGGCTACTTACCAGAAATTGCGACGATGATTTTGGGTCAGCTACAGCACCTGCAGAAGAATTAGTCTTGGACAACAGCAGGGAAGCCCAGCCTTCTTCCGAGATTCGAATAAGTGGTTTGCTGATATTGTCTTCAGCCAAATCAAGCCAGATTGAGTGATTGCTGCTGATTGGCTGCGGGATCTGGTTGTCGGCACATAGAAACTTGAAAGTAGTCCTGCTAGTGAAGTTCAGGCCGCAGACGGCTTCACTCTTCAGGGTATGTTTTACTGATTTTTCAGAACTACATGGATCAGCTTGAGCGCTATAAACTGCAAGGTCTTTGGACATAAGGTTGGCGATATGTTCGCTTACATCCCGGATATTTTTCGGAATGTTGTTTCTGGCGACTGATTTCACTGGTGATGCCTTTTTGTCCTGAACCAGATCTGAGGGGGAATTAACCAGCTGTTTTTTGACTGGCTCTATTGGCTGGATATCCTCAGATTTACTTAAAGCATTATCAATAGTATCCAGTAGTTGTTGTTCAAAGTTGAGATTGAACTGGGCTGTTTTTTTAGTTTTAGGTTGTCCGCCCATACTCGAAGGCTGATCTAAAATGGCTATCTGCGTTTCTGACATAATTTGCAGCGATCGGGCAACCGGGTTTTCCTGTATTATCTGTTTAGCAGTTTCTTCCGGGAGGCAGATTGCGTTATCACCGGTGGTGGTGCAGAGCAATCGAGTCCAGTCTGGGGATGAAGTCGTTTCCTGGCCGTTAGTTCCGCTGGCGCCAATCTTTGGATTGAAGAGGACAAAGTATGGGTCACGATTGTCGCCCAGCAGTTCGATCCAGATTGATGATTTTTCAGGCAGGCAGTTGGCAGGCGTCTTGGCGCCTGCTTGCCAATTCAGCGAAGAGGTTAGCAGAGGTTCCCCAAATGCTTCATCAATGGAGAACTGCACTTCAGTTTCGCTAATGTTGCAATTACCTACTCGAAAATTGGTACTGCGGACCGATCCGTCAAGCAAGATTGCTTGAACCTGCGCTGTACCTGCTATGAGGAGTATTCCTACCCAGAAAAAATAAGCTCTTAACGACATGTTGAAAATTCTTTGGCTGTGAAATTAATTATTTCCCGATTTGTTATCGTTTTCTCTATCGCTATCCCTATCCCTATCCCTTTCCCTATCCCTTTCTCTTCCTCTTTTGTTTCCCGCTCTTCTCGTTAGGAGAGTATTTGAGTGATTGTATAAATTCAACTTTTGCGGTAGCGATACGGCTCTATATTTGCATGTCTATGGAAACTTATCCATCCCCTTGCTGGCTGATCATTTTGTTGTTTCCAGGTGTTTCCAGGTGTTTCCAGGTGTTTCCAGGTATTTCCAGGTGTTTCTGGTCATAAAAGTTTGGTTTTATTGGGGCGAACGTGACCGCCCCCGATCACAGACCCGCTTGCTAGAAGGTTGGAGAATGTAGATGTGACCCAATGGCGGTTTAACGATCAGCGTGGTATCCCTGTCGCCATCAGTATTGGCCGGATAAAAGGCGGTCGCATTTTTTTCACCGGGACTGTACACGCCAGGAGACATAGCAAGCGTTTTTAACGGTCCACAGTTCTATTCTCACCCTGAGGCCGCATTGTAAATTGTTACACTAGGTAATAGCCCTGTTCCCATGTTTTTGTCAGAATAAGATTCCAATGATTAATATCGGGGAAGGCCATGCCTGTTTTGAGCCTGGATGACATACATACACTCTGTCACGATGCCATCGTCAGCAGCGGCGCCAGCGAGAAGCAAGCTGCGGCTGTTGCTCTGGAGATTATGGATGCGGAGGCGGAAGGGATACGTAACGTTGGTTTAGGATACATCCATTTATATCTGAAACAGCTGAAGTCCGGCAAGATTTTGGGTCATGCAGTCCCAGTGGTGACAATCCGCTCTGAGGCAGTTACCTTGATTGATGCGGGTTATGGTTTCTGCCATACCGCTTATTTGGCTGGGGAGGTGCCACTCATTGCTTCTGCGAGGAAACAGGGGGTGGGTTTGATGTCAATTAACCACTCATCCTCCGCCGGCGTTCTTGGCTGGTTTGTCAGGCGCTTGGCCCAGCAGGGGTTGGTCAGTTTAATGTTTGCAAATTCGTCCAGAGCCGTGGCAGCCCATGGGGGCAAAGTGCCGTTCTTCGGTACCAATCCGTTTGCCTTTGGATCGCCGAGGTCGGGGTCTGAGCCTATGGTGTTTGATATGGCGACCGCCTCTACTGCCCGGGTTAATATTGTGCGGGCTGCGAGCGAAGGACGGACTTTAGATCCGGGCCATGCCATTGATAAGCATGGCATACCGACAACAGATGCAACTGCAGCATTGCAAGGTGCTCAGTTACCGCTTGGCGGTGCTAAAGGGTTTGGCCTGGGTCTGATGGTAGACATGCTTGCGGGCGTCCTGACTGGCAGTCATTGTTCCTATGAGGCTTCACTGTTTGCAAGTGATGAGGGTGGGCCTCCCAATGTCGGACAGACTATTATTGCTATTGATAAAGCGTTTCTGTCTAGCGGTTATGTTGAGCATCTGGAACAGATGTTCAGCGCATTGCGGGAGGATAATGAGGTTCGAATTCCAGGAGAGCGGCGAGCAGAATTGCGCCGGCAGCATGAACGAGAGGGTGTCGATGTGCCCCAGGCGCTGTTGGACCAGATTGCTGAACTGGCTGTCACCGACTGAATAATTCTTTGGGAGAGCCGAGCGGGTCCATACAATGACTATGAAATTAGGGAGGTCATGCCATGAAAAATACCGATGTCGTTATTGATTGTCTGCAATATAACAACTGGGATAGGGCACTATTCCAGGCCACTCAGGACAGCGGCGTACATTCTGTACATGTCACTGTCTCTTACTGGGAGAATATGCAGGAGACTTTGCTGAACATCAGCAGGTGGCATAGACAATTTGAAAACCATTCGGATCTGATTATGCAGGTCCGAACCGCAGCTGACGTAATCGAGGCTAAAGCTTCAAACAGATTGGGGATTGTCTTTGGTTTCCAGAATTGCTCGCCTCTCAATGATGATTTAGGCATGGTCAGGATCCTGCATGAGCTGGGCGTACGATTTATGCAACTGTCTTACAATAACCAGAGTTCGCTGGCAACCGGTTGCTATGAAAAAAATGATCCGGGAATTACTCGTTTTGGTGAACAGGTCATAAGGGAAATGAACCGAGTTGGTATGGTGATTGATATGTCACATTCTGCTGAGCAGTCAACGCTTGAGGCGATAGCATTATCCAGCCGCCCGATTGCAATTACCCATGCAAACCCTGTTTTTTTTCATCCCGCTTTACGCAATAAGTCAACAGCAGTGTTACAGGCCTTAGCTTCCTCTGGTGGTATGCTGGGGCTAAGCCTTTATCCGTTCCACCTGAAAAACGGCAGTGATTGCAGCCTGGAACAGTATTGTGAAATGGTGGCGGACACAGTGGAAGTTATGGGTATCGATCAGGTGGGGATTGGTTCTGACCTTTGCCAGAACTGGGGTTATGAAACCCTTGAATGGATGCGTAGTGGCAGATGGACTTTTGATGCTGACCATGGAGAGGGTAGTGTCGATAACCTTAATTGGCCTGAGCAACCGAGTTGGTTTCGTAACAGCCAGGATATGAAAAATATTGCCCAGGGGCTTAAGCAGCAGGGTTTCTCCATTGAGGATATTGCTAAGGTGATGGGGAATAACTGGCTGGCATTCTTTCTAAATTCGTTTGAAAGTGGTTGATGCCGACCCCGTAACACCTTTAGGCCATTGTGATTCGGTGTAAGCCATACCGAGTCAGGAAGGCATAAGTAATAGTAAACCTATTTTTGGCTAGTGGACCCAGGCCTTATTATGAATGAAGCCAAATCAGAAACAGCTCAGGAACGAACGACCACTGGCTTGCCTGGAGAGATCGATGACATAGCCGATCTAAGACCTGCTGAAACGGTCATGGATTTGCAGCGATTAGGCTCACTGCAACCGTTTCGGCTTAGTTTCATGCGTATTCTGGTTCGGCAGATGGTGCGTGACCGCTGGCAGATTCACTGCAGCCAATTTGAGTTGGATGATCTGGGTTATGGGTTTGCTGTATACGTCCTTCAAGCAGGTACAGAGATTTATAGCTTTGTGGTTTTTGCAGTCTATTTAGCGGATGGAAGCCGAAATGACAGAGTGATTGCGGGTCAATGGGATCTTACTATGGCGTTAGTACAAGGTGAGGTCACGGACAGTCAACTACAACATTTGCGGGCGAATGTGCCATTGCAGGAAGTTGGCAGGATGAGCCCAGAGATGCTGGTGCTGTCACGTGCCAATCGAAGTAAGCGGATGTTTGACAATGTGGTTGATTCGCTGGCAACTGGATTGCAACCTGATATCAGTCGCCTCAAAGACGTGGGTTACCTGTGTCGGACGACAGCTGTCTATGGCAGCGGTAAATTCGGTATGGCCGACTGGGGTGTAGTGCAGCGTTCGTGTCGTAGTTTTGCCAGGCCTTTTGCCGCTGAAATGTTCACGTGCTTTATGTTGCGGCACTTTTCGGTGGAACAGGTTCAGCATATTGCCAGTCATAGGGCGCCTGAGACCGCGGTTGCTCTGGACTCCGATATCAGGCGTTACCTTGGTATAGGTAATGCCACTGGGCTGGGTATGGCCCCTTTTTTGATTAAACACCCACAGCTTATTGGCCGATGGATGACCGTGCGAGAAGTCTCTTTAGCGCGTGTTCTGGCAAGGGGAAAGGTAACTCCGGAAATACTGTCTCGATTATTGGCGATGATCGAAAAGGTGATCCAGCATACCCGGGAAACCCATGTTAAGGATCCTGCACAGCTGACCCGTAATTATCAACTCATGGCTGAACTCACTAATTTGTCTGAAAGATTAATAGGGCACCAGGATTTTACGGACTGGCAGTGGTTGAAAGCGCGATTGATTGAGCGATATAGCCTGGATACTATAGAGACTATGTATTCCCTCATGATTGAATTGTATCCTCACTTGGTTGATGACATGGAAGAATACCTGGGTGCAGACGAGCACCTGCAATTGCGGCCTGAAATAGCTTTGAGCGAGTTAAAAAGGACTATTGAATCCCAATATGACTGGGCACTGTCAATTGATTTCAGGAAGCCAGAGAGCCAGCATGTTTTCTGGTACCGGTCCGAGGAGAAAATGGAACCAAGGCTGGGCGAGCGTTATGTCGAATCCGGTGCTGACAAGGAATTACCGGTGCAGGTTGCGAGATCGGTCAAAGCCTGTCATGCGCTAATTGTGTCGGATTTACTTCTTCATGCGGATAGTGACGTCGTTCATTTTCTGCTAAGGCATCCTGATCAAATCAGTATTGTCCGGCGAATTCAGACAATGACCCCGCTGATTTATGGCGATATCCGGGCGAACCTGGCGGATCAGGATATGCAGCCAATGCATCTGCTACGAGCTAAGCTTTCCTTTTTTGGCGTGAGTAAATTTGACCCCAAGTCGAGATTGTGGGTTCGCAATACCATGTTTCAAGGGGCGCCGTTGATCAGCGAACTTGACAGTGGTCGGGATTTGGACGATTGGTATTTCCCCGTAGCGCCGATAGGTTGAAGATGAGAGTGTCCCGAAACGAATTAATAGAACTGCTGAAGCTGGTTTTTGAGAGTCTGGGTTTTGATCAGGGTGATTATGAGAGTGCATCCCAGTTAGTTACCTATGCAGAAATGTGGGGACTAGATGGGCTTGAAGCGCTGGCCGACGCGCTCTCCGGACAGGGTCTGCAGCAGCATAAGGCAGTGCGGTTAATTGAGGAGGGCCAGGGAAGTGCTGTTGTCGATGGCCGGGGCCTGAGCAGTTTGCTATGCCTTCGTTCTGCAGCAGACCTGGCTTACGTGAAGTCGCTCTCGGTGCCAGTGGGGCAGGTCGCCATCGTCGGCTGTCAGCAACGAATCCTGGTGTTGCAGCACCTTGTTAATCTCGGCCATCGTGGGGTCGTCTGCGGTGCCAGCTGGTGGGATGGTGTTGATTATAATTTCCTGCATTTACTGGATGTCGTCTCGGAAAATTCAGATGCTCGACCGAGTTACCGGGTTTATAGATTTGAGCCAGGAGAGGTTGAAGCGGCGCGGGCTGAGCAACTGTTTGTCTACTGCTCGTCGTCGCAACAGGCGGTTTCTGATTACCAGGCGCAGGTGTTGCCTGCTTTGGGCAAGCCCACAAGAAAGATCGAGGCTGCTGAGATGCGCGCTAATTTTGAGGCATCACTGGTTGCCGGTATCTTAGTGGAGGACGCGCTCTGGTTTGATCTGATCGAATTAGCGGCCAAGATGCTAGTGCCCACGTCAATACAGTCAAGGTTAGGGGCTGGTGATTAACAGGGGACACGAGAACTTTAAAAATTTAGATTTCTGATAAGTTACCGTTACGGTGTAAATGTTTGATGTGCCCGTAGATGAGTCTCTTATAAGCCTATCAATCAGGGAGTTACAGGTGCCCTTTGGACTATTAAAATACGGCCTACGCAAGCGCTATCCGGCACAGCATCATTTTACACCGAGCAAAAAGCTGAAGCAGCATTATGACGTGGTTATCATTGGTGCCGGTGGGCATGGCAGCAGTATTGCTTACTATCTTGCAAAATATCATGGTATTACGGACGTCGCTCTAATTGATAAGGGTTATCTGGGAGGCGGTAATACCGCGCGTAATACCGCGGTGATCCGTTCCAATTATCTAACTCCGGAGAGTGTGTCCTTTTATCGAGACTCGGTCAGGTTGTATCAAGGCTTAAGCAACGAATTTGACTATAACATTATGATGGAAAACAGGGGTCAACTCACCCTGGCGCATAGTGATGCCGCTATTCGTAATTTTAGGTGGCGCGCTGAGGTGAATAAGCATTTAGGTGTACGCTCTGAGCTGGTTGATCGAAAAACCATCGGGGAAATTGTTCCCAGTCTTAGCGTGACTGAGGATGCCCGTTTTCCTATTCTGGCCGGCTTGTGGCACGAAGATGGTGCCACCGCCCGTCATGACGCTGTTGTCTGGGGTTATGCTCGCGGGGCTTGCCAGCGGGGTGTGGAGCTACACCAGCTTACCGAGGCCCAGGGTATTGACATAGACCAGGGGCGGGTTGTGGGTGTGCATACCAATCGTGGTCGAATTCGTTGTGCTGCAGTCGTTCAGGCTGTTGCCGGAGCCAGTTCCACCGTCGGCAGGATGGCAGGCCTGCAGTTGCCGATACATTCGTTCCCGCTCCAGGCCATGGTGACCCAACCCTATAAACCCGTGTTGACGCCTCACGTCAGCTCTCCCCATGTCCATGTCTATGTTCATCAGACTTCCCGGGGTGAATTTGTCATCGGTGGAGGCTCAGATCCCTACCCACTCTACGGTACTCGGGCAACTCTAGAACAACGAGAGAAGCTGAGTGGCGCTGTGCTTGAGCTGTTTCCTTTTCTTGCGCAAGCGCGAGTATTGCGGCAGTGGGCAGGAACCACCGATATGACGCCTGACTACAGTCCTGTAATGGGGCTGAGCCCAATTAAAAACTACTATCTGGACGCGGGATGGGGGACTTGGGGTTTCAAGGCAACACCTATCTGCGGTAAAACGATGGCGGAGCTGGTGGCCACTGGTCGAGTACCTGACCTCATCAAACCCTTTGAGTTGGAGCGGTTTTATCGATTCGAGCAAATAAATGAAGCGGGCTCTACCGCCGCGAGTCATTAGGGGAAGATAAATGAAGCAGCTTTGCTGTCCGTTGAATGGCCTCAGGAATATCTCAGAATTCCTATATGGTGGTGAATATCATGCCAAGCCAGATCAGATCAGTTGTTCTGCCAGGGACTGGGCTGAGCATGTTTTTTTTGATGAAAATAATGCAGGGTTGGTCATTGAATGGTGGTGTCATCTGCCAACTTCTTACTGGTTTTTAGTTGAACGTAACACGGTTAGCGACGAAATTCTCCGAAGTTTTCCGTGCAGCGACATCTATAAACAACGAGATGACTCGCCTGCCTCTGCGTCCCGTGACAAGGGTGGTCAAGGTGAGTGACAATCGATTACCGCCGCCTTATGGACTGAGACTGCAAAGGCAGGAAACAGTCAGATTTAGCTTTGATGGAAAGCGGTTCACTGGTTTTTCAGGCGACACTGTAGCCAGCGCTCTTGCCGCCAGTGATCAGTGGTTGCTCAGTCGAAGTTTTAAATATCACAGGCCCCGTGGTGTCCTGACTATGGCTGGCCAGGATGCGAATACGCTGGTTCAGCTGTCCGCTAATCCGAATGTGCAAGCTGATGTGCATCCAATTACCGCCGATCTGCAGGTGTCTGCGCAAAATGTCAGTGGTTCCCTGGATAGGGATCGGTTTGCATGGCTGGGTTATCTGTCCAGATTTTTACCTGTCGCATTTTACTATAAGGCTTTTTTCAGGCCGAAGGGTATCTGGCAGTTATGGGCTCGCCTGATAAGGAAATATGCTGGCCTGGGTAGAATAGATGCGGGGTTTGAACCAGATCGCTATGATAAACAGTATTGTTTCTACGATGTAGTGGTGGTTGGCGGTGGTCCGGCGGGCTTGTCGGCAGCGGCTACCGCTGCAGCTGCGGGCGCAAAGGTATTACTGGTTGATGAAAACCCCGAACTTGGCGGATCCCTCAATTATACAGAATTCCCTCTGGATAATTTAAGGTGCATGGCCCTTGGTCAGCAGCTAATAGACAATGTGGTGGATCACGCTTTAATAGATATCAAGACGAATGCAGTTTGTAATGGCTGGTTTGCAGATAACTGGCTGGGGGTGGTCGGTGGCCGGCGCCTGTTTAAGGTTCGAGCCAAGCAGGTCATCATGTGCATGGGTTCGCTAGAACAGGCTGCGGTGTTTCGCAATAATGATCTGCCTGGAATCATGATGAGTAGTGCAGCCTTGAGGCTCATCCATCTTTATGCGGTTCGGCCCGGTCGAAAGGGAGTCGTACTCTGTGGTAACTGGGACGGCTATCGCTGTGCGCTTGCACTTGTAGAGGCGGGCGTTGAAGTGCAGACCCTGGTTGACCTTAGAGCAAAACCCAAGGTGAGCCATCCCTTGCTGGAAAAAGTTGAGGCACTTGGTATACGCATTCGATTTCAGCAGTTTGTTTCCCAGGCGTTAGCTTCGAGTCAGGGACATCATCTGGCTGCTGTTGAGGTCCGGCAGTTCGATTCAGCGGATGCTTGTTCAGGGGCCCTGCTCGGCTGTGACTTGCTGGTGATGGCGGTGGGTTATACACCCGCTTATCAGCTTGCCTGCCAAGCTGGTGCACTGGTGTCGTACGATGAAACTGCAGAGACCTTTGTTGTTAACAATCTACCCCATGATTGTCACATAGCAGGATCAATGAACAGTGTGTGGAAGTTGGATAATGTTATTGCTGATGGTGCGGCTGCCGCGCAGCGAGCATTAAGCGGCCTGGATATGCTGAGAAATGAGGTTTCAATTCGTGCATATGAGGAAGAGCAGAGTCCGAATTTCTCCTGGCCAATATTCCCTCATAAAAGAGGTATGGAATTTGTCGATTTTGATGAAGATCTACAAGTTGAGGATATTATTAATGCAGTGAAGGATGGATATGAACATGTCCAGTTGGTGAAACGTTATTCAACAGCGGGTATGGGCCCCTCACAGGGCCGGCATTCCGCGCTAACCATAGCGCGTCTGGTTGCGACTGAGCGGGGGATCACCGTTTCCGAAACTGGCGTGAGCACCGCTCGACCGCCTTATTCTGCCGAATTGCTGGCGCATAGTGCCGGACGGAGTTTCTTTCCTGCCAGACGCAGTCATATGCATTATCGGCATATCGAGCTTGGGGCTCAGATGATGCAGGCAGGCGCCTGGTATCGACCGGCCTTTTATGGGCCAGAGCAGCACCAGCATACGCTAGTCCAGGAAGAAGCCAGAAACATCAGGACTAACGTCGGTATCATTGACCTATCTACCCTGGGTGGTATAGAGGTTCGCGGCGTGGATGCGGCAGAATTTCTCAATCGTATATACACCTATGGCTTTATCAAACAGCCGGTTGGTAAGGCTCGATACGCGCTGCAAGTTAACGAAGCAGGCGCCATTATTGATGATGGTGTCGCCTGTAGACTGCACCGGGATCATTTTTATGTCACGGCGACGACAGGTGGGGTCGATGGCGTTGTTCGTTCCATGCTTAAATGGAATGCGCAGTGGCGGTTGAGCGTTGATATTGCCAATGTGACCAGTGCCTTTTGCGCTATTAACATTGCAGGCCCTAACGCACGCAGCGTATTGAAGACCCTGTGCCAGGATGTGGACCTAGAGGACGCAGCCTTTCCATATATGGGCGTTCGCCAGGGGACTATAAAGGATATTGGCTTGCGCTTAATTCGGGTCGGCTTCGTAGGTGAATTGGGTTATGAGCTGCATGCACCCCAGCAATATGGTGAAGCACTATGGGATATGCTTATGAATGCAGGGTCGGCTCATGGATTGGCTCCTTTTGGCGTGGAAGCACAGAGGTTGTTGCGTCTGGAAAAAGGCCACATCATTGTCGGTCAGGATACGGACGCTATGACTAACCCGCTCGAGGTTCAGATGGGTTGGGCCCTGGCCAGGGCGAAACCTTTTTTTGTGGGTAGTCGGAGCCTGCAGGAGCTGGAAAAATCAGGGCTAAAGCGCGTGCTGGCAGGCTTTATCATTCAGGGTCAGTCCGCATCTGTGCCGCTGGAAGGCCATCTGGTTGTAGACAAGGGCGCTATCACTGGTCGGGTCACTTCCTGTCATTATTCGCAGACCCTTAAGGCAGTTATCGGGCTCGCCTATGTTCCTGTGCAGCAGGGCGTGGCGGGTCAGAGCATTTCCATCAAGGTTGAAGATGGCGCACTGGTATCAGCTCAGATCGTCGAATTACCTTTTTTTGACCCTGATAATCTCAGGCAGAGGGTTTAGCAATGGATCAATCGCCTTTGACCTTGGTGCCTGGCAGTTTGTTGCGTCGCAGTCCCCTGTATCGGCGTCATGCTGAGACCGGTGCCAGCTTCAGGCAAGTTGATGATTGTGCCGTGCCCTACCGGTTTAGATCGCACCAGGAGGATACCGATATGGCCCGACAACTGGGCCTGGTTGATCTGTGTGGACTGACCAAGGTTGGCTACAAAGGCCCGGGGGCGTCGTTGTGGCTTGGCCAAGAGGGTCTACTGCTGCCTGCAGAACCTAACCTTGCGGTGTTGCAGCCTGATGGGATGCTGGTTGCTAGGCTCTCGCTTGATGAGTTTTTGGTTTTGAGGAACCTTGAATCTGATTCGAGTCTGATCTGTGATATGGAAAGCGCCTGGTCACTAGACAGTGCTGTGCAGACCTATTTGCTACCCAGAAGAGACAGTCACTGCTGGCTGGCGGTGGTTGGTGCAGAAGCCAGGCAGATGCTCTCCAAAATATGCGCCATCAATTTGCATCTTGATGAGTTCCCCAATCTCAAAATTGCCCAGACCATTATTGCCGATCTCAGTGTCATCATTATTCGCCATGATCTTGGATTGACGCCCTGTTTCTATCTGCTGGCTGATGTTGCATTGACAGAGTATCTGTGGGAGGTGTTGCAGGATGCCATGGACGAATTCGCTGGGGCGACTGTGGGCCTGGCAGCATTGCTTACACTGAAAACGCTGCTGGTCGAGTCAAGCAAGTAATTGCCCGGCTAAAATACCACAAAATACAGCACTAAACCGGCCATCGCCACTTGGAAAAGAAAGGTCAGGCGAAGAAAAGCCAAGGTAAACCTCCCTGGTGAGAGAGCCTCTGGTAGGCGTGTCGTCTGTAGATAGATGGTAATTCCGCACTGGATGGGCAGCATCAGTGCGCCGAAGCAGGCGGCGATGCTAACCATCAGAACAGGTTGTTGAAAGCCGGCATAGAGGAGCAATCCGATAAAGGGGACTGTTACCCCATAGTAACGAATAATGCTTCGACGAATATCGATACGATGCCTGGATAGAAAACCGAGCTCGATGAGATAATCCGGGACATATCGCCCGCCTGCTGCCACACCGGCAACGCAACTGGAGAATAAGATGCAGAAGGCACCCACTGCGAAGATCCAGAGCGACCAGGGCCCCATGGTTTCGGTAAACATCTGGCTGAGTATGACAATGGTCTGGCTACCTGATGGGACTTTGCCAAGCTGGTGCAGTATCCCTGCGCCGAGGAAGTAAAAAGGGATAGTGGCACAGGTCAGCAAGACAAGGGTAATCCAGACATCCAGGTGTAATATGGTCAGCCAGCCCTTTGCACGATTGAGCCATTGCTGGCTGGCGTCGTTCCTGCCGATTCTACCTGGATACCCTTTCTCGATGCACCAATAGGTATACGATGATATCTCGCCAGAGTTTACGCCTGTATAACCGTAGGCAGCCAGAGCGAGAACCGCATACTGATAGCTGAATTCGAATTGAAGACCCTGTCTGATATCCTGCCAGTGAACGGCGTAAATGGTTGATTGCATCAATACCAGACAGGTGACCGTGAGTATTGTAAAGACAAAGACCAGCAGCAACATGATCTTTTCCAGATGTTGATATCGGCCGCTTCTCAGTAAGATGGCTATTATAACGGCAAGGACAGCAACTGCAGCCAGGTCTGGAATTCCCGGGAATAACAGCAATAGCGCCTGCCCGGCGCCTCCAATTAAACCACCCAGGCCGGTGAACCCCGGTATAAAGGCCAAAAGGCCCACAAGAACTGGCCAGGAAACCTCGCCTTTGGGGCCGGGCAGCTTGCCAGGAATTCGATTAAGAGCGCGAAGATAAGTGTCACCGCTGAGCACGATGTACTTGGCCAGCGAAGCCTGTACGATTGATTTACTCCAGCAGGATAAAAGTACCCACCAGAGCATGCTGAAGCCAACCGCTGCACCGAGACTGGCGGTCAGAATGATCTCTCCAGAGCCGACTATGGAGGCTGATATTATTACGCCGGGTCCCAGAAACTTCAGGCGTTGAAACCAGCGTTCTGGAGCAGATTCAACCGCGTCGGCTGGTTGCGTATAGCGATCGACAGCTGTTGTATCAGCTTCTTGATCCGTCTTTTGATCCGTCTTTTGATCAAAGGACGCTTCATCTACAGGTGGCATGAGGGTCCTTGTGTTTTTATCCTTGTTTTGAGTTTCCGATTTTCCGAGCTGGGCTGCAAGTGACTTTATTACAGCGTATATTAACGACCTTGTATCAGCTTGTTACCGCTGCAGCTCAGATGGCATAACATTACTTTGATTGGATTGTAGAAAAACGAGGGAGAGACAAAGGAGAGACAACCCATGGATATCACTGAACTGTCTGGTGTGGAGATTGCCAGGCTCATTAAAAACCGGGAATTCAGTGCCACAGAAGTGCTGGAAGCGACGCTATACCGCATCGACGAAGTAAACAGGTATTGTAATGCCTTCGTGAACCTGGATATTCCCGCTGCTCGGGCTCAGGCCAGCCGGGCTGATAAAATGTTGTTGACAGAGGCTGTTGTTGACCTGCCCGAACTTCATGGTGTGCCTTTTACTGCAAAGGATCTCCTCGATACAGCAGGTATGCGTTCCACCTACGGTTCCAGGGCATTTGCAGACTATGTCCCTGAGAAAGATGCTGTCTGTATTGACAGGATGCGCCGGGCGGGCGCTATTTTGATTGGTAAAACCACTACACCAGAATTAGCTATGAAGGTGACAACAGATTCTCTGCTGAGCGGTATTACCCGCAATCCCTGGGATACGAATCTAACGCCTGGTGGCAGCAGCGGTGGTGCTGGGGCTGCCGTGTCCACTGGAATGGGGGCGTTGGCGGTGTCCACGGATGGCGGGGGCTCTGCCCGGATTCCTGCCGCGGTTTGTGGCATTCTAGGCCTCAAACCAACCCTAGGCGCGATCCCTCATGAGACCTGGCCTTTTCATTATGGGAACAATAGTACGATATCAATTAACACCCGCACGGTCGAAGATTTAGCTGTCATGTTTAATGCCATGGCGGGGGCTCATCCTGGTGATCCCTGGTCGAGACGGCAACGAAATCCAGTTGCAGCTGGCAAAGACCCTGAGATCAGACTGAAGGGGAAAAAGATGCTGATGATACCGGCGATGGGCGGTAATCAGACGGATCAGGAGGTGCTTGAGCCGGTAGAGGGGATGCTCGATCTACTGGCTTGTTCTGGTCTGGAAATTGAGGTGGCTAGATCCGACCCTACCGAATTCGATTTTGCAATGGTATTGAATTTGCTGACGAGTAATCTTGCAGCCCGGGTTCGTTCTATGACTAAACCTCAGCAGGAACTGCTGGATCCAGGACTAACGCCGTTAGTTGATGGTAAGGCTTACCAGTGTGATGGTGTTCAACTCCAGCAGGAAGCCATACAGCGATCTCAGTTATACGATCGTGTTGAAACAATTTTCAGGCAGTTCGATTTTATTGTTACACCCACGGTGACAGCCCGACCACCTCCAGCAGATACTGATGAGTCACAGCGGGTCAGTATCAATGGTGAAACGTTTGGTTTGAGTCGGTGGTGGATGCACCTGGCGCTGGTTAATATGACAGGACACCCGGCAATATCCATACCTTGTGGTTTTATTGGTGATTCGCTTCCTGCAGGACTGCATGCGGTGGGCCGTTGGGATTCGGAGCAGGAACTGCTTGATTTGGCGGCACTGATAGCGGTGCTGAAGCCCTGGATGGACAAGCGACCAGAACCCTGCAGGTGAGCTTCTCGATTCTTTGGCAACTTCCGGCCAAAGGGTATCGGTACTAAGGGTTCAGGTAATCTTGAATTTCCAGGTCTGAGTAGCCCAGCTCTGCCAGTATTTCCTCGGTATGCTGCCCCAACAGGGGTATAGAATTTTCCGGGCTAAACACCCGGCCGTTTATTTGGTATCCGGCGGTGGTGACTTGCTGGGGCCCGGCTGGGCTGTCTATTTTTACCAATAATTTTCTGGACGCAGTTTGTTGCGTAGCAACCACTTCGCTGAGGTCCTGAACGCCGCCGGCAACGACCGCACTTTCGGAGAAGATTTCATCCCATTGGGCTGCTGATTTTTGCATTAGGGTTGCTTCAACGATTAAGTCAATTTCGGCCAGCTGTTTTCGAAGCTCTGATGATGGTAACTCGGCAAGGTCGTTAAGACCCAGGGCCTTGAGGATGCTTTTCTGGTGATGTGGCAGGTAGCCAGCCAGCATGACATAGCCGTCCAATACCTTATAACGACCCAGTAAAGGTGCATCGCGATTTAAGCCTGGTGGGGGTGGCGTGCCACTGCTAGCGGTAATACTGGTATGGCGATTCATCAGTAACAAGGTAACGTCCTGCATGGCGATATCGATTCTCTGCCCTTTTCCGGACTGCTGCTTGAGCAGGATAGCCGCCAGAACAGACGAAGTCGCATGCATCCCGGTCGCGTAATCCAGAACCGGTCCACCTGTCCGGATCGGGCCATCGCCCCTGACATTAATGGACATAAAACCCGAGGTTGCCTGGATGACATCGTCGAAACCCGGTCTATGTCCAGTTGGGCCATTTTGCCCAAAAGCAGAGATCGATAGATAAATCAGCCCTGGATTCAGATGGGCTAAGTTTTCATAGTCCAAGTCGTGTTTAGCCATCGTACCGGGGCGGAAGTTTTCTACAAATATATCGGCAGATTCAGCAAGCTTCCTTACCAACTGACAGCCCTTCTTGGTCTGAATATCGGCCATGACACTGCGTTTACCGGCATTCTGGGCAACAAAACCGCTGCCAAGTCCTAATTTAAGCTGAGCGCGTTCACCTCCCCAACCACGCACCATATCACCCGACGGAGATTCGATCTTAATGACTTCCGCACCTAGCATGCCAAGTTGGTAGGTACAGTAAGGGCCTGCTAGCACATGGGTCATATCGATAACGCGCATTCCTTGAAGTGGTTTGTCTGCCATTTGAGTTTCCTGGAAGTGTATTGAATACCATTTGCATGGATATTAGGGCGTTTTCAGCCCACCCACCAGTTTCAGTTATTGTTGGCTTATAGGATTCTAAAAGAATTGCATCGCATCGATGGCTGAACCAGGTAGTAAAAGCGGGTTTTCATTATCGGATCGTCTTAAGTATTATGAGGCCTTAAAGCAATGGACAATGGATAATAGACAGATGCCAGTTAAGCACGTCAATGGGGTGAATCTTTTCTATGATGAAATAGGCCAGGGTGAAGCTATCATTTTTCACCACGGTTATACTGGGGCTCACGATGTATGGCTGGACGAAATCAGCCCGCGCTTGCAACACAAGTATCGGTGTATTGTTATGGATTGCCGTGGTGCAGGAGACAGTGAGCATCCCGAGGACGGTTACAGTATTCCACAGTATGCTCGCGACGTTATTGACCTGGCAGATCAGCTGGGGTTGCACAAGTTTACCTATGTAGGCCATAGCATGGGCGGTGGTATTGGCTATCATTTGGGTATCGAGTATGCGCAGCGACTGGAAAAACTGGTACTGGTGGCTCCTATCCCGGCTGGTGGCATTCAAGCAGATAGCACACTGTTTGAAGCCGCTAAGGCCCAGCGACAGTCCGCTCATGCCAGGCAAGAGATGATAGCCCAGCGCATGAAAGTGCGCCTGCGAGCTACGGTCGCGAGCGTTGAATTGAGTGTTGACAGGGCTTTATCGGTATCCGAAGGCCATTACCAGGACTCCTGGCACTCGATGCAGGAATTCGACGTTGTTGAAATGCTGCCGCAACTTACCACGCCGACATTGATTATCGCCGGCGCTGCCGATGGATTGTGTACAGCTAATGTCAACGACTGGCAGAAATTGCCGAATGCGACGCTTCACGTTTTCAGCCGGGTGGGCCATGGTGTGCCGCGGGATGTTCCAAATGAGTTTGCAGCAGTGCTGGATGATTTTATGGAGTATGGTGTTGTTAATGCCAGGACACAGCAGGCAAAGTCAGGGCAATAGCCCTATCCAGGAAGCAAGCCAGAAGTCGATTCAGGCCAGGGATAACCTGGCCATAGGCTTATGGTGGCCTTTGCCAGGGCAATACCTCAATTAGAATGCGTGGCCGTTATTATGGGATCCAGGTAAAAGATATTGCCGTCTGGATCTTTAAGTAAGGCCAGGATACCCCCCCAGGGTTGTTTAGTTGGCGGCATCTCAAAAATAACGCCTTTGGCCGTGAGGTTTTGGTATACGGTTTCGATATCATTTACCACCAAGCCGATACCTGTATGCCGGCCAAACAGAGCAGCATCGTCTGTTTCAGCAAGGGCAAAGCTGATATTGCCTCCCTCAAACGCGGCATAACCGAATTGTTTCTCTACCTGTTTCACCCTGAACCCCAGGGCCTCAGTGTAAAAGCGCACTGATCGTTCAAGGTCTGATACGAACACATTGATATAACCTATTTTCATTATCTTTCTCTTTCTATCAATTGAAGTAATTAAGTGAAGTAATTAAGTGAAGTAATTTAGCTGAAGGCCATGCCTCAGGCTTTAAAATAGGCCCTATCGCCTGTGACAGAGTAACGGGATAAAGCAAGGGTGTGCCTCAGTCTCCCTGATTAAGATAATCTATGGCAATCTGAGCATGCAGGGCAATGCCTTCTGCCATGGCGTCTTCGTTGAGAATCATTCGGTTGGAGTGGCAGGGTGCTGCCAGTGACGGGTCATTGGGCTTTACGCCAAGGAAAAACATGGCGCCGGGCCAGCGCTCCAGCAGGTAGGAGAAATCTTCTGCGCCCATCATGGTTGATCGCATCGGGATATAGGCCTGCTCGCCAAAGGTTTTTTTAACCGTCTGCCGGGCGAAGTGAACAAATTCGGTATCGTTGACTGTAACCGGATAGCCAAGGGTTACGTTAACTTCTGCCGTTATTTCATGTGCCAGGGCAATCTGCGTGGCAATGCGATGAATACCATCATGGGCTTTTTTTCTTGATTTAGCCGAAGTTGAACGTAGCGTACCGGTTAGCGTGGCAACTTCTGGAATGACATTGGTTGTGGTACCTGCCTGAATAGTGGTGGTAGTCAATACAATGGGGTCAGAGAGTTTGATTCGACTTACCACCAGATGCTGTAGTGCCTGGACTATTTCGCAGGCAACAGGAATCGGGTCTACACAATCATGAGGCATCGAGGCGTGGCCACCCTTGCCCCTCAGATTAATTTCCCAGGAATCGGCTGCGGCGAGTAATGGCCCCGGTTTGCTGGTAAATTTACCGCTGTCCAGCAACGGCGTTATATGTATGGCAAATATGGCATCAGGGGACTCAGGTGCTTCAAACAGGCCCTCATCAAGAACCACTTTAGCGCCAAAGTAACCTTCTTCTCCAGTTTGAAAAAAGAAGTCTACGGTACCATTCAGACTATCTCTGTGCTGACTCAACAGTCTTGCCGCGCCTGCCAGCATGGCAGTGTGCGCATCATGGCCACAGGCGTGCATCTTGTTTTCCTGATTGGATGCGAACGGCAGATCATTGTTTTCCGGCATCGGTAGGGCATCCATGTCACCCCTTAACAGAATGCGTGGTCCTGCTCCTGCGCCGCGTAAAGTTGCCACAATACTGGTAGATTTCCTGGATTTTCGTATTTCAAGCCCTAAATCAGCTAGCTCGGCGAGGACACTGGCGGTGGTTACTGGTAACTGATTACCGAGTTCCGGGTGCGCATGGATCCTGCGTCGAAGTTCGACAATTCTAGGTAAAATGGCTTTGGCTTCTAGCAAGGTATCCATAGTCATATTCCATTTAAAAATTATTTAAGATGGTTGAGTTCAGCGTTTCGTGTAAGCGGATTGATAACGCTGATTTTCTTATTTTAACAACAAGCGGGCTCAGTCGATGGGGCTGATCAAAGTTGAGTCATCGTCAGCCTATGACTTCCCAGAGCTTAGTTGTATGCTCTTTGATATAACTGTGAAACCAGCGTGTAGTCAATGTCCAGACCCAATATCTTGATTTTTATGCCGGATCAGCAACGGGCCGATACAATTGGTTGCTTCGGCAATTCCGTTATTCAGACACCTCACATTGATGCCCTGGCAGCCAGGGGGACGCGTTTCTCTAATGCCTGGGTTAATCACCCGGTATGCAGTCCTTCGCGAGTCAACATGATGACAGGATGGTACCCCCACACGCGTGGACATCGATCCCTGACCCACCTTGTTCAACCGCATGAGCCTAATTTACTTAAATACCTGAAACAAGGCGGTTACCAGGTTGCCTGGGCCGGTGCTCGTGGTGATGTTTTCGCGCCGGGTGTGACCGAGGCTTCAACCCACTTCTGTGGCTGGACCACCAAACCAGATCGTCGTGGTATGGGCCCACAGTTTACCGAGCAGTCTGCCCTTTATAATTCGTTTTATCATGGCAGACGGCCGGGTCCGGGTACCTGGATGGATTTTGACGAAGCATCAACCTGCACTGCCCTAGACTGGCTGAACTCTAAACCTGAGGGGCCCTGGTGCCTCTGGCTGCCACTGATATTTCCGCATTTACCATTTGAAGTGGAAGACCCCTGGTATTCCATGTACCAATCAGAAGATCTGCCCCAACGGGGTAGGCATTATGGAGAAGGTAAACCCTTGTTCCATGCAGCACTGCGTGACAAGTATGGTACTGCGCGCCTCAGTGAAGATGAGTGGACAGAAATAAGGCGGGTTTATTACGGCATGGTTTCCAGAGTAGACAGTCAGTTTGGGAGAGTGATGCAGGCACTTGAGAGCATCGGTGGGCTAGATAATACACTGGTTATATACCTGACCGACCATGGCGAATATTTAGGTGATTTTGGCTTGGTCGAAAAGTGGCCGTCAGGGATGGATAGATGTCTGCTTCAGAATCCCCTTATTGTCGCCGGGCCTGGCGTAAAAGAGGGTGTTACCGCATCTACCTTTACCGAAATGGTGGATATTTTACCCACCCTCCTTGATCAGGCGGAAATCGAGGTTGGCCATACCCACTTCGGTCGTTCGCTCACGCCAGCCCTGTTGAATCCGCAGGCAATTGTCCGAGATCAAGCTTTTTCTGAAGGCGGGTTTAGCCTGGATGAGCTGGGTTTGCTAGAGATATCGAGTGGTGAATATGCCAATAAAGCCAATTTACAGCATGAGCATCCGGAACTGGTGGGTAAAACCATAGCATTGCGCGATCAGCAATATACTTTTGTTTACAGGTTATATGAGAACAACGAGTTATATGACAGGGCTATCGACCCGAACGAGACTATAAACAGGATTGATTCAAGCGAGCTACAGTCGGTTGCGCTGGATATGCAAACCCGGGTCCAGGATTGGCTCGTACAGAGTGCCGATGTCATTCCCTGGCAGGCTGATCCCCGGTTCCCAAAAATTCCGCATGGCAAGCATGATAATTTCCATTATTGATGCCCGATCGGTGGGTAAATGCAACAGCGCATGCTGCGCTAAACGGGCTCTGGTAAGGCCGGTTAATTACTGATGGATTGCAGCGGGTCCAGCCCTAACACACGATTGTAGGTATTGTGGTAGTGATGCAAGGCAGGTTCGTTACGGCCGAAGGTGAAGTGTTGTAAAGCACCCGAGGTCGCGCCTGCATGACAGGTGGCGGCCGCTTTGTAATCCTCATCTCTGATAATTTCACTGAAACCAGCCAGTCTGTCGCTAATGCCTTCTCGAAAATCCTGCGGAATTTCCGTGTTGGTATAAAACGACACCTGTGAAAATGATTCATGCGGGTTGTCTTTATTGGGGTATACCCTTACCAGGGTTGCGCCAGACATCTCCCCTTTTGGCCTGCCGGGTATTCTCCCGCTGGGTATAAGCTGGATGTTTGGAAACAGGTAGTAGACAGGAATAGTGGCTGCTAACAGGTCCCATTCCTCTTCAGGCAGGTCACGAAACAGATCAATTGCCTTGGAGCAAAGCAGCATACGGTGATTGTTCTCGAAAATATCATAGCACTGCACGTTGCCGTAGACATTCTGACCGAGCGTGTCTTTGTGCAAGACTGGAAAGTGGTAGGTTTCACCAAAGGTGTCAATGGCGAGCTTCCAGTTCATCGGTGTCTGGTAGGTCTCCAGGGCACCAAAGCTGAGTTTGCCGAATCCCCAGGAATCTAATTCATCACCCAGATCCCCCAGTAGGGCATCCAGGTCAAATGTCTGACCGGGCTCAGGATGCACCCAGAGAAGGCCATGTTTTTCTTGGGCCGTAAGTCTTACCAGGTTATAGCAAGGCTTCTCCACCGGGCCAAAATGATTCTCCTTGGGGACCGATACCAGATCGCCACTATTACTGAAGCCCCAGCCATGAAACGGGCAATTAAATGAAAATTTTTTGCCTCGTTCTTCCTGCACCAGAACTGTGCCACGGTGAGTACAGACGTTGAGAAATGCCTGAAACAAGCCATCTTTGTCTCGGGTTAGCAATAGTGGCTTGCCCAATTCGGTTGAAGTTATAAATGAACCAGGCTCAGGCAGGTCAGCCGATAAACCCATGACCTGTGGGTAGAACTGGAACATCAGTCGCCATTCATCGGCAGCACGTTTGGCGCAGGTGTACGCCTCAACAGGGTTGACCACAGCGCCACCAGCATCAACATTAATGCCCAGGTCCAGTCGATGCATTAGCAGTTTCATACATCTTATCTGTTCAGCTTGGTCCATAATCGAGAGATTGGTCGGTTATATGAGTTTGGTAAATAACCGTAGCATATCCTTAGAAATTGATAAATAGTTAACCTTTGCAGGAAGGATTCGCTAAATCCGTATTTTCACAGAGAAGCTACTGGAGTTGGGATTCAGCAAAGGAGAGTACACCCAGGGCATGGACCCGGGTCTGATAGGGTTCAATGAAGATCTTGCCAACGACTTTCATGGCCCTGTTAACGACAAATACGCCGGGATAGGGTATGCCATAAGAGGATTGTCCAGGTTGGTAATTGGTGTTTAGTATATCCAGAGAAATGACACTTTTGGCATCAATGTCTGACAGTAAAGGGTAACTTATCTCGTGCCTGTCGATGAATACCTGCTGCAGTTCCGGCGCATCATAAGTCAGGGCCACAATGGAGATGCCCGCTTTGGAAAACAACTCAGAATTTTCATGCAGCTGGACCAGCTGCTTCATGCAATAGGGTCACCAATCCACCGATCGGCTGGCAATGAAGATCATACCTTTGTCACCCATAAACGACTGCAGGTCAGAAACAGTCCGTCCTTGATACACAGCCATCAGCAGAGGGAAGTCTTCACCCGTTGCAATTCCGGGGTTGAAAGCATCGCTATCTGCATCAACAAACATGCTGTCTGTTAGCCAGCTATGGGTGGTTTGTTTGAGGGCTTCCGCTTGCTGTTGCTGTGCCAGTATTACCATGGCTATAACAATGACCAGTTGCTGGATTATTTTTTTCATTTGCCTTTCCTGTCTGGCACCATTGTCGTTTGGACTGCCTCTGCTAGTGTTCGTTCTTTTTACCTATAACAATTACCTAAAACTGCTACCGAAAAACGATCGATGCTTGTACAACTTGGCTCAGGGCCAGGTTGTTGAGCCCCGGTTCATCGGGCCGGCCGTTTTACTGCCGGCCTGAACTGATCCAGGTGATTCCCTGCCAGATTTATTTCAAAGGGCGCCAGACTGTTACGAAACTGATTTTTCGCTCTGGGGCCTGCCGACGCTTCCAGAGATCATATTACGATTGCGTTCTTCCTTAGCTGACACCTGCGTTGGCGCGCCTCTGGCCTTGAAATTAAAGGGTGTGGTATCAATATCTTCCAGTTCCAGTTCTCCATTGAGTACTGCTTGCTTCCACTGCTGGTGTTCGGCCTCGCGTTCATGGAACTCCGGCATCAGCTGTTCAGCAAACAGCTGTAGACTTGAACAAATATCTTCGTGGGTGTTCTTACCGGCCTGGTTGAGGAGAATGACCTGATCAACATTGGCTGCTTCTAGCTCAAGGAGTTTACTCCTGATAGTCTCTGGTGAGCCAATCAGCTCGCTACCCGAACGTTTTTGACCCGCAGGCGTCTGTTTCCATTCCTGGTATCGTTCCCAGAAGTTGACAGTACCAGGTTTGAAGGGACCTTCCTTGTTATAGAGTTGTAACGCAAACTGGAAGAAAGTCCAGCCATCCGCCTTCTGCCAGGCCTCCTCGTCCGTCTCACAGCACATGAATCCGGAGACGACAGCAATGTTCGGATTCGCCTGATAGTCACATAGTTTTTCCTGATGCCGGGTGAAGGTATTGTAGTAAGCATTAACCCAGGCGCGGGATGCCTCTATGTCAACAAACTTAAACGAAAGCGCGCCCATGCCTCGGTGGGCCGCGTAACGGATGGTATCTAATTGCGAGCAGGCCACCCAGAGGGGAGGATGCGGGGATTGCAGGGGTTTTGGAATCACTGCGCGGAGCGGAAATTGAAAGAATTCGCCATCATATTCCCAGGCATGATTGTAGAACATGGGTAATACGCATTTGACAGCATCTTCCCAGACATCACGTTTGTCTCTGAAGCGCAGATTAAAGGGGTGCAGTTCTGTAACAGAGCTACCCTCGCCTAAGCCGAATTCAACTCGCCCGTCCGATATAAGGTCCAAGGTTGATACTTTCTCAGCAACCCTGGCCGGGTGGTTCGTTGTCATCTGGATGATGCCGTGGCCCAGTCTTATGTTTTTGGTTCGCTGGCTTGCGGCGGCCAGGAAAACTTCCGGAGCAGAGGAATGCGAGTATTCTTCAAGGAAGTGATGTTCTACCTCCCATGCATAGTCGTAGCCTAAATCGTCAGCCAGGGCTATTTGATCCAGTGATTGTTTCAGTAGCTGGTGCTCGCTATTGGCGGTCCAGGGCCTGGGGAGTTGATGTTCGTAGAAGACTCCAAATTTCATCGCTGCGCCTTATCGTTAATTTCCTCTAGCCTACACCTAGATGCTAATCTCGACAAATCAGATAGTTGGTATAATGTGGCGCGGCCTGGCAGGCAGCCAGGCCGTAATTGGGGAAGGTGCGCTGCAAGGAGAGGTTAAAGAACTTATCTCTACCTGGCTTGGCTTAGGCGATTGGGTTAAAAGGCGGAGAATTACAGTAGGTTGTTCATGACTTTAATAAGCTGAAGATGGAGTCGAGGCCTTAACCCCTATAAGCTTTGCGGAAGGGTTGTGTTTAATCTGAGTGAAAAGCGTAGGGGAGTACTTTTATTTGAAAGTAGGAATATCAGTTAGCAGTTCTTACCAATCCAGAGACGTAGTTGAAGGTGCCCGATTTATGATCGAACGCACACGCGTGGCTCGTGATGCAGAATTGGATTCATTGTTCCTGGGGGATCACCACATCACACCTACGCCTTATTACCAGAACGTGCCAATGCTGGGACGGCTACTGGCAGAGTGGAGCGATCGACCGGCGGGGGTATTGTTATTGCTGCCGTTGTGGAATCCTGTGTTGGCTGCTGAGCAACTGGCGAGCTTGGCCTGTTTATCAAAAGGCAGGCTGATAATGCAATGTGCTCTGGGGGCAGGCCGTTCACAGTTTCAAGGTATGGGGGCGAGTTTGAATTCACGGGTTAAGCGCTTTGAAGCGTCATTGGCCATTATGAAGAGGTTGTGGCGGGGTGAGACGGTGACGTCCGAAGGCGTATGGAAAATAAAAAACGCCCGAATTTCGCCACTGCCGCCGGCTTCTATAGATGTCTGGATTGGTGCCAGTGCGGATAAAGCACTCGACCGGGCGGCGCGACTGGGTGATGCCTGGCTTGCTGATCCAGGATTAAATTTCAATGAATTGCAGCTCAAGTTAGACGTATATCAACAGGCACTTAACCGCCATGGTAAGAAACAGCCGGAGACCCTGGCATTACGGAGAGATATTTATGTGGCTGAATCAGCAAGGGACGCAGCGCAAGCCAGGGCGGCATCAATAAAATCGAACTATCGTGGCATAACACCGGAGTCACTATTGATTGGTGAGGCAGGTGCTATTGCTTCTGCCTTGCTGGAATTGGAGGAGGCGGGATTTACTGATGTCATTATCAGGAACCTACACCCTGAACAGACCAAGGCACTGCAGTCTACCGAGCGACTCGCCGAAGTACGTCGACTGGTTGCCTCCAGGTGACAAGGGTTCAGGTTATGGTTTTTAGCAAACGGGCGCATATGGGGATTAATACATACTGGAATGAGAATTCGCGATAATGCTGTAAATGCCTCTCAGTCAAATAGCTCGAATTCAAAAGTTGAGGGATTGCCGTGAAAAATCGATCTTTTTTTGATTACCTGGCCCATCGTGAGATTGATTTTATGCCTTCGGGTGGGCTGCGCTGGTGGTTGCTGGCATTAATTGTATTGGGTTGGGCGGTTGAACAGTATGAAGCGTTGAAAAACGGTCCGGTGCTGGTTTATATACTGGCTGATTTTGATAAATCGCTTGTTGAATGGGGCCAGGTTGCCGCAATTGCTGGTCTCGTCTATAGCGCAGGCGCGGTGATTTTGAGCCGTATAGCAGATCGGTTTGGTAGAAGGCCGCTGATGATCTGGCCGGTTTTTGCTTATGCGATCATTTCAGTATTTGGCGCGCTGACCGAGAGTTTCTGGACGCTCGCTTTTTTATTTGCGGCGGGTGGCTTCATGATGGCAGGAATGAATCCAGCGGTGCATGCGGCGTCTCGGGATTTGACTCCGAGAATGGGTAGGGCCATGGTTTATTCATGGGTATCACTGGCTTTTACCATTGGCGCGTTGATGTCAACACTGGTGGCGGCACAGACTTTACCTATCTGGCCTGGATGGCGCTCGCAGTACTGGATAGCAGCCGGGCTTGCTGGAATCACCGCCTTGATTATCTACGTTTTTTATCGCGATCTAAGTTTGCGGGTAAGAGGACAGATTCTTGATTCTCGCCAAGATACTTCGACCCCGGACATTGCCGATCAGCAAATTGAGTCTGCTTACCAAGACGGTAGTTTGGTTTATCGCAGCCCCAGATTGTGGTTGCTTTCTCTGGTTATTGTGTTCTGGGCGCTAACTTATGTCACTGTATCGGGCTATGTGCCTACTTTTCTGGCCCAACATCACCACCTGGAACCGGCTCGTGCAGCGGGCGTGACCTCGTACTTCTGGATTGTTTTTACCTTGAGTGTATTTATTTCTGGCTGGTTGTCAGATCGCTTACTGGTTCGCAAGAGCATTACTGCGTTCGGGGGTGTCTCAACGGGAGCCTGTTTTATGGTCGGCGCCAATTTGCCGGTAGATACCAGTGAGGCGCTGCTTATTCTGGTCTGGTCACTTACTGGTTTTTTTGCAGGGTTCATCTATCCGGCCTGGTGTGCCATCTACTCTGAAACGGCGGAAAGCATAAGCCCT
Source organism: Gammaproteobacteria bacterium (assembly GCA_012960535.1). Classification (GTDB taxonomy): domain Bacteria; phylum Pseudomonadota; class Gammaproteobacteria; order Pseudomonadales; family Azotimanducaceae; genus UBA9926. The sequence continues at coordinate 62,855 of DUBB01000014.1, forward strand.
TTTGGTGTTGGTAGAGCGTTCGGAATCACTGCTACCTTATCTCCAGTTGCAGGATTATTTCTGAATCTCGGTCTACCCAGGATTGTGGAACAGTGGGGGTGGTCTACCTGGATGATGATAGCCGGGAGTTGCTGCTTTTGCGCAGCGGCACTCGTTGGTGTTGGTAAAGGGCCGTGGTGGCCAGAAACCAGGTCACTGGCTTCGTAGTGATTCAGCGTGTTTGGCGGGGTTGATAAGGTGGGTAATAGATTAGCCGCATATCCCATTATGCGACCAGACAAGGTTATGACGCACAGCGCGCTGTCATCTATGCTGGATTAAGCCAACCTATAAAAAAAGGCGCCTAAAGGCGCCTTTTTCAATGGTGGAGCTTTGTTCTTAAAATTTCTTCTTCAAGCGAAGTCCCATGGTGCGAGGCCGGTTAATGGTTACCCGTTTATCGTAACTGGCGCCATTGATGAATACCTCACCGCGTTCATCTGTAACGTTTTTAATGTAGAACTCAGCAGCCCAGCCCTCTTGCTCGACGCCCAAGGCCAGGTTCAGGATCTGGTAAGGATCCTGCAGATCCCGAGTTCGAGTAGATGACGTTCCATATAGTAGGTTATAGGACTCACCGGTATGGGTGAAAGCGCCCTGTATAAACGCGTCCAAGCCTAGCAGCTCAAAATTATAACGGGAGGTAACACTCCATTTCAGTTCAGGGACTCTGGGTAGCTCGATTCCAGCGGGCGCTTCTGGGTCTGTGACGCCTTCGTTGGCTGCATTCAGCCAATAGCTTTCGGATAATTCTGCCTGGATATAAGATAAGCCAAAATTGATATCCCAGTTTTCATTGATCAGAAAGGATCCGTCAATCTCAAAACCATCGCTGGTGGCATTGCCCACATTATCGGTTAGCGTTAATACTGACACCGAATAATCTATCTTCGATAGTTGAAAGTTATCCCATTCCTGAGTGTACACTGCGGCGTTAAATCGCAGCCGCCCATCCATCAGGGTGGTCTTGATTCCTGCTTCATAGCTGGTCAGGAAATCAGGATCATAAGTGCCGCCGACCACCGTGTTGTAGACTCTGTTCAGGCCGCCGGGGCGATAGCCTTCTGACCAACTGCCGTAAACCATGACATCATTGTTAACAGTGTAAGTCACGTTGAGTTTACTAACACTGTCAGAGTCATTGGTCTGCAGGTCTGTATTGTGATCCTCGGTCCTGGGTCCATAGCGTGACGGCCACCAGATGGTGCCGGAAAAGCCGATTAGCTGAGAGTCATAATCAAAGTAGCGAGCACTATAGGCCATGGAAACCGAGTCAGTTATATCAAAAGTGACTTCCCCAAAATAGGCGGTTTCTTCATTGGATCTGTATTGATCAGTGGTCCAGTATATGTCTGGCTCTTCAAGTGCCGCGGGTGTGAACCGGCCCGTCACATCGGTCGTCAGTTCGGCTAATCCCAGTACGTGCCATTCCAGATCAAAATCATGAAAGGCTTCTTCATAAAAAACACCGACCAGCCAGCGAAGTCTGGAATCCTGGCCCGATACTAGGCGAAGTTCGTGGTTTTTCCGCCCATATTCCATGTCACCGGTAAACTTGATAGTTGGATCGACGCAATCGCCAAAATAAGATACGTAACAGGAATAGTAAGATGACACATATCCTGGTGACAAAGTGGCATCAGAGTATAGGGAGTAGTCGGTATCAAAATAGGCTTCTCGTTCTAGATCTGAGGTTGCATAGGTCAGCGTCATGTCACCGATTTTGCCTTCGACTACCAGGGATAACTGGGTCCAGTCGTCAGACCGGGTGTCAGCTTCGAAACGCATCACTTCGAGATCGCCTACATCTTCAGGGTCATGATCCCATACACCGTTAGACTCTAATTCCTGGCGCATGACACCGGCTGTTATGGTCCAGTTTTCACCTAAATCAACTGCTAGCTTTGTGCGCATTCCGGTTGTTTCTGCGGTATTAAAATCTTTTTCGGCCAGCGTTTCATTAGTCAGGGTGATATCAGCTGCCTTGGCTATTAAGTCGGCCTGAGTCACCGGGTCAAGGCCATCTCTGATATATTGATAGTCGATGGTATGGGAACCTTCGACATTATCGATAAATCCGGCTTCATCCTTGCTCCAAGCTACCATGCGTATTGCTGCACTTTCACCCAGCGGGATGTTGACGAATCCTTCAAACAGGTGACCGTCACTGCCCTTTGTGACACTGTTGACTTCAACATCAATGCCCCCCTCAAAAACACCGACTTCAGGTTGGTTGGTTATAATCCTGATGGCGCCTGCCTGGGCATTTGCACCGAACAGCGTTCCCTGCGGTCCAGCCAGCGTTTCTATTCGGCTGACATCGTAAATATGTGGATTCAAGAAAAAACCGGTTGAGGTGACGGGTTGCTCGTCCATATAGACAGAGACATTGGGGTTAGAACCAAGAATGCTCTCGCCACCACTGGAAATTCCTCTCATATAGACGTTGCCAGTACCTGGCCCGAGCGTCACATAGTTCATGGAAGGTAACAACTGGGCAAAATCCTCCAGGTCACCGACGCCATTGTTATCCAGTTGTTCGCTGCCGAGTACACCTATGCTGATAGGCACATCTTGAGCGCTTTGGTCACGTTTTTGTGCGGTGACCACAACTTCCTCCAATGCCAGTGGTTCCGCGGCACTGGTGTAACCGGCAGTGGTTCCCAAAGCAACTGCGAGTGCTATGGGCTTTAATTTGAATTGCGCTGGTTTGCTAATAAAATGATGGGCCATGCTTCTTCCTTTACTTGCTGTTACTTGTTTGCTGTCACTTGCTTTTACTGGGCTGCTTTGCATGCATTTCTGCAAAGCCCATTTATACTGTTTTTCCAGCAATTTATCCAGTGCCGGGCAAGGTATTCAAGATGCCAGGATGAATCAGCGCCTGTATTTTCAGTCAGGTCAGCAGCCTACTGGTAACGCTCAGATGTTTGGGTTTGCTTGATAAGGGCCGTCTATCTGCTGTTCATATTGCTTGATCAGATCGCCGAGTTCGCTCTGAAGGGGACCGAGGTGATGTGAAAAATTACGCCATTGCTCGAGCCCCTGCGTATAAATCGGTTGCCTGACCTGTTCTGAGCTGGCGGTTCTGATGGGACGTTGGGTATTGTGAAAAGCCAGGCATGCGTCTTCGAAGGGTAATTGGCAGTAGTCGAGCAGTCTTCGAACTTCGTGTTGGGTATTGGCAACGACATTCTCGTAATTTACCCTGAGTACCCTGCCAGGCAAAACCTGGTCCCAGTGATCCATAAGGCGGGCATAGTCTCTGTAATATCTGGCCAGGTCTGGTTGACTGTAAGTAAACGGCTGGCCGGCAGCAAAGAGTTGCTTGAATCCACTAAAGCAGGTAGCCATGGGGTGTCTGCGCGCATCGATTATTTTAGCGTTGGGTAAAAGCAGGTTAATCAAGCCCACATGCTGGAAGTTATTTGGCATCTTATCGATAAAGAAGGGTGCATTCTGGCGCTGGATCCGCGTGCGCTCAAGATACTCGCTGCCCAACTCGTGGCATTGCTGCTTAGTCAGCTCCCATAGTATGTCCGGATATCGGGAGACATCATCTCGATTGCGTTTGCCGCCAAGCCGGCGAGCAATTGATATCATCTCGCGCAGTTCTGATGTGCCATCTACCTGGCTATGACTGGCGAGGATCTGCTCCAGCAGGGTTGAACCGGATCGGGGCAAACCAACGATAAAGATGGGGTCCGCTGCCTGCAGCCCGAATCCTTTTTTATCGGAGAACAGTTTACGGCTGCAGGTTTCAGTCAGGGCCTTTGTTTCTGAGCTGGTGTTGTCGCTGAGGTAATATTCCTGCTTATTCTTGGCCTCATTGCCCTTTGAATAATATTCGAACGATTCATCATACTGGGCGTTGTCCTCCAGTGCCTTGCCTAGAGCAAAACACAGATGAATGAGGTCTCGCAGTGAATAGTTATCCCCGGCAATAACAGCTCTCATTTGTTGAATGTCTGCCGGCTCAAATTCGAAGGTTTTCAGATTGGCCAGACTCCAATAAGCCTCACCCAGTTCCGCCCGCACCTTGATGGCCTTACGATAGGCGGTAATCGCCTGGCTTCTTCTACCCAGGGTTTTCAGGGCATGTCCATAGCTGGTATGCAGTTGTGCGTAATTTGGCACTCGTTTTACGAGGTCAGCATATCTTTTTGCTGCCGCTTCGTAATCGCCAATCATCACTTGCACCGAGGCCGCCAGCACGCGGTGCGACAGATTCTCCGGGTCTACTTTTTCAAGGTGGTTGATTTCCTGTAAGGCTTGATCGTACTTCTGTGCTTTGCTTAACGCATTGGCATAAGTATTTCTTGCTAAATGGTAATCTGGAGCGAGTTTTAGACAGTGTTCCAGTAATAGTTCAGGGTCATGGCGAATGCCCAGTTTGATCCCTATCTCGGCCAATAGGCGCAGCACAGTAACATCGTCTGGGTAGCGTTGCAGATAGTCTTTACAGATGCCCTCGGCCATCCCGTAACGTTCCTGGTTGACCAGTGAGACTGCTTTAAGGATGCCAGGGTGGCGGTGGCTGTAGGTGATCTGGTTATGAAAGGCATTCTCGGCTGCTTCTTCGTTGTCTTCCTGGTACAACAATTCGCCGAGGAGTTGCCAGGTACTGGTCAGCTTGGGGTTGATTTCCACCGCTTTGCGTAGGGCGGCAACGGCCTGATCAATGCGCTGCAGGGCGAAGTAGGTGAATCCAAGTTCCTGATGGACCAGACCTCCGCCATCGGTCGCTTTGGAAAGTTTCAGCAGGAGTGCCAGGGCTTCGGTATGGCGGCCCAGATTTCTGAAAACACTGGCTTTCAGAAAATTCATTTTGGCATCTTTTGGGAACACCTCCAATATGGCCTTAATCTGAGATAGCGCTGGCTCAAATTGCCGAGCTTGAATCATTTCCTGAACTTGGACAAAAGCTGCTTTATATGAGCCGGTGGCGTTCTCTGCCATAGGTAAGTGGACCTGCACTGGATAGTTTTATGGCCGGTAACAGCAAGTGTTCCGGGCGAACAGAAACCAGTATACACAGGATTTTTTTGACAAGCACTCCAATGCTGCGAGCCTTGGTCAGTGGTTAAGACACGCCCGGAATTCAAATTAGCATTAGTGTGATGAGGGCCGTCTCAATAGAAGATCAGCTATGCAGGAATCTAAGGCTGAAGGCGAAACCGATCGATCTGAATATCATCGTCACCCAGGTCCGAATAATTATCTTCCACTCTTGCTTTTATATAGTCCCGCCATTTGAAACTTCGGTAAACAGCGGGACCATCTGACAGTTGGGTGAGGGGCTTTAGTACCGCTTCATTTCCTGGGTTGAAGAAATAAGGTGTGCTGAATCGAGCTTTTTTGTGCACAGGTCGCACACGATGAAGTGCCGCCTTGTAGGTGTCGTTAGACCAGACCTGCATTGCATCGCCCAGGTTGACAACGATGCTGCCCGGGCGGGGTTGTATATCAATCCAGCCTTTTTTTTCTGAGTAGGTCTGCAGCCCGCCGGTATCATCCTGCAATAGCAGCGTTAGTACTCCTGGGTCAGTGTGCTGTCCCAGGGCCTGTGCGCCCAGCGGCGTGGTAGCAGTTTGCTCAGAGATGGTAAGAGGATCTGACAGGGGGTAATAATTTAGTCTTACCGTACTGGTACGAGGATCACCAGCAGGTAGCTCTGAGTTATCGATTTGTCGACCCGTGATGGCCTTGTAGAGAAGCGTCAGAGTTCGTTCAGCGACAGTGCTGGAAGCATCAAAAAAACGAATCATTACCTCCTGGAAAGACGTGCTGTCCGGCCATTGGTTGATATCCGTATGGCCCGCTCTTGGTTTCATAAAATCAAACACCTCTTTGAGGTCCCGTTGCTGCTTGGTTAATTCTTTATCGTAGTATCCCAGCGGTTGGGTCTGGGTGCGCATGATTTTTCTTTTTGCAATTGTAGACTGGCCAAAGAATTCTTCGCCTGCCGCCCACATGTCATCAACCACATCCTGTATGCCATGGTTTTTCAGCAGGAAGAATCCGTGGTCCCGGCAGGCAGTATCAAGAGGCAGTAATTCGCTCAGGCCTTGTTCAGCCTGCGCTAAATCGATGGTCGGTACTAAATCAAGAGTCATGTTTTTCTAATGCCGTTTGGGAAATTGCCAAGGGCCTGATTCCAGGCTTCAATAGAGTGCGAATTAACCATGGTTTCGCGCTCTTGGCAAGCCTTCGGTGGGCTTCAATCGAGACAGTACAAGTTAAGATTACCCCGCTATCGAGGCCGCGATATCCAACTGGAAGAGCCTTTTTGAGCAAGCTTATGCAGACGGTTTTTCTTGATATGGCAGGTCCGCGCATTTAAGTTGCTTTACTGACGCCATTAATACCGAGGGAACGGCAGGAATATCAAGAGAACAGCAGGTATGGAATACCGCTGCCTGGCAGAAAGGCACGCAGACACAGGAGGGTACTCGGAGTGGAAAATGTACTGAGAATTTCAGAGAAGCGATTTAGACGCTCACCTTTTTTTAATTGCTATCACCACTCACAGGTTGTTTATGGTGTTTACAATCGTAGGCTGTATCCGTTAACAACTGGCATTGACCCTTTTGAGCATTATCGCCATCTGCGCAGCAAAGCTTGCCTCTATGATGTTCCCGAGACGCCACTTCGTATTTCTGGAGAGGATAGCAAAGCATTCTTGAACAAGGTCTTTACGCGCGATATTGAAAAAATTCGTTTAGGTAGGGCGGGCTACGCGTTTGCCTGTAACCAGGCCGGAGGCATTATCATGGATGGCGTGTTAATGCATGTTGGTGATGATGATTTTGTTTACGTTCAGGCAGATGGAGAGTTTTCCCCCTGGTTGGTGGCACAGAGTCAGGGTTATAACGTCAAAATTGAAGATATTGATTCCTGGGTATTGCAGATTCAGGGACCGAATTCTCTAGGAATCCTGGAAAAAATATGCGGTATTGTAAAAAGTGAGTTTCCATATTATTCGGTGATGCAGACCCAGGTAAACGGTCAACAGGTTTTGATATCGCGCTCTGGATGGACTGGGGAACTTGGTTTTGAAATCTATTCGCTAGGCGCAAATTTCGATGGTGAAGGCTTGTGGGCTTATTTACTTGAATCAGGAAAGGAGTTCGGGTTGCTGGCATCGGATATAGGCTCCATGCATATCAGGCGGCTGGAAGCCGGAATATTCGACTATGGAACTGATATCGATGCGGGTTTGACGCCATTTGATATTGGGTTCGGTCGTTTGGTGGACTTCGCCAAGCCAGAATTTGTAGGTAAATCCGCGCTCATGGATTCACCCAGAGATCAACTTCGTCTCACCGGAATAACCACTGACGGTGGCATACCCCAACGTGGAGATAAAGTATTCTTAGACGAAAAAGTTGTTGGCTGTATTACTGCCGGGGCGTATTCGCCACAATTAAAGACAGGTATCGGCTTTGTCAGATTGAGCCAGTCGTTGACCTCGTCTACAGCAGTGGGTGCCCTCCAGATTGGAGGGCAGATAAAAGGTCACCTGACTGCTTTACCCTTTTTTGATCAGGATAAGAGAATTCCTCGTGGTCTGGATTCTGATGTAATGTACTGACATTGGCTGGCGGTTATGTCCTGCATGTAGTGATCCAGGGTTTAGAAGGCTGCGAACTCTGAAGCTGATTTAGCGAGGATTACATTTGCATAATCACCCCGCTGATCGGTGAAATTTGGCATGGCGAGTTTCTCTGTCAATAAAAGATGTTAATGGCATGCAAGCACATGCAGATCCCTGGGCAGAGGTTAAAATGGCTGACAATATGCGGCGGGTACCAATTTTTCATCAATAGCTTTTGTCAGGGGCTTATGATGCAATTAAGGATTCGGTTCGATTAGAAGACACAACTATGGCGACCAGTATATTTGAACTTTTTAAGATTGGCATTGGCCCGTCTAGTTCCCATACCATCGGTCCTATGAAAGCGGCTGCAACCTTTGCTGGCCTGCTTGGATCTGAACACTCAAGCGTTAGCCTCGGGCGAATTGTGACTGAATTGTATGGCTCACTTGCAGCAACGGGTAAGGGCCACGGTACGCATCGTGCAGTCATGCTGGGATTACGTGGCGAGGCGCCAGACACGCTTGATCCGGTTAATGTCGAGGGTTTCATTGAGCAGATTCGAACAAGCCAGGAAATCTGTCTGCAAGGTTTCGACCCCATCGCCTTTGTTGAACAACGCGATATTCTATTCAGGAAGAAGAAATCGCTGCCAGGGCACCCTAATGGCATGGTGATGTCTGCCTTTGATCGAAACGGCGCTTTAATCATCAGCAAAACTTATTACTCAGTGGGTGGTGGGTTCGTTGTCGAGCAGACCGATCTGGATGTGATCCGTATCGTGCCTGAGGCTTCGCTGATCCGTTATCCCTTCGAAAATGCTGAACAGTTACTTGATTTGTGTGAACAGACAGGCTTGTCAGTTAGTCAACTGATGCTGGCTAACGAAGCTGTTTGGCGAAGTGAGCAAGCAACTCTTTCAGGTCTGGCAAAGATCTGGCGGGCTATGCAGGATTGTGTCAGCAGCGGCTGCAGGGCTGATGGGCTTCTACCAGGCAGGCTGGGTGTGCAAAGGCGAGCGCCTGCACTCTACAAACATTTGATATCTGTTGAGCATAAGCCTGATGCCCTGGCCGCTATGGATTGGATCAACCTTTATGCTCTGGCAGTCAACGAGGAGAATGCAGGCGGTGGCCGGGTAGTTACTGCTCCGACGAATGGGGCAGCGGGCATTATCCCGGCGGTGGCACACTATTACTGTCGTTTCGTAAAAGGCGCGGATGATACCGAAATAGATCGCTTCCTGCTGGTCGCCGGGGCAATTGGTCTACTCTATAAAAAAAATGCGTCGCTTTCGGGTGCTGAGGTTGGCTGTCAGGGTGAAGTGGGTGTTGCCTGCTCCATGGCTGCCGGGGCACTGACCGAATTGCTCGGTGGGACACCACGGCAGGTTGAAAATGCCGCTGAAATAGGTATGGAGCACAATCTTGGATTAACCTGTGATCCGGTGGGCGGGCTGGTACAGATACCCTGCATAGAACGAAATGCCATGGGTGCAGTGAAGGCAGTAAATGCTGCACGTATGGCGTTATTGGGTGACGGGCATCACTATGTATCCCTGGATAGGGTGATTAAAACCATGCATCAGACAGGCAAGGATATGAAAACTAAATATAAGGAAACGTCACGGGGTGGCTTAGCCGTTAATGTCGTAGAATGTTGAGTGGTAGCTGCAGAACAGCGTGGTGAATAAATTTGTTTTCATCTGGTATGTCTGGGATCGATGCCGCAATTAAATACTCGTAAGGAGGAACAATGACGCTTGTTAAAGAAATAGTAACCATGGAAGCCGAATTGACCAGTTGGCGTCGCGATATACATGCCCATCCTGAACTGGGTTTTGAAGAAAATCGAACGGCTGCATTTGTAGCAAAAAAACTCGCTGAGTTTGGCATCCAGGTGCACACGGGGATAGGGAAAACGGGGGTTGTGGGTGTTCTTAAGGTCGGCAATGAGACAAAAGCCGTTGGTTTGCGCGCTGATATGGATGCACTGCCCATTAACGAACGGAATACTTTTGATCATAGGTCTACTCATGAGGGCCGCATGCATGCCTGTGGTCATGACGGGCATACCACCATGTTGTTAGCTGCAGCAAAGTATCTTTCTGAATCGCAGAACTTTCGCGGTCAAGTGAATTTTATCTTCCAGCCTGCCGAAGAAGGCATTGGTGGTGCAAAGGCGATGATCGAAGATGGTTTGTTTGAGCAGTTTCCCTGCGACAATCTATATGCCATGCATAATGCGCCTGGATTGCCAGTCGGGAAATTCGCGGCAGTTGCCGGCATAAGAACAGCAGCCGGCGCTTTCTTTGATATTACTATTACCGGGAAAGGTGCTCATGGCGCATTTCCTGATCAGGGTGTTGATCCCATTTTCGTGGCGGGTCAGCTGATTGCTGCATTACAGTCGATTGTCTCGAGAAATACACCGCCCACAGAAACAGCCGTTGTTTCGATTACCCAGGTCCACGGCGGTGATGCTTATAATGTCATCCCGGCTTCAGCTAGGTTGGCAGGTACCGTCAGGACCTTATCCATGCAGGTCATGGACCGTATTGAAACTCGAATGAACCAGATTGTCGATGGTATCTGCGTTGCTCACGGGGCCTCGGCGGAGATTGATTTCCGTATTATTTTTCATCCAGTCGTGAACGATCCTGCAGCATCTGAACTGGCAGCTGCTGTATGCGACGATCTGGTAGGCGAGGAAAACGTTTACAGGAGCGGAAAACCAGGTACAGGTTCGGAAGATTTCTCGTTTATGTCAGAAGTGGTGCCGGGCTGCTACCTGAACCTGGGGAATGGCCAGGATAGTCATCCGCTGCACAATCATGATTATGATTTTGATGATCGGGCACTGGTCTATGGCGCCAGCTTTTTTGCCAGGATGGTAGAACGAACGCTCAGCAGTGAAGGCTGATTCCCGGCATTGTTAATTGGTCTGTGAGCGTTTCTTGGTAATTGCCTGCATGCCATCCCACTCATCCCAATGATTGCAGAGTTTGTCAATGGATGTCTGCCAGGGATCGTAGGAATCCGGGTATTCCAGAAATTGCCCAAAGTAACCCCGATCAGGGTGGTCACTGACCCCATGACCGACTCTTCTACTGCCCTCGTGAGGATTGCCTTGTCTTAACCGACGAACCCGGAAATAGACGTTGATACGAGGATTGGGCCCCAGGTTCGGGGTGGGCGCATGGGGGCAGCTATGTAAAGCCAGCACGGCGTCTCCGGGCTCCATCAACACAGGCGTTAATTCAGGCCAGGGCCAGCCGTCAATATTTTTGTTCGCAGCCGCCAGGTCAGCTTTGCGGGCACGTATGGCATCGGGTAGGCCATTCATATAAGGGGCGCCTCGGCGGCTGATTTTCATTCTTGGCCAGCCCGTGCCTTCCGGGCCAATGATGCTGCCAGTGTCTCGCTGTTTTATGAAAGCGGCTTCGACTTCTTCGTGCAAGCCTTTGAGTACCGCGAACTGGCCGTTTCCGGGAATGCTTTGGTCACTCAGGCAGATCCCGACTAGTGCTGTATAGCTACCTGTGGAGATTCTTCGCTCAGGGTCTATCCACAGTTGGCCGTCGTTAGTGCCTCTTTTTTCATCATTTTCCCCAAAATAGGCGACGGCATGCTTGGGGCGACCCAATTTTAAATCAATCTCATCGGCTGAATCAGGTATATCGCCACTCCAGGACCCATCCACGTGCGTACCGGGTTCGCCACCGAGTTGATCAAAAGGGGGCGTCATTGCTACCTGGCAGCTTATCAGTGGCGGGAAAGGACCCATCAGGTTGTGTAACAGGGCATCAAGGCAGCTGCCATAGAATAAACTGATGATATCCGGGTGGGTTGCCAACGCAGCCGGCGCCAGTAAACGGCGTTCATTGTCTGGCAGGGACGCCAGTATTTTTTCCTTTGCCCTGTCAATCAGCGCAGCAGGAACTGCGTTTTTGATGACGATAAAACCATCTTTTTTAAACTGTCGTTTTTGTTTGCGGGAGAGATCTTCGGTCATGGCGATTCTTCTGAGGCGGTTTCATGGTTAGCGGGTTTTCGCGAAACTCTTCTGGTTTTATGTAGCTGGCCCAGTTCTCCTATAATGTAATCAGGAACAGTAACATCGTAATTCCCAAGGCTGCGTTGCGTGAGCTGCGTTCTGGTACCATTCATCATGCCCAGCGTGCCATAGGTACGCAATCCCAGGCGCCGCTTTAATTTTGGGCTGGCTTCTTCGAGCACTTCCTGCAAACAAGTGACCCCCCAGTTTTCTTGCTGGCGCATCCAAGGCAGGCACAGGAAATTTGCAAGATGTCGCCTTGGGTGGCCTTCAAGGTTAGCACCATAACCGTGCCAGATACGGCCGTCAAACACGAATAGCGTCCCCGCATCAGCTTCAATTTGACTTGCCAGGCTGCGTGGTGGTGGTTCTACCTGGTATGCGCTTGGCCAGCGATGGCTGCCAGGAACGACGTAGGTACTGCCACGCTCAGGCCTGAAATCGTCGAGCAGCCAGAAGACGTTGCAGGCGGCGGGAAAGTCTGCGGTCGCTGGCACTTGCCCCTGGTCGCGATGCAGTTGCTGCGGCTCCGCAGTCGGGCCATGGAATACACCGGCGGTCAAGCTGGAAATGAGGAAGTCCTTACCCAGTAGGAACCCCGCCAGGTCATCGACAATGGGTCGTTCCACCAGATTGAGAAACATTTTGCCTTTATTAACCATGTTAGAGATGCTTTGTTGCACAGCCAATGTGCCGGGCGGCGCCTGGTCGGCTAGGTCCCTCTCAGCCTGGGCCTGTCTATCCAGGCCCTGGCGGAGCTTGTTGACTTCTTTTTCTGTCAGCGCATCTTTGAGTAAGCACAGGCCATAGGTGGCCAGGTCTTCTCGGGCTTTTTCTGGATGGGTGGTAGCAGAAGGGATCTTGAGTACTTCAGGAGGGTCCAGCAGGGGGGCTCCCTGGTAGCGGGTTTGGCGGTGTTTTGCTGGTTTGAGTATTTCTGACATGGTCATGGCTGCATCCTAAGTCTATGCAAAAAAAATTTATGCGACATAACATCTATGCGACATAACATCTATGCGACATAAAATTGATTTTTTGGTGGGGTCATCAGTTTTCCGTGAATTAGTCCTTGCTAGGTTATATCACAATATGAGTAGTTGCGATGTTAACCTGCTCGTCACCCGGGTATTAGCGCGGGTCTGCGACGTTTCTACGGTGAGTTAGTGAGGGGGCGCCGCAAGGCGTTTTTCTGATCTTTTGTGGAAGCAATGGTTACAGGCCCGGGATAGGATTAACTTGAATTTATCGGATCAATATAAGAGGCAGGTAGGTCGATACCTTAGTAAATACATCGTAATTGCCTTAACAACGTACACTCTGGTTTTTCGTCTTGTGGTTGTCCGGTGGCAATCGGTAAGGCCGTGCAGCGAAGGCAGAAAATTTACTTGGTTTGAATCGTTGCATTCAGGTGTATGCTCAGTCTATTACGAGCGTGAGGGTCATCATGAAGGTAGAATTTTACTGGGATCCGGGTAGTACCAATACCTATTTTGCCTGGCATTTGCTAAAGCCGATTGCTACCAGGTTTAAGGCTGAAATTTGTCCACAACCTTTTAATCTGGGGTTTGTGTTCAGAAGCCAGAACTATGTCCTGATGGATGAACCGGTGGCAAAAATGCGCAATCGAAGAGACGATTTGATGCGCTGGGCAAAGAAGTACCAATTACCTTTTCGAGTTCCAGATACTTTCCCAATCAAGACCAGCAGAATACTGCGCGGCGCTTTGGCATCGCGAACCTGGCAAAAAGAAATCCCATTCATGGAAGAAGTTTTCAAGCGCTATTGGGAGCAGAACGATAGTAGTGTAGCCACCGACGCCGGGCTTATGAAAATCGCCGAGGCTCTGGCAATACCGGAAAACGAATTCTATGATCTGTTCACCAGTGATTCTATTGGAACGCAGTTACGAGCCTCTACCCAGCAGGGATTGGACAACGGTGTATTTGGCGCGCCGACACTGGTGATTGAAAATGAGATTTACTGGGGTAAGGACCGTATGGAATTTGTAATAGATCATCTGCAGCGGTTACAGGCCGGCTGATCCAGGCGTTAAGCCGTCATTGGTGCTGTCCTGGTAGCGCTGATCCGGTTGCGGAGCGCAGGTATGGCGCGCAGCTATGGGGCTATCCGGATCCGGGCAATCACTGCCTTAGTTATCGGGGATGAGTCAAGATAAGAAATAGGATCGTGCTGGAGTTCAGTCAGCAATCTAGGTTGGATACTCTGGTAGTATTGAATGACAGGTCATGGGTATCAGGGAGGCAGGATGAGCGAGCAACATAGCAGCATTAGCATAAGATATGAGCGGGTACCGAGACTGCAACCCGGTAGCCCTGATAGTGTCGCTTATTTGAAGGAGCATGGTTATGTTGTGATTGCCAACGCTCTGGACCTGCAGCAGACGCAACACGCGCTGGCCGGACTTTGGGATTATCTGGAAGGGTTGGAAACAGGGATTGACAGACTCGATAGTCGGACCTGGGGTGATGATAACTGGCCAACGGCAGTCCATGGCGGGATCTTGCCAAGCTATGGGATTGGGCACTGCCAGGCGCAATGGTTTATCCGGGACATTCCCGGGGTAAAAAAGTCGTTTGCAGCATTATGGGGTACGGACGATCTGCTGGTCAGCTTTGATGGGGTCAGTCTATGGCGGCCCTGGTCGGTTGATCCTTCCTGGAAGACCAATCTAGGTAGCAGTTGGCTGCATATCGATCAACATCCGATTGGCCGGCCCGGTCGGCAATGTGTTCAGGGTCTGGTTAATTTACTGCCGACCAGTGAAAGCGCTGGCGGTAACGTTATTGTTCCAGGCAGTCATCGTCTGTTTACAGAAATCCCTGATCTTTATACTGAGCGGTTAGCTAGAATTGATCCATCCATTGACCACTTCAGGTTTCCCAAGGAAGATCCCTTGTTTTTGGATAATGAGCCCATAACCTGCCACATGGAAGCGGGAGATTTATTGCTCTGGGACTCTCGAACGGTGCATTGCAGTAGCCCCGGTTCAGGTCATGAATTTCCGGGCAATGAGCTGGTACGGGCAATCAGCCTGATTTGTATGATGCCAAGATCTCGATCCAATGAAGCGGTTATCTCCAGACGTAAAGCAGCCGTCGCTAAGAAAACTTCGACTACTAATTGGAGTGATCGGTTTATCAATGCTGATCAGTTTCCGCAGATAACAGCGGTTGCGAATAGGCAAAGATACACCTGGCCGGCTGTGCCAGCGTTAAATGACACTCAGTTGAAATTGGTTGGCTGGACCGAAGCAGAACTCGCTGCTCGTAAATGAAACAGAGCGACACTCGGTTAATCCAGGCAGATGCCCGGGCTTCTTTTGTTAGCGGATATTTTTTGCAGTGCTTTTTGCCTCCTGATGACCAAAGATCTGTTACCGCTGTATTAGGTCCAGAGAATCGATTTCAGAGATCTGTTGCTGGTCAAGCGGGCCCAGTTCTGCCCCCTGCACACAGGCCATTAATTCCTGGCGATTCTTGACGCCTAAAACGACACTGTCCACTGCCATTGCCAAGGCATAGCGGTGAGCGATAACAGCAGGGTCTTCAGTCCACTTTGCACACAGCGCTCGAAAGCTGGCGGCTCTCTGATAGTCCTTGGCGTCAGGATGGTCGGCGGCTAGGCTTCGGTCCATTTGCTGGCAGAGGGCGCCGGCCTGAACCGCTCGGATGCCAAGAATGCCTACTTCATTGGCGGCTGCAGCCGCCAGAATATTACGAGGCTCAGCCGGGGCTTCAAAGCGCCTGATGCCGCCTGCGCTATCAAGGAGGTTGGTGATTACCTGTACTGCAGCTGGCTTGGTCGAATGGTCAAGCGCCTGTTTGATGGTTTGCGGCAGCCCGGTACCCGTGATCCCCCAGGCTTTAATGATACCTTTGGCTTTCAGGGCCTCAAATGCAGGGATTACAACTTGGTCATAGCAACTCCAGGTGACTGACCATTTTTTTTGGTTAAAGGCTAGATCGCCTGGAAACAGGTAGTCATCAGGAATAATCTGAGAGTGCAGGAAGAACAGATCGATGGCCTCGATCTGCATAGCGGCCAGGCTGCGTTTTATAGAATGCTCCAGCTTTGACATTGTTGGTTCGGCAGAGTCTGTGCCCAGCAGGCATTTTGAGTTGATATGGACATGTTCTGGCAGAAGCCCCTGAAAGGCTTTCCCGATCACTGTTTCAGCTTCGCCTCGACCATAGGAAGGCGCCATGTCGAGCAGAGTGATGCCTTTGTCAACGGCAAGGCGAGCCGTGGCGATGGCCTCACCCTGAGTTGTTTGTCCCCATACCTGGCCTATGCCGCCTCCGCCAAGGGTTAGTATGCTGACCGGCCAAAGATCGCCGAGTTGTTTTTGCTGCATCCGGGTATCCCTACTCATTATTGGCGCCAAGTTTAGCAGCTGAAGGATTGCCCCAGAAGTTGGTGGGTGTATTTATTTTAGGCTTTGACATTGATTTTGGGAAAGGTGTTGTGGCCACACGGCAGCAGTGTGGTCCAGTTTGCCCAGATGTCTGCGCCAGGTTTGGTCTGCTTATTACTTGACCAGGTTAAGCACCAGATTCAGCGATGGCAATCAGGGTGATGACGTTAGGCAGGATGGTGAGTTAAGTTTTTATAGCCTGGCAGGGCAGTTTGAGCCTGGCAAGGCAGTTTGATAGACGGGTCAGGTGTTTGTTAACCTGAACTGAAAATGAACGCGGTTATTGTGATAACAACTGATATTAGTATGATGCCCGTATAGAGAATTACATTCATTATTGATGGAATAGTAGCGATGATACAAAACAATATCGGAATAAATGTGGTTTTAATTTCTGGCCTTATAAGCCTGCCGATGGGCCTGTATGCAGATGAATTGGATGTAAATGACAGGCAGGGACCTCGTACAGCCCATGGCTCAGGTCAACAAGCGGGTTCTGAAATGCGTGCAGCTGGTCGGGCGAAATGGCAGGCAATGTCGGCGGAAGAACGTGAAGCAGCGAAAGCGGAACGCCAGCAGAGGTGGAACGAACGACGCCAGGAACTGGAAAACATGACGCCCGAAGAGCGTCAGCAGGCCAGGGCTGAACATCGCCCAATGTCGGCGGAAGAACGTGAAGCAGCGAAAGCGGAACGCCAGCAGAGGCGGAACGAACGACGCCAGGAACTGGAAAACATGACGCCCGAAGAGCGTCAGCAAGCCAGGGCTGAACATCGCCGAGAGATGAAAAAACGGCGAAACAAAAAGCATGCAGGAAAGCGGGGTAATCGATCCAGGCGTGTAGGCGGCGTTGGTGAGCTTAAAGTAATGGATCACCCATCAATGGGGCCGGGGCTGAGCCCCTAAGTTTCATCAGTGATTGCGTCGGGAGCCTGGCCGGTCGAGTAGTCAGGGGCTTGATGGTCAATCTTTCCATTAGGGGGTTGTGCCAGATCAGACGATCTGCGGTCTAATTGTGCGCGAACCAGGCCATGCTCTTTTTCATTGAAAGTGAATCTGAAAAGCAGCAGGGCACCTATGATATAGCATACTGCCGGCATCAGAGAGAGCAGTGCCTGAATAGTCGTTTTTGCTGTGTCGGTTTGTTCGACATTGGGTTCAAAACCAGCGTACTGCAGGGACAGGCCAACAATAAATGCGGTTATGGAGCCAGAAATTTTGCGGATAAGATTCCAGACTGCCAGGTAAGCACCTTCATTTCGGTTACCGGTGGTGAATTCATCATAGTCGATAATGTCAGCCTGAATTGACGGTGCCAGCACAGCGCCCGCCCCGCCACCCAGGCCTGCCATGAAGCAGCAGATGTAAACGTACAGGTCATCATGCTCTCCCGCAAAGACCAATGCGCCAAAAAAGGTAGCTGAAAGTAAGGTGGCTACTACCCAGAGGTTTCGCTTGCCGTATACCCTTGATAACCGAATCCAGAGTGGCGCAAAAATAAACGTCGGTAACTGGTAGACAACCAGGATCATCACAAGACTGTTCATCTTGACCACATATTCGGCTGAATAAGCAGCTAGTATGCCCAGGGTTGCCCCACCGAACGTTTCAATACCATAGATAATGAACAGTAACCGGGCATGCGGGTTTTTGAATACGCCCTTGAAGGACTGCATAGGGTTTATTGTACCTCGACCCTGAAATTCTGCTTTCTCGGGTAAGAAATAAGTTGTACACAGGACCATCACGGAGATGGCGCAGCCAGCCAGCATCGACAGCTGGTAGGCAGATTCGCGTTTGTCCTCGGCCTGGCTGATGAATTCCAGAGCAGCCAATCCTGCCGCTACGCCGAATATACCAATCATATGGCTGTAACCGAATAACCGGGTTCGTTCATGATAGTGGGCTGATAATTCCAGACCCAGGGCCCCGTGAGGAATAAAAAAGGCAGTGCTGGCAGTTTCATAAAGCAGTAAACACACAGACATCCAGACAACCAGGTTCAATGCAGACAGTGATTCGGGTGGTGACCAGATGCCAACCAGGGTGATAGACATCGGTACGGCTGCAGCAAACATCCAGATCCGCCTTCTACCAAACCTGGACAAGGTTCTGTCTGAAAGATAGCCGATGAGGGGGTCTGTTATACCGTCCCAGAGCCGCGACAAGGCAAGAATAGTCCCCATCACAGCCGGGGCAATCAAAAGCACATCAGTTGCAAATTTCATGAGATACACACCGAATAGTGTGCCCATGATTCCAAAAGCAATACGCGGTGTTGCCCAGGCAAGAATGACGCTATTTTGCAAGCGGTTAGACTCAGTCGTGTGCAAAGCTTTAGTGTGCAAAGGTATGCTCTGTGTGATGTGCTGTTGGGTTAACGGGAGACTTGCCGGTTAAATCTGGCAGTCAGTGCTGCTGTCATGGCTGTGACTGAATCCCGAAAATCAGATTAATTGCCGATTGCTAATGTAGCAGAGAATGAGTTGCTCCCCAAGGTGTTGATCCTTTACAGGTGTGTTGCGGCGCAAAACAGTTTTCTATGATCTCTTGCCTCTAAAACTAGCGCGAGTACGGGTCAGGAACATCGATTGCCGAGGCGTACAGGCAGGAAGCCGCGCCATTGCTGTTGGCCGGTGCTGCCAGCGGTGGTCTCATTCGCCACAGGCGTATCACCAGTTTGGTTGCAAGCCAGGCGGCCATGGTCTTGCTGGAGTGCTATAGTATTTGTAATAGCTTGATTATACGGAGGGACGGTTGTGGCAATTCCCGTTATTTTGGACACCGACATTGGCTTTGATGTTGATGATATCTGGGCGCTCGCGTTTATGCTCAAGTGTCCTGAACTGGACATAAAACTGATAGTAACCAATACCGGGGATACCCTGTATTCCGCAAAACTGGTGGCAAAACTGCTGACTGTGGCCGGCCGCAGTGATATTCCGGTGGGTATTGGAATACCGATTGATGCCGTTCCAAAAACGCATGCCAAGTGGCTGGGTGATTATCGGCTCGAGGATTATCAGGGTGTTGTCTTTCAGGATGCTGTAGGGGCAATCTGTGAAACTATATTGTCTTCGGCTGATCCTGTTACCCTGGTCTGCATCGGGCCGTTGTCTAATATTGCTGCAAGTTTACAGCGTGCCCCCGCCATTACCGGGAACTCGCGATTTATCGGCATGCATGGCTCCATTAAACGTGGTTATCTTGGTGCTGCAAAGCCCATGAAAGAGTATAACGTCAAGTGTCATACGATGGCCTGCCAGCACGTTTTCCGTACTCCCTGGGATATCAGCATTACACCCCTGGATACCTGTGGATTGGTGTCTCTGAAAGGCGATGACTTTCGCAGAGTCGCTGACAGCCAGGACCTGCTGGCTCGTGCGGTAATGGAAAATCATTTTGGTTGGTTCGATAAGGTCTCGGACTGGCCCATGTTATCGGAACTGGATCCAACCCAGGAGTCCTCAATACTATATGATACCGTAGCCATTTATATGGCTTTTTCAGAAGACCTTTTGGTCATGGAAGAACTATCAGTTAGCGTGACCGATGACGCCAGGACGGTGATTGACGCCAATGGCCAGGTAATGAGCTGTGCGCTGAGCTGGCAGGATCAGAGCCAGTTTGAGCAACTACTGGCCAGGCGAATCGGGTCGTGAAGAAACCTAATGTATTGGTATTGTTTCCTGATCAGTTGAGAGCGCAGACGCTGCCAATTTATCAGGGGACTTACGGTGCACAGCAGATAAGCACGCCCAACATAGATCGCCTGGCAGCGCAGGGGATGACGCTGGATAACGCTATTTCTAATTGTCCGGTATGCACCCCGGCTCGGGCCATGCTGGTGACAGGCCGTTATCCACAGACCACCGGGCACCTCATTAACACGACTAGAACTCGTCATTCAGAAATCAGTATTGCCGATGCTTTCGCACATCAGGGCTATCAGACTGGCTGGGTTGGTAAGTGGCATCTGCATACGGGCCTGTGGCCGGCCATCGATAGAATGCCACAGCATCCGGATTGGGTGCCCGAGGGGCGAGACCGGTTGGGCTTCCAGTATTGGCGAGCCTATAATCAGCATATGGTCTACTTCGATGGCTTCGTCAACAAGGACGACTGGAATTATGAGCGCTGGCAGGGCTATGAGACTGAGGGCTTACTGGACTATGCCTATGAGTTTATCGATCAAGCTGCGGACAACCCGTTTTTACTATTCGTCTCGCCGCACCAGCCTCACTTCACGCCCTTTCAGTTCGCACCCGAAAAGTACTACCGGCAATTACCTGCTGAGCTCGTATTACCTGCTAATGTGCCACCGGGAAAGGTTGCCGTTGCAAGAGAGATGTACAGGCACTACCTGGCAATGATATTAGCTGTGGATGAAATGCTGGGTCGATTGATGGATTATCTTGAACACAAGGGGCTTGCCGATAATACCATTTTGGTGTTCGCTTCTGATCATGGTACCCAGGCGGGTTCTCAGGGAGTTAATCCCTGGTCGAAGAAAAACCCTTACGATGCTTCCATCAAGGTGCCGGGCATTGTTCGCCAGGCCGGTAAGATCCCTGCAGGCAGTCGGTCAAGCAAGTTAGTTAACATGGTTGACTGGTTCCCGACGATCTGTGAGTTGGCGTCAATACCGGTACCCAGGTCGATTGAAGGGCACAGTGTTGCCGCGGCCTTGAAAGACCCGGACCTTGACAGGCCGGATGATGCAGCCTTTTTGATGAATTTTTCCAAGTACTTTGACTGGTTTGAAAATGGCGCGGAATGGCGGGGCATCAGAACCAGAGATTATATGTATGCGAGATGGCTTAATGGGCGAGAGGAACTCTATGACCTGAAAGTTGATCCGCTGCAGATGAACAACCTATACTTGGATCCTGACCAGAAGCAAACGTTATTACAGTTGAAAGGCCTTATGCAAGAGCATCAGAACAAGCGCGCTGACCAACTGGTAAACTGCACCGATTGGAAAGACTGGCTTGATGATCAACGGCGGGTTGTCAAGAATGCCTTTGGCGAACTAAGCCATCCAGAGACTTTACCGGACTGGTCGCTACTTCATTGATATGGAATTTCCTACTGAATTAACCCGAGCCAAGATAGATGAATTCAGGCAACGGGGCTTTTGTGTCACCCCTGATATCCTGAAGCGCTCCGAGATAGAGCAGTTCGGGGCTGCTGTGGACAGAGAAGTTCGTTCCCGGACCCGCCACGATAGGCGGCCCCTGCAGGAGAAGACTGTGTACGAGCAGTCTTTCATTCAATGTATGAGGTTATGGGAAAGCAGCGAACAGGTCCGAGCACTTTCCTGTCATAGTGGACTTGCAGGATTGGCAGCGCAGCTACTGCAGGAACCGACAATACTGCTGTGGCAGGATCAGGCACTTTATAAAGAGCCAGGTGGGCGTGAAACAACAGCGCACCAGGATCAACCTTTCTGGCCTATTGGCGATGCGCCGTTAGTCAGTGCCTGGATACCCCTGGACGATGTGACCGTAGAATCCGGTGCTATGGCTTATGTGCCAACTTCGCAGGAACTGGGTCGACTTCGGGTGGTTGATATTACCCACAGTACTGAACCCTTTGATATATTGGCCGATCCCAGGGTGGCAGATATTCAGCTGGAAAGCGTACAAGTCAAAGCGGGTTCCATCATCTGGCATGATGGTTTTACGATTCATCGGGCTCATGCAAATCAAACGGTTCATACGCGCAGGGTATTTACCGTGGTGTATCTTGCCGCAGGCTACCCGCGGGCTAATTCCTGGCCGGCTTTCCCCTTGGACAGGGCGGGCGTGGCAGTTGGAGCGCTGATGCAGGGGGAAGGTATGCCGGTTCTCTGGCCGCCGCCAGAGGATCTGCCGGTGGCACCAAGCAGGCGGGGTCAGGACCTGGGCCCACAGCACGACTAGAATAACCTGCTATTTTGTTCTGTGAAGCTGGGTTATGAAAACCAGTCAGACCTGGTTTAATCGTCTAGAGGAAGGCCTTACCCTGCCGGTACATCGCTATTTACTTTTGTGTCCTAACGTAACGATTGCCATGCAGCAAGGATTGCCAACTCCCCATTTTTAACCAGGTGGGATTGCGTGTCGAAGTGCATGGTGGCCCGCTGTTCCAGATCGTAACCGGGCCAGTCCAGTTGTTCTCCTCTTATAAATGCGGTCCAGGTTTGATGCATGTTATCCGCGAGTTCCTGGGGCAGGGAGCCCTCGCCAATGAAGAATGCGACGCCGGGACTATTCAGGGTGTTAAATGTGAAGGGTATTTCCAGGGCGTGGGTTGCTTTCAGGTTGCCGGCGCGTGATTCCCAATCAAATTGGTAGAGATGCGTTTCTGCAGCAAATGTTAGTCGGGCTTCAGCCAGGCGTATTGCTGGAATCTTGAATGTAAAATCGGTAGACAGTGCAATGGCAATTTCAGTTGTTGTTGCTCCAGGATAAATGTCCTGGTAAGCGTCGATCAAAGCCTGGCTACCGCCTAATCCTTCTGCCTGTCGTTCAAGCTGTGCAGCACTGACATCGTTCATTATAAAAAGGCTGGCTTCATCTTTGTTAGTACCGATCAGTACCGGAACAGGTGCGCCCACACCTGATTTTATAGCATTCAGCAGGGTTTCCGGAATGACTTCGTTACCTTCCACAGGGTAGAAAGCCTGAACTCCTCGGCCTGCTCCTGATTTTTCAAATTGCATTGACGCTCTATCCTGAGCCTCAAGAATATCCATGACCCTTGCCGCTTGCAGTTGTTGCAGGCTATTGGCGTTGAGTTCCTTTTTGAACAATTCGGTGACTTGCTGACCCGTTGTATTAGGTAAAGTGTGGTGTGCTGCACCGCTTTGCGGGATAGCGCGATGAAATAGACCCTGGGCACGCTCTGAACCGAGCAGGGTTGTCACTGAAAAACCACCCGCTGACTCTCCTGCTATGGTGACCTGGTCAGGGTCGCCACCAAAGAATCCAATATTATCGCGAACCCATTCAAGGGCGGTAATTTGATCGAGTATGCCGTTGATTCCAGAAGTGGCGTAATCTGCGCCGAATTCGGAGAGATCGGTAAAACCAAGTGCGCCCAGGCGATAATTTATGGAGACCACTACGATATTACCGTTGCTGGCAAAGCTGGAACCGTTATACCAGGGGATGGCACCCTGTCCAGTCCTATAGGCTCCGCCATGGATCCAGACCAGAACAGGGCGTTTAAGCGAGTCGATATTCGGTGTGCAGACGTTTAGGAAAAGGCAGTCTTCATCCCAACGCACAGGAACGCTATCGGTCATGCCGCCGCTGGGGATTTGAGGCGCCGCCGGCCCGAATCGAGTTGCATCGCGGATATCCTGCCATGGCTGTACCGGCATGGCGCGCTGGAACCTAAGGGGCCCTATGGGCGCAGCAGCATAGGGAATACCATTAAACTGGAATACCCCGTTTTTCTCTCGGCCGAGGACGGCCCCGGCCATTGTTTGTACGATAGGTGAGGATGATTTCGGTGTTGGCATGACTTCTCTTCTTATGGGTTTGTTTGCACTGGTGTACTTGGCATGTGTTGTTGTGTTCAATTAAATTTACTGGTGTGTTAGCAATTTTAGCACCTTGTTGTGATTGATTGTAAACCCTGCAAGGCCTGCAAAATGACTGGCAGGGGGTAAAACGGGGGGAGGGAATAACAGGCCGCGGGCAACGAGGATCGATTGCAATGTACTGTCCCGCTAAAATGGTGGATGATGGTGTGATTGCCCCGGTATATCTCTGAGAGGTCATTACGGCGACTCTGGATTCAGCAAGCAACCGGGATATTGGACTGCTGGTGAATGCCCGAGAAGTTCAGTTTATTGAGCACTGGCTAGATCTTTACAGGGATATCGTGGCAAATGGCATGTTGTTTCTGTTGGTTTCAATCTAAGGTTAACACTGAGATAAGCAGGGAAGTTGATAGAAGTTGATATAAGTTGAGTATGTTAGATAAATTTGGTTCAATTTCAGTGATACAGTACAGTATTGGATTGACCTGCATAGTGAAAAAGTGGAATAGTCCATACTTCGATAAAAGATTCGATAGATAAAAGTTTCGATAAAAGAATCGATAAAAAACTAGATAAAAAACTAGATAAAAAACTAGATAAAAGATTAGATATTATTTGTTCAGGCAGAACTCAGGGAGAGAGGTAAAAATATGAGATTTGAATCACCCACAACGACAAAAGAGGCGGCGGCGCTGCTGACCGGAGAACTAGGCGATGCCTATATTCTTGCCGGCGGCACCGATCTTCTGGTTAGAATGAAATTGGGATTAATTGAGCCAGCTTTGGTTGTTGATATTAAAAAAATTCCGGCAACGCAGGAAATTAATGTGTCAGACAAAGGGATTTCCATTGGTGCTTCTGTGTCCGGCGCGACCATGAGCGAACATGCCAAGCTGAACAAATCCTGGCCAGGTGTCGTTGAGGCAGCTAATTTAATCGGTTCAGATCAGATTCAGAGCCGATGTACTATTGCTGGCAACCTGTGTAATGCATCGCCCGCAGCCGATAGTGTGCCGGCGTTGATTGCAGCAGGCGCCAAGGCGGTTATTGTGGGTGAGCAGAGGCGGCGAACAGTGCCTGTCGAAAAAATCATTACTGGCCCAGGCACCACTTCTCTGCAGAAGGGTGAACTCATTGAATCAATCCTGCTACCGAAGCAGGCGGCAAGGTCAGCGGATGCTTATCTACGCTTTATACCGAGAACGGAAATGGACATCGCTGTGGTCGGTGTGGGTATTAACTTGACCCTGGCAAGAGGTGTCATTCAATCAGCTCGCGTGGTATTAGGGGCTGTTGCGCCGACACCCATCCTGGTGGCCAAGGCGGCAAAGGCAATAGTCGGAACAAAGTTGGATGCTCAGGCTCTGGAAAATCTGGCAGCGGCATGTTCTGATGCCTGCGATCCAATCGATGATAAGCGCGGAACGATAGAGTATAGAACGAGAGTTGCTGGCGTGTTAGCACGACGGGCAGCGGTAATTGCATTTAAAAGAGCAGGAGGTGCCTGATGTCAGGTTTTCTAGTATCAACAAAAATTAATGGTGACGCCTTTCAATTTGCCTGTCCGTCCGAAGAGACATTGTTGGACTCACTCAGGAATCGAGTGGGTTTAACGGGTGTAAAAGAGGGTTGTGGTACCGGCGACTGTGGGGCATGCAGTATTACCCTGGACGGTAGTCTGGTGTGTTCCTGCCTGGTCTTGGCAGCCGAGGCAGATGGCAGGGAGATTGGTACGGTAGAAGGTTTATCTGATGGTATGAAATTGCACCCCTTGCAAGAGAAGTTTATAGAACATGCCGCTTTACAATGCGGTATATGTACGCCTGGCTTTTTAATTTCGGCAAAAGCGCTCTTGGAAAAGAACCCAAAACCTTCGGAAAAGGAAATACGCTATGCCCTGGCGGGAAATCTGTGCAGATGTACAGGCTATGACAAAATTGTTCGCGCGGTACAAGCAGCGGCTAAAGAAATGAGGAAAAAGTAATAACCTCATTGGGCTGACCACAAAACGTTTTATAGGAATTTGATATGTCACATGACACTAGCTATACAAAACAGAAATTCAAGCTGATAGGAAGCCGGGTCAATCGGCCTGATGGTATCGACAAGGTCACCGGTCGGGCCAGATATGGTGCAGATGCAAGTGCACCTGGGCAACTGGTTGGTAAAGTGCTTCGTTCACCTCATGCTCATGCATTGATTAAGAAGATTGATACCACAAAAGCTGAGAAGCTACCCGGCGTTAAAGCCGTTATCACCAGTGCAGATATGCCTGACCTAACGGGTGGTAACAGGAGTATGCTGGATATACTTGAAAATTGTATGGCAAGGGGGCGGGCACTCTATGACGGTCATGCGGTTGCTGCCGTTGCAGCTGTGGATGAGCAGACTGCGCGGCAGGCTTTGAAACTGATCAAAGTCACCTACAAACGTTTACCTCATGTTACTGATGTTGACAAAGCCATGCTACCTGGGGCGCCTGTTATCCATGATTGGGTTTTCACCTCGGGTGTTGATCCAAAACCAGAAAAAGCCTCAAACGTTGTACAACGCAATCAGTTTGGTCATGGTGATGTCGAAGCCGGGTTTGCTGAAGCGGACGTTATTGTCGAGAAGACATTTAAGACCGAGCAGACTCACCAGGGTTATATTGAACCTCATGCCTGTCTGGCGACGGTGGGGCCTGATGGTCATGGAGACCTGTGGGTAACGACGCAGGGCCACTTTCATTTCAGGCAGGTGTGCGCTGCGCTGATTGGTATGGATGTGGCCAAGTTGAAAGTTACCTCGTCAGAGATTGGCGGCGGTTTTGGTGGTAAAACCCATGTCTGGATGGAACCGGTTGCACTGGTGCTGGCTCGTGAGGCGAACCGACCCGTTAAGCTGGTCATGAGCAGGGAAGAGGTATTTAAAGCGACTGGGCCTACATCGTCTACTTCAGTTGATGTCAAGATTGGTGCCAAGAAAAACGGCACAATTACTGCTGCCGCCGCTGAATTGCGATACCAGGGCGGTGCTTTCCCAGGGATCTGGGGGATGCTGGGGGCGATGACCTCGTTTGCCTGTTACGATCTCAAGAATGTCCAGTCAGTGGGTTATGATGTAATCTGCAATCGACCCAAAGTGGCTGCCTATAGGGCGCCATCAGCACCGATGGCTGCGTTCGGTATTGAAAGTACCATGGACCTGGTAGCCGAAGAAATTGGTATGGATCCGGTCAAGTTCAGAATAAAAAATGCCGCCAAAGAGGGTACTCAGGCATCCTATGGACCTGTCTATGGCCCTATCGGTATTGGCCCGACTTTGAAGGCTGCTCAGAATCATCCTCATATGAAGGCTAAACTGCGCAAGAACCAAGGTAGAGGCATGGCTTGTGGTTTCTGGTTTAATTTTGGTGGGCAGACCTGTACTGATCTCAATATTGGTGTAGACGGTACGGTATCTCTGGCCGTCGGTACAGTAGATGTGGGTGGCTCCAGGGCATCGCTGGGGTTAATTGCCGCCGAAGAACTGGGCATTGAGTATGAACAGGTGAAGGTGCACATCGCGGACACTGCTTCGCTTGGCCATAATGATACGACGGAAGGTAGTCGCGGTACTTTCTCCTCTGGGATGGCGACGATATTTGCAGCAAGAGATGCCAAGGATGAATTGTGTCAGCGGGCCGCTAAAATGTGGGATATCCCGGTAAGCGCAGTGGCCTGGAAGGAAGGTAAAGCAGTCGCAAAAGGCAAGCGGCATAATAATCTGGCCCCGCTTACACTAAAGGAAATTGCCGCTAAATCGCCTAATACTGGTGGCCCGATAGCAGGTCATAACGAAGTCGTTGCAGATGGTGCTGGGGTTTCTTTTGCCAGTCATATCTGTGATGTGGAAGTTGATCCGGAAACCGGGGCGACTAAAGTGATTCGTTACACCGTTGTTCAGGATGCTGGCAAAGCGATTCATCCTGATTATGTTGAAGGACAATTTCAGGGCGGTGCAGCCCAGGGTATTGGATGGGCGCTGAACGAAGAATATATTTATGGTGATGATGGCCTGCTACAGAATGCGGGGTTCCTCGACTACAGGATCCCGGTATGTTCCGACCTGCCTTTTATTGATACGGAAATTCTGGAAATACCCAACCCTAATCATCCCTATGGAATCCGGGGTGTCGGTGAGACGTCTATCGTGCCTCCGCTTGCAGCCATTGGTAATGCGGTGTCCAATGCGGTTGGCGTGCGAATGACTCATGTCCCCATGTCACCACCCAGGATACTCAAAGCACTGGATGAAGCTGGTGTGTAAAAAGGTCTGAATCCGCCTGTGCTGAAAGTAGGTTTTACCGGTGCACTGAGATCAAGTGTCAATGGCCATGCACAGGTCGATGCTCAGGCGAGTACGATCCGTGAACTGCTTAGCGGGCTGGTGCAGCGTTATCCTGACCTCGCTGAGCATGTTGACCAGGGCATTGCGGTTGCCTTAGATGGGGAAATTTATCGGGATGACTGGAGTAAACCAATCCCAGACGGGTCAGCGGTATTTCTGCTTCCCAGAATTCAGGGTGGTTGAAACCCGTACCCGGGTCTGGCTACACGCCAGGAATAAAACCAGGCTGGAATTGATTAATCCTTCGGCAATGCACATCCCCTGATTCTGCTACTGCATCTCAGTTGCTGCCACGTTGAAGATATGCACAAGCACGCGCCGATTCTTGGCCTGGTTTTCAGCGATTGGCTCATTATCACCATCAACGTTTGGAAATTTTGGCCGGGTATCTGCAAAGGCAGATACGGATAGATTCTGTTTGGCGATACCGTTTTCCTGGAACAGGTGTAATACATTAATCGATCTTAAGGCGGCCAGTTCCCAGTTTGATGGAAACGCGCTGGTATTGATTGGTGCATTGTCGGTATGGCCCTCTATTTCAACTTTATAGGACTGCCCTGGCAAACTCAGGATGACTTGACTCAGGCCTATCAGGCTGGATTCCATGGAAGCCCGGATATCAGCAGAACCAGAGTCAAAGAACGAGTGGCTGGCGAGTTCAATCATCAGCCCTGTTGCCGTTAAATTTGTCTGGATTTTGCTTTCAAGGCCTTCTTTTTTGATTAAATCATCCAGTTTAGACTGTGCCAGTTCCAATGGTTGGGCAGTGCCTTGTTTTTCCTCTGGTGGAACCGGTGGCGGAGCCGCGGGGTTATTCATGGATTGGGAGATGCTTTGAGCCATGGCATCAAATATTTCCTTGTTTACTTTAGAACTGGAAAACAGTAGTACAAAAAAAATCAGCAGCAGGGTAATAATATCTGCATAGGTCAGTAGCCAGCTGGTATCTTCCGTGGGATCAGAATCGTAGAGTTTCTGTTCTGGATGGGCCATCAGCGAAAAACAGAAGGGTTAAACTTGTCCGGCTCTTCGGGCTGCTGGTTTAAAAAACCAGTCGAGCCAGCATGATGATTAACCTGACCCGGGTACCGATCATGTCGAAGCCAGGTGCTATATTCGTCATGGTTAAACTGGTATAGAGGTGCCGCAGGCGTTAAAGGGAACAGGGTTTTGAGAGACTTCAGGAAATATTTCTCTGAATAGGCTCAGCATGTTCATGGTTGACCGCCTGTCAGCGGCTTCATACAGTTTTCCGGGTGGCCCGAGGCTGGGGGGGAGGGCGAAGCCGTGCGGCGTTCTGGCATGGTGGTGAAAATTCCAATCGACACCGGCACGGTTCATTTCCTCAAAAAATCGCTGTTTACTGGTGTCAGATACCAGGTGGTCGTCCGCGCCATTTTCCACCAGTACAACCGCCTGGGTGTTGTAGTCGTTTGGATGGGTTTTGAGTTCCGGGCGAATGGCGCCATAGACTGCAGGATTGGGATCCTCACCGGTCTGCAGCAGACCGTGGAATGAAACAACGCCAGCGACCTTCAGTCCGCCTCGGATGCACTCCAGCGCTGCCATCCCACCGAAACAATAACCAATAGCCGCTGCACTACAGCGATTGTCCACACTTGGGTGGGCCAGACCTCTATCAAGCCACACCTGTAGCTGGGACCTGAGAAATTCATGATCATGGTCTAGAGCCACCATGGCCTGGAAGCATTTATTTTGGAAACCTTCAATATCCTTGGGATTTTTTGGCCATAATCGCTCGTTTGCAGGAACGTTATCACCATACATGTCTATAGCGAGGCCCACATAGCCCAGCCTTGCCAGATATTCGGCAACGTCGACATCAAAGAATTTCAGTCCCTGGTAGTTATGGATAACCAGAACCAGGGGTCGGGGTCCAACTGCTTCAGAGGGTGCCACCAGATGGCCGACGTGGTCGGTTCCCCGGAACCGGAATTTGATATCTGCTCTTTGCAGGGAGGCTTCGGGCCAGAAGCTGGGGCTAGGATGCATTGGACTGGTACCAGTATAGCTTGATTGAACCAGATATAATCTATCGAAAACCTGTTTGCGTCAATGAAATAGAGCCTGAAGGTTGCTTGATGACCCGCTTGCCAGGCTATTGCTGGTAGCCCAGCGAGATTAAAGTACTCGGAATGATCCAGGTATTGAGCAGGATACAATACTGTTAGATGACTATAGAATTTGAAGTTATCACAGGGTTGCAACGATTCAAGGGATATAAGGAGTTGAAGGTCGATGATTGGCAATAATAAATTGTTTGATGCGTTTGTTTCTGATCATCGCTGGGCGGTGCTTACCAGTCTGCGAGGGGGTGGGAGTCCAGTATCATCGGTGGTTGCCTATGCTAGAGAAGGTGATCAATTAGTGGTCAGTACGCCCGGTGCAACCTTCAAACGCTTGACCATTGAACGCGATGCTAGAGTCAATATGTGTGTGCTGAGTTCATCTGAGCCGTTTAATTTTGTCAGCATTGAAGCTAATGCAGCCGTTGAGACCGATCATCTGGTTGAGTCGACAAGACGGATTTTGGTGAAAATCGCTGGCAGCGGTTATGAGCAACCCGATGATC
Source organism: Gammaproteobacteria bacterium (assembly GCA_012960535.1). Taxonomy (GTDB): domain Bacteria; phylum Pseudomonadota; class Gammaproteobacteria; order Pseudomonadales; family Azotimanducaceae; genus UBA9926. Next base: position 93,480 of record DUBB01000014.1, read on the forward strand.
TTGAAGTCTGGCTCAAACAACAGGCAAGAGTGATATTGCGAATTAGCCCGCAACGCGTTTCGGGTGTTATTCGCTAAGTGGGGAACAGCGATGAACCAAAAAAGCATTGAAGAATTGACCCAATTACAAACGGGTGATCGGGTGGAAGTTCGAGTGACCGCCGGCGCCAGCAGCAATCGGCTATGGATCGAAAATGCTGGCGACAGCAGAGTGAAGATAAAAATTGCTGTCACTGCAATCGCTGAAAAATTTAAAGCCAATGCTGCAGTACTTGCATTGTTGTCGAAGAAATTGGGCCTGCCGAAGGGAAATTTCAGACTGGTTCGAGGCAAGACCAGCAAAAACAAACTATATGAGATTGTCGAGTAGACACTAGCTTGATCGGAATTTTTGGATCGGTTTGGGTACTGCCCGAAGCGTCGTCTCGTTTTCAGGGTTTAGCATAGATTGTTCGGGATATTGCGCTTTTGACCTAGGGCGATTCATTCTTAAAACTAACGTTCATGCTATGGTTGAATGACTAGAAACTTGGAGATTTAGTATGCAGGTAGTGATCGCCACCATGAGTCACGAAACCAATACGTTTTCACCCGTCGTTACCGATCTTGAGCGGTTTTCGGGAGGCGAAGCATTTCCGCCCTCTGGTATAAGGGCAGAAACAAGCTATAGAGGTACGGCAAGCTGCGTTGGTGGATTCCTGCAAGCCGCTGATGAAGCTGGCGCTTCGGTCAGTTTGCCCATTGTTGCTGCTGCCCCACCCTCTGGCCCCGTTGAAGATGAAGCCTTTGAAGCTATCTGCCGGGAAATTGTGGAAGCAGCGCGCCAGCAACCGGATGCTATTTTGCTCGATCTGCATGGGGCTATGGTGACTCGATCCTTTGAAGATGGTGAAGGCGAGTTATTAAGCAGGATCCGTGCAGTTGCGCCTGATGTCCCGATTGCCGTAGCCCTGGATATGCACGCTAATCTTTACCCCGATATGGTTACTCATGCCACGGTGATTGCGGGCTATCAGACTTATCCTCATATCGATATGGATAAGACTGCATTGAAATCAGGCCGAGTGCTGATGCGGGCGTTGCGGGCAGAAGTAGTGCCGATCATGTCCTGGGGCAATATACCCATGTTGCCCCACGTCATGCGTCAGGGAACGGATGATTTCCCGAATAAAGCGCTGCAGCAGCGAGCGCAGCAAATGGAAACGCAAGGTGCGCTGATGGTGAGTCTGTTTACTGGATTTCCGCACGCCGATATTGCCAATGCCGGCTTATCCGTTGTTGTTGTAACCGACAATGACCAGGCGCTGGCGGATCAGTTCCGAGATGAATTGTTAAAGATGGCCTGGGAACAGCGTGAGCGCTTTATCTATGAGCCCGAGCCACTTGATGTGTCAGTTGCACGGGCGCTTGAGTTGGCCGACCAGGATGGGCCGGTACTGTTGTTGGATCATTATGACAATACAGCGTCCGGCGGAACCATGGATACCACAGAAGTACTGCGTGAGATTTTAAATCAAGGCCTGGAAGATGTTGCAGTGTTTGGTTTTTATGACCCGCAAGTGGTAGAGCAATTAGCAAGTGCCGGTATCGGCGCCGAAGTGACTATCTCACTGGGCGCAAAACTACCGATGCCAGCACTGGCTGAACAAAGTTCCCCGCTTGAGCTGACCGGGAGGGTAAAACTGATATCTGACGGTTTGTTTCCGGCGACAGTGGCGATGGCCCGGGGATTAACCATGAACATGGGTAAAACAGTGGTTTTCACCACTGGCAAGGTCGATATCGTGATTATATCCAGGCATATAGAACCCTTTGATCCCGGTTGCTTTAAAAGCCTTGGGATTGATCCAGCTAGTCGGCGCTACCTGATGTTGAAATCCCGGATCCATTACCGGGTTGGTTTTATGCCCATCGTTAAAAAAGTGGTCGAGTGCGCTGGTCGAGGCGTGTGTACCTCTGATTACTCGGAACTGACCTTCAGGCAGGTTCGTCGACCGATTTACCCTCTTGATGGGATAAATTCCCTGGCAGGTCTGGAAAATTAATCGGTCGTATCCCATTGGCCTGACAATAGTACAACTCGGGTGTTGGGCGATCGATGCTTGTACTTTGCTGTTATCTGCTTAATTAAAGGTAGTATCGGCTCGATGGGATAGGGTGATCAATCCAAGCGCAGCACTTGGAATCCATTTGTTGGTCTTATAGCATGGTCCCAACAGCGTTGTGTCGGCAGCGGCGCAGAGGCTGTTTTAGGTAGTGGTTTAAGTTTACTGATGCAATGTGGTTTGCTTTGGAACCGGTTAATTTACAGGTGAGAAACAAGAGATGGCGGTAGAAAAGAAAGACCTTGATTGGGGTAGCCTTGGCTTTTCCTATATTAAAACAGACACTCGTTTTCGGGCACGATGGAGCCAGGGTCATTGGCAACCAGGAGAGCTGGTTGATTCAGAGGTAATGGAGGTTCATGAAGGATCACCAGTGCTTCATTATGCTCAGGCCTGCTTTGAGGGTTTAAAAGCTCAGACTAGCCCAGACGACAAAATATTGTTATTTCGACCCGACATGAATTGTCAACGTATGGCCCAGACTGCTGAGCGGTTAGTCATGCCGGAGGTGCCTGAAGCGCTTTTCATGCAGGGCATTACCGAATGTATTAAAGCCAACAAGGCCTGGGTGCCTCCCAGTGGCTCGGGCGCTAGTCTGTATGTGAGGCCGTTTCTTATCGGCGTGGGTGAGAACCTGGGATTGCGTCCCGCGCCGGAATACGAATTCAGGGTGTTTGTCTGTCCAGTTGGTCCCTACTATAAAAGTGGTGGATTGAGCTTGATCAGTTTGGCAGTCACGGATGTAGATAGAGCAGCACCCAAAGGGACCGGGCGTTTTAAAGCCGGTGCAAATTATGCTGGAGGCTTAATGGCAACCCAGTTAGCGAATCAACTCGGCGCCAATGAAGCGTTATACCTGGATGCAGGCGAAAGGCGGTATTTAGAAGAAGCCGGGTCGGCTAACATATTTCTGGTGATGAAAAATGGCAAATTTGTGGTGCCGGAGTCTCCTTCGATCTTGCCAGGTGTGACCAGGCGGTCAGTTATTACCCTGGCAGAGGACCAACTTGGCCTGGAAGCCCAGCGCCGTCCCGTTGATCTGCGCAACGAGATCGAAGACATTGATGAATTCGGGGCCTGCGGTACGGCTGCCGTTATTTCTCCCGTGGGTAAGGTTTTTGTAGACGAGCAGTGGCATCACTTCTATGGTGGCGGTGAAGCAATCGGGCCGACCACGCAGAAGCTGTATGATATGCTAACCCGACTCCAGAGAGGTGAACGGGAAGACCCTTATGGCTGGACTGTTGAAGTTTGATTTTTCTGGCTTTTCAGGTGCTGATTATCTGGGCCGCAAGGGATCCCTGGCGATATCTGTCAGGTTCTGTTGATGGCGCTGTTTTAGGTTCGATACCTTGTCAGGGTGGCTTTCCAATAGGTTGAACAGTTCCAGAGGGTCTTCATTCAAATTGTAAAGGGCGGCAGATTCCTGTTGGTCGTTTATCAGTAGTTTCCAGTTACCTTTCCTGATCGCATAGTCGAATCCGTCGGGTGTGGGCAGTGCCCAGTGAAAAGTGCGTTCTTGCTGCAACTCTGCCTGGGCAAGAACAGCTGCTATATTGCGGCTATCAATGGGACGATCATCAGGAACGGAAACAGCGCTGTATGCCAGTAAGGTTGCGAACCAGTCGGTGCCAATGACGAGGGCATCTGAGCTTTTGCCGGCAGGCAGGACACCTGGGTAACGAATGATAGCCGGTACTCTGAGACCCCCTTCAGAAAGGAAGTGTTTCCTGCCTTTTAATCCGTTAGTGCTGCCGTAGGCATTCACTTCCCACCAGTTGATCCACCGTTCAGTCACCGGGCCATTGTCACTGGCGAAGACCACGATGGTATTGTTTCGAAGCCCGGTTTTATCGATTTCATCAAGCACCTTGCCGATTTGTGCATCCATATAAGTGATGTTTGCGTAATACTCACCAGGACCTCGAGGTGTAAGTGCTGATTTAGGTATATTTTTTCCGCCTGAAGGTATGGGTACGATGGGTCCTCGGGTATATTGCGCGTACAAGGCGTTATATTCGTCTGGATTTTCGATGGAAGTATGCGGCTCCGCCATGCTCAACATGAGAAAGAAGGGTTGTTTACTGCGGCGCTTGTTCAGCCATTGAATTGCCTCATCTGCATATAATTGAGCGGTATATCCGTGCTGCATAGCCAGTGCCTGGCGATTTCGGTATAGGTTGGTGGGATTCTTGTTGGTTGGGACCTGGAAAGCATTATGCCCATAAAAATAAGTAAAACCCTGATCGTTGGGTTGAGGTTCAGAGCTAGATCCTAGATCACTATTGAGGTGCCATTTACCAATCAGGGCAGTCTGGTAGCCGGCATCACGAAGCAGTTCGGCAAGGGTGAGTTCCTCATCACGCAGAAAGATACCGCTGTTAGCCGGAATCCAGCTCTGGATTCCGGTTCGGTATGGCTGCCGTCCTGTGAGTAAACCTGCTCTGGAAGGAGAGCATAATGCTGATGGTGCGTAATAATTGCTCAGTGTTAATCCTGATCCGGCCAGTGCATCGAGATTGGGTGTCTTGATGACCGGATGGCCCGTGTGGCCAAGATCGCCTAGTCCGAGGTCATCTACGTAAATGAGCAGCAGGTTGGGTTTGTCAACGGCATTGACAGTCAGGCAAGTGCCGATCAGAAAGAGCGTCAGGGTTATGCGCAGATAACCCAGTGTCGATTGATAAATACGGTTGCCGGTTGTTGTTTGATGCTTTTTGGCCTGCATAGGATGATCCTAGTGTGCCTGTGATGGTTATAACGGAGTGTGACATGTAGCGAAAGCAGAGGAAACCGCCAGAGCGTTCTATGGATCAGGGGTTAAAGGCTGGGCAAGCCGGGTAGAGAATCAGCTTGTTAGCTTGTTAGTGGGCCTGACTATGAACTTGGTTAGCGTCTTTTGTGGGGCTTAGCGTAAACGTCTTATCAATGGCAGCCTCTTTTGAGGGAATTATGTTGAAAGGGCTAGTGTGGTTACCGGCGTCACCGGGTTTTTTCAATTGCCTGTTTTGGTTGTTTTGTGAGAGCCTTATCAAGCGGTGCCCGAATCAGGTAATAATAGATCCTGATCCATGACTGGGTGAGTTATTTTTTAGATAAAGCAGCATCGAGTGGAGTACATTCATCATTTTTCTGGAACCCTTTGATGCTGTTTTTTCATGGTTTCAGGTTTGTCCGGTAATGGGTTTAGTACATTACTAATTACTCTTTAGTATCAGCATTTTGTGGGAGTTCTTCGCAGTCGTTTTTGTTTTTCGGGGCGCGCATGGAGTGATGTACTTGTCCTTGAAGGTATGGCCATTTTTCCAATGGGTTGGCAGCCTAGTCATGTGTCTCTCGGTCAGTTCGATGGCTGTGCCAGGTGGGCGAAGTTTCCTGGCGCGCCGGGACTGTAACAGCATTAATGCAAGTCATTAGTGTATGTGTAAGCGGGTATGTGTAAGAATCGTTAGAGCAGACCTTAACTGGAAAACGGATGACTATTGACAACCCTGAGCGGTTTAAAGTCGTTTCAGGATCACCTTATGCCAGAAAAATATCGGCTTACTTGCCTTACCGACAGATCGGCCATGCCGTTATAATGGGTGACCAGGCTGAGTTTGAGAACCTGCCGGACTATTGCCCAGCATCAGGTAGATGACATTGCCAAGGACGGCGGCTGTGAAGCACTGCTGCGGAATTTAATATGAATATCAGAACGAAACTCAAGTCAGCCTTCATGAGCGCGCTCTCGTCGCAGGGGTTTAATCAGTTTTTACAGCATAAGGCTAGAGTATTAAGAAGACTCAGGTCAGGAAATCCCCAGGTACATTATTTTCATCAAGTAGACGATCCTTATAGCCATCTGGCAGTCCAGAAACTGGATTTGCTTAAGGACAGCTATGAGGTCGATTTCAATGTTCATCTCGTCAATGGTCCAACTGCTGAATTTAAGGGAGATCAGGAAAGATTCGATCACTGGGCACAAGCCGATGCGCAAGCTATTGCCAGTTACTATGGAACCCACCTCGACTGTTTTGGCGCACGACCAACGGCAAACCAGGTCGCCATTGCTAATGGTCAGCTGACTGAGCATCTGCATTCAGCGGAATTTGCCGCGCTTGCTATCGATTTGGGCGACAAACTGTGGCAGGGAGTGCCATTACTCGGCGACCTGGGCAAGGCTGAAGAAGTTCTTCGGGCGGGTGACAAGCTAAGATCTGGATTAGGGCACTACCTGGGCGCAATGTTCTATTTTGATGGTGAATGGTTCTGGGGCATTGACCGAATTCGCTGTCTGGAGCAGCGGCTCATCAGTGAGGGCTTTGCCAGGAATAGAGACCCTCAGGCTTTAGTACCGGAACCCGGGTTTGGTGATAGGGTGTCCACCAACGGCAGTGATATCACCCTGGAATATTTTCCCTCACTGCGTAGTCCGTATACAGCCGTGGGGCATATGGGTGTATTAAGCCTGCTTGAGCGAACCGGTGTTACGCTCAGGCTTCGTCCAGTTCTACCCATGATGATGAGAGGGATTCCGGCTCCCAGGGCCAAGCAGCTTTATATCATCAGGGACGCAGCCCGCGAGGCACGCTTCAGGGGTATTGATTTTGGTCATATTGTTGATCCATTTGGTGAACCGGTGCGACGCGCATTTGCTCTATTTCCTGCAGCACAAGCTTTGGGTAAAGGATTGCAATTTGTGACTGCCTATCTGGAAGCGGCCTGGACCAGGGGCTTGGATATTACCACGCAGACGGGTTTGAGAAGGGTTGTTGAATCGGCCGGTCTGGATTGGCAGGCGCTCAATGATATGAGCAGGGGAACGGACTGGCAGGCTCTGCTGGATGAAAATTTGCAAGCGATGCTGGAAAGCGGTTTATGGGGTGTGCCCAGCTTTAGGGTGACAGGTGGGGGTATATCGGAAAGTTTTTCATGCTGGGGGCAGGATCGTTTGTGGCGAGTTGAAGCGGAAATTTTAAGTCGCACGGCCACACCCTGATCTATTTTTTTAAGGGCAGTCTGAAGTGGCATGGGGAATCACATTGTCGAGTCGCAGTTTAGATAAGGGCTAGCGGGGCGGGTATTGTATAGCCTTAGCCGTGCTATCCTGCAAAGCTACTCAATGAGTTCCACTTGGGGCATTACGGCATAGGTTATATTACCCACTTGTAGCTTTAACCAGTCGTTGGACAGGGTGGTCAGATTCCCGGATTTTGCCGCCTCCAGAATATTGCTGTGGTCCTGGCGGCCATACCTGATGGCTGTTAACGGATGCAGCACCCAGTGGTTGGCCTCATGAGCGTATAGCCCCAGACGAGAGGAATTGCTGAACTGCCTGATGAGTAGATATTCCTGTTGCCCATCTTCGTTAAGGTCAACGGGAAGTAACAGAAGGCCGGTCACAGAACTGAGTAGATTGTTGTCTGATGAAAGATCGATAACGAGCTTTTCGAGCAGGCTTGACGGAGGTTGACCCAGGGGTGTCTGTATCGCTGCGAGCAAGGCCGATATGTCAGTATTACGCCCTTTTTCAGAGGCTACGTTTATACCCTTATCGAAGTACAGGGCATTGATACGAGTGACCAGCATGGCTTCGGTGGAATCGGCGTTTCCCTTTATTTCCTGGATTGCCAGGTAACCGGGTCTTGCCAGGTTATTCTTAAAATACCGTATATCCAACTGATCAATGTCATGATTTGATTGCTTGAATCGTTCAATTTGGCTGGCGACTGTCAACTTTCTGAAATCAACCAGCGGGCTACTGACAAGGATTAATAACCCTAAAACAATCCCTCCAAGGCGGACGTTAATCCAACTCAGTGAGTCAAGCCACTGATCTCGATAGCGTGATATCCCCAGGGCGTATGCAGCAGAGTAGAGCAATAGAATGAACCAGATGAGCAAGCCCCATAAGCGTTCTATACTCAACCCGTACTGATCAATTCGTAACCACAAACCATAACAGCTGATGGCGCTGTAGATGGGCAAAACAGCAAGACCACAATAAATGGCTCGGTGTTGCATGGCTGAGTAGATCTGTTGTCTGGGGTTTTCCTGGTAGGTCAGATTAGTGAAGAATAATAATAAAGCCTGGATCCACAGAACCAGTAAGCTACCACCAGAATGCCACAGGGGTTCGAGTCCGGTAAAAGGCAGTACGGACAGGAATAGTAATGATATTGCCGTCAGGATCAGCAGCAGATACTTCATGAGTGTCCGCAGGATGGTATTAATGGTATCCAGGAATTGCGATGACTGGTCAAAGAGCTTGATGCCGACACCATTTGCGCCTGTCAATAGTGGGTAGTAGAAGCCTGGGGCGGTAAACACATCGTAGAAAAAATTGATATTGATGGCTTGAAAAAGTGTTGCCCAGAGCATGAGCAGGCCCCATACACACAAGGTAAAAAGTACTGCCAGAGCCGCCGTAAAGAAGGTGCTGAAAGAGTAGCGGTAAAGCGCTGAATAGGGTAGATGTTTGTGGCTGATAAAAGTTTTGCTATAGATCAGCAGTAGAAACGCCATGATTAGAAAGGTCAGGCCATAGCTGGCTGCGAGGCCCTCGAATGCTACCAGTTTGTAAGGCGTAGCCTGACTGCCCGTGTAATAGCCCAGAAAACCAAAAAGCGCTGTAGCGGGCAGAACATATTGCAGGTTGATTAAAATGGGTCGTTCGCTGCCCAGGAGGAGTAACATGATGGGGCCCGACACCGCCATACTGTAGAAGCAGAAAAGCCATTGGGGTTGATCCCATGGCCAGTGGTTTAAGTCGATTGCCTGGTGCAGTAGCAATAGCCCCAAAGCTTGTGCCAGGGTGATTAATAGCCTTGTCTGATTGGCTGAACGCGTGCTTGCAGAAAATGTCATCAATGCTCCCAGGCCAGGTTTTGGCGGGCAGAATATTGAGCGGTGATCGGCCCATTAATATCCCAGCTTGCCCTGCAGAGCATTAATCACAGGAGAGCAACAATCTGCTCTAGCCTGGCATGCTGATCAGTGCTTTTAACGCGCGCGCTGGCGAGGCTTGGCTTTGCTCATATCCATCAAGGTTTCTGCCTGCATCTGCAGATCTTCGAAGGTCGCATCCACCCCTAGTACAACGGGCTGGTTAACAAATACCTGTGTTCGAAAGTACTTGCCTCCGGCAGCGTTAATGACGGCACCATTAGGCGCTTCCTCAGAACACATAAACAATACAGCAGGGCTGACCAGTTTCGGAGCGGATTCAGCTGGCGGATCGTTGGGATCGATATCTCTGCCAGGTATGGTTGCAATCATTCGGGTCGCGGCACCAGGCGCCAGGGTATTGATGCGCACATTGTTCCTTGCACCTTCCAGTGCTAACACGTTCATTAATCCCAGCATACCCATTTTGGCGGCGCCATAATTTGCCTGGCCGAAGTTGCCATAGATTCCTGAGCCGGAGCTGGTCAGAACAATACGGCCATACTTTTGCTCATTGAGATAGGGCCAGGCTGCGTGGGTGACATAAGCTGTACCATTGAGGTGAACCTGCATGACAAGATCCCATTCTTCCAGCGTCATCTTCTTGAAGGATTTATCTCTGAGAATACCGGCATTGTTTACCAGAATGTCAATTCTGCCGTAGGCATTGAGTGCATCGTCGATAATACTCTTGGCACCGGCCTTGTCTGATACTGAGGCCTTGTTAGCAATAGCAGATGCGCCCATGGCCTTGATCTCTGCAACGACAGTATCAGCTGAGTCCCCGGCGCCACTGCCATCAACAGCGCCACCGAGATCGTTGATGACAATTTTTGCGCCGCGTTTAGCAAATTCGTGAGCGTGTGACCTTCCCAGGCCGTTGCCTGCACCGGTAATAACCACGACTTTATCCTGGAACTCGCTGTCGTTAAATTCGCTCATGCCCTTACCCCATTGAATTTAACTCGAATACTAGCAGCATCGGCCAGCGACTAAAACAGCGAATAGGTAGCAGGTTGTTTAAGGCAGCTGCCTTAAGTGAACCAACAGCCAATGAAAGGGTGGTAGCTTAAGTTGTCTTTCTGAGAAGACCCATGTGCCTGTGAATCTAGAACCGGGGTAGACCTGAGTCACCATGATGAAGGCAAACGGATTTGCCGGTAATTTGATAAGTTATGGCTGTGATGATGTACTAGTGCCCTACGAGCTAGTAACGAGAGATTAACAAGTTGTCTCCTGCGATGGGGGTGTCTTGTAAAAGACTGATGGGGCACAGGGATTTGATCAAGAGAAATATTATTTGTTTTAAATGGGGAACAAAATACCCACCGAGGTACGTTAACCGTCTTTATGGCATGATATCTCGCCGGATTTCCTCGCCGTTTGATCTGCACTGTTTTACGGATGATAGGAGAGGCATCAGATCTGAGGTTACTTGTCATGATTTACCGGAACTGGGTGTTGAGCACCCTAGGAACGTTCCCGGAATGTGGCGAAAAACGGCTATCTGGGGCGCTGAACTCGGTGGTATTACCGGTACGGCGTTGTTTGTGGATCTGGATTCTGTAATTGTTGGCAACCTGGATGCTTTCTTTGAGTACGGTGACGAAAATGATGTTATTTTAGCAAGGAACTGGCTAAAACCTTTTCAAAAACTGGGGCAGACTACTTTATTCCGATTCAAGGTTGGCGCGCAGCCTTATCTGTTGGAAGATTTTCAGCAGGCACCTCAGGCGATAGCCGAACGGTATCAATTTGAACAGCATTATGTCACTCAGGCGGTGCGCAATGGCGTAAAATTCTGGCCGTCACCCTGGGTCAGGCATTACCGAGTTCATTGCCTGCCGGGTTATATAAGACGATATTTTCGAGCTGCGAAGATACCTAGAGGAGCACGAATTATTGCCTTTCCAGGTGAACCCAATCCCGAAGATGCGCTGCGCGGTTGCTGGACCGGTGCCGAGCCAGTCACTGCAGGGGAGCATCTGGCGAATTTATTCGATAAAGAAAAACGTGTTCACGGCAGTATCAGAGGGCATTTCTGTTGTTTTCAGCTCCCTTGCCCATGGGTGGCAGAGTATTGGCAGGAGTAGATGCTTCAATCCTGAATCCAGAGAACGATTTGATGGGCTGTGCAGCAGACGCAGCAGACGTGACAAGTATCGAGGAGCTTACATTCGGTAGCTGATGTTGATCTCCGTGAGAGTTCACCAGTCCAGCGCTTAGAGCAACAGGGTCTGTTCTTGTTTAACGCAGAGAAAGAATTCCGATGGCACCTAAAATTAATAAAATTGAAGAAGACACTCTGGCTGACTTTGATTGTCAGCAGTTAAGTTTCCTGGGTAAAACTAAACCGGTTTATATTGCCGGGGAAGGCCCGGCGGTCATCGTTATGTCAGAAATGCCAGGTATTTATGAAAGGGTGGCTTTTTTTGCAAGGCGAGTTCGAGACGCTGGATTCACCGTGCTGATGCCGAGTTTGTTTGGTGAGCCGGGGCGGGCTCCTGCCCCTGGTTATACCGCGAGAACTATCGCCAGGGCCTGCATCAGCCGTGAATTCCGAGTCTTTTCTTCAAACCGGTCCAGTCCAGTTGTGGACTGGTTAAGAGCATTGGCAAGGTACGGATATTCGACCTGTGGTGAAAAGGGGGTAGGCGCAATCGGCATGTGTTTCACCGGTAATTTTGCGATCAATCTGATGCTCGAACCCTGCGTGCTGGCACCGGTTTTATCGCAGCCGTCACTACCATTAGGAACAGCGGCAGGGCTCAATATTTCTACCGAAGACCTGGCCAGCGTTAAACAAAGGCTTGATGATGAGGACCTGACGGTACTGGCATATCGGTTTTCCGGCGATGCTCTGTGCAAAGCAGAACGCTTTGCTGCTTATCAGGCAGCGCTGGGAAATCGCTTTTGCGCCAAAGCACTTCCAGATGATTCGGCTAGAACGGGAATGGGTATGAAACCTCATAGTGTGGTAACACTGCATCTGATTGACGAGGCAGGACAGCCGACTCGACAGGCTTTAGATGAAATACTGGAATTTTTTCGGATGAGGTTGAAGCCGTAGGTTAGGTTGAAGTCAGCGTTCGAAGGATCCCATCTGCGGGTTGTTGGTGTTCATCTGAGCGTAGTTGAGGTTGCATGTCTATTGCCTGATAGGTTTTAAAATGGTCAGCAAGAATTGATTCTGGCAATCCCAGTGACCTGCTCGGTTCGGTGTCCATTAGAAATGGTTAGCCTGAAAACGCTAATGCAGAGGTTAGTACCTAGCTATTGGCTAGGTGCTGAATAAATCGTGACCGCCTGTTAAGTAAGCCGGGTTCGATGGTTGCTGATGGCTACCACCGTTCGAGTTATTTGGTTTGGTTAATATGGGCGCAGAGAAGTTCCCTTGTGTTGACATGTTCATCTTTCGAAGTGGCAAATATGGAAGCGGCAAAGTCTGTGACGCCTGCTTTTTCAAGGCGGCCGAGTTGATCCTGAACTTCGGATGTGGAGCCGACAAGGGCGAGATCGCCCGGCTGATCGATGCCTTCGCGTTCAAACATGGCTTTATAAGATGGTAGTTGAGCATACATGGCGAGTGTACTTGAAATGCGGGCTCTCAGTTGGCTCGGTTGAGCGCTTACACAGATTGGCAGGGTCGCAATAATTCTTGGCTTGCTTCTTCCTGCCTTGCTCGCTGCGTCGTTTATGGTCGGGACAATATGATTCTTGATTGTGTTAACGCCGACCCAGGCCAGAGTAGTACCATCGGTCCTTGTTCCGGCAACCCGTAAAGCTTGTGGTCCCAGAGCTGCGACCACAACACCGGGTCTTTTATCGCGGCTTTGAAATAGCTGCGCATCGCACTGCAGTGTTTCGCCCTTAAAGGATACTTTGCCTGTCTCTAATAGCGGCATTAGAATTGACAGGTATTCTCTTAGATGGCGAATGGGCTTTTCAAAACCGATGCCCAGCTGGGCCATCATGACCTCGTGGGACAAGCCGATACCCAGCGTGAGTCGGTCATCTGTGGCAGATTGAGTCGTGAGTGCCTGGCTCGCTAGTACCATTGGGTGTCGAGGAAAAGTGGGTATTATGGCGGTACCGAGTTCTATATTTTTAACCGATTGCGCAACGACTGCCAGAACGGTAAGGGCATCGAAACCGCCCGTGGGGTGTTCGGCCAGCCAATAACTGGCGAAGCCTTCTCGCTGAGCTTGATCGACATCCTTTTGAATGACCTCGATTGATGTTTGCTGTACTAATCCTGTCCCATTCATTCCAATTTTCATGCTATTTCCCAGAAGCCAATTGTGGGGATTGTAAAGGAAATTGCTGTTTCAACACCACACTGCGAGAACTTTTTGAGGCCACAGGCGATCCCTTGGGGTTGATGTGCCTGCACTGGCAGTGGGTTGCGGCTTGAAGTGTTTGTCTGAAGTAGTAGGTGTTATTGCGAATTTGAATGACTGGATGCATTTCCTGACAGGCAAGTCTGGCCACCATTGCGCGGTCTTATACCGGAACTGTTGCCGTCTCCTGGTTTAATTTAAGACCTGATTTGGTTTCAGACCTGATTTAGTTTAAGAAAAGTTAAGGGTCGTATTCATGGTGATTAATCGTGAATTGTTGGATTCCTTTGAAAAGCGCAACATTCTATTAGTGGATGATGATGCTTTTATCATCAGGGTGCTAGAAAAGAGCTAAGACTGCTTGGCTTTGAGCTTCTGCACAAAGCTGAAGATGGCGTTGAAGCCGTGAAAATACTCAAAGAAGTTGCAATCGATCTTTTGATTACCGATGTAATGATGCCAAATATGAACGGCCTTGCGTTATTAAAAGCGGTACCTACCGGTCAGACAAAGGCAATGCCGAGCATGGCCACAATCGTTGTGACTGCACTTACGGATGCCGAAACCCTGGCAGTGGCTATGGCCTTAGATTTTAATTGCTTCCTGACCAAACCGTTCAGTCCGGCACTGGTTATCAAGAAATTGTTGTTAGCGCTGGCCGAAGAGGATGTGCCGACTGTTCAGGCAGACTACCGTCAGGTTGTAACGGATTTAGATCTCTCGGATGACAACCTGAATTTCCAGCAGACCCATGCGGTCAGGCATGATCCAGGGGGACATGACAAGGGTCAGCAAACATCATTGGTCACTTTGTTCCAGCTTCGTCCAGAGATGCAGCTGGCGGGAAGACATCAGGCCTAAAAACGGCACAGTTTTGCTTTCTGCTGGTTTTACTCTAAACCAACGGAGAGTACATCGCCTATGGGAACTCGAAGATAATTTAGAAAAGAAAAACATTTTTATCGTTGGCGGCTGGTAAGCGAGCTCGGCGATCAAGGCCCTCTGGCATCTGCAACGCGTTATTTCTGCGTTTGGCCTGGGTAGACTGCTCGGACAGTAGTAATTAGCCTAACGGCATCGGTCCTTGATCTGTTAATGACTGGCTCGCAGCGGGTCGAGTCCTGTATGGTAATGGGGTCGGATGATGCAGTGCACAAAAAAGGAATCGTGATGGAGTCTACGCAAGCAAAATTACAGCAGCTGAATCTCAAAGAAAAAGTAAAGCTGATTTCCGGGGCAAGTCTGTGGCGGACTTTTCCAATCGAGCATGCGGGCATCCCGATTCTGAAAGTTAGCGATGGCCCCAATGGTGTGCGTGGTGACGGTGGTAAACCTGCTGCCTCCTTTCCTGTGGGTATTTGTTTGGCATCCACCTGGGATACAGGATTGATCGAACAGGTCGGCGCTGATATTGCTGACGAGGCCAGAAGCAAGGGTGTCCAGGTTGTGTTAGGCCCCACCATTAATATTCATAGGACGCCATTGGCAGGCCGTAATTTTGAATGCTACTCCGAAGACCCTTATCTATCAGGAATGCTGGCATCAGCCTTCACCACGGGACTGCAGGAGAAAAGGGTTGGCGCCTGCTTAAAGCACTTCGTTTGTAATGATTCAGAATTCGAGCGGCATACCATTTCTGTGGAAGTGGATGAACGGACGCTAAGAGAAATTTATCTCAGGCCTTTTGAAATAGCGATAAGGAAGAGTCGGCCCTGGACGCTGATGGCGTCCTACAATCGCATCAATGGTGTTTATGCCTGTTCACATGATTATTTGATTAACCAGATACTCAAAAAGGAATGGGGATTTGAAGGCCTGGTGATCTCAGATTGGTTTGCAGCAAAAGAAACTGTAGAAAATGCCACTGGCGGGTTGGATCTGGAGATGCCGGGTCCAGCGGTGGCCTGGGGACAGGCATTGCTGGACAGCTTAAAGCGAGGTGAGGTCACCGAAGAAGTGATTGATGACAAGGTAAGTCGCCTACTTAAAGTGCTTGATTGGAGTGGTCGGTTTGATCAGCCTGACGAGAAAGCCGAACAGGCCATAAATGAGCCACAACATAGAGATACGGCCTATCAGGCCGCTGTAGAAGGCATGGTTTTATTAAAGAACACGGGTCTCTTGCCAATGAAGTCCGAACAATTGAGCAAGTTGGCTTTGATTGGGCCCAATACCCACAGCTTTAGAATTATGGGCGGCGGATCTTCAGCTTTGCGCCCACATTATGTTTCAACCCCTATGGATGCCCTGGCTGAGAAACTGCCGGAAACGGAGCTGGTCTCGGTAGCCGGCTGTCTGACTCATAAGTTCATTCCAGAACCACCACCAAAATGGTTATCTCCGGTAGCCCAAGGGTCAGAATCTGTGAGTGGGCTAATGGCTCGTTTTTATGCCGATACTGACTGTCAAGAATTGATTCTGGAAAGAGCCATCAGAGCGTCAACGATTCATGCCACTGATAAGGCCAGGGCAATCATTCTTGAGGGTTGGCTTTTATGTGAAACAGCCGGGATTCATACCCTGGGATTGCTATCAACGGGCAAGGCCAGGCTATACGCAGATGGCAAGCTACTGATAGATAATTGGCAGGATGTGCAGCCAGGAGAATCTTTTTTCAGCCAGGGTTCGGTAGAAAAGCGTGCCCAGCTGGACCTCATTGCTGGCCAGTCAGTGCATCTGAAAATTGAATTTGAGGCTCAGCCGGATAAGAATTTCAAATCCGTTCGTTATGGTATTCTGGGCCCTCAACCTGCTGATGGGATTAAAAATGCGGTGGATCTCGCTGCAACCGCTGATGCTGTTTTATTAATGGTGGGAACCAATGATGACTGGGAAACCGAAGGCAATGATCGGGCTACATTGGCACTTCCAGGAGATCAGGACGAGCTTATCCGCAGAGTGCTAGAGGTCAATGCGAATACCGTCGTTGTCAATAATAGCGGTTCGCCCATCAGTATGCCCTGGTTGGCTGAATCGCCCGCGGTGATTCAGACCTGGTTTGCCGGCCAGGAATTTGGTAATGCTCTGGTGGATATTCTGCTGGGTAAAGCGAATCCATCGGGTAAATTACCTATTACCTTCCCCGTAGCACTGCAGGATACGCCGGCCTATACCAGCTACCCTGGTGAGTTCGGTAAAGTCCACTATGGTGAAGGCCTTTATGTAGGCTATCGCTGGTATACCAGTCGTGATATTCAGCCTTTGTTTGCTTTTGGCCATGGCCTGTCTTACACCTCGTTTGAATACAGTGAGCTGGGTATAACAGATTGTAAGGCTGATGGTTCGGTTGCCATTGAGTTTGATCTGCGTAATAACGGTGAATGTTCGGGCAAGGAAGCAGTGCAGGTCTATCTGCAGGCACTGCACAGCCCGGTGGCGAAACCAAAGCTGGCGCTGGCCTGTTTTGCTAAAATCACCTTGTCGGTTGGAGAAAAACGTAGAGTATCCCTGTTGCTTGACCCAGAGTCCTTTGCTCATTGGGATGTTGGACAAGGTGCCTGGCGGCAGGACCCGGGGCACTACCTGGTTCACGTCGGCGCATCGTCTGCTGATTTGAGGCTGACGGTCGACCTGGATTATCAGGTGGGTCAGGTTGCTGGTAAGGGCTGAACGTCAGGCGTTAATCTAAACGGTCACAAACGTGCGTTGTTCTCCAGGGCGCAACCCGGTTTCGGATTATGGAGCGGATAGCACCGCTTGCCCGGGAGGCAGGAATGGCCCGTCTACGCACAGTCGTTGGCCATCTGGTGTTGCGCAGGCACCACAGATGCCCACGCCACATTTTGTTAGATAATCTATGGAGCTGAAAATCTGCTCATCCGAACAGAATTCGCGCTGCACTTTTATCGCTGCATGGACCATCGGCTCCGGGCCGCAGTTGTAGAATATAATTTTCGAATGCTCCGCCTCGGTCATGCTGCGCAGCCTTGTTCTCAGTAATTCTGTTACAGTACCTGAATAACCCCGTGAACCATCATCGGTAGCGATGTGCACGGTCGCAATGTGCTCGCATTCATCTATGAAATAAAGCCGCTCTGTGGTTCTTGCACCGGCAAAAATTTCAGCGTTGTCTGCGTCTCTGGCAATCTGGTAAACCGCAGCCAGGCCGGTGCCACCGGCCACCGCCATGATGTGAGCATTTTCCGGGATGGCAGCGGCTTTGCCGTGAGGCCCCCTGATATAGACTTCACTGCCGGGTTCAAGCGTCATCAGTTGGTGCGTAAAAGACCCGACATCAATGGCGACCAGTCTGAATGGATCATCTGTGAGAGCAGAAAAAGGCTTTTCGCCAACGCCTGGAATCCAGACAAAGAAAAATTCACCCGGTTTTACGCTGATACTTTCTGCAAAAGTGAGCAGCGTAATATCATTGCAGACGGCTTCATTTTTAATCAGCGTCACTGGCCTGAATCCCATGTCCAGCCGATATTGGATACGGCGCTCTGCCTGGTTCAGGTGATCCATCTGATCGAGCTCAAGATCATTGAAATAAGATTTCACCTGAGCCGTGGTCATAGCCGTTAAGGCTGAGCCAATACCGACTATATCGGTTCCCGCATCATGCATTGCGGTAACATCGCCCGCTGAACTGACACCACCACAGCCAATGATCGGCAGATCACTGGCCTGGCGGATTTCGCTGATACATTTTAAGGCGATCGCCAGGATGCCCTTTCCTGATAATCCGCCGGAGCCATTGCTAAGTACCGGATGGCCAAACGAAGTTGAATGGCCAGGGCCTACCGTGTTGATAGCGCACAGGCCATCGGCACCAGCTCGTTGAGCTGCTATGGCAATGCTGGCTATATCGTCTGTATTGGGTGTCAATTTAGGAATGACGGGTATGCTTACTGCGGCCTTGACGGCCGAAACTATTTCATAAACCAGATCCGGATCCTGGCCCATGGCCATACCGTAGCCCGCAGCATGGGGGCAGGATAGGTTGAGTTCCAGGCCATCAGAACAGGGCGCCATTATACGGGCAACTGCAACAAATTCTTCTACGCTGCCACCGAAAATAGAGGTGAGCAGGAAGCGATCTTCGGGAATTGACAGTTCGGATAACAGCGTTGCCGATGCAATTGCGCCTGGATTGGTTAAGCCCACGGCGTTAACAAAACAGCCGGGGGCATATTGGCTATAGACGGGTTCACGGTTACCCAGACGGGGTTCTAAGCCAATACTTTTAGTTGTCAGCACCCCAATCTGGGGAACTTCATTCAGAAAATATTGCATAATAGAAGGAGCTGTGGTCACGATACCCGAAGGAATTGTGAAGCGCCCGGAAAGAGTTTTGCCAAGAAATGGGTAAGTCAATGAAGCGTCTCGCTAGTTTTGCACGATGAGGCCGTGGTTGTGGACAAATTATACGGGGCTTGGCAGGGTTTATACAAATGAGTTGCAGTATATTGAGATAAGTCTATATCACCAGGGATAACGGTCTGGTAATAGTTATGTTTTGTATTGCCATGCGAGCAGGGAACCATGAAAGAATTGTATCGAGGTATTTTGTGCCTGTTTTTGATAGGGGGAGCCGGATTGACTGAGGCTTTGGAAACGATAGAGGAGGGGCGCATCGCCATTGCACGGGTGGCTCTTCCTGCCGTCATAGATCAGCTTTCGCCCCAGATTGATCAGCTCAAGCGCGAACTTTCAGGCCTGACCACTAAGCAAGGATTGAATTCGGCTGTTGCTGAGGCTGGTCAGAGACTGTGGTTAGCAGCGCGGCAGCAGGTGCAGAGGGAAAAGACCTATGATGACCGGGGTTTGTATTGGAACCGGTTGATAGTCACTCATCTGCTTCGCAATTATCAGTTTCAATTTAATCTGACCAAGGCTGACAGAGAGCAGGTTATTGAGAAATTTGAGCTTGCCAGTCGAGGCTATGGCGAATTGGTTTATACCGGATTAAGCAATTTGAAAATACTGATAACTGGATTTGATCCCTTTCACCTGGATAAACGAATAACGCAGAGTAACCCCTCTGGTGTTGCCGTGCTGAGTCTGAGTGGTCGGACCGTTCGGTCTGGCGGTCTGAGTGCGGAAATTCAGGGCGTTACCGTTCCTGTTCGTTATACCGACTTTGACGATGGTGAAATCGAAGCCTTGCTTAGCCCATTTTATAGCGATGACGAGGTTGATATGATCGTCACAGTTTCCATGGGTCGGGCTGGGTTTGATTTAGAGCGCTTTCCTGGACGCCGTCGCAGTTCGTCTTCGCTGGGTAATTTGAATGAACATACCGGTGGCAGGGAGACAGACCCGCAGATTCCACTGCTGCAGGGTCAACCTCTGGTCGGGCCAGAGTTTGTTGAATTCAGTTTGCCAGCATTGGCCATGATGAAGGCAACAGGATCATTTGCCGTTCGCGACAACGCCAGGGTGACCACCCTGGGCGGTTCTTTTGCCGCTGCGTCGCTAGCGCAATTGACAGGTCATATTGCTGTTCGGGGTAGCGGTGGCGGTTATTTGTCGAACGAGATTTCTTATCGCAGTATCAGGCTGAGGAACCAGCTGGGTTCTGATATTGCAACCGGTCATATTCATACCCCAAGAATCTCGTCATTTGACTCGGAAATCCTCGGGCGTATCGTTAAGCAGACCGAAAATATGCTGGTGCAGGCCCTGCCGGCACTGTGAAACCTTATTTTCTCTGGAATTCAGATAGTGCCTGGTCAAGCCAGGCTCGGCTGACGCCGCAAAGGGTTGGACACCGGGGGCTCGCAGTGGCTGAAAGTGCCATCGCAAAGCCCTGGTCTGTTAAAAAGTGCTGGCTTGCTAATAGGTCTGAGTGTTTTCCGGCTCCTGCATGACCGTATTTTCTATATGGCCAAGCCCTTCGATTTCTATTCTGATCACGTCCCCTACAACCAGCAGCGCCGGTGGTTTCTGGGCGAAGCCCACGCCACTGGGAGTGCCTGTGGCGATGATGTCACCAGCCTCAAGCGTGAATGCTGTCGATAGAAATTCGATCAGATCATAGCAATCAAAGATCAGGTCATTGGTATTGGTATCCTGCCTGAGGTCACCATTAACGTACGTTTTCAGTTGCAGATTGTGGGGGTCAACTCCATCAGCTGTTACCAGAGCAGGGCCAATGGGGCAGTGTGTGTCCCAGGATTTGCCCATGGTGAAAGACGGGGGCGTTCCTCGCATCTGCCAGTCCCGGACGCTGACATCGTTTAATATGCAGAACCCGGCAATGACATTGCTGGCTTTAGCCTTCGGCACTCGCCGGCAGTTCTTGCCGATAATAACCGCCAGCTCGCCTTCATAGTCCAGCGCTTTGGAGTCCTCTGACCAGTGAATGGGATCATACGGGCCATGGCTGGAGGTTGACTGCTTGGTGAATACCAGGGGCACCTTCGGGATGGCCATATTGCTTTCCAGCGCGTGGGCTCGGTAGTTCAGGCCGATGGCTATGATTTTGGGTGGTCGTTTTATAATGGCTTCAAGTTTCACCTCGCCAGTGGAAAAATGGGGCGAACCACCCATGCTGGCCCGTGCCATTGCCATACTGGTTTCACCCTGTTGCAGGAAAGACAACATGTCCGATGCTAGATCTGGGTTTGTCTGCGATAAATCGATAATCCCATCATCTTGCAGCAGGCCTATCCTGGTATGGTCACTTTCCGTGAAGCTGACAATTTTCATAATAATCTCTTCAATTTTCTATCCAGCACAACATCAAACCACTTATGCCTCGGGACAGTCAAACAGAGACTGACAGGCTTCGCTTTTGCAGCGGGTTCTCCCGGTCGATATCGATCGGGGCCGGGTAACCGCAGTCTGGGCCGCAATTCGCCTCGCTTTGGCCAGGGTGGTAGCGGTTGAGCGATCTTTGACCTTGGCCTGAATGTTATCAGTGGGCGCCTGGCAGTTGCTCAAGCTATGGATGGTTGATCACTGAATCCACGTGATCGTGAAAATGCTGGACGCGGATTTCGTCTTCGCTGAGAAAGACCTTGTCAAAGCCTTTCGATGCCATGCCCCTTTGCACACCGGCAAGTAAAGCGACATCCTGATTGATAGTGTCCGTCATATCCTTTTCGCCACTGATGACCTGGTCATAATTAAAGACATCTGTTTCAGGTCGGTTGCGCTTACCATTTGCTTTTCCTGGAGAGGTTAGCAGGGTAGAAGTTTTGCCTGGTCCTAGAATATCTTTGTCCGGATCGGTGCTGTCGGCGAATTTCACCAGGCTTATTTTATCGAATTCACATCTCTGTGGGTCCGTAGGATGAGGACGAGGCCTTAGGATCCAGCAATGTTCGGGTGTAAAGGACAGGATCGCATTGGGGAACAGGTTGTATTGCCAGACATCTGACAACTGCTCATCGCTGAATCTGTGATAGTTCATGCCCAGACCTGCGTTGACCAACCTTTTTTGCTTTTGGACAGCCTCGCGGATTTCCAGAACACGACCTTTGAAATCATCGGGGTCCAAACCAAGACTTATCAGTTGGCTGGATTGAATGTCTGTGGGATTATCAGGCACAGGATACCTGGGGCTGACGGTAGCACCGGGCACTTCTACGCCGGTATGGCCATTATTGAATAATCTTACGGTATCGTTACTGCAGTCCACCATGCGCTTGTGTTGCGGGTGGAGAAAATCGACATGGTAAAGTTCCCCAAAATTATCAACCACAGCCTTCCAGTTACACTCCAGATGAACGGTCTGGTCTGCGACCAGGGTCATTTCTTCAAAGTGGTAGGGTTCGAGCAATCCGGCGATGGGTCCGAGATAGCTCTCAAGGGAATCGGGTTGTTGGGCCAGGTTTATGAAAACAAAGCCGTTCCAGCAGGCAGTGTGGATTGGGCGCAGGGCAAGGTCTTCACATTTAGGATCAAGCCCGAATCTGTCAGCAGAAGGCACGGTCTTAAGATTACCGTCGATGTCATAAGTCCAGGCATGGTAGGCGCAGCGGAAGCTGGTTGCATTGCCTCTCTGGGTAGTCACCAACTGATTGCCGCGGTGCTGGCAGACGTTGTAGAAAGCCTGGATTGAGCCTTTATCCGTATGGCAGACCAGAACCTGTTCTGTACCGATGTTGAATAAAAAGTAGTCTCCTGATGTTTTAACATCGCAGGCCAGGCCTGCCAGCAGCCAGTTGTCCTGCCAGATATTGTGCCATTCATTGTCCATGAATGACTTGCTGATATATCTTTCCTTGGAGTAATTGCTGATTGTTGTTGGCAATTGCTTATAGTCAGTTACTTTAAGGGTCATTGGTCCTCCCAGCAGGGCCTTCTGGGCCAGCTTCTTTTATTGTTCACCATATTGCCGTGATCCCTTGCAGATTACCATTTGTCCAGACGTGTTTTTGGGCCCAAGGGCCCCGGAAAATAGAGCGGGCCATATGACTACCAGTAAATTCTGTTTTTGAGGAGGATCGACTTAGTATTACCCGGCGCTAGTTTTCGGATGCATTGATAAGACGTCGCGCTTGGAGGGTGAGGCGCTCGAGCTCAGGCAGGTATGCTCGGATAGAATTGGAATATTGCCTGCCGGATCCGATCGAATGGGCGTTAATACCAGATCGAAGCTGGCTGCCACTGGGCGTCATAATGCTTCGTTGGCCCTGAGAAATGTCCAGGCTTTCCGACGCAAAGCTCAGGCCGCAGTATTCATATACTTTTTCCATTTCCTGTTCGGGGTCAGTGGCCAGTTGCTCATAACTGACATGCATGACCTTACCCGGGAAAACCTGGTCCCAATGGTTCATAACCTGGAGGTAGTTGGACCAATAGTCGAGAATTCCTGGGAAGCTGAAACTGAATGCATTGCCCTTTGCAAAATACTGTCGGAACTGGCCGATGGCATTATCCAGGGGATCGCGGACAATATTAATGATTTTAGCTTCCGGTATTACGGCAAATATGAGCGAAATGAACCAGAAGTTATCTGGCCATTTATCGGTGAAGAAGGTGTTGCCTATTTCCAGGTGCGGAGCCACTTGCGCATAGTAAGTGGCTCGCAATGCACGCTGCTTATCTGAATCCAGACCCGCAATGGTTCCTGCAAGGCCGCCCTGTTGATCCAGTGATCGGGCAATATTTTCGATAAAGGGTAGCTCATTGGTGCTGCAGATTTGCGGATGACCAGCCAGTATCTGTTCTATTAAGGTACTACCTGAGCGTGGCATACCAACAATAAAAATGGGTACGGGTGTGATCGCTTCAAGCGTGCAGGGGGTGGCTACTGTAATTTGTTTCAGGCTATTGAGCAGCTGCTTGTAGCCGTTGGCATCATAGCCTCGGCGCTGCGCCACCTGCAGATTAGCTGCTTTGAGTGACTGGAATGATTGATCAAATTTTTTTTCATCATCGAATAGACGGGCCAATGAGAAGTGAGCGAGGAAACCGTATTGTGCCTGTGTCGGCATGTTGCTGCACAATTCCAGCAGTTGTTCTTGTTCTGAGGCAGTAAAATTGTAGTTTCGCAAGTCAGCCAGGCTCCAGAAGCCAGCTGCATTTTGAGCTGGGTTGTTCTGCCTAAGCGTTTTTTTGTAAAAATGGATTGCTTCAGGGTAATTGCCGATCGCACTCAGACAATGACCCAGTAAAAGATTAAGATCAGGGTCTTTCAGCCCTGCTTTTGCACACATCTGCAATAAGGGCAGGGCCTTGCTTACCGATCCAGATTCAAACAGAGCACTTGCCAGTTCAAATTTCCATCTCAGTATTGAGGGTTGAAGCGCTATGAGCGCTCGACTGATAACCCCGGTTTGCTCAACATTAAAGGCAGTTTTGGCCGCCTGAAGCTGCTGTTTCAGTCTTCTTAGTTTTTCCTGTTTCCTTGCCATTGGCGCGAATATAAAGTCCAGAGATTGATGATAAAGGCGCTTTTATTTGCCCCTGTTATCTGCCAGGAAACCCAGCATTGCCTGATATAGTTCTAGTTGATTTTCTTCTTTATAGAAACCGTGCTCCTCACCTTTTTTGGTCAGCCAGCGATACGGATGACCCTTTTTATCCAGTGCTTTTTTTAGTTTCAAGGCATGCCCAAAATGGGCCTGTTCGTCTTCCTCGCCGTGAATGATAAATACAGGGATGGTGAGTTTATCGACGTTTCTGGCTGGTGACTGGGCGATTAATTCAGCTGGATCCGTGCCCAGAGTGTTATTGAGGTAGGCAATACCACCCCGGTAATGTTTGACATTACCTTTTCTTGTCATAAAAGGCAGGTCGTAAACGCCAACATAACCAATAGCAGTTTGAAAAAGATCGGGTGCCAGAATCGGACTTTGTAGGGCAGAATAGCCGCCAAAGCTGGCGCCGTAGATATGAGTGTCTTTTGGGTCGGCCAGGCCTTCAGCTATAGCCCAGCGGGTGGCGTCGATAATATCGAATTGGGTGGTGCCGCCCCATTGGCCATAACCGGCGGCCTGAAAGGCTTCTCCATAACCGCTCGAGCCTCGGAAATTAACGCTTAGCACACCAAAGCCATGGCCAGCAAAAATCTGATGTTCTGGATTAAAACCCCAGCTGTCCCGGGCATGAGGTCCGCCGTGGGGAATAACAATCAGGGGGTAGGGCCTGGGCACATCAGCGGCAGGCTCAGTCAGGTAACCGGTGATGTCCTGGCCATCACGGGCGTTGAACTCTATGGCCTGCATGGGCTGAAATTCCTTGCCTGCCAGCCAGGGCGCTGAATCGAATAATTTGCTGAGTTTATTCTTGTCTTTATTATAGAGATAAAATTGCACTGGTAATTGATCTGACTGGAGCGCCAGGACGGTTTCGCTGTAGTCACGGGTACTGCTAAGGCCACCCACCCAGGAACCATCGAATGCTTTTGATACTGCCGCTCTGATCTGGCTCTTGGTATTCTCGGCAGCCAGGGTGACGTATTCAGGGTAAAATTCTTCTGTCCAGACGCCAATGAGGTGATGCTTGTCATAAACTGGGCTGGGGTCTACCCTGGGGTGCTGGTAAATTGGCGTGATTTCTCCTGATTCCAGAGACAGTTGCCAGATGCCGGCGATACCCTTTTCATCCGCCTTTTTATAACCGCTGAGATAAACGGCATCATTGCTTTTGTTAAAGGTAAGCGGCATCAGGCTCTTGTTGAATGGGGTTCTAAGGCGCTGCCAGTTGTTAGCATCATCAAGATAGGCGATGACAGTCTCCTGCAGGTTTTCTCCAGAACCGACTTCCAAGCGTACTTGGTTGTTATGGTCAACCAGTATGGTCGATCCCCTCAGGCTGCCCCTCCGTAATTTTTTTGTCTTGCCGCTGAAAGTATCGACCTGAACCAAGGTATTGTAATTTTGTTTACCCCTGACGCTACTCCATGGCCTGGACATCACCAGAATTTTTCGATCATCCAGCGCTTTTACAAAGCTACCATGCGCTGCCTGCTTGCCTTTTCTGGCCGAAAAACCAAACAGGTCAACGACAACTTTGCCATCGGCGTTAACTGCCCATAACTGGCCGCTGCTGCGAGGTGCCTCAAAGCCGGGGACAAACATGGCTTTTTCAATGAGTATTCGCTCCGGGCTGACCCAGTGGAAGTCGGCCACCATGGTGCGGCCGCTGAAATGAATAAAATTGATGGCTTTATTGTTCTGCTTTCGATCCAGAATAACGACTGCTCTTTTTTCCTCATGGGTAACCAGAACAGCAAAGTAATCACCAAGGGGGGAAATCTTGACGCTTTGAAATTGGGGTTTTTTGACAAGGCTTTCTATCAGGCTTGTTTGAATTTGCAGCTCAGCCAGACCCGGCACAGCTACCATGCACAATAAAAATGTGCCTACCAGCGCATTAACAAGGTTACAATGTTTTTTTCTCTGGTGGATTGTGTCGAACTTCATATGCAGTGGTCTCAAAGCTAAATCGAAACGTGAGTTTAGGCCTTTTGAGTCGTGAATTCGACTTTTAAAGAGATATGAGATGATGAAGATCAAGATGAAGATGAAGATGAAGATGAAGATGAAGATGAAGATGAAGGGCCGGGAGTATCCCGCACCAGGTAATTAAACCCATGGTTTTGTCCTCTACTACCGTTTACTACTTTTTGTTTTCTATCGCCATGGTGTTGCTAACTATGAGGATCCTGGGTTGCTGAAGTTATGAAAGTCATTGGTCAGAATAAGGTGCAGCTAGTCCTGCGTACAGCGCTGCAGGCAATGCAGCGTTCGGAGTTTGCTCAGGCCGCTGATAAGCTTGATGAAGTGGCGGCAATGCTGATGACTGATGTCAAGTTTTTAGGCTTGGCTGCAGAGGCAAATATCCGATCTGTAAGGCCAGAGGCCGCGTTAGTATTCCTGCAGGCGCTCGGTAAACACCAACCCAGAAATCATGAAGTTCTCGCAAGCCTGGGGGATTGTCTGCGCAAGCTTGGCAGGACTTCGGAAGCGATCAAGTATCTGGGGCAGAGTGTTGAGCTTTCACCTAAGCGCCCGGAATATTATTACAATCTCGGTTTGTGTTTGCTCGAAATGGATGAATACAGCCGAGCAGAAATTATATTTCGCAGTGCGCTTGAATTGCGTAGCGATTATACCAAAGGTGCACTGGGTTTGACCAAAGCCCTGGAGGGGCAAGCCGATTGGGTAGGCGCTGAGCGGGTGCTACAGAGCATGCTTGTGGATCAGTTAAGCAATGCGAACATCTGGTTCCGCCTGGGCAGGGTACAGCAGAGGTTGGGTAATTCCGACGAAGCCTGTAAATCATTTCAGAAATCTTTGACATTAGGCCCGGAAGGGGCTGATTCTTTTGTTGAAGCTGCCAGGTGTCTGGTCCTGCTCCAGCAGGTAGGACAAGCGCAGGCATGGTTGAAAGCGGGATTGTTAAAATATCCACTTGATCGTCCCTGTGCTCGCTTTTATGCCAATTTGCGTTATGAGCTAGGTCATGATGAGTTTTTGGCGCATTACAGGACAGCCGAGTCACTGATGCTATCGCCGGGGTTGTTAGGCGATTATCTGGAATTTTTAGCGGTAACGGGAGACATGCAAGGGGCTGACCAGGTGCTTTCTAAAATTCAGGATCAAGCCTTAATGGATCACCCTGATGTTTTGATAGGTCGGTTAAATTATCTTAAGGAAGCCAGGGACTTCCAGGGAATGCTGGAGCTGAGTGTCGAGCTCGAACAAGAATGGTCACGCGAATGGCAGATAATAGCCCATCTGGGGTTAGGGCAGGAGCACCAGGCTGAGCCACTGATTGTATCTGCTTTAGTTGAATCACCCGATAATCAGTTTTTTCAAGCTCTGCTGGGAATCGTGTTGCGCACTTCTGACCCGGTTCGTTACCAGCAAAATTTTAATCCTGTTGAGTTGGTTCGTGAAATTGATTTGTCCGGTCATAGAGGTACCGGTGAATTGTTTCGTCTGAATGTTCTGGTCAGCAGTTTTCTTTCTGACCTGCACCAGTTTGAACGCAACCCCCTTACTCAGAGCGTTTCTGGCGGGACCCAATCACCCGGTAACCTTTTCGATCATTCTTATCCTGCCCTTACCCGGCTGAAGAACCTCTTGATTGAGGCAATCACCGATGAATTAACCGATGTTGCTTTTCCGAGTTCGGTGCCAGCGAAAATATCGGCCCGGAATACAGGGAGTTTTGAGATAGAAAGTGCCTGGTCAATTATTTTGCGAGGGCAGGGGCATCATGTGCCGCACATCCATACAAAAGGCTGGTATAGCTGTGTCTACTACCTTGAGGTGCCGGACGAAATATCCAGTGTTAATGCCAGTGTTTATGAAAGCCCGGCTGTAATATCGATTGCTAGTGAGGTTGAAAGGTCAGGCTGTCTGGCTTTTGGCAGACCAGGAGTCAACTTGCCTATCGTGCCTGATCCGGTTCATTTTGTGGTTCCACAAGTCGGTAAGCTGGTGATATTTCCTTCTTATATCTGGCATGAAACGATGCCGTTCATTGCCTCTGATAGTAGAGTGGTCATCGCTTTTGATATCATCCCCATAGGGGAAAAGTAATTGTTGGCTGGACTTTGCATTATTGACAAGGCGTCATGGGTATAAAGCCCATGACGTCTCTATAAAATGGATGCTCAAGTCGGCTATGCCTTGTCTGTAGCGGGTAAAGATGAATAAAGGATGAAGGAAATAACGAATTTTTTATTAAGAATGCTTTAAATTATTTTTGCGGTCGGCTAAACTGGTGCGGTTGGCGATGGCTGAAGGTTTGTTGTTCGCTAAAAAAAGGGGCCGCACTGCTATTTAGCTGCTAACTAAGTTAACAGCGAATTAAGTTAATAGTGAATTAAGTTAACAGTGAGTTAAAGCTGTTGAAAGCTGTGCGAAAGAAACGTCGAAACGAGGATTATTAGAGGATTACTATATGTCAGTCAAATATGACTTAAGAGCGGGTATAAGACTCGCGTTGGGCCTGTCAACAGGTCTGGCGCTTGTCCACGGGGGTACTGCTATTGCGGAAGATAGCGAAGATGCCAATGCGATGGAGGAAGTCGTAGTTACCGGCTCCAGGATCAAACGAACTATTAATACGGTTTCTCAGGAAACGATTACAATTACCGCAGAAGATATGGATATTGCTGGAGACATCAGTGTGGCTGATGCGCTGCGGACTTCAAATCTGAACTCACTGGGTTCTTACCGTGAGTCTTCAGGAAATTCCGCGCAATCAAATGCAACTATTGACCTACGCGGTGCTGGATCTGGCCGAACGTTAACGCTGGTCAATGGCCGCAGGGTAACCGGCTCACCTTCATTGGGTGGCGGTGGTACGCTGAATCTAAACATGATTCCATTTAGCGCAGTCGATAGAATTGAGGTCATCGCTGATGGCGCATCAGCCGTATATGGCTCAGATGCGGTTGCCGGCGTTATTAATATTATCCTTAAGAAGGGTTATGATGGGTTCAGAGTGAAAGCCCGTTATGGTGACCGGGATCGTGATAGTGGTGCAGAAGAGAGCTTTTCAATTCTCACCGGCGCTAGCTCTGATCGAGGTAGTGTCACCCTGGCGATTGAATATGATTCTCGTGATGAGATCTACGATGCTGACCGTGTATTTACTGCGGCGCGTAAGAATGATCTTGATGGCGATGGCTTTATTACCGGTTATGCTGAGACAGAAGGTATTTCTTTCTATGGGTACTCTCTATTTAATCCAACTTACACAGGTGCACCGTTTGATCCGAATGATGATTCAACCTGGTATATTCATCCGGGTGCCAATTGTACGGAAGAAAATGGCTTCCAGGGTCCAATGAAAACAGACCTGGTGTTTGGTCCTGATACTGGTTTCTATTGTGGTTATGCTTATGCGCTGGTATCGGCTAACCGTGCCAGTGTTCACCGATTAAATACCTGGGTTAGTGCAGAATATGAGTTGACTGATGATATCGATGCGCATGTGGATGTGCTGATATCCGACCTTGAGTCGTTCGGTCGATACGCTCCGCCTGCAGCACCTGGGCCAACGATTCCTGGTGACCCGCGAAATAGCGTTGGCGCAACCTATGGTTATTTCCGTTGGACTGATATTGGTACTCGGGATAATGTGGTTAATGACCGGTTAACTGATATTAATATCGGCTTGAGCGGGGATATCTCTGACGGCGTCAGCTTTGAAACTAACGTGACCTTCTCAGAATATCATTCTTCTTCTTTTGGTCGTTTTTATCTGAGTTATGCAGGTCTTGAATACAATATCAGTTATGAGATCGATGATTTTGATACCTTTGT
Organism: Gammaproteobacteria bacterium; assembly: GCA_012960535.1. Taxonomy (GTDB): domain Bacteria; phylum Pseudomonadota; class Gammaproteobacteria; order Pseudomonadales; family Azotimanducaceae; genus UBA9926. The sequence continues at coordinate 123,533 of DUBB01000014.1, forward strand.
CGCTAATATGAAGGCGACTACGGTTGATGATAATCGTCAGACCATGATCAAGTACTTCGGTGGTTTGCAGTGGGATATGTTCGAAATGGGTGGTGGTACTGCTGCTGCTTATCTTGCAGCCGAGTATTTTGAGATTGATTATGCAGCGTTGGTTGATGCTCAATCCGAGGCCGGCCTGATCGGTGGTTCTGCTGGTAATTCAGCCGAGGGTTACCGGGATGTGACCGCTTTTTCTGCAGAAGCCGTCTTTCCGGTAACGGATTGGCTGGAAATTGATGCAGCGGTCAGAGTCGATAATTACTCAGACTTTGGTAATGCTACATCGCCGAGAATTGGTGCTGCAATGAAGGTTCCTGGATATGAGCAGATTGCGTTGCGAGCGTCCTGGGGTCAAGGCTTCCGCGCTCCGGATATGTCGGACCTGTACGGGTTAACGTCATTTTCGGCATCTTCAGGTAAAGATCACTGGGGTTGTGAGCAGGTGGGGCAGGATCCATGTCCTAGTCGCCAGTTCGATACTTATATTGGCTCAAACCCAAATCTTGAAGCAGAAGAGTCGGAAAGCTTCTCGCTCGGTGGTGACTGGGAATTCATGGATAACTGGATGGCGGGGATGACCTATTGGAATCTCAAGCTGATCAACTCCATTGAATACACATCAGCGCAGGATCAGTTGAATGTGGACTATCAGTCAGGCGGTAACAACCCAGCGGTACAAAGGGATGCTAATGGTTCTGTTTTGGAAATCTCTGCAGGCTTTCAAAATGGTGTGACTGATTTCGAAAGAGACGGTCTTGACTTCTTTGTGAAAGGTAGTGTTGAAACAGGATTCGGTAACTTCCTGTTCGCTATGAATGCATCGAAGTACCTGGGCTATGACTACGAGCTGACTTATGGAACGGGTGAGCTAGGCGAGGCCGCAGGGACTCTGGGCTTTCCAGAGTGGCGATCTAATGGCTATGTTTCATGGACCATGGATTCCTGGAACGCAGCGCTTTCGGTAGATTATATCGGTAAATCCGAGGCCAAGGTTGGCGACGAAGAGTACGATGGTTGGCATTCAATCAATGCCTCGGTTGGATATGATATCGGGTCCTATGGTTCTATTGAAATAGGCGCATCAAACCTCACCGATGAAGATCCATTGCTGGATGCGGGTGGGTATATGGTTGATGAATATCAGTATCCTATTACAGGACGTGTTGTCTATGCTGAGTACACCTTAGAGTTTTAAGTTGAACTTAATTTAGCAATTGGAATGGAGGGCCCATCTCGTTTTCGAGGTGGGCCTTTTTTTTGAATATGGAAAATCATTGGTCGGAATTCTGGAAACAGGGTCATGCAACCACATTCGGGCCTTATTATAAAGAAGGTTACCGAGGTGTCATAGGTGACTGGTGGGAAGTGTTGTTAGCCCAGATGCAGCCTGGTGAATCCGTTCTGGATCTAGGTTGCGGTAATGCCGCTTTGTTGGTGAATTTACTTGAGAAAAATAACCAAATAAGGTATCTCGGTCTTGATCTGGCCGAAGTTCGGATCAGTCCTGTGGCTGAGGAGCAGATCAAGAACCTAGAATACCCCCCACAACTGTTTTCCAATTGTCCGGCGGAAAAAATTCCCCTTGAAGAAGCATCCATAGATGCTGTTGTATCCGTGTTTGGCATTGAGTACAGCCAGTGTGAGCTAACCCTTGGTGAGGTCAGTAGAGTGCTTAAGAACGAAGGCAGACTCAACTTATTGGTGCATCACAGAGAATCCAACGTAACGCGGATGTCGAAAAAAGCGGTTGATGAATACCAAGAGGAAGAGATTGAAAGCCTGCTCAAGGCGCTTCAGACTATCCATCAGGTTATTGTAAGCGAAGGTGTCAAGGGTCTTAAGGCAAGCGCAGTTGCTGAAAATTCAAGATCGCTGGTTAATAGCCTTGCCAGCAAATATCTTAACGATACAGATCTACAGACAGCAAACGGGACGATGTTCGAATTTTTGAGTCATGCCCTGCAATTTTTTAAATTGATTCGGAAAACTGAACAAGACCGGGCTGATTTTATCACGAATTTGCGAGTGGAATTCCATGCCTATAAAGGGCGATTTCAGGAAATGGTTTCAGTTGCTAAAGATGAGAGTGGAATCCATGAATTCCAGGGGTTATGCAAACAAGCCGGTATTGAAGTGTTAGAATGTAAGGAAATCTATGATGAAAAAGGATTGTTGGCATGGCAATTAGCCGGAAAGAAATAGCAATTGGCTTGTTACTGTGTATGGCAATACAGCCAATTTTTGCTGCCAGTCTGCTCGAATGTGCGGCGCTGGAGGATGTCGATAAGCGTCTTAAGTGCTACGATGCGATGGCCGATAGGGTGCAGACTAAAATAATTGAGGTTGAGGAAGTTCGTGCGACCACAGAAGTTAAACAGGCGCTTAGACAAAAGGTTGTAGAGGCCGTCATCGCAGTGGAGCCTGCGGTTGATCAATTCAAGATTGTCGATATCTATCGCAATAAAATTCTTCGAGTTACCTTTATCGCTGAAGATGGTCGCCGTTTTGCCAAGGATTCGGGTACAAGAAGCCAGTTCAGGCAAGGTGATAGAGTCAGGCTCGAGAGGGGGTTTATGGGTTCAAAGATTCTGGTTCGTTCTGATGGCTTGCGGATCAAAGTCAAAGAAATTTCAGCAAATTAAGTGTACCGGGCAGGGTATTTATTAATGCAGGTTGTGCAATTTATTAGGTTAGCGTCGGTAGTGTGTCCCTCCCCGTGAGTGAACATTCAAAGCTGCTTTTGATTACCGGCGTGGGGCCAGGTACAGGTAGTGCTAGCGTCCGGCATTTTGCCAGCAAGGGTTATCGCGTGGCCATGATGGCAAGGAATGAATCGCGCCTGCAGCAACTGGTGGAAACAATTCCCGGCACGGCTTCATTTCCTTGTGACGTCAGTGACCTTGCTCAGCTGAGAAAACAGCTTGCCTTAATCGAGCAAGGCCATGGCTACCCGGATGTGCTGATTCACAATGCGGTAGGTGGCGCCTTTGGCAGTTTTATGGAAATTGATCCAGCGCTGCTTCAGCAGAATTTCCAGGTTAATACCATGGCTTTGCTGCACCTGGCGCGCTGGGCTGCCCCTGCCATGATTGAGCGGGGGACGGGCGCAATTCTAGCAACGGGTAACACTTCCGCTTACCGAGGCAAGGCGGGGTTCGCCGGCTTTGCACCCACCAAGGCAGCGCAGCGAATTTTACTGGAGAGCATGGCGAGGTCTCTGGGGCCACAGGGCATTCATGTCGCTTATTGCGCCATTGATGCGGTCATTGACCTGGCCTGGACTCGAAGGCGTTATGCCGACAAACCCACTGAATTCTTTTGCCAACCAGAAGATATCGCAAACGAATGCTACCGTCTGGTGAGCCAGCCAAGGTCTGCGTGGAGCTTTGAAAGTGTTATCAGACCCTATGGCGAGCAATGGTGATTTGCAGTGCAGAGAGGATGATGCGGAGCAGGCCTACGGGCTAGTTTTATCCTGATATTGTTCCACATTTGGAATTGCTCATTTAATGTATGGTAAGGTTAATTGAGTGTCAGTTTCTGCTGTTTGGCAGGGCTTGAATTAAATTAAATTCTATCAAAAAGGATATTGGAATGGCTCAGACTCACGATCACGAAATTGTATCGGTCTACCCGTTCACAGAAGAGCAAGTAGACCAGCTAATGAGTCATTCCATGGAGTGTGTCCTGATGTGGGCAACCCGGGATTCCTGGCCAGTGGGCGTGACCCATGCCTTTGTATGGGAAGGGGGAAAAATCTGGATCACCTTTGCAGAGCATCGGCATCGCACCTCTGCCATAAAACGGAATCCCAAAGTCTCGGTTAATGTCAGCAGCATGGGATATGGCCAGGGCATCTCACCGGATCTACCCGGTGGTGCAGTCACCTTTAAGGGCACCGGGGAATTCCATGATGATGAAGAAACTAAGCTCTGGTTTTACCAATTGCTGGCGAAGAAACTAAACCCTGGTAATCCAGATGGAGAAACCTATTGGGTTGGTTTTCTCGATTCTCCTTTGCGGACTGTTTTATCAGTCACGCCAGTCAAGAAAATTATGTATAACAGTAAGCTGGCCGGGCAACACATGGCTGGCACAGTTGATGAGCAGGATCTTGGCGAGCGGTTAGGGGCTGATAAAGAACGTATGAATAAAGCACGGGCTGCCAAAGGTCTTGCACCGCGCTAGTGCTGAGCAGGTCCTATCGAGAGCCTATAGGGTAAAACGATGGCTGAGGGCGTTCAGTCGGGCAGGCAAACGTTGCCTAAACCTGGGCTGGCAGGTTATGCAATTTCGCGGGCGGTAGCGACGACTTCGCTCATACCTTCCCACTCATTCCACATATTGCACATGGCCTGTTTCGATTTTTCCCAGGGGTTATTTTCTGGCTCGTATTCAAGCCATTCACCCAGCCAGCCTCGGTCTGGGTGATCGGATATGCCAGTGAGCACCTTTCCGGGTTGCCGACTTCTGTTGCGAATTCGAAAGATGATGTTTTTTCTCGATTCTGTGCCATTTTCATTGCGCGAACCGGAATGTGGAATGTGGTAGGTGGCAATGCAGGCGTCACCGGGTTGCATTAGAATCTGTAACGGCTTGGGCCATTTCCTGCCATCTGGCGTAGACAGGGAATTTTTATCGATGCAGGCATTCACGATCGCATCTGGCAGGTAATTCATACCGGATCGATTCTCTGAATTGATATTCAGTCGAGGCCAGTCAGGGCCTTCGGGGCCAATATGCCCATTTTGAGCATACTGCCGCTGAAAAAATTTCTCGGTGAGATGATGCGCGCCGGGTAGCAGTGAAGTCTGTCCGCAGCCCGGTTTGCTCTGGTCATTAAGGCAAACGAAAACGAAGGCGGTAAAGCTGCCCAGCCCCAGTGTCATTTGTGGGTCCTGGAACAAAGGCGTGTAGTTGTGACCCATGACCTCGGCCGAGCGGCCCAGGTCTCCTTTAGGCCCCGATCGGATATAGCGATTATAGATTTGTTCAGCGCTGCCTCGCTGAATTGTCTGTGGCGTTGCTATGGTGATATTGCCGTCCATATGCAATTCAGCCCCATAGTAGGGCATATCTTTATCTTTGTAGCCGAGATTGTTGTAGTGATCACCGGGCTGTCTTTTTTTGAGGACGCCGATCTGGGCAGCCTGAGGGGGGTCGAACCGGCCCATGACCTCGTTTAATAACGGTGTGATGCTGGATGCATTGACCAGGTCTGTCATGGATTTTTCGACGGACAGGTTTTCACCTTTCTTAGCAGATTTGATTCTCGCTAAGGCTTTGCTGACCAGGTCATCCGAAACCGCATTTTTGATTACTATGTAACCATTGCTGTACAGGAATTGCTTTTGTTCCAGGCTGAGTCGACGATCCATTTATGCCTCCAACTGCTTTGACTTACCGTTGATTTTCTTGTGGTTATACTGCTGGCTAAGAATTATTGTTATATCTTTCCTGCTATAAACCCCAAATGGATAGAATTTCTTTCAGGGTATACTAATATAGTAGGTCATCAAAGTGCCTGGCCAGCCACCGGTTGATGCCGATGGTATTTAGGTCATTGTTAGTGCCTTGCCGTTAAAACCCGCCTGCCAGTCTTTTTGCCATATCTGCACCCGGACCTGGGCTGTTTTCCCGTTCAAACTTTAAACCTGCCTGGTAACTGCGCTCAAGGCCCGCTTTAATGAGCATTTTGTCTGCTCTGAGGGTATGCCAGGCATTGCTGGTTATAGTGTCAGCAAGCGCCCTGCAGTGATCCATGAGCGCCTCGTCGGCGACAACTTCATTAGCAAGGCCAATATTGACCGCCTCGGCGCCAGTGTAAACCTTACCTGTAAACATCATCATTTTCGCATTGACAAGGCCAACACGCCGCGGCAGGCGCTGCGTCATACCCCAGGTGGGTGCCATGGACCATTTCCCATGGGTATCTGCAAATCGGGCAGATTCAGCGGCAATAAGCAGGTCACAAGCGAGAGCAAGTTCAAGGGAACCTGTATAACAGTGTCCCTGAACTGCAGCTATGACCACCTGTGGCATCGCTTCCAGGGCTTCCAGGGTTTCTGCCTGGTAGTATTTGCTGGGTGCGCGCTCACCGGCCTGTATTGCTTTCAGGTCATTGCCAGCAGAGAAAGAGCGACCGTTACCACAAAGGATAACGCAGCCTATATCTTCAGGCTGCTCTCTAATGGCCTCAATATGTTCTCGCAATTCTACAAATAATGCCGGGCTGAGCGCATTGAGGGTTTCTGGGCGATTCAGGGTTAGGGTGCTGATGCCCTGATGATCATTTCTAAGAACAAGTGGCATGATACATTCCTCTTAATGTTGGCTTTATCGCCTCCAATGGCGGTTTATTTGAATTTCCTTGCTCGCCTCAAAGCAGTAGTAGCTACAGTGTTTTATCGCAACGAAGCGCCTAGTAATTCTCTGGCAATGATATGGCGCTGTACCTCGCTGGGACCTTCACCAATACGACGAATTCGCATTTCACGGAACCAGCGTTCAAAGGGCAGGTCCTTAGCAACACCCAGGCCACCAAACATTTGCATGCAACGATCCACAACCCGTCCTCCGGCTTCGCTGGCCACTAATTTGGCCATAGCGGCCTCCTTGCGAAAGGGCAACCCCTGATTGGCTTTATGGGCAGCTTCAAGGGTAATCCACATGGATTGTTTGATGTCGATCTCGTTGTCAACCAGCATCCATTGTATGGCCTGTCGGGAAGACAAGGGTGCCCCGAAGGTTTCTCGCTGGGGTACATACTCAAGTGCCATTTCATTGGCTTTGATGGCAACACCGATACAGCCAGCAGCATAGGGTATTCTCTGTCGGGTAAGTCTGTCATTGGCAATAGCAAAGCCCTTGTTAACCTCACCTAGGATATTGCTGCTGGGGATGCGCATATCAGTAAATTGTAATTCGGTGGCGTAGTGGGCAGACCTTAAGGTGTGCACCACACGTCGAACGTGAAAACCAGGTGTGTCGGTGTCTACGATAAAGCAGGTGACACCATTACGGCCTTTGTCGCGGTCTGTTCGGGCAAAAACCAGACCAAAATTGGCCTTGTCAGCACCACTGATCCAGAGTTTGCTGCCGTTGATGATCCAGTCTTCACCGTCCTGTATGGCTTTAGTTTGAATTGCCCTAGCTGGATCAGAACCACCAGAGGGTTCAGATAATCCGAAGAAGCCTCGTTTTTCACCCCGCAAGGTGGGGTAGAGATAGCGTTCCTTCTGATCATCGGTTGCTTCAAACAGCTGCGCCAGGCCAGCCCCGCCGAAAGTCCCATAGCAGGGTGCATACAGGCCAGCACGGTGTTGCGACATCTCGATTGCGAGCAGTGTACGGGTGACCAGGTCGATTTCAGGCCCGCCGTATTCAGGCGGAATATCCAGTCCGTATAGTCCCATGGATTTTGTTTTTTCAACCAGACGTGCTTTATCTTCGGTGTCGATTTCATCCGCATCTGGGTCCAGATTCAATTCGAGAGGTAGGATTTCCTCACGGACAAAGCGACGCACCATGTTGACTATAAGTTCCTGTTCATGGGTTAGGTTCAGGTCCATTAGCTTGGGCTCAGTGTGCCGATTTTAATATCAGCGTTGTTGGGAGGTAACTGTTTAAAATCAGCTTTGTAGACCATTAGCAGTTCGCGGTAGCGGCTCAGGTAGGCACTGGTGATTTCGACCCTGACCTTTGTCGCGCCTGGGTTTTCACTGGCGGCCTCGGCAACTGCGGAGCGCAGGCCAAACAAGCTGTTGCCACCGGCATAACCGATGTAGAGGATCTGATCATCCTCATCGGCGAGTTGGAAAACGCCTAGCTGGCCACCCAGCTTGGGTCGTGCTGCGTCTAGTGGTAACCAGGGCTTGGTTAGTCTCACTGCAGGCATATCAGCGACTCAGGTTTACTTCATTTTTTTTCTTGGGCATAACGGATATTTCCATGGGCGCAAAGTGTTCCATATCGATATCGATCAGGTAGGGTCCGGTTGCAGCCATGGCGTCATCAAATGCCGACTCGAATTCCGCAACGGAAGACACTCGCTGGCCTGGCACACCCATGCTCCTGGCCATATCAGCAAAGGCAACCTTGCCTAGGTCAGTTTCATTAATTCTTCCAAATCGATTACTCTGCAGCCAGCGTAGAACGCCATAGCCTGAGTCATTAAACAGGCAGATTACCAGCGGTACCTGATATTGCGCTGCGGTTGCCAACTCGCTTGCGTGAAACATAAAGCCACCGTCGCCGTGCACGATAACGGTTTTCCGTCCGGTCGCAATAGCAGCACCAATACTCATCGGGAAGCCCGGGCCGATAGCGCCCGAAGTTGGGTTAATAGATGTCCGCGGTTTATAGATAGGGAACTGCTGATTGCCCCAGTTGTAGGCGGAAATCGTTTGATCTCTGACGAAAACGGCATCATCGGGCAGTTTTGCTCTTATGCTGTCCATTACCTTCGGCCAGTCGTCACCGAGGCGGTGGCGCATGGCGCTTCTCACGCCATCTCGGGCTTCCCATATTGACTGGTTGAACTGGCCATCATTGGCCACCACATCTGCCAGGGCCGAATTGATGGCAGTCAGCGCGGTGCCAGCATCCGCTAACACCGGGAATTGAGCCGCATGGGTTCGGCCGATCATGGTGCCATCAATATCGATCTGGATAAGATCTCCTGGCGGGGTCTGTTCCTGGAACTGGCCATCCACACCGACCGCAAAGCGAGTACCTATTGCAATAGTGACATCAGCGTCTTGAATCGCATTGTAAATGCCAGCACTGTTGTAGTAGTTACCGACGCAGAGAGGGTCGTCCTCTGCAATGACACCTCTACCATCGACGGTTGTCAGGACTGGGCAATCCAGTTTCCTTGCCAGTTGTTGCAGGGCCTCGCTGGCCTCTGCGGCAACAACACCGCCACCAGCAACAATAATTCGTTTGCTGCTTTCCAGAATTCGTTTGACGGCCGAGTCGAGTTGGCTGGAATCCGGTTGCGCCTGGTTCATTTGAGGGTAGCTGAAATCCATTTTGTCGGCTTCGGCATATTGCAGGTCGATCGGTATTTCCAGGGCGCCGGGTGCCGGTCTGCCGGTGAACAGGTCAGTGACCAGGGTTTGCAGGCAGGGTCCAAGCTGGTTGACGTGGCGAGGGCTTTCTACTCGGCGACAGACGCTTCTAAGCATGGCAACCTGGTTCTCTGCCTCATGCACATAGCCTACGCCTCGGCCATAAAAGGCGGTCTCAGCCTGCCCGGTGATGACCATTACTCTGGAAGAGCCGTATTGTGCCTCATAAAGGCCGGTTACTGTATTTGACGTTCCAGGGCCGGTGGACGCAATCATTACGCCTAGTTTTCCGGTTGCGCGGGCGTAGCCGTCGGCAGCATGTGTGCCTGCCTGTTCGTGCCGGACGTCGATAATCTTGGTTTCTCCCAACCTGTTAATTGCATCCATTAGAGGCATGTTGTGGATGCTAACGATACCAAAAACATGTTCAATGCCAAGCTGTGCGAGAGCATTTGCGATCAGATCGGCGCCGGTGAAATTTGACATGGTAATCCTTCAATGGTTGCTGTTAGGTAATTGTAATAGGCACTGTATTAAAGCCGCGCCAGTTAGCTTGGCCACCCAGAGCTTGATTCAGCTTCGAATCAATCATCATTATGAAATTGACTAAACCATCTAATGCAGCTGAGGTCAACGCGTCTGTTTTATATACTGGGGTCCACCTTGCATACCAGAGTATAGTGAACGCCATTAATAGTCATCCTGGGTGAGCCCATGGTGCAGATCCCACATTAGACCTCCTGGCCCATGCTTTAACGATCAGGTGGCAGATCCATGGCTGGATTGCCGTTAAAAAAGTCAAAGGGTCTCAGTTCAAAGCTGTGCCACAGGACCGGCATGACAGGCCAATCCTCGGCCCGTACCAGATGATGCATGCCAATAGTGTGCCAGAGAACGATATCAGTATCTTTAATGGAGCGATTGTCTTTGGTGAATGCCGGTAATCCTTTACCGGGTTCGCTCAATGTTGGATATTCTCCTGCGGCGTAACGTTCGTTCGGGGCATGGGGGGTAACCCAGAGATGGTGATCGATGAAGCCCGCCCGCCTTCTTGGGAAATCGTCTTCGCTGAGCAGGGTGATGGCGTTGCGGCCCGGTCTTAACTGGTAACTGGTCGGGTAGCCAACATGGTTTTTACGAGCCTGGCTGTGAACCCGCCAGAGGCTAGGTTGGCTCAGATCGATATTTAGCTTTGCATCGGCTTCCGAGGTTATTACTGAAGATTTTTTCACCCAGATGCTTTTACGCCGGTCCCCTTCGAGTTTCTGCTGGACCAGCCTATCCAGCACGAAATTGTTGTTAGCACCGTCAATATCAAGGTCGATCCGGAAGCTGAAATAGTGGTCATGGTTAACGCCAATAATGTGAGGGTCAATGAATCGGCCATAGGCATCAGCGGCTGCCTTAGATTGCCTATTTTTAGCTACCATAGAGGCGTCTTTCTGCGGGCTCATCTTGACTTCGACAATGCCGGTTGCCCCTACTGCTACCAGAACAGAACCATCCTGTTGAAAGGTCCAGTCAAGCAGATAGTCATAATTGCCGATAACGGCGGCGCTGCGAACAACCAGGTCTCTTTTTGGTCTGCTTGCGGTGTTATTATTTTCCAGATGACGCCAGGCTGGATCGCCCTGGTCCCGTTCAAAAATGCACAGGGTGTTTTTGATGGTAGTCGGGCGGCCGTTGCTACCGGTATTGAGGCTATTCATATATAGCGCGTATTCTGGGCAGTCCTGGCCTTTCAGCAGCGGTTTGAATATCCCCGAGGCGGAAAATTCACCAGCATCGATAAAATTACGGGCATGCCAGGCAAAATCAGGATCCATATAGGGAACGAAGATTTCTGATAAATGTGCCTGATAAATAATGGGGCGATCCTCACCCTGATCAGTATAGCGGACCACTGAGACAGTCGGCCCTGTTCTCTGATCCACACGGACATGAAATTTCCAGTTCTGCCAGCTTATCTGGTGACCGTCTATATCAAAACCCGGTCCATCAGGTTGATTAATGCGTATTGGGCCGGGAACGTCCCGCAAGGTTCCAAAGGAGTCCAGGTCAAAATCTGCGGTCGTGTCGTGTAACTTGCTGGCACCATCATCAATGACTTCCAGAACTTCTCCGGAATCCATGTCAACCACGACGGTGAGGCCTTCAATCTGCCTGGGCCAGGTATTGCGAACCCCGGTTGGCATATTGCAACGAAGGTGACCAAAGCGCTTATCCTGTTCTTTTTCAGTTCCAAAATACCCGGGTGGAATGGTGACACAGCTCAGGAAAGTGAAGTCTTCAATACCGCGCTTTTGCATAGCGCTGATGAAATCCGGATGGCTCATTGCGGCCTTAACGCCTGCGCCAAAATCCTGTGCTACCCACATGGTATGGGCGTCTTCAATGGGTGTTATCGATCGTAGTTTTCTTTTGTTAAGGTCAACTACCGCTTCTAAGCTATCGCCTTTGTTGCGTAGGACGACAAAAGCAGCTCTGCCCATTTTCTTGCCTGGTTTCCATTTCCACACCTGAGCCTTGGGCTGTTGTTGCAGGCGAATCTGCATAAACGTGGTACTGCTGTCTACATGGCCCGCTTTATGAAGAACCTCCAGGGTGGTCCAGTGTTCCTGCCAGGTGAGTGGGTCCAGGGGGTGCGTATTATCGCTTGCTAGACCACTTGAAATTGAAAATATCAGCAGGGTTGAAGCTATCAGCAGGTACCGCATGCGTGCACTCCTAAATTCTTTTAGACTCTTGCTGTAACCTAACCAGAATTCATTTTTTCAGTCAATCAATCAATCCGCGCTAACTTGTGGCCGGGCGCTATGACAGAATCTGAATGTCCTGATTAACCGCGAGCTTTGCGGCTGAGCCACAGAATTCCTGCTCGGTCATCGCCTGCATCAGAGCCTGATCCTGGGAATTGGCCCAGACTCTTTGGCCCGATTCGGTGAGGCATGACAGGTGCGCAATAACCGGTTGCTGGTGATCATACATGACGGTGTAAGATTCAACTGTGACTCGACCCTGATATTCAGGGAGACAAGCGCGCGCCGGCAGGGCATCAATTTGTTGTTGTACATTGTCTCGCTTAAAAGTACTTGCTGGCGGTACACCCGAGTAAATCGCCATAGCTTGCTTGTAGAGGTTTCCACCGTTGGCTGTTACCAGGGCTTTTTTATGCGGATCGATCCTTAGCAATTCGACAGTCCGGGCAATACTATGCATGACATAGTTGTTAAGTGGTCCTCCGGCAAAGGTAAGGCCACCGGTAACGGTGAGGGGGCGTGATTCAGGCAAGCCAAGTTCCTGGGCGGCTATCTGAACCGCAGCAGGGAAACAGCTGTATAAGTCTACATAATCCAAATCAGCTGGCTCAGTTTGGGTTAATTCAAACAAACGCTGTCCGGCTAAGCGTATCGCCGGAGACGAATAGAAGTTGTCCCTGACAGAAGCTGAGAAATGATCGTTACCCTCAACGCCGGCGTACGGATAGACCCATTTTGATTCGGGAATTCCTAAAGACCGGGCTTTAGTGACCGAGCACATAATCAAAGCAGCACCCATATCAACGGCGTTATTGGAATTCATTAGTTTTGTGTAAGGCACACTTATCTGGCGGTTGCGGGCGGATGCTGTTCTGATGGTTTCTGCAGAGAAGGGATCCTGCAGCCAGGCATGAGGGTTGCCGCTGGCAACCTGACTGAAACCTGCCCACAGCTCAGAAACTCTTTTCAGGTGCTGGTCAATGGACTCACCGCGACAATGACGGATAGCATTTTCGTACATGGGGTAAACTTGAATGGCCTGGCGAATGCCCTTGGTTCGTTCAAAGTCGTGGTGTTCCGGCTGTTGCGACTGACCCAGTATCGTATCAAAAAGCCCAGGCAGGTCTCGATACTCGATGGTTTGATTTAACCTGGCGGCTTTTGAATTGGAGTAACCGATTTCAGCTCCTGTTATCAGGACAAGATCGAGTTCGCCACGCGTAATGGCGGCAGCGGTGTCATTCACCACGACCTGGTTGTAGTTGCCACCAAACATAGTACCCATGCACTGGGCCTGCTGTGCTCCTATCTGTTCAGCGATATACCTGGCGGGGTTTTTATATGGCCAGACCCCCCTGATAACCCGGACAGACTGTACCTGGTTCAACAGGCGGGTATTTGTGTCAGCTTCAGCAAGATGACAGGCCCGCAGCATTAAATCGATGGGCTCAATGAACTCTTCATGTTCCTGAATACGGTGTTGGGTTTGCGCAACACCCACGAGAACTGGCGTATGATTGTTCATCCAACGCCTACCCGGGTGGCGCCTGAACTTCTGCCGGCGCGTGGGTTAATTGGGCGGTCTGAGCTCTCTGGAAACCATCCCGGCTCTTCAGGCGAGCCAGGTAATCCAGTGTCTGAGGTTTGTAATTCTCGTTGATGCCCAGGTTTTCACCGAGCAGCAGTGCATAGCCACAGGCGATATCAGCTATCGTAAATTGATCGGCGACCAGGAATTCGTGATCCATTACTCTGTTGTTGAGCATCCTTAGTCGCGCCAGATACCATTTCCGATAGTCGTTTCCGACCTCGGCTTTGGTTTCGTCCGGTTCCAGGCGAGTGTAGCGGAGAAACAGGGTCTGCGGGAAAGTGAGCGTCGCATCGCTGTGATATAACCAGTTCAGGTATTGACCATACTGTTCATGATCAGGTCTTAAACTAAATTCATACTTCTCATACTTTTCAACGAGGTAGTGACAGATACCGGTTGACTCGGTCATGTGGGTATCACCGTCAACAAAATAAGGTACGGTTCCCAGCACGTTAATATCCAGATAACCCTCGTGCAGAAATCTTGGAGGGAAAGGTATGACCTCCAGGTCGTATTCAAGGCTCATTTCCTCTAACGCCCATAATACCCGAAGGGATCTTGCGTCGTGACAGTGCCAAAGTTTCATGCGGCTTGTTTTCCTTATTGCTGGTGGTCCAGACAGCTTAACCATCTGCTGGACACAAGATCAATGTGCTATGAAGTTTTATCGGTCTTAAGGGCCTTAGCAGGGTACTTAGTATCGATCTGCTGCAAGGACTGGTTTCCCTCTGATTGGATTAGGTTAACCGGCCACAACGAGCGAGTGAACCGAGCGTACAGATTAACTCATTATTGCCTTGATAGGCATGAAGTGGGAGGATGGGCCTGATGTCAAACCCACTGACTGAGAGGCTAAGCAATGAGCGTATCCAGCAGAACCAGTGAAGTCATAAAGAATTACGCCTTAGAAAAGTACCTCCTGGAGCTTGAAGTTAATGGTTTGACGGTGGTCCCGCCGGAAGTGCATGGCTTTCCCCTAGAGGCGATTGATCAAATCGTCGAACTGCTGCTTGATTACGCTGAGGCTATGACCGGTTCTCCTTTTTCACTTGACCAGGGGCCGGAAAGACGGTTGTACTTTGCAGAGGAACCCAGTGGCTTGACCAAGGGCGCTAGAGAGCCCGGCCAGTTCCTTATTCAGCAGCTGGCCCATAAACATCGCTTATTCAGGGATTTGGCCATCAATCCCGTGGCCGTGGGGCTCATGGGGTGCCTTATCGGACATAAGGAGGTTCGCTTCAGCAGCCACAATTCTTTCATAAAATGGCAAGGGAGCTTTGGTTATGGACCCAGTCTGGGTATGCATGCGGATCAGACCGCGCAACCCTTGCCTTGGGGGCGAACGGCATTAACAGCAAATACCAATTGGTGCCTGACGGAATACTCAAATGCTGGTGGTTGCCTGGCCTACGTGCCCGGGTCGCATCGATATGGGACTCCAGCGCAGTTTCCCAGGGCGGTCCAGCAGGCAGTTCCGGTGGAGGCCGCCAAAGGCTCTCTGATCGCTTTTCATGGGGCCACCTGGCATGGTGCCTTTCCGAAAAAAACGCCGGGGTTGCGGTTGTCCATTGCAAATTACTATCGGCATCAGTCGGTCACCTCCCAGGAAGATTTATCGGGTAGTTTTCCTAATGCTCTGGCTGAAGACTGTCTTGATGCAGCGTTGTTTAGAACCCTCTGTGGGTTTAACGATATATTTCCTTATAAGAAACAATCGGAAAAAGTGCCCATAATTTCGAGTTAATTGCCTGCTCTGGCTATGGTATTGGCAATCAGGGATGATTTGAGTCAGGAATGACTAGTAAAAAAATGTGATTCAACCTAAGCTTTTTGGGATCAGGCCACTCATAACTTACGTTAAACCAACATAAAAAAAAGAGCCCCCTTATGCTGAAAACAATTTTCCGATGGTTCCTGCTTTTGCTGGTAGCGATTGCTATTGGCCTGGGGGGCTTTTTCTTCAGTATGCGTTTCGCAGATGGGCCCATGGGGATTGTATCCGGTGGCGCTTTCAGCACAGGCGTTATCCGCACTGCACCATCTGATTGGTCATCTCTGGAAGGCAGGGACGTTATTGAGTTTCAAACACTCGCTCCGGCGACGTCGAGAACGGTCTGGTTGGTGGTCTTAAACGGCCAGCTGTATCTGGTGAGCGGTTATATGAAAACTGGTTTTGGCAAGGTTTGGAAGCAATGGCCTCATTATATTGAAAATGATGATCGTATTGTCCTGAGAATCGATGGGCAATTATATGAGCAGAGGTTACAGCGCTTGATGACGGATGCGGTCATAGCATCAGTGATGACTAAATTTTCGGAAAAATATAATCTGTCGGGCCCGGGCCCGAGCCCTGACGGCGCGGCCGTCGTTGCCAATGGTGATGCCTGGCTGTACCAGGTAAGAAATCGATAGTCAGCCGTCCAGGGACTTTAAATAATCGGGACTTAATCTGGCCTGAGCAAACCTGATGATACGCAGAGCGATAAGATCGGAGCGGTTCAGGATTGTCGTTTGCGCTGGGGTCGGTCATCGGCTGAAGTGATGAAGTGATGAAGTGATGAAGTGATGAAGGGTTGCCTGCTTGTCTATTCGGTGGGGGACTCTGGGGTTGCAGTCTGGTATTGACTTAATAGAAGCGCGAATTTTTTTCGGGCAGAGACCGGGCCAGGCTGCGGCCAGTTGATTCAGGCCCATTACCCTGTTTTAAAAAGAGTAGCTGCGAGCCATGGGTGGCATGTTATGGATAAACAGGATTATAAGCAGCATTGGCGCTGGTCAGACGCTACCAGCAGACAATGGTTACCCTGGGCGCTGATAGCTTGTCTGGTTTATTTTGCGGGTTACGTCTACTTTGGATTGCAGGGTTGGGGTGAATCGGCCAGTTCAGAGCAGGCCATTGGTGAAGCTTCTCGCTGGTGCGAAAGGGTCAGTGCAGGATTGCTAAGGGAACCTGCCAATGCCTTGAGTAACATCGGCTTCATGGTTGCTGGGATACTCATGCTAGTCAGGCTTCGCAGGGATGTCAGGGTTCCTGACAGTGCTACCCAATTTCATGGAGCCAGCCCGGTGGCCCTATTGTATGCCGCTGCAACCATTTGGTTGGGGCCTGGTTCTATGCTCATGCATGGTACCCATACCGCCTGGGGTGCCTGGGCTGACAATCTCAGTATGGTGATGTATATCCTGATCCCCTGGTTGGTGAATGTATCCGAAATGGGTCGTTGGCGGGTGCGTTTATTTTTCACTGTTTATGCGGCCCTGGTGGTGGGCTATGGCCTGGGTCGGCCGCTTCTTGGAGCGGACTTAGGAATACATCTGGATCTATTCAGCATATCTATCGGCCTGTGGGGTATATCCGAGCTGCTCTATCGATTCTGGTCGCCAAGGTTTCGCTGGTTATCCGGGTTCGCTGGTTTTGCCATCGCCGCCTTGTTTGGCATTACCCCCTGGGAGATGCTGGAAAAACCCAGTGAATTCTGGTGGGTTCTGCTGTTCTGGCTACCGGGATTACTGGCAACCCAGCCGCCTCGGGGTCGAAGATCCTATTCACCCTGGTATTTTGCCGGGGTTGCCTGTTATCTGATCGCTTTTGCCATATGGCTGACGGGTCGGCCCGGACATGAGTGGTGCCAACCCGATTCCTGGTTGCAGGCCCATGCGGTCTGGCATCTGCTGTCAGCAATGGCAACCGGGTGTTTTTTCATATTTCTGAGAACCGAAAAGGCAAAGTGAAGTTATCTGGGCGTCGGTACTGTCTGTTGCTCTGGTGAACAGGTGCAGTCAGGTGCTGTCAGTAGCTTGTTTCGCTGGCGGGTATAAGAAGAGTTATTATGCTTGAGCTCTGCCAGTGGTTGCGCTCTGGATTCAAACGAGAAGGTGACGATGCGTTAACCGATCTGGAGACAGAGCTTGCGGATGTCGGCAATGCTGATGGGTTCCGACTGACGCTCTTAGCCGCGCAGGGGTTGGCTTCTCGCGCGCAGCTTGTGCGTGCTAAGGTGAATCGTAGTACTCTTGAATCTCAGAATATGAAAGCCTAGCGAATGAGTAATAGAAACTATACCAGTCGTCAAGCGCTTGCTGGGGCCGCAGGCCTTACTGTTTCTCTGGTCGTTCGCGGTTCTGCAGTAGAAAAAAAGCGTCACCGCTTTGCCGTAGTGGGGCGCGGGCCGATGGGGTCCGCTGCCGCCCGCTACTTGGCGCAGGCCGGCGAGGACGTTGTTGTCGTTGGCCCCGAGGAGCCGGAGGACTGGAACCAGCACGAGGGAGCATTCGCGTCTCACTACGACGCGGGTCGACAATTCGAACTCGCCAGTTCAAAGAAAGCCCTCGTTCGCCTGGCAAAAGACTCCCTTCGCGGTTTTCAGGAAGTCGAGAAGGCGACGGGCATCTTGTTTTTTCGTCGACATCCGAACCTCCGGGTCGGGCCGGCCGGTTTTAGCGACGATCACTACTACAACTGGGACGGGATCGACGCTGTCGGCCGAGACCTTGGAGTGGAGACTGTCCACCTGGACGATCAGAGGCTCTCCGGGACATTCCCCCAGTTTCGCTTCGAGTCGGGCTCTCGTGGATTGGTCGAGCCGAACGGCGGTGTCATTAATCCACGGCGTATGGTGAAGGCGCAGCTTCGTGCCGCGCAAGCCAATGGAGCGACTGTGATCAGCGATGAAGTGGTCGCGCTCAATCGAAGAAGCGGTGAAATTGAAGTTGTTCTGAAGAATCAGAAGTCGATCTCGGCGGACCAGGTTCTCATCGCGACGGGGCCTTTACCAACGCCGCAAAGCTCCTGGAGCGTCGCTTGGCGATGTACCTGTACGGTGTCACAGCGGTACTCGTCGAAGTTCCGGGCGAGTCGCGCCCAGATATTCCCACCTTTACTTGCCGCTTTGGTAGCGAGGAAAAATCGCCGGTCTGCTTCGCGATGCCGCCGCTTCAGTATCCAGATGGGAAGTGGTACATCAAAGGCGCCACAGCCAGTTCGCTGGACTCTGCGATCCCCGGGGACAGTGCCATTGGTCCATGGTTTCGCGGAAGGGGTGTTGAGGATGACCCGAAGCTTGTGGCCGGGATGCTCCGCAAGCTTCTGCCGGGTTTCGAACCGGGAGAGGCCCACGCCCTTCCCTGCATGGTTTCCTACACGCCCTCGGGCAACCCCTACATCGACAGAATCGACGAGCGTGTGGGCATCGCGGTCGGTGGAAACGCGAGGGGTGTGATGACCAGCGATGAGATCGGTCGCATGGCAGCGGACATGATGCGCGGCGTGGCCTGGTCAGGACCGCTCGGCGCGGAGCTTTTCAAGGCTCGTTTCGCCTAGTTGGGGAAGCGTGAGTTATTTCGGCGCCGGGAAAGGTTGAAGATCGAGAAAACGTCGAAAGACGCTGCCTGTGATCCGAGAGATGTCGATGTCGGAGTTGTTTCAACGGGATCGAATTTGATGGTGAATTACTAGACCTTCCGTTACCCAACCGGAATAGTTATTTACAACAGACCTTGGAAAAACAGGTCATTCTAGTAACGAGCGCCAACGGTTGGGTCTGGTTGAAGAGGTTCAGGAGTTGATGCATAAGCTACGCCTGGCTCGTCATTGCTCGAGGTAATGTCAGATGTGCTTCTAAAGGGTGTATAACATGGCAGATACAAGCTTAACTGGGACGCAGTGACCCTTCTTTAGATGAGTGATTTATAAGGAAATCGATCGTTGAGCACTGCTAGGATTGAGTACAACTATATGTAAGTTAAGGAGTACCTTGTGGACTATTCTCTACCAGTGATCTCGTGGTTGGATATTGGTATTGTCTTTCTTCCCATGGTTATTGTGTTTGCCGTGATGTTCAGGTGGTCGCTGCAAGCTTGGACAGCGGTTTATTCAACGGCGCGTATGCTGATTCAATTGATTCTCATCGGTTATTTCCTGGTTTATATATTTGGCGCGCGTGAAGCCTGGGTTATCTGCCTGGTGCTGGCTGTGATGTTGACTGTCGCCAGTTGGATTTCACTCAATCCTGTTCAGGGAAAACGACGTTACTTATATCCCTACGTGTTGATTTCGCTGGCGTCAGGTGGTGGGCTGGTGTTGTTTCTGGTGGTATGGGGCGTTCTTCATATCGAGCCCTGGTACACGCCGCAGTATACGGTTCCTCTGGCAGGGATGATATTTGCCAACTCTATGAATACGGTCAGCCTGGCAGCAGAACGATATGAGTCAGAGGTTATCAACGGCCGCAACTGCGACGCGGCGAAAAAGGTTGCGTTCCAGACAGGTATGATTCCCGTGGTGAACTCGATGTTTGCAGTGGGCCTGGTCGCTTTGCCCGGCATGATGACGGGTCAGATTTTATCCGGTGTTTCACCGCTGATAGCGGTCCGTTACCAGATCGTAGTCATGTGCATGCTGTTTGCAGCGTCGGGCATTTGTGCGGCCGTATACCTTGAGTTGGTCAGTCGCAGCGAAGCTGTTGTTCCCCTGGCAACCAAGCCATTGGAATAACGCTCATCGGCCTTAAAGCATGGTCTAAATCCTTCAACAAAAGCCCTTCAGCAAAAGCCCTTCAACAAAAGATTCTCAATAAAAGCGCCTCAAAAAAGCGCTCAGAAAAGACTTGTGATCAGGATTGGCAACGACGTTACGGGTTTGGCTCAGTGTCAGGAAAGGCAGGCACAATACGGTGTGCCTGCTGTCCTGATATTTTGGGTTGTTACGCCATGAAGCCGAGATTGCGAAGATTGAACGCGGCCAGGTTGGGCGCTATCTGATCCAGGGATGAATCATCAACGCCGAACCAGTTTGCCAGGGTGGCAGCATATTGATCTGCGGACAGGGTGGGAATGATTCTGCCGCCGGCGACATCATCGGCTCCATCGATTTCCAGAGAGGGCATGGTGCCGAAAACCCGTTGGCCGAGAACGGCGCTGCCGGAGACCAATTGATGTCCGCCCCAGCCGTGGTCGGTGCCATCACCGTTACTGGTCAGGGTTCGGCCGAAGTCCGATTGGGTAAACGTGGTCACCTGGTCGCTCAGGCCAATTTCAGTCATGGCCGTCTGAAATGCCAGCAGGCAGTCGCCCAGGTCCATCAGCAGGTCAGGCTGGTCTTGATTTTGGTCGTTATGGGTATCAAAGCCACCTGTGGTGATATAAAAAATCTGTCGGTTGACCTCGAATTCATCTTTTACGGCAAGCAGCCTGGCGACGATTCTGAGCCTTCTGCCCAGCCTGCTTTCTGGAAACGGCGTATTAAGCTCCGGCACCAGCCTTAAGGCATCGTTAATCAGGTCAGCGTAAAGCAATGACCGCGAATGTACGTCCGCCAGCGCTCTGCTGTGGATGTTGTCAAAGCCGTTGGTTAACTGTCGTTCAAACGAGGCCTGCCGTTCCGGACCGTATTCGGCATTACGCCGAAATGCGGCATAGCTGCTGGCGCCGGAATTGTTCACGGTATAAGGACTGGTGGTATCACCTGATTGAAATCGTGAGTTACCCGATGTGGAGATGTTTGTGGGCAGCATTTGGCCGGACAAATCGTCGGCTAAAGAGTCGGCGATTCGGCCCGCCCAGCCTGTGGACAAATTAGTCGTGCCTCTTAAACTCTGCCATTGATTGCGTTGATCGTTATGCGAGAAAAGCTGCGGTGGCAGGAGGGTATTGCCATTGAGATAGTCATCTTTGCTGACAGGTTCGAGCAGTGGGCCGACATTGCTCACCACAGCCAGGTCCCCGCTTTCGAATAAGCCCTGCAAACCTGTGGCCATGGGGTGGAAGCCGTAAAGAACGCCGTCCGAGTTCAGTGGTGAAATCGGTAACAGGGCTTCCTGAGCAATGGCCAGGTTCTGCCTTGAGGCCGCATAAACGTTGTATTCGGCATCGCTGCGCGGCACCAGCATATTAAAAGAGTCATTACCGCCCAGCAGAAACACATTGACCAGGCATTTGTAACCCGTAAATTCAGCGCTTCTGGCCAGAGGGATCAGACCCGGGCCACCGATCAGACCAAGGGCAGAAAGTGCTGCGCTGAGCTTGAGAAATTTTCTTCGTTGCAGGGTGTAGTTCATCTTAACACCGCAAATTCAGGTGAAGTGGCTATCATGTGAATGGCCTCTACTACTTTTCCGGCCTGGGTATCCCAGTGCGCCATCATGGAGGCGGTTTCGCTGCGAAGCTGCTCTGAGATGTTACCTCCCAGGAGCTTGTCAGCGACCTGGTTAATCAGTGCCTGGGGTTGGTCGACCAGGGCCAGTTCAGATTCGATATCGATATAAATGGTTGCTTCGTCCTTTTCTACCACCGCAGAATGCTGCAGGAAAATGGCCAGGGCCAGGTAGTTATTTACGGTAACGGAGGTTGTTTCATTGGTGATCTGCATCTCCGGTGATACCAGGCCAAGTTTACTGATCTCTCCAGGCGGGGCGAAGTCTGGCCGAAAGAAGTTGAAAACCGAGTCAGCCCTGAGCGGCGCCTGGGAAAAAGAAAATTCGGGGTAGGCAAAAAGATACCGATTATTCGCGGCAGACGCGTCGAAGGCTCGCCAGACTGCGGTTAGCCGCAGCAGCGGTTCGGTCAACTTACCGCTGTTGGCATCCGCGGGTTCAGCTCGAGCTTCAGGATCCAGCAAGATGGCTTTTACTACCGCACTCAGGTTGCCTCTGGTGCCATAGCCGTCATCGATAAACACCGCAGCAACTCGCCCGATATAAGCTGCTGAAGGATTGGCGGAGACCAGGCGCTGAATGAGTTGTCTGCTGATAAAGGCGGGAACGTTGGCATGGCTGGCGATGTTTTCAAGCGCTGCATCCAGGTCATCCACAGCCGTTTGTCCTGCCGGTAAAACGACCTCGTTTAACAAGCGTTTTTCGCCTCCATCATGAAAATCCTGGAATGCCACCATGGGCAGCCTGAAGATGTAGGAAGGCTGGTTGAAACTTTCTGAGCCATAAAAGGTCCAGCCCGTGAAAACGTGGGCAAACCCTTCAATAATGCTTTGATCGTAGGTGGGTACGGGCTGGTTGTCCTGATCCAGGATGGTTGAGCCATCTTCATTGAGCATGACCAGGCCAATGCTGAACAATTGCATCACTTCTCTGGCGTAATTCTCATCGGGCCTGATATTCATTGCCTTGTCGGGTTTTTGATTACCCAGCATGGAAAGATAAAGGCCCATGGCAGGCGTCAGGGTGACAGCCTTAAGCAGTTCCTGGTAGTTTCCGAAAGCGTGCAATGTCAGTTCATCATAGTAGTCGGCCAGGCCGTTGGGAAAATTAAATAAGCTGCTTTGGTCCGAGACCACCATGATCTGGGATAAGGCAAAGGCAACCCGCTGGCGCAGTTGGTCTTCACCGGTTAAGGCGTTTCTGAACCAGGCATCGAGGCGGTTTGTTTGACCCTCGCGGTTATTTTCTGGTTCTGCCAGGTCATCCATATAGGGAAGCTGCAGGGACGGGGTTTGTAGCAGCTGTTGATCAATCCAGGCTTCAAAGCCGATGTTTCTGACATTGTCAACTTCAGCAGGAGTCGGACCAAAGCTGGCTTGCCGTAAGAACCGGTGCGCTTGGGCGACGGAGATAACAGGCTCAGTCGGTGTGTCCCCTGACGGTGCGGGAGCAGTTGATACCGAGGAACCGCCGCCACCACCGCAACTGCTGAGCAGTAGCAGGCTGATGGTTACTATCGTCGTTCGGCTAAAATGCAATTCCCCCTCTCCCTCTCCCGTATTAACAGTGACTATAGCGAATTGAGTGCAGCTGACGCCGTTGTTTTAAGGTTTGGTTGCTGATTCCCCACGTTTGATCTTACCTGTGCTGTGGATAGAGTAAAGATTAATGTTTGTACGGGGAATCAGGATGGATCTGTTGCTCAACTGCAAAAAAAATACTTTAGCGGCTCGCCTGTCGAGGTTGGACATCAGCCGCGACGACAGGGTTTGGTCAAGATTAGAGTTAAATTGATGACACCGCTATTCTTTGTAGTAGGTGTACTGCCTATAACGACAGGGAGATCCGATAATGTTTGTTCTACCGCGGCCACTCGCGCTGAAAATAAAAATCCTGAGCGCCGCAATCGTGTTATACATCCCATCCAGGGATCACGGCAGGCAGGACCCTATACTGGGGAGGCGGGTGCTCTTAAACCGTTCTGTAATGTAATAGCGGGTTCAGTCACGATTGTATGGGTTCGGATGGGCGTGTTAGCAGATCTTAGTGAGGTTTGTTTCTGCCCTGTGCAGCGCGAATGATGGTATCGCTGCCCATCTGATAGGACTCACCACAGAACTCGCACTGAATTGACAAGGTCTGCTGTTGCTCGAGTAAGTCTTTGAGTTCCTGCTCGCCAAGGGCTAATAACGCGTTGGCCATTCTCTGCTGGCTGCAGTCGCAATGAAAGTTGATCGGCACTGGCTTGTAGAGGCTAACGTCCCGGTCGCCGTAAAGCTTGCTGATCAGCAATTCGTCTGGTAAATCAAGGAGCTCTCGCGAACTGATAGTTGATGCCATTAAACAACAATGTTGCCATTGCTGATAGCGGCTTTCCTCGCTATGAAGCTGCTGTGCGGGTAATTGCTGAAGCATAAACCCAGTCGCTGTCCTGCCATCGCAATGTAGGATGATCTGGGTTGGCAGTTGTTCTGATTGCTGGAAGTAGTACGACAGGCATTCGGATAGGGTGGAAGCTGATACAGGCACCAGGCTCTGGTATCGTTCACCCTGGCTGGGTTCGATGGTAATTGCCAATGTACCGTCTTTGAATAAGCTGCTCATATCCAGGCTGTCCACTTCTGGGTATGATCCGCGTACAATGCCGCGAATTTTGCTGTCGCTGGCAAATTCGCTCATCACTAAAGAAACTGGTTCAGCTGCTTTGGCCTGAAGTACCAGACGACCCTTGAATTTCAGGCTGTTGCCGAGCAGCGCAGCAGCAGCCAGGAATTCTCCCAGCAGATGTAGTATAGGTTCAGGGTATTCCTGGTGGCCATAGCTGTCAGTGAAGCTCTTGCTAAGTCTGACAATACAGCCTCTGATGTCTGCTTCCTGAAATAGGAATCGTTTTGAATAATCCTGGCTCAATGATAATCCCTGATGTGTGAACGAGTGACGCTGGCGTTATTGAAACCATGATCTCAGTTGCAACGATGCTACTTGGTTGTGAACCAACTGATCATAAGCAGGGCTCCTGTGAGGCTACATTATCCTGAAGTGAGCCTTCAATTAAAAGTTGTTTGTGGGTGGCAGGGTTTAAGTCTGCTGGCGCGATAATGGGTTGGAGAAATCCGCGTTAGCCTGAGAGCCAGCTTTAATCGTTTTCTGAATGATGCCCTTGTCTGCAAGGCACTGTGCCCTGGTCAGGAGGAAGCCGGGCTATGCATTGTTAAACGGCTATCGCAGTACCAGTTCCGGGTCGTGGTAAAAATGTAGAATTGAAAATTGCCAGCGAGAAAAAGGCTGTGCGGGTCCTATGAATGGTTTGCTAATCCCTGCCAGCTTCTTCATCATTAGCATTTTCAGATGCCAGAAATATATGTTAGGTAAAAGACTGCTGGATTATTTAAGGTCGGATGGGGGTGTCTTCCGATATGGGCTTGTTTTGCTTTTAGGCTTGCTGCTATCGAGTTCCGCCGTGGCGATTGTGGATGTAAATGGTCAGTATTTCGCAGAACCCGACGCGGCCCTGTTTTCCTCGATTTCATTGGATTTCAGTGGGGCCAGTGGCAATGACCAGCGCAGCGAGGTCAGTATCGATAGCCATTCCATCTGGCGTCGGGATCGTTCTACCTGGTTGCTGATCGGAAGTTATCAGGCGGCCGAGTCAGAAGGCCGCGATACCGCAGATAATGCGTTTGTTCATGTCAGGTACGTTCGTAAACTAGGCTCTGGCGGTCTTGAATTTTATGCCCAGGGCCAGCGGGATCGTTTCCAGAAATTGGATTCAAGGCGGCTGTTTGGCCTGGGTTATCGAGTCGACTGGCACAGCGAACAACGTGATTTAGATGCACTCGTTGGTATCGGATTGATGCAGGAACAGGAGCGGTTTGTAGAGTCGACGGACAGGGCAGAGCAGGTTCGCGCTAACCTTTATCTAACGCTGTCTCTGCCCTTAGGTCTTGCTGGGAAAACGCGGTGGAGCATGTCGGCGTATGCCCAGCCGGGGTTATCCGGAGGCGGAATGCGCAGTATCGCGGTTACTAAGATTGCTACAAAGCTGACGGATAAACTGTCATTGGAACTTAGTGTGGCTTATGACCATGACAATAAACCCGCCTTTGGGGTAAATTCAGAGAATTTCAGATATACCTCTGGGTTAACCTATACCTTCAGCAGAGCCAAACAATAACCGTTAGCCTCAGGCTTTTCCCAGACTTCTTGCGCCGTGTTCCCCGGATGGTTCCCCTGTTGCTTCGTAGAAAGCACTGGGTAATCCCTCACCCCTTAAAATGTTCAAAGCATATGAATAGACTGGCTCTGTCTCCGCACCTGCATACCATTACGCTGGTTTTCGGCCTGGCATCGGCTGGTGATTTCACTGATTTGATCTCGCAGGTGATTCAACGCGCCGCTTGGATCACACCAATCCAGAATTGCCGGCTGGGTGTGTCCCGGCATGGTTTGCTCTAGATGTTCCAGTAATGTCTTGCTTTGGCGGCCGCCGTTTTGAAATCAATGATCCGGGTAATTCAAAGAGTTCATGATCAGGACCGGCGTGTTCGCTTCTATATATTGTCGGTAAAACCGAGTATCAGCCGGTGGTCTCAATGGCCGGCCATGCGAGCGTTAAATGTAGAACTGCAGGCGTTGTGCGATACAGATAAGCGGTTAGTTTATATTGATGTGGCATCGCCGATGCTGGCAGCCAACGGCAAGCCTCTGGCCGAGATTTACAGTCCAGATGGGCTTCACATGAATCATCTCGGCTATCTGTTATGGCGTGATGCAGTTCGTCTTGTACTGCTTAAAGGTGAGGGCGAATTTGAGCGGCCTCAGGCTGGGCTGCGCTAGCATCTATAGTACCAGCGCAGCACCTTTGGTTAGTAAACACCTGGCATAGAGAATGCAGTTTCCCTGCCGGTCATAGAGCACCCTTACCAGAGGTCGTATTTTTGCAGTTCGGCGCGGCCAACCACCATGTGGTGAACCTCATCAGGGCCATCGGCAAAGCGCAAATGCCGCATGTCAGTATACATGCCTGCCAGCGGCGACCATTGGGATATACCGGTTGCGCCATGCATCTGGATGGCCTGATCTATGATCAGGCAGACTTTTTCCGGCACTATCGCCTTAACCGCGCTGACATAGACACGAGCCTCCTTGTTACCCAGAACATCCATGGCTTTGGCTGCCTGCAGAACCATCAGCTTCATACCATCGATTTCAATTCGAGCTCTGGAGATGACTTCCAGGTTTTTACCAAGTTTGGCGATGGGTTTGCCAAATGCGACCCGACTTGCCGAACGCTTCACCATCAGTTCAAGGGCTTTCTCTGCTTTACCGATGGATCGCATGCAGTGATGAATTCGGCCCGGACCCAGGCGTACCTGGGAAATCTCAAAGCCCCGTCCGGCACCCAGTAAGATGTTATCTTTCGGGACCCGTACATTATTGAAGCGAATGTGCATATGTCCGCGAGGAGCGTGGTCCGCGCCAAAAACTTGCATGCCTTCGAGGATTTCAACGCCAGGCGTATCTTTAGGGACCAGAATTTGAGATTGCTGTCGGCTGGGGGCAGCATCCGGGTCTGTCTTGACCATGACGATCATTATTTTGCAGCGAGGATCACCCGCACCGGAGATGTAAAATTTTTCACCATTAATGAGCCACTCATCTCCGTCGAGAATCGCGCTGGTGCTGATGTTCTTGGCATCAGAAGAGGGTAGCGCAGGTTCTGTCATGGCGTAGGCTGAACGTATTTCTCCATTGAGCAGCGGTTTCAGCCATTGCTCTTTTTGTGCCTCTGTGCCGACCCTTTCCAGTACTTCCATATTGCCGGTATCGGGTGCGCTGCAATTAAGCGTTTCTGATGCCAGGGCATATTTTCCCAGTTCAGCAGCGATATAGGCATAATCCAGGTTGGTTAACCCTTCCCCCATTTCAGAGTCGGGCAGGAAAAAATTCCATAACCCGGATTCCTTCGCCTTTTGTTTAGCGCCATTGAGCAGTTCAAGCTGGCGGGGATGCCATGACCAGCGATCTGCTTTGTCTTTTTCCAGGGATTGGAACTCGTCGATAATGGGCACGACGTTGTCCCTGATGTGCAGGGATACTGCATCCATCAGCGGCTGGGCCTTTTCTGACATGGCAAGGGTAAAAAGATCGTTGTTTAAGTCTGGCATCGGTAGCTCCTTTAACTATAGCGCGATCAAAACACGAAATTTGCTGGCCTGGCAAGTGATCCCGTCATAATAGTGAATATAACCCCGTAAAAGCAGGGCAGGTCTGGCTTATCTGCTGAAAATATCGATGCACCTGGACAATCGGCCTCTGGCTCTGTTAAACCAATAGGGTTAATACAAGGTGAGCAAGAGGATGAATAATTTATTTGATATAAGCGGTAAAGTTGCACTGGTTACCGGCGGTTCCAGAGGCATTGGCGAGATGATTGCAGCTGGATTTCTGGCCAATGGTGTAAAAGTCTACATCAGCTCTAGAAAAGCTGAGGTATGTAACACTACTGCTACCCGACTGGCACAACAGTTTGGCGGTGAGTGTATTTCTCTGCCGGCCAATCTGGCAGACGTGGCGGGCTGTCAGAAGCTGGCTGATGAGATCGCTGCAAGAGAGCCGCAGTTGGATATATTGATTAACAATGCAGGGGTGTCCTGGGGTGCGCCGATTGATGAATTTCCTGAGTCTGGCTGGGACAAGGTTATGGATACTAATGTCAAGGGCGTGTTTTTCCTGACCCAGAAATTATTGCCTTTGTTAAGGCTGTCAGGCACCGCTGAGGACCCGGCGCGGGTCGTTAATGTGGGTTCCATCGATGGCATAAAAAACCCCGTGTTCGAAACCTTTTCCTACGGGCCCTCCAAGGCGGCTTTACACCATCTTACCCGGGGTCTGGCGCTTCACCTGACAGGTCAACAGATCATTGTTAATGCCATAGCACCTGGGCCTTTTCCAACCTGGATGTTGAGCACAGGGGTGGGCGGTGGCGGTGATACGGATATAGACTGGAGTTTAGTAGGCCAGAATAATCCAAGAGGCCGGGTGGGCACCGCCGAGGATATTGCTGGCCTGGCCATATTTCTTTGCTCCAGGGCAGGGGCATACACCGTTGGCGAGGTGATAGCCTGCGATGGTGGGGCCGCTTATGCAACTTAATACCAGCCTGCTGGATGGATTTGTGTTGCAAGCAGCAGATGTTATCCCGGCAGACGATTGAAGGAGCATGAAAGCGCAATGGCCCGTCTCAGTGAGTTTTGAGCGATGCAAGCAATATGACCACGAGTTGGCTGTGTTACGACAAGTTAACAATATAGGGAGATCTTTATGAGCAGCAACAGTGATAAAACAACCAAGGCAATTTCTCCTGGCAATGGACCGGTTGCCGTGACTGGAGCCAGCGGTTATATCGGTTCTTGGATCGTGCAGGACATGCTTGAACAGGGCTACCAGGTCAGAGCCTGTGTGCGCAACGCGCTTATACCGGAAAAGGTTGACCACTTGCTAGCCATGAAACAGGCTGGTTATCGAGGTGTCCTGGAGTTACATGAAGCAGATCTGCAGGTCGCGGGCAGCTATGATAATGCTTTCAAAGATTGTAGTGCCGTTATTCATACCGGTGCGGCGGTCGGCTATAACAAGGAATCACCCCAGGAAGTCTATGATGGCTGTTTCACCGAAGTAGGCCATGTGCTGGATTCTGCGATGAAATCGGGTGCGTTAAAACGGTTTATATTTACGAGCTCTTTTGCAGCGGTAGGGCATCCGCGTCCAAAGGGTTATGTATTCACCGAAAAAGACTGGTGCGGCGATAACGAAGAAGCCTACCGGGGTGCCTGGTCGGAGGATAACATTGCCATGAACCGGGATATTGCCTATGCCAAGGCCAAGGCGCGGACAGAAAAAATGATCTATGCTGCTGCTGCGAATGCAGGTTCATTTGAGGCAATGGCCATTCTGCCGCTGCATGTGGTGGGGCCGCTTATGTGCGCGAATCATGATCAAGGGTGGAGCTGGCAGAACTGTATCAAGTTCATGTTACGCGGTAAGTCTTACGTTAAATCAAAAGGCGGGCGTATGCTCTGGAATATGGTTGATGTGCGAGATACGGCTAGAGCTCATCGGCTGTGTGCAGAAAGTACCCTGGCAGGTAATGGCTCTCGCTACATTCTCTCGGCCATGGATCGTTCCGGTGAAATGTTCACTTACCAGCTTCAAGCGGCTTTAGCGGGATTGTTTCCGGGTATAGCAACCGTCGGCGGCGAAGAGATGTCAGGAGACCAGCCTGTTCAGCTCACTCATGACGGACCGAGAGCTTATGCGCTACTCGCCAAACAGGAACTCGGTTTGGACGGCTACGCCATCGAGGATACTCTGCGGGCAACCGGTGACAGTTATCTGCAGCTGAATTTACTCCATACCTGAAACCTTGCTGGTTTTAAAAACGTCTGTGCGGAAGGTATCGTGTGCCCCTGAGCAGGGGGCCCTAACAGGGCTACGCAAGAGGTCTCCCTTCCTGTCGGTCCATAGGAGCAAACCATGCCTGTCCTAACGCATCGCCCTGACCCGGGTTCGTTAGCGTGCTGGGTGATCTATTGCAGTGCTGGGTTAGGGCAGCTCTCACAGATGACATAACTATGCATGGGGTCGTTTAAAGTCCCATAAAAGTCTAAGTCTTTACGTATGCTGATGAGCAATTGGCCAATAAGATCGACTTCTCTGGCTGGCAGGGTTGCGGCTATTTCTGATGTCAGCTCTCGTAAAATCTTCTCTCTGTTTGAAACGTCTGGCTCAATATGCCAGGCCGAATAGGTTTCTAGTCCTGCTAATTCGGCTGCGCTGGAAACGGCATCCTGGAGTCCGCCGATCTCATCTATCAGACCGATTTCAAGTGCCTTGCTGCCCGTCCAGACACGACCTTGGGCAATTGCATCTACCTGTTCAACTGACAGGTCGCGGCCACTTGCCACCGTTTCAATGAATTGCTGGTAACCGCCTTCTATATTGAGCTGGATCAGTTCTGCATAGACCGGATCAATTCCTCTATCGAGACTGATAGCCCCTGCGATATTGGTGGTACCCACGCCATCACCGAAAATGCCATAGCGGCTTAAGGTCTTTTCGAAAGTAGGAATAAGACCAAATATACCGATGGATCCAGTTATGGTATTCGGGTGCGCAAAAATTCGATCGGCTGTGGCAGATATCCAGTAACCGCCTGAAGCAGCTACTGAACCCATACTGGCGACTACCGGGATTCCAGCCTCCTGCGCGTGTTGAAGTTCCCTGCGAATGACCTCAGACGCGGTTTTGCTGCCCCCGCCAGAATCCACCCTTAGAACGATGGCCTTTACCTTGTCATCCTGACGCGCTTTGTCGATGAGTGCCAAAACTGAGCGACTACCTATGGTGCCGGCATCAGCGAAGCCATCTATAATAGAGCCCACTACAGTAATGACCGCTATTTTGTCTGCTTCCTGCGGTTTGGGTGTCCTTTCAGATTGCAGGTACTGGCTGAATTCAATACCTCGATAACTTCCGGGTGTCTGTTCATCTTCCCCGGTCAGGGAGACCAGGTATTCCCGGGTTTCCCTGGCGCTCAGAAGTTTATCTACTAAACCCGTGTCCAAGGCCAACTGGGCCAGATTACCCTGTGCTGAGGTTAGCTGTTCTGGTAAATTGTTAGCAATCTGATTAATTGCGCCGGCTTCCAGGTCTCGAGCCTGCTCGATAGCGTTGGTATAACTTGTCCACCAGCTGTTGAGATATTCGAGTCTGGCTTCCTTATCTTCGGCTGACATGCTATCTCTGAAGTAGGGTTCTGCTGCGGATTTGTATTTACCTACTTTGAACAGATTAACGGATACATCGAAGTTATCCAGCAGGGTTTTGTAATAGGTTCGATAGGCACCGAATCCTTCTGCCAGGGCTGCAAATTCAGGGTTCAGGAGAATCTCATCGGCGTGCGCTGCCAGGAACAGATCACTTTGTTCGTAATGGAAACTTGCTGCAATGACTTTCTTGCCACTCTCCCTGAAATCACTAATCGCATCGGCGATTAGTTCGAGATGGGGCATTAATCCGCCGTTAAAGTTGTCAAGATTAAGGATAACGAGTTTGATGCGTTGGTCAGTTTTGGCAATATTGAGTGCATCGACCAGGTCCTGGACTAGAGTTTCATCGGGTCCTTCGCCGGTTTGTAAGAATTGTTGTGGGTCAATGGCAGATTTCTGTTCGACCAGGAAGCCACTCGGGTTCAGAACCAGTGCACCACCATCGGCGATGTCGGGTTTGTCAGAGGTCAATAACCCGATAATGAGTGCTATGGCCAGACCCAGTGCCAGTCCACCGAACAGCACCGTCTGGGCTGTCTGCATGGCTTGCCACAAGACCTTAAAAAACCGTTTAATATAAGACATAGTAATCTTACCCTCAGCAAGAAATAGTTTTTGAATGATCCGTCGAAGATTTTATATGGCTGCAACGATAGGTTGAGATTATCATGTAAATCGCAGTTAAATACACTGGAATACGACGATCTGTATCAAAGTTGCGATACTCGGTTGGTAAAGCGTAAAGGAGAAGAAATTAATGACTGAGGAAGATCATTGGCGCGAACATGGTATTAAAGTCGTAAGCGGCGACCACCTGGATATTAATACGCCGCAGACGCCCGGTATGCAAAGGGCCGCCGCAATAAACCATGCCACAGCGGGTGCCCAGAAGTTGTGGGCAGGCACGGTGGCAATTAACGCGGATGCGAAAACCGGCGTGCATCATCATGGCGAACTTGAGAGTATTATTTATATTATCAGCGGTCGGGCGCGAATGCGCTGGGGCGCGCAACTACAGTTCGTATCAGAAGCGGGCCCCGGTGATTTTATCTATGTCCCGCCGTTCGTGCCTCATCAGGAAATAAATGCCAACTGCGATGAACCGCTGCTCTGTGTGCTTGTACGCAGTGATCAGGAACCCGTAGTGGTTAATCTGGATATACCGGTTAGTGAAGATCCGAAAGGGCAGTACTGGATTGACCCGATCCATGCAGGCCCTGAAACAGAAGATGCCAGTTAAAATGTTAAATAATGGGAATTAGTTATTATATAGGCCAATTTTAACTAATAATAATGGGGAAATAGTATAATATATGTTATATAACGATAATATTTAGGGGTATAGTTTAATTAATTCACTTATTAATTAATATTATGATTTTGCTCTCTGTATATTCCGATAAATATCC
>DUBB01000014.1:156407-340014 GCA_012960535.1 Gammaproteobacteria bacterium
AAGCCCATATATTTTAAATATATAGCTATATTAATAATATATTTTCCATTTTTCCCCGTATTTTAGCAAAAAATAGTTGTTTCGCCCGTAATTTGGATACCAGAATTTCACATGTGCCTGATTAAGCAGTGCATAAGCCCTGGCATTGCCGTCCTTCGGGCGGGAAATACGGTTCTAGCGCAGTAAGATTCGGTCAGCCCCGTTCACCGATGGTGGTAAATTCTTTTCGTTGGGGTATTGGTCGGCTCGGGTTAATGGCTTTTCCAGGATTGTTTCTGGCATCGCGATAGCCTTGCTGATCTTCGGCGCTGGTCAGGCTGGCCAGTCCATTAATACCGTCAGGTCCGAGAATCGGTCAAGGTACGTTGATAGTGGCCGGTCGGGCCAGAGTGAATAATTAAGACGCCGTTACAGGTAAGCTTTTCTGGGATCGTTGGGGTAGACCCAATCGTTCGATATAACGGCTGGAACCTGCAATTCTTCCGGGATATTGTGTCGTCCAATTAAGTCGTCGGCACTTTGATGCCAGTAAAAGATTCTTGCTTCCTGATAACTCAGGGGCACACCTTTGAAACCATAGGATTCAACCGATTTCTGAATCCAGGCCCCGAATTCTGTATCTTCTCGCAGTACCTGAACGAGCTGTTCACCATCATTTTCGGTCCATAGATCGGGCTTTTCTAAATCACCCCAGGCCGGCGCAAGCGTCCAGGTTTCGAGGATGCATCGGTTAATGCCGCTGGGCCAGAATAATAGGGGTGGTAATGCGACGGCGCTCAGGGGAGAAACCCAGTTAGGAAAGATACCGTAGGACTGGGTGCAGGTTCTGGCAATTTCACCGACGGAATCAATTTCCGGTAAATTGGATCGTTGCTGTTGCAGGGTACTGGTAGTGCCAGCTGGCCTGGGCGCGACCATGCGGTGGTGGCCGTTGGGATAGAGTGAATTTACGTTCCGGCGATCATCAAGTATGGGTGCAACCGTAGTCGGGTGAATGCTCTTAACATGGTATACCTCGGTGTTGGCTTCCATGGCTATTTTCCAGTTGCAGTCAAGCTCGAAGGCATGTCGAGCAGCCAGACGACACTGGTCAAATCGAAACTCCTGCCATTCCTGGGCTATGGGCCCGAGCCAGTCCAGTAGGCTGGGTGACGCCGGATCAAAGTTGACGAAGATAAGGTTGCCGAAACTTTCGCATCGCACCGATTGTAATGACCGGCAGGAGAAATCAAGATCCTTGAAGTCCTCAGGATCGCGCACCGACAGAAGTTCACCTTCATGGTTGTAAGTCCAGCCGTGATAACGGCAGGTAAGGCGAATTTTTTTGCCATTGGGTTCGGTCACTACGGGTGCGCCGCGGTGGCTACAGGTATTGTAAAAAGCGTTAATTTTGCCACTTTCGCTATGGACAATGACAACCGGTTGGCCGGCTCTTTCCCAGAGAATAAAGCATCCAGGCTCTGGTAGCTCATCGATATGGGCGGCCAACAACCAGCTTTTTCGCCAGATATGCTGCTTCTCCAGTTCAAAGTAGCGAGGATCTGTGTAGCGACCACCGGGCAGGTCTGGCAGCGATGGAAAACCAGCGGGCGGTGAAGTGCGGGCTGCTTCATACTCCATGAGCCCTCGCAATATGCCTATCTCTTCAGTATTCATAGGTTTTCCAGTTTATAGTTGCTCTTTTACAGGCCTTGTTATCCCGTTGGCTGGTTTGGATCTAGTTCGATATTAGTCTAAAGCAGTCTAGCTAAACTAACCACAGTTGTGCTTGGCCACTATGCTTCGCCGGCTGGAGCGGTATTGTTCTGTTGACGTTTTATCTGATGTGGGCGTGGTGGATCGAGGCAGGTTTGCAACTAAGCCAGCAGAGCGCATAATAAATTCTACTTTGCAACGCTAAGGTGCTTGATGGCATGAGGTTTTTTACCCCGGAAGTTTTAGAGGACCCTTATCCGTTTTACTCGGATTGGCGCGCAGATCAGCCAGTATGGCAAGATGAAGATACAGGTGATTGGATCCTCACTCGCCATGATGATGTCCGTAGCGTTCTTAAGGATTCGGTCCATTACTCGTCCAATGCTATGGGTGGTGACAGCGGGCCTTTGCCGTTACTGGCGGATGATCCCCCCCGGCACACCCAGCTGCGCGGCTTAGTCAATAAAGCATTTACTGTCAGGATGTTGCGAAATATCGAAGCGGACGTTGTACAGATCGCTGAGTCTCTGGTTGCTGATCTAACTGTTGGTAGGCAAGTCGACATGGTGTCCGGATTGACCACACCCCTGCCAGTCGCGGTCATCTCCCAGATGATGGGAATTCCAGGTGAGCGAGCAATTGATTTTAAGCGGTGGTCTGATGCTTTAACGGGCACATTAGCCGGTGCGTCTTTGGCAGACCGCCAGTTGGAAATAGCAGAGATGGCAACTTATTTTAATAGTTTAATCCCTGTTAGACGTGCCCACCCCGGGCCTGACCTGATCAGTTCCATTGTTAATGCGGAATTTTCAGGTAAGACATTGGCGGATAGTGAAATTGTTGGTTTCTGCATGTTACTGTTGATTGCCGGTAACGAAACAACGACCAACCTGCTGGGTAATTTTCTGAATATAATTGTCGATCGACCAGACCTCCTGCAGCGTCTGCTGCAAGATCCAGGTTTAGTTGAAGGTGCTATAGAAGAGACCCTTCGGTTCGACGCACCGGTACAGTTTCTGAGGCGAAGATTACTCAAGCCAGCTGCGTTTTATGGCCATAAGATTAAGGTGGGTGAGGTTGTACACGTTGTTATGGGGTCGGCCAATCGCGATGAGCGGAGTTACCAGGATGCTGACCAATTTGTTATGGGTAGAGCCAGGAATCATCATCATACCTTTGGCTTTGGAATTCATTTCTGCATAGGCGCACCGCTGGCAAGGTTAGAGGCTAAAATCGCTATCAAGGCATTATTAGGTCGATTTAGAACCCTTCAGAGAGGCCATACTGAAAACGAGCGGGTGCCGTCACATCTGCTAAGAGGGTTTCATCATTTGTATATGACCTTAGCGGAGCCGTGACGACCAGCGGGTCTGCTTTAAAGATGAAACCCTGGGGTATTCAAGCGTGGCTAACCTGTTAGGGTTGGGATTTTGTCTCGTTTGAGCAGGGGAGTGTTTTACTTTCCTATAGAATACATACTTTAAACGCGTGACGCCTGTATTGGGGCGGGGTTTAAGAAGATAACCAATAACTCAGCGGAGGTTATGGGCCTATTCAGGTGGCCATTGAACCATCTGAACCATCTGAACCATCTGAACCATCTGAACTATCCGCTTATATCCAGCTTGTGTGGCGCTCACCACAGGGTTAAATGAATCATTGCTTATGAAGTCTTTTAGGTTTGGCCCAGGTATTCTGGTTGCTGCAGCATTTATCGGTCCCGGTACGGTTTCTACGGCTAGCCGGGTCGGTGCTGAATTCGGATTGGTTTTATGGTGGGGTCTGTTATTTTCACTGCTGGCAACCGTTATTCTGCAGGATATGGCGTTAAGGATAGGCCTTGCCAGCCGGTTAAGCCTGGGCGAAGTGTTGAGTCGGTCAATCCGGCAGTTCTGGGTAAAATGGCCTGTTCTTCTGCTAGCCGTCAGCGCCGTGGTGGTAGGTAATGCTGCTTACCAGTCCGGTAATTTACTGGGTGCCGCCACAGGGTTAAAGCTGCTTTTCGGTGCTGAACAGGGGCAGGCGGTTCTTGTTATGGGCCTGGTTGCGGGCGTGTTGTTGGCAAATGGTGGCTATAAGCTCATTGAAAGGGCTCTTATCTTGCTGGTTGCTGTAATGGCACTCGTTTTCATGGTTACCGCTTTGGCCATCCCCTGGCCGACGGCATTGTTGCAGCGCCAGTTGATTGATTTTGTCCTGCCTGAAGGTAGCCAGTGGTTACTGGTGGCCCTGATTGGCACAACAGTCGTGCCCTATAATCTGTTCCTTCATGCCAGCACGGTTCAGGAAAAGTGGTCATCAAAAATACCCGTGCAAGTAGCCATTCGGCAAGCAAGGATTGATTTGTGGCTTTCGGTCTGTCTTGGCGGGTTGGTGACGCTGAGCATCATGCTGACGTCGTTTATTGCTTTTTATGGTAGTGACGAGGCGCTCAATCTTGTCCGTCTGGCTGAACAGCTTGAACCCCTACTGGGCCAATGGGCGCAACTGTTTTTTGCACTGGGCCTTTTTGCTGCTGGTCTGACCAGCGCGATAACCGCGCCATTGGCCGCAGCCTATGCTGCCAATGGTGCGTTTGGGTGGAACGAGGGTCTGAAGGGGCCGCGATTTAGATTGACCTGGGGGCTGGTGCTGATTGCTGGCACTATGGTGGCCCTCAGTGGGGTGAAACCGCTGGCCGTTATCGTCTTTGCCCAGTATGCCAATGGTTTGCTTCTGCCGTTACTTGCCGTGCTACTCATCTGGCTGGCAAACCAAAGGAATTTGTTGGCTGCCTCGGTCAACAATTGGCTATTCAATAGTTGTGCATTAGGCGTGGTGATAATCTGTCTAATCCTGGGTTATTCAAAATTCCTCTAGCGCCCTGACTGCTCGCTAACCCAGGAGAATAGAAAGCGATCTTTCGCCAAACCAGTAGATGGCAATACCACCTGCAGCATATACGGGTAGATTGAGGGCATACCGGTGCATGGTTAATCCTGTTCGGTTGAAAACCAGAATAACGCTTAGAGCCATGGCTACGATTATTATCTGGCCGGTTTCAATACCGAGATTGAACAGGAGTAACGTTATTACCATGGCTTCATCGGGCAGGCCTATCTCGGTCAGTGCGCCGGCGAATCCAAAGCCATGAAGCAGGCCAAAAAGGAAAGACACCAACCAGGGATAGGCCTGCAGCATAGATTGTGAAGGAAAAAGAATTTCTCGCGCCAGCAGAACGATGCTCAGGGCGATCAGCGCCTCTATCGGTCCCTGCGATAGTGAGAAGTAGTTAAGCGAGGACAAGCCTAGCGTGATGGAGTGGGCGAGGGTGAAACTGGTGATCACACCGAGCAGCGCTTTCCAGCCATGAATCAGGAACAGCAGCAATAATACGAACAGGACATGATCGAAACCGAACAAGAGATGCGTTATACCGAGTCGAAAATAGACCGGTACTGCGATGGCGCCGGCGGATAGATCAAGTCGGGGATTAGACGCAGATAGCAGGTGGTTTGCTGTTTTTTGCCCAGCTTTGTCGACTTTTACCATGACATCGATGAGCGTTGAGTTAAGGCCTTCCACGGCAACAAATTCCAACGGCGATGGCTCGCATAGCAGAGTGAAGGATTCCTGCATGGCGGTTTCTGCGACGATGGTGTCGAGTAGTTCAAGATGACAGTTAGTGTCTAGTTGAAGGTTTAGAAACCGACCATTGATCAATGGTTGCTTGAATACAGCAGTCCAGTGCTGGCCTTCTTGTTTGGCTAAGGTCAGTAATGCCGGTTTTACTTCATGGCTGCTGGCAGACGGTGCTAGAAAGGAAATCAACAGCAACCAGTAGAGGTAAGGCCTACTCATGGACCAGCGGATATCGGCTACGCAGTGCCTCAGCGGAAAGCTGGAGATTAACTTCCGCTTTCTTTTTAACCAGATCATAGTGAATTTTGTCCGCTATAGACTCAAAGGCTATTGTCTTTGCGGGCAGGCGATTTTCAATTTTGATGAGATGATATCCATAACTGCTGATAACCGGGCCTGACCAGGTGCTTTCGGTGATGTCAGCAATGCCTGAGGCAAACTCAGGACCCAGCGCATAGCCAATTCCCTGGATCGTTTTTTTTACATAACGATCAGGCAATAAGGTAGCGATGCCAAGAGCACGCCAATCGCCGCCATTTGCGAGTGCATCAAGCGCGGCAACGGCATCTTCACCGGTCCTGAAAAGGATATTTGAAAAGGTGATTCTCTGTTCCAGTTGGTATTGCTTGAGGTTGCTTTGATAGAAATCGAGCAGGTCTTTTTCAGTAATGCCCTGCTCATCTATTTCTTCCATGAGGAAATTGTACTTCTGAACTAACCGCCTTCTTACAATGGTATCGTTGCGATCTAGGCCCAACCTAAGCGCCTCTCGATAAAACATTTCCTCGTTAACCCAGTCATCTACAAGCGCATTCAGTTCCTCCTGAGAAGGTGGTCGCCGCATTTGTGCAGTCCATAATGCGCTGATTCTGGTGGTGACCTTGTCGCTGAGGATAATTGGATCTTGATCCGGAGTGATAGCGCCCTCGGCCATGAATAGGACCAGGGCAACCAGAACAAACCAGACAATAGGTTCCTTTATTATTTGCTTCACATCAGGTCCATGAGAGCATCGTACTTAGCTGATGATGGTGGCTGGACCGTAACTACCGGTTGTTCGCTGGTGGCATGATTCTGTGGATGCCCAGTGAAGGCGGCTAGGCTATTCGTTTCTTTCATGTGTACCTACTCTGGATTCAACTTACTTGGCTGGTACCATATCGGTGAACTCCATGCGCGTTCCTGGTGAATGGCAGCAAGGTCCGGGTTGGGTTTAATTCCGAGCCGGATCGCATCCCAGGTTGACCAACGGCAGGTAGGATTTTCTAACGCTCTGGCATAGTAAAAAGCATTCTGGTTGGGATCAAAGCCGGGATCATGCCAGATTGCTGCCAGCTCGATCGCTCCCTTGTCTTTGCTGATACTGCAATCCTTAAGATTAACTCTGGCACCGTTATCGGGACAGCGGGCTGTCTGGGGATCAGGTTTATAACCATCTGAACAGGCAACATCAAAGACGGCCTCCTTAGGACTGCCGTTTTCGATCCAGCCTTTTACGATCTGCAATCGCTGCAGCCAGCTTGAATTGGGGTCCCTGCCAGCTAGTACGAGCAGCCCTGGAGCGAGTGTGGTTGGCTGCTTGAGGACACTACCCATGGGCACACCATGGCTATAGGCAAGTTCTACTATATTGGCTGCAGCGAGGATGTCTTCTGGTAGGCTATAGCTGGCAAACAAGCGCAGTCGAATACGCGGCCCTGAGGTGGCAAAGGTTTCTCTGCGACGCATTGCATCAAAAAGAGCCGAGCGAGTGTTTTCTTCTGCCCATATACCGGCGAGTCCGCCTGTACCATGAGTAGCCCAGCGTGGGGTCCAGAAGTCTTCCCAGGAATCCTTGGTCATTGGATAGGCAGAACCTCTTGATTGTGCTGTATTGGCACGGCCTGAAAAATAATTTTCTTCCTGGTACGGACCCGCTGAAAGGTGGGAATCACTTGAGCCAATGGCACCTAATTGATAGGGGTTAAATCCGAGTCGGGACTGCATTTCAAGGCCCGTCTGTAGCGCATCCCGGTAGTAACCACCTTTGAATACTGATATTGGATTCGTGTTTTCAGCTCGATTCAGGTAGTACTGAACGATTTGAAAATCTGCCCATTCATCATTGGGTGACAATAAGGGATGGGTTTCCGATGTTCCTTTCTGCTGGCTTATTTCCGCGATAGGTTCATTGCGCATGCGTTGTTCTGCGTAAGATAAATCGATTTCGTTACCCGCCCAGGTGGTGGATTGAAATGCCAGGCCATCACTTTGATTCATATTGTGTGGTATAGCTAATGCCTCGATACCGCTCGCTCGCAACTGGTCTAGCCAGGTCCAGAGATCTTCTGGATTACCCGAATCGGCGGAGCTGAAGGGCTGCTGGGGAATCTTGTCACCCCTGAAAACAACATTGCGGTGCAGGTGTCTACCGCCCGGTGTTGGCGTATATTCGTAGCCTATAAAAGTGGTAAATCGACCTGGGTTATTATGTTGCTGTGCAGCCAGGATTATTTTCTGCCATGCATATAGTGTTACCTGAGGGCTCATAAAATCATGATCTTCGGCTGAAAGGCGTCGTAACTGACGAACCAGGCTATCGAGTCCACCGAGCTTAGCGGGCTTGAGCAGGTGCGCATCAGGGTGGTTATAAGTTGGGCTGGCTGGGTCTAGTTGCGCAGCATAAATACCCAGATACTTGGCGTGGTCGCTAACCATAAGAAAATCCAGGGGAGGGCCTGAAAGGCGTAGCTGCATACCGGAGGGATGCGAAATAGGCTCACCTTTTGCATAGCGGTAGGCATCATCCGGCGTAGTCCGGACGCTGCCCATGAAGGCATCAAAGGAGTACATGGTGTGGATGTGAAGATCGCCAAAGTACGCGTTGCGCGAAGCGAGGCGAGCTGCAGGAAGCGTAACATGAGCATCGACGGGCGCTGCTGCAATGGCTTTGTCTCCTGATGATGCGGGCAGCCCAGGTGCGGATAATTTGGGGTCATTGCAGCTGGCTAACAGCAGGATAACGAGACCCCAGGACAAAGCATTGTTGAAATGAGCTGTTCGTCGAGGGGTGTTCTGCACGCATTTTCTCCTAAACGTCGAGTGATTCAAATATCGAAGACCGCTTTTTATTGGTTGCACCGCCTGCCAGAGTGGGGTGAGTCCACCCTGGACGGTAGGGTTCTCTGCCCAGGATGCCATCCTTATCCACTGGCAGTGACTTCAATCAGTGAACACAGCTTATCATGGGCTGTTTCCCCCCATACAATAAAGCCTGCAGATTCATTTCCCTGACATTGGCGGATTATTTAATACTCGCTGTTTTCGGTTTGAAAACCTTCTGCCCGCCAGCGCAGCATTCCGCCGGCAAGATTAGCGATTTTATTAAAGCCCTGCCTCTGCAGCAGAAGCAGTGCCTGGGTGGAACGTGCCCCTGAGCGGCACACCAGGATGACTGGAATCCCAGGGTCGAGCTCATTGCTGCGTGCGGCTAGCTGATCCAGAGGAATTAATTGGGCGTTGCGAATTCTTCCCAGGGGGCCATTGAATTCACTTTGACTACGAACATCCAGCAACTGATAAGCACCAGTTAATTCCTCCAGTACGCGCGGTTCAATTTCCCAGATTCCCGCGAAAGAGAACCGGAGCATCGCCCAATTCGGATCGTCGGTCTCGACTCGAGCCGTATCAGGTTTGCCGCACATCAGGTTGGCAGGCACGGCCTGGTTAATTTTCTTCGGGTGGGGGAGATCCAGGTTGTGCATGTAAACGGCATAGTCATTTTCGCTGATATTGCCCCCCAACCGGGGATTGAATAGTTTTTCTTCCCTTACGCTGGTAACGGTTAAACCCCGATAATCGTGGCCTGGATAAAGCAGGCATTGCTCTGGAAGGTTGAATATCTTGTTCCTTATTGAATTAAACAGATTCTTTGAACTGCCTTGCTGGAAATCCGTGCGCCCACAGCCGCGAATCAGTATAGCGTCACCCGTGAAGGCCATAGTTAGGTCATCCAGAACGAAAGTAAGGCAACCATCGGTGTGCCCGGGTGTCGCTAGTACCTCTAGATAATGCTGGCCGAACGCCATTTGATCACCTTCCACCAGGTAACGATCCGCATTGCTGGCGTGGCTGGTTTTTGCCACCGCTATGTCACTCGACCATGCTTCACGCATCAGCCATGCGCCGGTTATATGGTCAGCATGGACATGAGTATCCAGTGTTGCGATGAGGGTGAGTTCCAGTTCCTTTAGCAGCGCTATATCTCGTTTGCTTTGTTCGAATACGCAGTCAATCAGGATAGCCTTGGCAGAGACTGAATCCCCTAGCAGATAAGTATAGGTCGAGGATTGCGGGTCGAACAATTGTCTGAAGATGAGCATCAAATTACCTTGTTGCGGCTCAATGAGTTGCCGCTGTTACGGGTATTGCTGGTTAGGTATCGAGTTTTTGGCATGCTTAAGTTATCGGTTTTGGTCTATGGCTGGCTCTGGTTTAATTGCTGTAGTTCACTGGTTTCAGCTGAAATTGCCTGTTCGGCTTGCTGTAATTGCGCGCTCCAGTCATTCCACATATTCGGGTGCGGTGCACTCAGCCTGAGCGTATCAAGGTCTTTATGGCAGTAGTCAAACAGCAGCGCCTGGCGAATGGTAGGGGTGTCGCTGTTGTTATAGCCGGCCATGTGGCCCAGTCGATGGTGCCAGAAAACGATATCCCCTCGCTCACCAAAACAGTCAACCGGGTTCGTGTCCTGCTGTACTTTGGTTACCTCCTGCAGATAATCTTTGGGGTGTATGATCCCCTTGTGAGATGGCATATGTGGATAAAAAGGGATACGAGCCTGATCGTACTGCATGGGAAACAAAGGGTAAAATCGGCGATGACTGCCAGGCCAGATTTTGAACGCGCCTGAATCAGGCGGGCAGTCATCGAGCAGGCAGACAACGCCTAGATGGAAAGGATGACCATCCGTGTGCAGAAGATCTGCCTGAGTTGAAGAAGCCTTCTTGGGCAGTGTTGCGTAGATGCCTCGTGTACCCTCCCCTAATTGCGGGTCGACGGGACCGTCCGGCCATGCGGTTCCCCAGGACCCCATGGGTTTACCGTTCTCAATGGGTTCACGGATCTGTCCCTGACCGAGCATCTGCTCTGCCCAGAGTATTATCTGTGGGTCCTTCATGATGGACACTTGTTCGGGTGTTGTTCCTGCTCCTCTAAATTGCCATTTTGTATCGTTTAAAGAGAGCATGGGGTCTGACGACCCATATTCACTGGGAATGGGTCGCCAGCTGCCCGGGTTATGTCGATCCAGATGCTTTGGCGCGGTTTGCCACAACTGGTCGCACAGGGCATGGCAGCTTTTCGCAGATACGACTTGCTTTTTGATGAGGTAGCCATAACGTTTGAAGAAACTCAGTTCTTCATCATCCAGCGGTGAGATTTGTTTTTGTTGCTTGTCATTGACCATATTTGCGGCTCTGTGCTGAATCCGAATTATTCTCTGGCTAGGCTTGTCATGTTTGCTTCAGCCTGACATGCCATAAGCACCCAGATTATCAGTGTATTGAAATTCTCTGAAATAGAAAAGGTAGACCAGGCCAGATCGCTGTTGACTGAAGTTAACCGTCGGATGGTAATTCTAAAGTGACTGGCGTATCAAGCCAGTAGGGTCTTTTCTGTTCTTGTCTTTTCTGTTGCTGTTGTTTCTGTTCCTGTAAAGAACGCTTTGCTGATATGCCAGTGTATCGATTTTTTCCTCTGAGCTGTTTACATTGCGCTGTTTACATAAAGGGAATGATGTCTTCAGCAATGCGTTCAAGACACTCAATTCGACTATCCAGATTAGGTAAGGTCATGACTTGATTGAGACCTGCGGCGGATAACTGATGGAGTTTTTCCAGCAATTGGTCCTGGGTCCCGATAAAGCAGGTGCTTTGTAATAGCTTAGGCGTTAGAAAGTGTAGTTCCTCGGGTAGAACCCAGCAGTTATGGCCCATGTGGATTCGCTGGTGTCTGCGTTCCTC
This sequence comes from Gammaproteobacteria bacterium, assembly GCA_012960535.1. GTDB lineage: Bacteria > Pseudomonadota > Gammaproteobacteria > Pseudomonadales > Azotimanducaceae > UBA9926. Next base: position 167,726 of record DUBB01000014.1, read on the forward strand.
TGGATACTCACCCAACAGCGTGCAGTAGTCCTCCCAGATTTCATGGAAGGCAGCAGCAGGCTGATGACCAAAATTCCTGAACTGGTCGTAGCTGTAGTGGAGCGCTGCCATAGCCATGGCGCCACAGCTGTTCTTAACCCTTTCTGAATCGATCGCTTCGCCTGAGTCCAGTACCATCATCGCGGTGAGCGCGGTGGTATAAAACTGATTCCGATCCAGTTTCTCGGCGCGGTCTTTTTCCAGCATTAACCAGATATTTTCCATAGTGGCCGCATCCGATGGCATGCCCAGTACCGCGCCATCACCGTAACGACCCGCCAGAGACAGGGACCTGGGGCCGAAGCCAGATACGTACATGGGTATGGGATCTTTAAAATTCACGAAGCCCCTATCTGGCATAATGTGTTGAATGGGTATTTGCTGACCTTGATGTCGCATTTCTGCTTCATCGCCTTTCAGCAGGGGTTTGACGGTCTCGAGATAGTCACCAAAGGCATTTATTTTTTGTGGTGGCAGGCCCATGACTCGCATAGCGGTATTACCCGCGCCGACACCAAAAAAGGTTCTGCCAGGCGCCAGCGAATTTATTGTTGCGATGCTGGCGGCGTTGACGGCGGCCGGGCGGGTGCCTGTTATGGCCACGCCGGTACCGAGTTTTATGGTGGTGGTTTTAGTCGCCGCCAGAGCCAGGCAGGCATAGCAGTCAGACCATAACATTTGGCTATCGGCGAACCAGGCATGGCTGTAGCCAAGCGCTTCGGCACGTACACAATAATCGATATCGGTGATGTCGCTGGCGATGCAAATACCAATGTCCATGGGCTTCCCTAGATTCCAGATCGAGTTTTAGTGGGCGCTCAACGTTTTCAGTCTAGCACTTTTAAGGTGTAGTGATCGGCCTACGGACTGTACAAAGGCATTTTGGTCAGTTCAGCGGTATAACGGTTTTAGTCATTTCAGGGTGATCGTATTTTTATGATGTCGCTGTTAATAGGCAGTTCAATGACCATCAGGTCTTCAGCGATGCGACTGTTACCGGATAGGCTTCTTTCAAAAAAGGCTTCGATGATGGGATTGTCCAGCGATGGTACCAAGTGATAGAACAAGAGCATCCTGATACCGGCATCATCGGCTAGCTGCTGTAGTTTTGTGGCATCGGCATGGTAATCGATCACATCCGTAATGATTTTTTTGACGCGTTGCTGACCGGCAGCCTCAGCGGCATCTATCATCGTATTCAGAATTGGCCTGGCCAGGGCATCGTGAAATAGAATGTCCGCTCCCGTGGCGACTTTAAACAAATTTTCGCTGGTTACGGTATCTCCGCTTATGACCACTGAACGGTCCAGATAGTCAATTCGGTAACCCATCGCCGGTTCGATCGGCGCATGATTTACTTCAAAGGCAGTGATAGTAAGGTCATCGTCCTGCCAGACGATGCCTGGTAGCACCGTTTCAGGGTGAAGCCTGCCGCCTTCAGGAGGAATGAAGTCGGCGCCGTGATGCAGAACACGAAAACCTCGATCAATGCGATAGGCTTGATTGAACCCGCGGGTGACAGTATCCACGCCAGCCGGCCCCCAAACGGTGAGAGGCTTGGATTGCCCGCTGCCGACCCAAGCGCTCATATTGAATTCGGGAAGGTCGCTGATGTGATCAGAGTGCAGGTGGGTCAGAAAAATACCATCAAGTCTTGCCAAAGGTAAGCCTGCCTGGCTGGCCCGGTTCTGTGATCCGGTGCCTGCATCAAAGATAAAAAAATGATCGGCGGTCAGCACGGCAATGCAGGCCTGAGCGCGATCAGGGTTGTTACCTAGAGGTGATGCGCTGCCGCAGACGGTTATTTGGAGCATATTTTCGATGCTCTGCTGGTTTTGAAAGCGCTGCTGGGCAACCTTTTTAACAACGAAAAGGCCTGCGGTTTCAGATTGGGTAAGGACGATATAGAGCAAGCCCGCACTGCTGCCGGTAATGATTAGGATTAGCAGAATAATTTTTTTCATTTTCCCTTTAGCCTCTGGTTGGCGAGTATTGGCGAGTATTGGCGAGTATTGGCGAGTATTGGCGAGTATTGGAGAGTGTAACAGGGTTGCCTATTATTAATGAAGTTCATTAATAATAGGTATGTCATACTACTGTAGAAAGCGTAAGACTACAGCTACGTTATCGACTTCCCAGGGACTGATTAGCCAACTTTTTGAGCCCGCCCGCGGGGTTATGGTTAGCCAAATTGAGAAGCAAAAACCTCTTCGTTGAAGCCGACTATTAGGGTTTTGCCTATCTGTAAAGTAGGTGCTCGCATGTTGCCAGTGGGGCCAAGCATCGCTGCCAGCGCCAGGGGCGATTGTTCTGATTTCAGATCAAATTCTGAGATTTTTTTACCTTTCAGGGCAATGAGTTTGTTGGCGCTGCCCATCAGGGTTTGGCAGTCTGCTGACTGCAGTTTCTTGCTGGCCAGGGCGGTTTCTTTAATGCTGATATTGTTTGCTTCCAAAAACTTGGATGCTTTGGTGCAGGTAGTTCATCCTCTACGGAGATAGTACCAGTCGACGCCCTTGGACATGTGGGTTTCCTTTTTTAATTTTTTGCTAATTTTTTTTAAGTTTTTTCTAGATTTACTGGAATACTAGCAGAGTTGCCAGCTGAGTTTAATCTCTTTGTGGTTACGATCATTGAGTTCAACGGTGGACAGGCTTGTCAGCCAATGCGACACTCGCCAACGGAATAATTGGAGGTCATGATGGAGTCAAGCAATCTGTTGAGGGTAATAAAGCATCTAAGGGTCAGCCTGGTGCTATATTTACCCCTGCTGTTTGCGCTTGCATGCCCTGCCCAGGAACCCCTCAAACTGCCGAGAACCATGGCGTGGAGCGCTTATAACCTTGGCACCACTGGCTATAATCAGGCGGTTGCTATAGCGAAAATGCTGAAAGACCGTCATGGCGTTACTTTGCGGGTGATACCTGCTAAGAATGATGTGTCGCGATTGTTACCTTTGCGGGTTAATCGCGTGCATTTTTCGGCGAACGGTGTGTCTACTTATCTTGCTCAGGAAGGGGTGTTTCAGTTCTCTGCGCGAAAATGGGGTCCAATTCCGGTCCGTATGGTGCTTATGTCTGTGGGCTTTTCGAACCAGGGTGTGGCCGTAACGGCATCCTCGGGCATCACCCACATTGAACAGTTAAAGGGCAAACGCGTACCCTGGGTCCATGGCGCGCCGGCTTTAAATATTTCTACACAGGCAGTGATGGCCTGCGGCGGTGTTACCTGGTCGGATGTGGAAAGGATTGACTTCCCGGGTTATGGGTCCATGTGGAATGCTATTGTCGATGGCCAGATTGATGCGGCGTATGCCACTACTGTGTCAGGGCCTGCTCGCAAATTAGAGGCTTCACCCAGGGGGATCCGCTGGCTGCCTATGCCGCATGATGACGAGCAGTGCTGGCAGCGAATCCTTGCCATTGCGCCCTACTTTACCAGGCACATGGCGACTCGGGGTGCGGCCATCGATGATGATCATCCTTACGAGGGTGGCACCTATCCCTATCCCATATTGACCGCGCTGGATCGTCAGAATAAAGGCCTGGTTCGACTATTGGCTAAGGCTATTGTGGAAGGCTATGACGATTATAAAACAGCTGATCCGGGCTCAATAGGTTGGGATATCAATCGCCAGCAGTTTCAGTGGGTGGTGCCTTTTCATGACGGTTCAGTCGAGTATTTTGAGCAACTGGGTATCTGGACGGCCGCGCGCGCTAGCCATAATCAGCGGTTAATCAAAAGGCAGGATTTGCTGAGCAGTGCCTGGCAGGAAATGTTGCTTAAAGACATAGATGATGATGAGGTGTTTTCTGAACAATGGTATGGATTGCGTGCCAGCCGATTGAAGCAGGCTGGGTTTGATCCAATCTGGGATAAACCTCTATGACCCAGGAAGTCAGGCCCGCCTGGCTGCAGGCCTTGCTGGCAATGATTGCGGTGGTGACCTGTTTAGTGGTTATCGACCAGTTGAGGATATTTGGTAGCCCCTGGCTGGCTGGCATTATTGAACTGGAAACGCAATATTACTTCGTATTAATAGCGCTGTTGTTACCTGTTGTCTTTCTATTGTATTCGTCCAGAATGCCGGGCCCGCCAGGGTGGGTTCTGTCTGGGCTCGATCTGGTTTTGGCGGCAGCTGCTTTTATAGCACCGTTGTGGCTCGCTTGGCACGCTCACGCAATACTCGATGAAGGCTGGGAGTTCCTTGCTCCGGACCATGCTGTTGTGGCCAGCGCGGTTCTCTGGTTACTGGTATTAGAGGCTGTTCGTCGGACCTCAGGGGTTATGTTGTGTTCACTGGTATTGCTGTTTTCTGTCTACCCTTTGGTCGCTGACCTTCTGCCCGATATGGTATCCGGGATGGCCATCAGCTTTCGCGAAGCTGCGGCCTACCACGCCATGAGCATAGAGAGTATTGCTGGGCTGCCTTTTCGCGCTTTTGCAACGCTGGTTATTGGTTTTCTGGTATTTGGCACAACCCTGCAGCACACGGGTGGTGGTCAGTTTTTTATTCAGTTGGCATTCGCCCTGTTTGGCGGGGTGCGTGGCGGGGCAGCTAAAGTTGCTATCGTCTCCAGCGGTCTCATGGGGTCCATGAGCGGTAGTGTGATAACCAATGTAATGACTACCGGCCAGTTGACTATTCCAGCAATGGTCAGAAACGGTTTCAGTGCACGTACGGCGGCTTCTGTGGAGGCGTGTGCGTCCACAGGGGGCGTTCTACTACCGCCAATCATGGGGTCAACGGCTTTTATAATGGCTTCTTTTCTTGATATGCCCTATTACCAGGTAGCGGCTGCCGCTTTTATTCCTGCGCTATTGTATTTTGCCGCCTTGTTCATCCAGTTGGATGCTTACGCAGCACGGCATCAGCTGGTGGGTCTGCCGGCTACAGAGCTGCCTAAATTATTACCGGTTGTTCGCGATGGCTGGTTCTATATCGGCGCCTTCGCTCTGCTTATTGTGCTATTGCTGGTTTTGCAACGAGAGGCCATGGCACCCTGGGCTGCTAGTCTAGCGCTTCTGGTTATCAATCAAATGTCTGCAAAGCATCGCTTAAACTGGGCAGGCGCTGTAAATTTGCTAGCCAGTACGGGTCAACTACTGGCTGAATTACTGGCTATTCTTTGCGGCGTGGGACTTATCATCGGTGCGTTGTCAGTCACTGGATTATCCGGGACCCTGGTTAATGAACTTTTATTTCTGGCCGGTGATGATACTGCGGTTTTGCTGCTGACGGGCGCCTTAACCAGTTTTCTGTTGGGTATCGGTCTAACCGTAACCGCTGCCTATGTTTTCTTGGCCATTGTCCTGGCCCCTGCGTTATTGGGCGGTGGCCTGGACCCGCTAGCTGTGCACTTGTTTATCCTCTACTGGGGTATGTTGTCCTTTATTACACCACCCGTTGCCCTGGGTGCTTTTGCTGCGGCCTCTATTGCTGGCTCAGGCCCGGTTAAAACAGGTTTTGAGGCTATGCGCCTGGGCCTGGCCACCTACTTGATTCCTTTCTTGTTTGTCCTGAACCCTGCGCTCATTGGCCATAGTAGTGCTATGGCGGTTTTTCAGGCTGTCGTCGAAGCGTTGTTCGGCGTTTATTTGATCGCTTGTGCCGCCCAGCGGTATCTTCCTGTTGTGGGAGAGATCCCGTTGCTGTTAACTATTCCAGTCGGCCTCAGTGGCTGCCTGGTTGCCTTACCCGGGCTCGATATTATTCAACTGGACTGGTCTAACACGCAGGGTAATACACTCGGTCTGGTATTGATTTTACTGACCTGGTCAGGCAGCGTATGGGCTGTCAGGGACCAGATTCTGAAGAAGCGAAAAGACTTCTGAAAGGGGCCATTACTGCGGTTTCGTTTAATTCTCGGCTGACTTTGAGGATAAGGTCCTCGGCATTTATGAGCTTCTGATGCTGGTAGTTGCAGGCCTGTAGAGCGAATTCGAGACGGTCTATATCTTTGACAAAGCGCGCTTCCCGGCTGGTCTGGTTTTCATAATCATGCCAGTCGTCAAGCAGGGATTCGCAGGAAGCAATGGAACCGATAATTTTTTCAACAGCGGTTTTCTCGCGCCGATATTTTTCAACTTTACTGACCCCGTCCTGAGGCGTCAGGTCGCCCGCATAGACCTCTCCCAGGTCATGAATAAGCGCCAATCGAAGTACTTTTTCTTTATCCAGTTCAGGATGGCTGTCTACCAGCAGTAGACACAGAAATGCATTACCAAAACAGTGTTCCGCTACCGATTCACATTTATCTTCGGGTAGGTCGCGTTGCAGCCAGCCTCTTCTGAATACCTGTTTAAGGTGAAGGATTTCAAACCAGGCCCTGATCAACGGCAGATCCTTATCCTGGGGCAGGTTTTCCTCGATTAAAGGTGTTTTTTCAGTATTCATTGATCATCCTGGGGACAAGTGGCCGTTATGATGACCGATGAGGCTTGATCCTGCAAAGAAAATGCAGCCAGTCGCTCTGCATGACAAATGCGATTCTGATAGCAGTGGGATTTAAGTTAGCTTTTATAACGATAGGTTTCGTTTTTGTAGCCAGTTAAAGATGGTTAGTCTACCGCTGGCAGGTCGGGCGCGACTTTAAAGTCCAGCGTTTTTTCGATAGCAGCAGCAAGATTTATCAGAGCTTGATCCTGGTCGTGAATAGCGCTGATGGACAGACCGACCGGGAGCCCCGAAATCAATCCCATAGGCAGGGTAATGTGGGGGTACCCGGATACAGCGGGGTAAGTTGAGAAACCACCGAGAAAATCATCGCCATTGACATAATCGATGCTCCAGGCTGGGGCGCCGGTCGGTGCGACAATGGCATCAAGTTTATGGGACTTTGTCAACCTCCTGATACTGTTTCGAGTCTCATTCTGGGCCCTGGTTAGGGCTGCCTGATATTTAGCTTTGTGTTCTGTGGTCAGCGCAGCTGCTCGCTCGAAAATATCCTGAGGAAAAAGTGCCAGTTCCTTCTCGGGTTGGGACTTGTTGAAAGCGATTAACCCGTTTAGATCCAGCGTTGATAGCGGGTTATCCAGTCCCGAAAAGTAATGTTTGATATCCTGCTTGAATTCCCAGAGCAGGATCAGATAACTGTCTGCACGGAAGTCAGGGTACGAAGGTTTTAGTGCCAGCCCATCAATCATTATGGCGCCGTTTTGTTCGAGCCGGTCCAGGGATTGTTGAAACAGTTTGTCCAGTTCAGGCAAGTAACCGGTGGCAGAGCGAATAATGCCAATGCGCTTATTCTGAAGTTTTCCTGGTTTCAGGGGGTGACTGGCGTCAGTTGTGCGCATGGCGTTAAAAAGGAGATTTGCCGATGCAACACTGTTGGTGATCGGTCCAGCGGTATCCTGAGAATGGGCAATGGGAACAATGCCTGTTTGGCTGAGTACGCCGATGGAAGGTTTAAAGCCAACCAGACCATTGACGTTTGCTGGACAGACAACAGAACCGTTAGTCTCTGTGCCGACTGCCAAGGGAGCTAATCTGACTGCTACGGCGACAGCTGAACCTGAACTTGAACCACAGGGGCTTCGGCTGAGGTCATAGGGGTTACGGGTTTGTCCGCCAACGGCACTCCACCCGGATGATGAGCGCTCTGAGCGGAAATTGGCCCATTCGCTTAGGTTGGTTTTACCTAGAATGATAGCGCCGTTGTTGCGCAGGTTGGTAACAATAGCAGCATCTCTGCCAGTGTAATTGTCCGCCAGTGCCAGGGATCCAGCTGTGGTGGGAAGTTCTCTCGTGTCTATATTATCTTTTATCAATACTGGAATGCCTGCTATGGCGTGCATCCGCTGACCTGTCAGCCTTCTGGAATCGATATCTCTGGCTTGGTCGAGTGCCTTGGGATTAATGCTGATAACGGCTTTGTAAATCGGGTTGAGTTTCCCTATCCTCGATAAATAGGCCTGGGTCAAGGCCAGGCTGGTTATCTGGCCTGTTCTCAGGGATTCGCTGATGGTGATGGCATCTGCCTGCTCTATGAGTTGATTCAGATGCGTGTCAGATAACGTAGATGCCACTGGCAGTCCGGCTGCTGATAGTTGTGATAAGAGTAACATGAGCAAAGTAAGGCAGAAATAATGAATACCCATAAGTTGTTTGCCCTCCTGGCATATGGCTTTACGCACACGTGGCTTTGTGAAAATGATAGTAACTGAAATCAGTCGACCAGGTCAGCGCTGATTGCATCGGTTAGCTGTATAAGGCCCTTTGCCAATAAATCGATTTCAACGCTTCTTCTGCCACCGCTGATGAACACCGTGGCATGGCTGAGTGTAGCCTGATCAAGAAAACAGGTCAGTTTTTGCTTTTGACCAAGGGGCTGATGCCCCTGGCATAATAACCTGTCAGGGCCTTAATCCGGTCTAATGGTGCCATGCTGGCGTGTTTAGCGCCGGCGGCTCTGGCCAGTTTTTTCATGGAAAGCTGCTCGGTTACAGGAATCATTGCAACTACAAATTCGCTGGGTTTAAGTTTAGCTATCAGTGTCTTGATAACTCGATTAGGATCAATGTTTAATTTCAAGACTGCTTCGGTGCCATTGTCAGTCCGATTAGCGCCATGGTCGTATTCATGGATTTTATAATGAATGCGGGCTTTTTTTACGATAAGGATAACGGGTGTTATGGTCGGTGGTATCGGAATATAGGGCGGATAATAAGGATCATCTGGGATTATCTTGGGCTGATACAGTCAGGTTAGTGACCCATAAAGTTTCGACAGAACCAGGATCAACCTGTTAGATCATGACGGCGATCGATACCCTAAAACATTGCTTTGGGTTTTCTGTAGAACCCGTCAATTGACTGTAAAACGGGTAGGCATGAACAGTCAGGGTGGTCGGTTCCGAGAAACAACCGGGAAAGGCAGTGTTAACGGGTTATAGGCAATAGGCAATAGGTAATAGGTAATAGGTAATAGGTAATAGGTAATAGGTAATAGGTAATAGGTAATAGGTAATAGGTAATAGGTATTAAACAACGGGTAATAAGTACTTAGTATTAAAGAAGGCTATAAGGGATCGCGGCAAAAATCTGCTAGAAGCACCCAGTTAAAAGGAGAGATGAGCGTGTCATTAACCAGGATTGTTAAAACTTCAGTAGGTCAGCGCTGGCGTTACCTAGGTCTGCTTCTGCTGTTGTTGGGCTATATTGGAATGAGTTCAGCCGGCCAACCGAAACCTCATACGATGTCTATCACATCGACTGCGACAGCGACAGCGGATGAAATAGAAGATGTCCAACAGCCATCTACGGCTTGGGACATTGCTGATCCTGATTACTCGGTAACTGCTTCGCCTGCGCAGATCCATACTTCCACTGGAACCTGGATGAGTCTGGATGTGTCACCGGATGGCAGGCAGATCGTGTTTGACCTACTGGGCGATATTTATCTGCTACCTATAAAGGGGGGCCAGGCGGTTCCTATTATTGAAGGGATTTCCTGGGACATCCAGCCGAGGTTCAGTCCTGACGGGAATTCTATTGCTTTTACTTCTGATCGAGATGGCGGCGATAATATTTGGACCATGGAACTCGCCAGCGGGACATTTCGACAGGTGAGTTTTGAAAGCTTCAGGTTGTTAAATAATCCTACCTGGCACCCAGAGGGTAATTATATTGCTGCCCGCAAGCACTTCACCACTTCGCGGTCGCTGGGCACGGGAGAGATTTGGGTTTATCACGTCAAGGGGGAAGAAGGTGCACAGGGAGCCCCGTTGGTTGAAAGGCCCAGTCCGAATTATCAAAAAGAGCTAGGTGAGCCAGCCTACACTGCCCAGGGCCGCCATTTGTATTACACCCAGAGTGCAACGCCGGGTAATACTTTCATCTACCGTGAAGACAGCAATGGTGCCTTGTTTGAAATAAAGCGACTCGATCTGGCCGATGGCAGTACCGAAGTTGTTGCTGGCGGCGCGGGTGGCGCGGTTAGATCTGCCCCGTCGCCCGATGGTGCCTGGCTGGCCTACGTCAAGCGGGTCAGAGCAGCATCAAGACTGTTCATAAAAAACCTGCAGAGTCAGGAAGAGATCATGCTGGTCGATGATCTTGACCCGGATATGCAGGAGACCTGGGGGGTGTACGGGCTTTACCCGAATATGGCGTGGACACCGGATAGTCGCAGCTTGGTGTATTGGTCACAAGGTCAGATCTGGCGGGTAGAAAGGGCGACTGGCAAAGTTGCTTTGATTCCTTTTCAGGTTGATAACGAGCGTGCTATTTTTCCGCCCCCTGAAGTGCAGGTTGCCGTTGCACCGGATCAGTTCCCAACCAAGATGGTGCGATTTGCGCAAGCTTCACCCAGCGGCGAATCAATAGTATTCGAGTCTCTGGGCCGCCTGTGGTTAAAAAATCAGGGTGATGCGCCGAGGCCTTTAACCAAAGATAAGACCCAGGCCCATGAGTACAGTCCTGTCTGGTCATCTGACGGCAGGAAAATTTATTTCTTGCGGTGGCAGGATGATCAGTTGGGCTCAATCCGAGTCGTCTCCAGCAGAGCAGGGAAATCCCGAGAGGTCAGTAACCGCCCGGGCCACTACGTTGACCTGGCAATCAGTAGCGATGATAAGGCACTGCTTTACCGGCGACTGCCAGGTAGCAATATGACCCATCCCGATTGGGGGGATAACCCTGGTATCTATCAACTTGCATTAGCCACTTCTGTTGAAACCAAGGTTAATCAAAAAGGATTGCATCCCCATTATGGCCCTGATGGTCGAGTTTATGCCCTGGAACGGACATGGGCCGGGACCGGACGAGGCAGTGATAACAGTGCACAGTCGAATCTGATTTCAATGAATCCTGGCGGGTTTGATCTCATGACTCATGCCAGTAGCGAGTTTGCAACAGATTTTCGGATATCCCCGAATGGCAGGTATCTGGCCTTTATTGAACATTTTCAACTGTACCTGACCGTTATGCCGGCTCAGGGATTGTCATTCAGGGTAGGGCCATCGAGTCATAGTATGCCGGTGAAGAAGGTCAGCGAGTGGGGTGCTGATTACGTTAATTTCTCAAAAGACGGCAAGACCCTGAACTGGTCAATCGGTCCAGAGTATAAGAGCGTACCGGTTGAATCCTTTCTGTTTGACGATGAAGCGCAGACAAGCGTCGTAAATTTGTCGCAATCCGTAGATTTTGCAAAACCGTCTGGAACAGTGGCGCTGGTCGGTGGAAAAATAATTACCATGGATGCCGACCGCTCAGTAATCCAGTCTGGTGTCGTGTTGATAAGGGAAAATTTAATACAGCAGGTGGGCAGTATTGACGAGGTTACCATTCCAGAGCATGCCAGTGTGATGGATATCACGGGTAAAGTTATTATGCCGGGTATGATAGATGCCCATGCCCATGGCCCCTACGGCAGAGATCAGATTATTCCGCAACAGAATTGGTCTTTGCTGGCTCATCTGGCACTGGGTGTTACCACGGTACATAACCCATCCAGTCGTGCGAATCAGGTGTTTGCTGCAGCGGAATATCAGAAGGCAGGTCGTATATTGGGGCCGCGCATCTTCTCGACGGGCGAGGTTATATACGGTGCTAAGAGCACTGGCTTTGCGCCTGTGGATTCCCTGGATGATGCCCTGGCGCACGTTAACAGGTTAAAAGCACAGGGTGCGATCAGCGTCAAAAACTATAATCATCCGCGGCGGTCTCAGAGACAACAGGTGATCGAAGCAGCCCGTCGTGAAGATCTACTGGTGGTCGCCGAGGGTGCTTCCCTGTTTCATCAGGACATGAATCTGATAGCGGATGGATCGACCGGCGTGGAGCACAATATACCGACGTTAAAAATCTATGATGACGTTGTCCAGTTCTGGCAACAGTCTTCAACGGGTTATACGCCAACGCTGGTGGTGACCTATGGTGGTCTGACTTCGGAAGATTACTATTACCAGGATACCGAGGTTTGGAAGCATCACCTGCTGGCCAATTTTGTTCCGCCAACGGAGTTGCAGGCTAGATCGGTAAGACGAATTATGGCGCCAGAGGAAGACTTCCGGGATGATGATTCGGCAGCGGCGGCAAAGCTGTTGCTCGAGGCAGGTGTGACCGTAAATACTGGCGCCCATGGACAGCGTGAAGGGCTTGCAACTCACTGGGAATTATGGAGTTTTGTTCGCGGTGGAATGTCCCCCATGCAAGCGCTTTCCCTGGCTACCGTGAATCCAGCACGTTATCTTGGTATGGATCAGGAGTTGGGTTCCATTGAGGAGGGTAAACTGGCAGACCTGCTGGTGCTTGATGCCGATCCTTTAGAGAATATCCGCCATTCAGATCGTATTCACTGGGTGGTCATTAACGGCAGGATATTCACTGCCAGTAATTTGAATGAAACCGTCACGGGTGGCGCGAAGCTCAAGCCACTCTGGTGGTATGGTAAGCCACAGTATGAAATTCGATAACTAGTCTGAACAGCGGCATTTCGACAAACCTCGATGGGAGGAAGGTTAAGCCACGTTGCCGGGCCGCTGCCACTGTTGTGAATTGGCAGCGTGCTGGTGGCTTAAACGGTTCAGGCGTGGGTCAATCGGGGCTGATGTAGCCTTCTGCCTGGTCAATATCCTCTCCGGCGAGGTAGCGGTCCCTTTGCTTGTTAAGGTAACGACGGTGATTCTTGTCAAGCATGCTGAGATGTTTTTCATTGATGAGCATGGTTTGTAACGATTGCCACTGGTCCCAGGCCTGGGCCGAATAAGCCTCAAATATGGCTGCGCCTCGCGACCCCGGGAAGGGTGCTTGTGCTAGGCCGGGTAAATCCTTTTTAAGTAATTGACAGTATACAGTACGCGACATATTGATTTGTTCACTTTTTAAGAAGTCTTGTTAGCAGTTTAACATCAGCTCGAAAATTGCGCAGGATGGAGCCTGGCCTGACTGACATATTACCAGACATTCAGGTTTGCTCTTCAGTTTTTGAAACGCTCTGTAAAAGCCAGATTAACGCCTTCCCAGGTTGTCACCTGTTAGGTCGGGTGGTCCTACTGTTATCAGCTCAATTCGCATGAATCAGCAAAGCGCTGCATTGTCCTTGGTTCTTGATGGCCAGGCCAGAATAGTCGCTTCCCGCCGTCAATGGCGCAGGCGGCGTTCGAACTGGCTGATATCCAGCAGGCGAGCTTTAAAATAATCCAGCTAATAATCGGGTGACTGGCCCTGTCATACCTATTTTATTTTCCTGCAGGCTGCTGATCCAACGTGTTTGAGATTCCTCGAGTTGCCTGAACGGCTCATTCAATTGAACCAGTATAGGCTGGATATCCAGGTCAAAATGGGTAAAACCGTGCTTAAATGAGGGCAGCCAGGTCACCGTGCCTTGAATATTTTTCAGGTGATCTGGTAGTTCGTTTCGAGCACATTCGGGGAAACTGAATAAACCACCCCAGAGTCCGTTAAGGGCTCTGCGCTCCAGCATGATAGCGCCGTTGGGATTGCGAAGGATAAGCATGCAGGTGCTTCTGGTTGGTCTAGTAGTCGCTGGTTTTTTACCTGGGAATTCATTAATTGTTGTTGTTTGAAAGGCAATGCAGGATTGTTGCAGTGGGCACCTATGGCAATCTGGCAGTGACTTGTTACACAGGGTTGCGCCCAGATCCATAATCGCCTGGGTATAGTCGGCTACTCTATTAAAGGGGGTGTTCGCTTCGGCTATGGCCCAGAGGCGGTCGGAAACGGATTTTTTCCCTGGCCATCCTGATACGGCAAAACATCGGGCCAATACTCTTTTGACGTTTCCATCGAGAATGGCGCTCTGGTGATTAAAACAGATAGCTGCGATGGCACCAGCAGTAGACCTGCCAATCCCGGGAAGACGCATGAGGTCTGCCTGGTCTGAGGGAAAAACGCCACCCAGATCGTTAATGATGATATTGGCAGCTTTGTGTAGGTTTCTAGCTCTGGCATAGTAACCCAGGCCCGTCCATCGATGTAACACCTCGTCCAGTGAAGCCCTGGCAAGTGCTTTTGGGTCCGGGAAGGCGAGCATGAATTTTTCGTAAAAGGGTATCACCGTAGCGACCTGGGTTTGCTGTAGCATGACTTCAGAGACCCAGACAGGATAGGGATCAGTGGACTGCTGCCAGGGTAGATTTTTTCGGCCGTGTTGGTCAAACCAGCTGAGCAGATTATTGGCAAATTCCGGTAGATGGCTCATTCGCTTTTAAATAGACCTTTGAAGATTTTCTTGAGAGGCCCTTGATTATTATCCAGTAGTTTTTTCAGTTTATTCCTGCCAATGAGACGTAATTCTTTTTTCGCCAGTGCCGAGACGATATCGCCCAGCAGGCTTTGATTCACTTCACATAAAGTTGTAATGGAGTTGTCCAATGAGCCTATACATTGCATGGGCCAGTCCACCTTAGTGAGCAGGCCAGAGACCGGGAATGGTGGTTTATTGGAAGGATTCAGGTTTACCTTTAACTGGTAGTTGATGTTGTTTTTAAACAGGTCAAAACCACCCTTGCCGGAAAATTTGAGGTTAGCGATCTGGCCTGTGAATTGCTGCTCGGATACAGTCCCTTCCCTGAATTGATGTTGGATATCAAATCGATCGAAGGGGACCTGATCCGGCCAGTGACTGATGTGGGTTGATTTTCCAGTAACAAGATCAATTGCAGTTGATAGGTTTTTCAGACTGGTGATGTTAACGGTGCCATGGCTAATTTTGGTCGTTGTCGCACCGGTTAGACTGGTCTGCAGGTTACTGAGCCTGCTACCGGTAAACTGATAGTTGCCGTTGGCGTTAAGTGAGCCGCTAATTGAACGTTTGTCAGTGACGCTGGGCAGATCAATCTGCTTCAGATTGAGGGTCAGGTGGGATTCAGGTTGCAGTTGGTAATTACAGTTCAAGCTTGCTTTCACGCTTCCACCCAGCGTGTTAAAGCTTACCTGGGCCAGCATGTTGTCATCCTGGTTACCTGCCCTGATTGTCAAGTCGTTCAGAGCGTACCCAGGCAGTTTGATTTGATCGGCGCGAACAGCCAGCAGGATGTCGGATTCTCGAAGCAGGTTAACAGGCAGGATCTGAAAATCATCCAGCGGGGTCGCAGCTGCGGTGGGGCTTTCGGTTTCTGACCGGGGTTGCTTTGACAGGTCCCATTGCTTGAGTTCGATACTGGCATGCAGTTTCGGGGTATTGCCATTGATCCACTGTATATTGGCCGTCAACGGTTGCTGGTCTATATGACCGGAGAGATCAGAGAGCGTGAGTCTGGCGGGGTCGCCGGTAAGTTGCCCCTGAAATTCGATTTCGGGAGCATATCCTGTCAGTGCTGTATTATTTTCTGTTTGTTTGGTGGCGCTGTTCAGGCTAGCGACCTGGAGTTTAACGCCTAGATCAAATTGGGGATTAGTTTGGAGGTTGTCAACGGAACCTTTGAAGCTTAGCTGGCCTTCGTTGCTACCAATCGAACTCAGATCCAGATGGAGTCGGTTAAAGTCGTTCATTAGCCAACCATTAAGATCAAGATTAATTACCCTGTGTTGGAATGCTGGGTAATCGACTTCAATCTGGCCGTTGAGCCGGGAGAAGCGTAATCCGACTGGGTCTTCAGTGAATTGAAGCATACTGGTGAGTTCTGCTTTGACCAGAGTATCTTTTATATTGTCCTTTAACAGAATGTGTGTCGTGTGGGCCGAAGCTGGTCCGCTTGTCATAGATTGCGCAGCGATCATCGATGCTGTGAGTAGGAAATCCTGATTTGACTGCTTATCCATATAGTGAACCGTCAGGTCGCGTACAGCGATTGAATTCCATAGTACGGTAGACGTGCTCTTGGTTTTGCTGGTTTTGCTTTCTGGATCACTTTTTGATAAAGCCCAGTTTGCCTGGCCGGATGAATCTGTAATGAGATTTAAGTTCACCTGCTCGGCAATGATATTGCTCAGGTTGAGGTTGCCGTCAGTTAGAAACGGTAAAACAGCCAGTTCCAATGATAGCGAGGACACTTTCGCAAAAGGGGGCTGGCTATCGTTCGCAGCAATCGATAAGCCGTTTAACAACATTGAGAAGGAAGGCCATAGCTGCCATTGAATGTTTTCCAGGCGAATTTGGTAGTCGGTTGTTGACTCTAGAATATCTGTAATTTCTTCCCGATATTTATCTGGATCTGCCAGTAACGAGGACAGCAGGGCAAATGGTAAGACCACGGATAGCAGTAGCGCAGTCGATATAATGCTAATTTTCTTCAAAGACAGAATCTCCTGCAATCATCTTCTAGTCGAATAGATTTATCTTAAACTTTCCAGTTGGGTGTCTCCAATAGATCGAGTTATTTTAGCTTTATTAGGCGCTGAATTAGTGGATAGATTGTCTCATCGAAGCTAATTCTGATACCCTCGGTTTATCACAGGAAAGGGGGTTTCCATGGCAGTTGTGGGCAGTGAGTCGAATCCATTAAGGGTCGCAATTATTGGATCAGGGCCAGCTGGGTTCTATACAGTTAGCAATTTCATGAAAATAAAGGATGTGCATGTCGAGATGGACATGTACGATCGCCTACCCACGCCGTTTGGATTGGTTCGCGCAGGCGTCGCACCTGATCATCAGAAAGATAAGTCAGTCACACGAGCTTATGAAAAAAGCGCTGCGTACCCGGGGTTTCGATTTTTAGGAAACGTGGAATACGGGTTACATATTCACCTGGATGACCTGAGAAGGCATTACCACCAGGTGATATTTACTACGGGTAGTCCGTTTGATAGAAATCTGGGCATATCGGGTGAGCATCTAGAAGGGAGTCATTCAGCCACTGAATTCGTTGCCTGGTACAACGGTCATCCCGACTTTGCTGATCGTCAGTTTGATCTTACTCAGGAAAACGTGGTGGTTGTGGGCATGGGTAATGTGGCCATGGATGTGGCCCGCATTCTCTGCAAGACCCATGCGGAACTGGCCGCGACCGATATGGCTGACCATGCCTTGCGTGTGTTGCAGCAGAGTAAGGTCAGGAATGTCTATATACTTGGCCGAAGAGGTCCTGCTCAAGCGGCATTTACACCGCCGGAAATTAAGGAAATGGGCGAATTTGAAGAGGCTGATGTCAACGTATTGGCAGAAGAGGCGATGCTGGATGTCGCCAGTCAGGCGCTACTGGATGCATCTCAAGATAAGAATACACTCAAGAATGTAACCGCTGTACAAGCGTATGCTGTCAGAGAAAATCAGCGCAAACCACGACAGCTCTATATTCGATTTCTGGTGTCACCGACCGAACTTATCGGCGAGGCAGGACAGGTCCAGGCGGTCAAGATTAATAAGAATGAATTGTACACGGATGATCAGGGTGCTTTAAAAGCAAGGGCAACAACTGCTGAAGAGATCATCCCAGCTGGGTTGGTATTTCGGTCGGTCGGTTATCGAGGCAAGCCTTTACCGGATGTGCCGTTTAATGAGAGTTGGGGGACTATAGCAAACCATCGCGGCGCGATAACCAACAATGATGGTTCCACTGTACCTGGCATGTATACGGCAGGTTGGATTAAGCGAGGGCCCAGTGGTGTAATTGGTACCAATAAGACCTGCGCTCAGGAAACAGTCGGCCTGATGGTTGCAGATCTCGCCATGAACAAGCATTTTCAGCCAACCGATACAGACCCGGCGGCTATTGAGGCACTGGTCAGGAGCAGGCAGCCGGATCTGGTTAGTTATGCGGACTGGAAGAAAGTTGACCTGGCAGAGCTGGCCGCAGGCGATGCCAGTAACCGCCCACGGGTTAAAATCTCCAATGTTAATGAGATGCTTGAATTGATACGCAGCTAGCTCGTAGCCGCCTTGACTGCCGGAATGACCTGTTCCAGATAAGCGCTGAGGGCTTCTTCATGGTAAGGCGCTCTTATGGCAATATTGATCATGTCAGCCCCCAGGTGATGATATTCCAATAGTTTTTCTATGGCTGCTTCAGGTTTGCAGAGCAGCGCACCTGAGGTAATTCTGTCGGCGGCAGGGCCCCATTCTTTAACGATGCGGTTTTTTTCTCGCTTGATATCCTTGTCTGTTAATGCAAGGTTGAAGCTCAGATTGACAGAGCGTTTAATGCTGGTCGGGTCCCTGTCTAGTTTGATACACCATTGATTTAGCGTTTGGTTCAGCTGCTTGAATTGATCTTGGCTGACATAGGCAGCATTCCAGCCGTCGGCGTGCTGGGCGACAATTCGCAGGGTCTTTTTCTCACCTAAGCCGCCGATCCAGATAGGCATTCTTGATTGTAAGGGCTTCGGCTGATTGGCGGCATCAACGGTCGTAAAATGCCTGCCAGTGAAGCTGCTTCTATCCGTGGTAAGCATTTGACGAATGAGGATTGCAGCTTCTTCAAGCATGTCCAGGCGAGTACCGATAGATGGGAAATCATAGCCGTAAGCTCGCGCTTCCTGGTTGTGCCATCCCGCGCCCAGGCCAAGCTCAAACCGGCCTTGGGAAATATGATCGAGGGTAGCTGCCGCTTTGGCTAGACTGGCCGGATTTCGATAGCCGACATAAAAAACCAGGCAGCCTAATCTGGCATGCTGCGTGTCGGCGGCCAGTGCACCGAGCGTGGTTAGTGCCTCAAAATGATCCTGAGTGCCGTTAGCCGGCGGTGCTTCGTAAAAATGATCCCAGGCGGAAATCCAGTCGACTCGGGCTTCGTCCAGATCTTTCCAGAGTTTACGCATTTCCGGCATGGTCATATTCTGTTGTCCCACATGGACCCCTAGTGCTGGAGACATGCTGTGTTCCTCCTTTGTGCTGAGCTGTTGATCTGTTTATTGTTGGCTGATTATTTTTTCAGGCTGTCGAGTATTTCATTAAGGCTGGGTGCTTGCTTCCAGTCTTTGTGTGCCAGAAGTTTATCAAAGGTATCGGCTGCCGCTAAATGAAAGCCGTCGCTGTTACCAGCGCTATTAAAAGTGCTGGCAATTTCTTTCATTTCGCCTGAAAACCGCCAGGCCTTGGATGAATTTGTTATCAGTCTGTGGTGGGTTTGCCGGGTCATGGTCTCCCCCCACTGGCTCTGCAGGGCATCCCTGACACCGTAGTATTCGGCTACACTGAGAATGCCGGCCAGTAAAGCAGTACTGCCTTTGGTATAGGCTGCGAAAGTCATTTTTAAAGCCGACGCGTCACCAACGGCTTGCGACAGGCAAGTCGTTTCAAAACTGGACCCATCAAATATTTCAATAATCTGGTTCGCTTCTGGCCCTGATAGGTAGATCTGGCTGCGGGCACTTGGATTAGCTTTGCTGTTACTTTTCTGCGGCCAGGCAGGGCCGCCAATGATGGCGCCATCGACCATACCGATACCCTTGTCTTGAAGCATCTCTTGGATGCGCAGCGTTTTTTCTGGAGAGATCGCATTGGCTTCAACGTAAATGCCGCTGAAGCCTGAATTAACGACGGCTTTGGCTGTATCGACGGCGCCATGAGGTGGACAAACGCTGACGATAACCTGACAGCAACGGCACAGAGCGTTCAAGCTGTCGGCTGCAGTCAGGTTTGCTCGTGCTGCTCTTTCCCGGCTCGCTTGACTACGGCCTGCGGGCAGCCATATGACGGCTTCAGCGTTGGCAATCATGGCTGCACCGATAGGGGCGCCCATTTCGCCTGGATGTAGTAAACCTATATTCATAATAGTTCTATCTCATAACACTGCATGGCGTTTTGACCCATCACGGCCTCCTGCTCTGATTCACTGAGTGTACTGATGCAGGCTGCAGCGAGGTCATAGACCTCGTCAAAAGTAGCAGCCATGGTATGAACAGGCCACTCCGAGGCAAACAGCAGCCGATGGCTGCCAAAAGCGTCGAGGGCAACATCAACAGACGGGAGAAATACCTGGGTTGGAAGTTCAAAGTCATTCCACTCACTAAAGTCTGCTCTGGTCACTAAGCCTGCTAATTTACACCAGACGTTGTCGCGCTGGCCAATTTTCTTTAAGCAACCTGACCATTCATTAAATGCTTTAGGGTCGGTTGATTGGCCCTGAATCAAAGGATCCGCCAGGGATTGTAAGATGAAAACGAGATTCTGAAAATGATCAATTAGGTCAATGAACTGGGGTAACTGGCTTGCCTTTACTGCAAGTTCTATGGGTAATCCGGTTATCGCCAGTTTGGTGACGTCATCTGCCAGAAAATCCAGCAGATTCAGGTTTGCGGGCGTATTCCGCAAACTGTGCTGTACACTGACGAAGTGCGGGCCGTAGCGTTCAAGGTGTGCATCAAGCGCTGCCAAGCCGGGCTGGGTCATGCCGATAATGCCTTTGACAAAAGGGTTTGCTGATTGTTGGTTCAACAGGAAATCAATTTCATCTTTGTTCGAACTCACCTGGCTAGCAAGGCAGCCGTTAAACCCGTTATCAATCAACTGGGGTGCGATATGTCCGGGCAGATAGGGTTGCCTGAGAATAGCTGGCCTGTTTTTCTGCCAATTGATGTAGCTGGGCTGTGCAGCCCAAAAATACTGTTGGCTATCAATACGCATTTGCCACCATGAATTTCCTGTAGTTGAATCCTGAAGCGACTGCATAGGCGTTCAGGAATGCCCCTTGAATTTGATAAATTTCCGGTGGAGATGCCTGGTCATAGATCATTTGGACCGGACACTGGTGCAGATTAACGGCCCTGACGGCAGGCTTGAAGTTGCCAGGAACGCGCTTAACTGACGCCGCTGGCATCTGCTGTAGTGCTTTTTCCGAAAGTACGGGTACAGGTAGATGATGTCCAGGATTTTCCGATTGTGTTCTGGAAAAGGTCATGTCGGCTTCAGCTTCTTTTTGCTGTAAGGATAGCGGCTGAGGCGAGCTGCGCAAGCGGAATCGAGCTTTGCTTATTGCAGATTGGAAGGGTTAGTGCAGGCTGCAGTTGATTGCGCTTTAAGTCGATCGCTGACGGGGCTCGTTTTTCCATAATTGCCATTAACTGACCGATATGAAGGCTGTGTCAACCTGTGATAACGGCTTCTCTGCTAAGTAAACGACTGGTTAGAAAACACAGTAACACACTCAGTAGCAAGCAACTGACCCCTGAGCTGGCGTAGGCCAGCCAGCTGAGTTCAACCGCCCCAAGCACTTCGGTCATCAGCAAATACTGGCCGAAGATTGGTGTGGCGTACATCCAGTCCTGGGTGGTAACTGGATTGAAAGTGTCGATGAGAAAGGGCAGGGTAGGCAGTAATGTTACCAGCCCTATGTAGGATTGAGCATCTTTGAAGGATTTGGCAAAAATACCGAGCAGCATTTCCAAACTGGTTGCCAGGAAAGGCAGCGGTAAGGTTGCCAGGATTAACATGATGACCTGCTGGATACTGATGGAAAAAATAAAGCCAAGGTCTTCAAGAGGGGCATTTAGCATAACAATCAGGGAAAGCACTAGCGTAGAAAGCATACCAATGGCCGCATAGAAACTGGCAGCAAGCCATTTGCCCTGGATCAGGTGTAATCGCTGTACTGGATTGACCAGCAAAGGTTCCAGGCTTTTTCTCTCCCGTTCTCCTGCGGTGCTGTCAACGGCCAGGCCCATGCCGGCGATGAAGGCCGCAAGCATGATGTATAAAGGTACCATACTGAAAAGGCTTATCAGACGTTGTTCTTCGCTGGCGATGTCCTGATTGCCTGATACCACCCCTCGAATTACTGATGGTGAGACGCCCCTGGCAATAAGTCTGAGTGCTGATAATTGACCATTATACTCTCGTACAAGGTCGCGTAATCTACGTAGGGAAATGCGGGTGTCGCTTCGAGAACTATCATGAATGATGGGAACAATGGTGGTTTTGAAATCCCTGAGCCTTTGCTGATAGTCGCCGGGGATTTCGAGGATAAACGCCTGCTTTTTGTCCTTTACGGCCTGCTCTGCATTACCGGTAAAAGTTGTAATTTCAACGCCTTTTTCCTGCATGTACTGAATAAGGGCGGGTGCTGATTCAGCATTGATAACTGCGACTTCCAGGTTTTCAGCATCGGAGGACATATCAATGATGGCATAAATCAGACCGTAGATTAGAATTGGTGCCAGGGCCGGGAACAGAAATGCCGTGAGCAATGCTCTTTTATCTCGGAAACCATCGATTAATTCCTTCCGGAATACTGCCTGAATGGGATGCATCAGGGACCATCTCCTTCGGATAATCTGACAAATGCATCTTCAAGGTTGTCTTCTCCGGCGATGCTGCGAATTTCAGCAGTGGTACCTTGAGCCACTACCTTGCCTGAGGTGATAATTATGATTTCATCGCAGAGTCGGGCGACTTCATGCATCAGGTGACTGGAAAAAAGTATGGTTATGTTTCTCTGCTTGAGTTCAAGCATGAGTTCTCTGACCTTACGGGTGGTCATGACGTCCAGGCCATTGGTCGGTTCATCGAGGACAACATTACCCGGTCGATGGATCAATGCCCTGGCTAGACAGACTTTCATCCTTTCACCCTGAGAGAAACCTTCGGTGCGCCGATCAGCGATGCTTTGCATATCCAGCAGGCGAATGAGTTCATCAGTCTGCTGTTCCAGTTCATTCTCAGCAACGCCATGTAACCTGCCAAAGTATGAAATATGCTCGCGGGCAGACAGCCGGCCATACAGACCATGTGCATCGGGTAGAACGCCTAGTTTGCGTTGTGCTTCTGGTCGCTGACGAAAAACATCGGTGCCATCGACTTTGACGCTGCCTTCATCCGGTTTCAGGAGCCCGTATAGAACTCTCAGCGCGGTGGATTTCCCGGCGCCGTTTGGGCCGAGTAATCCGGTGATTTTTCCGTTAGCCGCTTGCAGAGAGACTTCTTTGATAGCCTGGATCTCACCGAAACGTTTACTGATATTGTCAATTTCAATCACTGCTGGTCTCATCGCTCATTGAAGGGCTCTGAAAAGGCCCCGAGTTGCTGGTGAAGAAGGGGAGCGTTTTAATCTCAGTGGCACAGTCTGCGTTTAGATCCTGCGGGGTGAGTTCATCTAGAAATTCTAGCAGAAGATCTGGCATGCAGCCCAACCTGGTAGCCCCGTGGGCGGCACCAGGAACCACAACATGAATGGCATTGGTCAGCGTCTGTTTTGCTTTTTCTGCATACTTTGGGGGTGTGACAGGATCCAGGGCACCTGAGGCCAGGAAAACAGGTGCATCCGAAACGACCGGGTTGAAAAAATCTTCAGCAACCGGGTTATTTGGCCAGAACTGACAGGCGGACCTGAGCATGCTAAATAGGATGTTGTCAAAGTGGATGCTATCTAATTGAGTCGAGACTCGTTGCATGTCCTCAGAACACAGAACTGAATTTTGCATACCCAGACTGATGTTGCCAACTTCGTTGTCACCATTGAGCAAAAAGCCTATGGTGGCAATGGCTTGTAATCTTCCCTGTGAGGCTTCATCTATGGCTAGCGGTAACAGTTGGCGAAGATTTCTATCATACATCGCGCCGCGAATGATTCGGTTGATGAGCAAGGGATCAACTTCAATCTGGTAGGTTTCTCCAGATTTAGGGTGAACTAGGGCTATTTTTTGTTTGTTCTTCGACAGTCGGTTAACGGCCGCTTCCAGCTTGCTGGTGATATCAGGAAAGGCCTGATTGCAAGCAGGCTGGGCTTGACAGTCGGCGATTACGGTAGCAAAAGCCGATTCTGCATCTGTTGCTATGTGCTCAGGAACCAGCATGTCCATCGGCACCACAGCATCCAGTATCATACTGCGTACTGAGCTTGGGTACCGCCTGAGATAAACAAGTGCGGCTCGGGTTCCATAGGAAATACCGAACAGATTCAGTTGTGGGTAGCCCAGGATTTCCCTGATATATTCTAGATCATCCATGGCAATAGGCGTTGTATATTGAGCAGGGTCGGCATCAAGCGAATTCAAGCACTGCTTTAATGCATCAATATAGTATTCGGTAGCGGTAACGCCGGATAATTCGAAATTCTGCAGGGGCTTGAGTTCCTGTTCACAGGCCATTGAGTTGGATTCTCCAGTGCCTCTTTGATCAATCAGCAGGATGTCTCTTTTTTTCCGGAGTTCCGGGAAGAGCGTAAAAAAGTAAGGCCCAAGTTCTGCAGCAGCTTGTCCTGGACCGCCCGCCAGCAGCACGATGGGGTCTGCTTGCACTGTTTTTCCTGTTGCTGGCAGGACAATGACCCTGAGGTCAATAGAACGTAGCCCCGGCCTTTGTCTCGATTCTGGAACCGTTAGTCGGGCGCATAAACTGTCGGCCTCTATTTGTAGCAGGCGTGTGTTTTCGTCGGGGTTACAGGGGCTGAGTATTTGCCCGGCTTTGAGGTTGACTGGCAGCGCCAACAATCCCAGCAGCAGGGCAGGGTACAAAGCTATCGCCAGTGAGTTTTTCATGAAGCAAGATTAGCCATGAATCTGGCGTTATTCAATCCCGTTCGTCTCAAGGATGTCTCGATTCGCCTTAATTAGCTTTGAACACCGATCATAGGTTAATCAACATCGAACAATTGGTTCAAATCAGAGACTGAATCCTGGCTGCATCCTCGCGTAAGCGCTCGGGCGAACCTAATAACTGCCGGTTGCAGCCGATTCGTTTAAACCAGTAATGTAGACCAACAAGGTCTGTAAAGCCCATACCGCCGTGCACTTCTGTCGCGGTTTTTGCTACAAAACGGCCCACCTCGGCCAGATGAGCCTTTGCGTGACAGGCAATTAAGGGTGCTTCTTCGGGTACTGCCTGCAAGGCATGCCCTGCATACCAGATCATCGAGCGACAGGGTTCAAGGTTAGCTGCCATTTCCGCACACATGTGTTTAACAGCTTGAAATGAAGCGATAACCCGGTTGAATTGTTCCCGTTGGTTTGCGTAGGCTACTGCCTGGTCGAGCATGCATTGAGCTGCGCCCAGCGTATCCGCGGCTTGTATCACTCGTCCAGTATCCAGGGCCTTGAGATAGATATTGGCATCAGTACTGATCAGTTCTGCCTTGACCTCTTCCAGAATGAGTTCGCAGATGGTTTGGGTTTTGTCCACGGTGGTGAGTTGATTGCGTTTAACGCCAGCAGCATCTGACCGAATCAGATAGATAGATTGCTCAGACGTTGCGATGAGATAAGCATCGGCATTTGCATCCAGAACAAACAGGCATTTACCACTCAAGTGAGATTCGCTGACCACGATCCCTGCTTTTTCTCGTGCGCCTATAGCTTCAGAAAAAGCAATGCCAACGCGGAATGTTCCTGCCGCAATGTCTGCTAAATCGTTAGTGTAACCAGCAGATAAAAGTACGCTGGGTGCTATCACGGCGCTACTGAGAAATGCACTTGGTGTTACATGGTAACCCAGGCATTCAGCCACGATGACGGCATCCATACTACCCAGGCCAACGCCGCCATGCTCCTCAGGTATCATAAGACCCGCTACGCCCATTTCCGCCAGTCCTGACCAGATGGTTTTATCGTCAGTGTCGCCAGCAGCGATTTCACGGACAACATCAAGGCTGGCCTGGTCGTAGAGGTAGCGATTAATGCTATCCTGAAGCAGGATTTGTTCCTGAGATAATCCGAATTCCATTAGGCACCCCGCTTTGTTTCGATTTTTGGTTCTTTTGGCATGCCCAGGCCTCTTTCGCTAATAATATTCTTTTGGATCTGGGAGGTACCACCGCCAATAATAAGCCCCAGGTAGAGCATATACTGGTACTGCCAGGAACCATTCCCCCTGATGTATGGATTGTCGCCATATGAGAGGCCGATCTCGCCCATTACGTCGATGGCGAGGCCTTCTATTTCATGCCTTAATTCGGTCCCAATGAGCTTGACTACCATGCCGGCCAGCTTGGTGTCCTGATTTTTGTTTATTCGCGAAGAAAACAGACGCATATCGTTATACTGCATTGCCATGACCCGGCCTTGCAGTTTCATTAGTCGGTCACGGAATACAGGGTTATCGATGATTCGCTGTCCATCGATGGTTTCCTGCTGCATTAACCGAATAACGCCATTGAGCCTGGCATTTGCAGCATCTGGAGGCGCCAAGGAGCCTCTTTCGTGTCCGAGGATCGCATTGGCAACTTTCCAGCCCTGACCTCGCTGGCCAACGATCTGGTGCTTGGGCACCCTTACATCGGTAAAAAAAACTTCGTTAAAGTTGGCATTTTCCGTCATATCGACCAGTGGCCGAATTTCAATGCCTGGTGTATTCATCTCGAACAACAGGAAGGAAATTCCCTGGTGCTTGGGGGCTTCAGGTTCGCTTCGGACAAGGCAGAAAATCCAGTCGGCGATATGCGCAGAGCTGGTCCAAATTTTCTGTCCATTGATGACCCATTCATCGCCGTCAAGCTCAGCTTTGGTAGTTAAACTGGCCAGGTCACTACCAGCCCCAGGTTCAGAATAACCCTGGCACCAGGCCAACTTACCCTGAATCGAAGGTCTGATAAATTGTTGTTTTTGTTGTTCTGTACCCATTTCCAGAAGTACAGGGGTGAGCATGCTGATGCCTTGTCCACCCAGGCCGGTATTCATTTGTTCCCGGGCGAACTCTTCGGCAATAATTCTAGATTCGATAATGTCGGGTGCGGCGCCATACCCGCCGTATTCCTCTGGTATGGTTCGGGAATGATAACCCTGTTCGATAAGCAGGGCCTGCCAGTTCAGTATTCCGCTACTTTTAGGGGCAGAGCCAGACGCTGGCTGTTTGTCTTTGTGCTCTCTGACAAAGGTACGCACCTTGTCTCTGAAAGCGGAATATTTAGGGCCGAATGACAAGTCCATTTAGTTGCTCCAACCAGAAGATCAAAAAAGGCTAACACACCACTATGTCATGATAAAGGAATCCCTCATCCTGGATTGGCAATGCTCATAATGGTGCCCCATAACAAGGTATCAGAATTGACCATTGGCCGGCGGCCAGACAAGCGGGTTATTGCTACCACCAGTTCAAGGCTTGGCACAATGGTTAACTGATGTCCGCCGGCACCTTTGGTTGTTATCAGGTCCTGCGGTGCCATAGGTAGCAGCGGTCCCTGAAACTGACGTTCAGAGCCGGGTGTCATGTAGATATTGGCGTTGTTGTTCCACCATAATCGCCCCCAGCTTGGATTTGTCTGCGAACCTGATTGGCTGAGAGATTCTCTAAATGAAGAGGATACCAGCACATCGGTTCTTAGTGCTTCGCCGATTTTAGCCAGATCATGAGCGGTACTCCATAATCCTGAAATCAGCTCGGTTTGGCTGTCGCGCTGTTCGGTTGCAGAGGGTCTTAATTTCCAGTGGGTGTTGTTTAGGCCCAGCGGTCGTAACAGCCATTCATGGCTGAGTTGCTGAAGCGTTAAACCGGTATGGCGTTCTAAAATACGTTTTAACTGTTGGTAGGCAACGTTGTTATAGCGCCAGGTCCTGCCGATGTCTCCGTCCGCTTCGAGCCGGTCATTCATGCCGGTGGTCATGTTCATCAGGGTTTCCAGGGTGAGCTTGGCTTCGTCCCAAGGCGATAATTTAGTCCATTCAGGATCAATATGATGATTCATATGATCACTGACTTCCAGCAGGTACCTTTCTTCGGCGATGCCAATGAGGATGGCGAGAACCCCTTTTTGAACTGCGAATACGTCCACCGGCTGATCTAACCAGGAATAGTCCATTACCGGTTTGCCGTGCTGAAAAATTGCGATCTGAGCATAGGACTGTTGTTGGCCGAGTTCCAGAAGGGGCTGCCAGTTCATTTATTAGTCTCCTGATCTTTCAAATATCGCTTTGATCTGGTCCAGGGGTAGTTTTGGCGAGCGGTCAAAATAGAGCAAGCCATTAATTTCCTGCTGGATGTCTGTTAATTGGGTCCAGACAAAGCCCTGTAGTTGATCGACCTGGGCCAGAGTATCAACGAGCGCCTGGATTTGCTCAGACAGTCCTCTGGTTGAATCGGGTAGGTCACCGTAGGCAAACAGATCCTCCCGGTTAGCATCATCAACGTAACCTATTCCACCACATTCGGTCAGTAGCACAGGCAGGTTGCTAGGGTCGGCCCCAGGTAATGCGCCGGGCCGGGCCTGTTCAGATGAGGATAACAAGGCATGCGGGTCCGATATTAATTCTTGCAGTTTTGCTTTCAGTGTTTCCGCCGGACTGTCATACAGATGCAGCGTAAACAGATCTCCCGAACTGTATTCCCAACCATCATTGCCGATGACCGGCCTGGTGCTGTCCATGGTTTTTGTCAGGGCGACGGTCGCGTCGACAAATGCCCGCTGTTGCGAGCGAGCACGCTGATGCCAGACACCCCAGGATTCATTAAAAGGCACCCAGCAGATGATGCAGGGATGGGCCTGATCTCTGCGCATCAATTGTAGCCACTCGCTGGTTAACTGTTCGATTAACTCGGCGCTGAAAATACGACCCGAAGGCATCTCACTCCAGACCAGCAGACCTTTCTGATCAGCCCAGTAAAGAAAACGAGGGTCCTCAGCTTTCTGGTGCTTGCGAACCAGATTAAAACCCATTGCCTGAACCAGATCGATGTCCTGTATCAGGGCGGCATCATCAAGCGGTGTATACCAGCCTTCAGGGAAATAGCCCTGGTCAAGCACGCCCCTGATGTAGAGGGGTTGCTGGTTGAGGCAGAGTTTCTTATTCAGAACACTGATCTCGCGCAACCCGGTATAGCTTGCAATACTGTCGAGTTGATCACCTTTTATTGATATTAGGTCGATGTATAAATCGTAAAGGGTGGGTGAGTCGGGGGACCAGAGTTGCGGGGTATCGATCGTCAAGGCGGCTTTAACCTCTGTCCTTCCAGCACAGTCCTGTGTTATCTCGGCATGATTGACTGCGTCATTACATAGTCTTACGCGAATAGTGCCATTGACCTGGCTGGACAGGTTGATGGTTAGTTTGAGACGCTGCTGGCTAAGGTTGTATTCAGTCGCAATCGATACAATGTGATCCCTTTGGACCGGTTCCAGCCAGACGGTCTGCCAGATGCCGATGATGGGGTCGTAGTCTATTGGCCAGCGAGTATCTCCCGCCTGCTTACCACGCGGTTGCTGCCATGAACCGGAATCTTCGGCGCAGATCACCAGGTTGTTGATCGATGGCTTCAGGCTGGCTGTAATATTGATTTGAATAGGAGAGTAACCGCCGCGATGTTCGCCGACCTGGTGGCCATTGATAAAAACCTTAGTGTGATAATCGCAGGCCCCGATGTGCAGGATGGTTTCAGACTCGGACCAGGCTGGAATACGAAACGTCCGGTGATACCAGACGCGGTTGGTATCAAAGTCCAGGTTAATGCCGCTGGCACTGGTACCCGGTGCAAATGGCACCCTGATTTGATCTGGCCAGTCTGTCCGCGCTGGCCAGTTTTGCTTATATCCGTTGCCTTCCTGGTCTGCCGAAAACCCCCAAAGACCATTGAGGTTGAGCCAGTCCGGCCTTACCAGGATAGGTCTTGGATACTCTGGTCTGGGTAGCTCGGCTATATCCATGGGGATGTTTCTCAATCAATGTGTTTCTTGGTCGACCCTACCGTATGTAAAAGAAAGTGCAACATCCATGATCTCTGAGTTCAGATTAAACTCACGTGCTTTCATGTTAGTCGGTATCTTTCGGGTATCATTGGTGGCTGCAGGTCAGAAATGATGAGAGGACCACTATGTGGCAGGAAAAGGATGACAGTTTAGTGCTTAGCCTTAGGTTTAAGGATTTCAAAGAAGCCTTTGCTTTTATGACCGACGTTGCGGCTATTGCTGAACAGCAGCAGCATCACCCGGATTGGCGCAATGTTTATAATCGTGTTGACCTCCGGCTGACCACCCACGATGCGGGCAACATCGTGACCGAAAAAGACAGATTGCTGGCTAAAGCTATCGCGCAATTGCCAGGATTAGCGAAAATAACCGGGTAGAAGCCATGAAACTTGATCAGAGAAGTGAGCAATTTCAGTGGCGAGACCGGTCCGGCCCTTTCAGGAGGATAAGCTCGGAGCAGGCTCGACAATGGAATGAAATGGGTTACTTTTTGCTGAAAGCGGTGATTGATGAGGACCAAATCAGGACCCTAAGAAATGAAATCGATCCAATAGAATCTGCGCAAGATGCCTGGTTACGGGAACATCATAAGGGCCAGATGTTCATTAACAGAGCAGATGACATCACTTTCACCGCTCATATTGTCAAGCAATCGGACCCAGTACGAGATTTTATTCGTTTGCCCGTGTTTGCTGATCTGTGCATTGATCTTTTAGGCAGTGATGCCAGGCTGTACTGGGATCAGGCGGTTTATAAGAAACCGGAAACGTATCTGGAATTTCCATGGCACCAGGATAATGGTTATACCTTTATCGCTCCCCAGGACTATTTAACTTGTTGGCTACCGCTTACCGCGGCCACAGTAAAAAACGGCTGCCCCTGGGTGATACCGGGTATTCATAGATCCGGAACACTGGAACACTGGCAGACTGATCTGGGTTTTGAATGCCTGGATAAGCGCGCTGATAATGTTGAAGATCGGGCAATAGCGGTTGAGGCAGATATCGGAGATATCGTGGTTTTTTCTTCGCTGACCCCGCATAGAACCGGACCTAACCTGACCGATGACGTTCGCAAAGCGTATATCGTGCAATTTGCTCACGACGGCGCCGTCATGTATCCCAGGGGGGTGGATAAAGCCCTTGTTCAGGATGACCCCGAGCGAAATTTCATGATTTGTAAGAACGGACAGCCTTTTCGGCAAGGATAATTAAGAATCAGTACCTTGCTGTTTAGGCCGTGTTTGTACTCGCCATTGGTCCTGCTATTGAGGGATCAATGGTCGTATCTGAACCACGCTGGCAGACCCTTGAAAGATTCCCATGGAAATACTTGAGTTTGATGGCGCATAGGTGGAGACTTGCTATCAGTCAGTTTCATAGAAAATTAATTGGAGTAAATCATGGCTATAGCAATAGGCGATCAGATACCGCAAGTGACATTAAAAACGATGGGTGAGAAAGGCCCTGAAGATTTGGATATGGGAGTGCTTTGCTCAGGCAAGAAAGTGGTTTTATTTGCTGTTCCCGGTGCTTTCACACCAACCTGTAGTGCTGCCCATCTGCCAGGCTATGTCGTCAATTCAGATAAGATAAAGGCCCAGGGGGTTGATGCTATTGTCTGTCTTTCCCTGAACGATGCGTTTGTCATGAATGCCTGGAGTCAAGGGCAGAATGCCGAAGGAATCATCATGGCAGCAGATGGTAATGGTGAATTTACCAAAGCCATGGGCTTGGAAATGGATGTTTCGGGATTTGGCCTGGGTACCCGTTCAAGCCGTTATTCGCTGATTGCTGAAGATGGCAGAATAACTGTTCTCAACCTCGAAAAAGGCGGCGCTTTTGAAGTGAGTTCAGCAGAAGCGATTTTGGCTGCCTTGTAAAAGGGCATCAAGTATCTATCGGGATGATCGATCAGTCTCGTAAAAGGTAGTCTCTGCCGGCGATGACTCGACAGTTCCGTCTGTTTTGCACTGATGATAGTTGAAAATAAATGAGGGAAAGATTATGGCTCAACCGTTTCCGAATCATCCTAATCTTGTAGGTGGTTTTGCCCCTATCCAGATGGAATGTGATGCTGCAGATCTGATTATTGAAGGTGAAGTTCCTGAAGACTTGAGGGGCACCTTGTATCGTAATGGTCCAAATCCCCAATTTGCCCCGAGAGGGGCTCATCACTGGTTCGCAGGGGATGGCATGGTTCATGGGTTTAAGATTGAAGATGGTAAGGTCTCATACCGTAATCGTTGGGCCAGGACGGTGAAATGGAAGAAGGAGCGTGAAGCAGGGCGAAGCCTGTTTGCGGCTTTTAATCCCATGGATGCAGATCCCAGTGTTGCCGGTATACAGACGGATGGCATTGCTAATACCAATATAATCTGGCATGCAGGCAAATTGCTGGCGCTCGAAGAAGGCCATGCCCCTTTTGAAATGGATCCACATAGTCTGGACTCTATAGGCGCTCATGACTACCAGCGTAAACTGACAGGGCCCATGACAGCTCATCCCAAAATTGATCCTGAAACCGGAGAACTGGTGTTCTTTGGCTATGGGGTTGACGGTTTGCTGTCGGAGAAGATGTCCTATCACGTGGTTGATAAGGATGGAGAGCTCACGGAAAGCCAGTTTTTTGATGCACCTTATTCATCGATGGTACATGATTTTCTTGTTACCAGGGATTATGTGCTGTTCCCCATTATGCCGCTGACTGGGTCTTTACAGAGGGCTATGTCTGGCGGTCCTGCGTTTGCCTGGGAACCTGACAAAGGCGCCTACCTGGGTGTTCTAAAACGTGGCGATGAGGTTTCAAATATTCGCTGGTTTGAAGGTCCAGCAGCTTATGTTTTTCATCCCATGAATGCTTACCAGGTCGGTGATCGATTGATCTGTGATGTTTGCGAATACGGGGAAGCACCGCTTTTTCCCCATGCTGATGGCAGCAAACCAGATCCCGCAAAAGCCAATGCTGTACTGAAACGCTGGACAATTGATCTGGCAGCTAGCACCAATGAATATCAAGTAGAACAATTACATGATCATGTCTGCGAATTTCCAAGGTTGGATGAACGTTACGCAGGGTTGAATTACCGGCACGGTTATTTTGGCTGCCAGGGCGCTGAATCTTCAAAGTCGGGTGGGTTTACTGCTATTGGCCATGTCGACCATGAAAAAGGTTGTGTTGAAACCTTCGATTTAGGACCGAATTTTGCTGCCTCTGAGCCTGTTTTTGTATCCCGAGGGACGAGTGAAGGCGAGGGCTATCTGGTCACCAATGTCTATGATGCTGCTATTGATAAGAGTCACCTGGTCATTCTTGACGCCGAAAATGTTGCAGCAGGCCCACTGGCAAGGGCCTATCTTGACCATCGAGTTCCATTTGGTTTTCATGGTAATTGGCGGAATTCTGATTAGTTATATAAGTTCTAATCTGCGCCGGCCGAAGCTGGTGATCAGTTGTTAGAATCCTGGGTCTTGTGGACGCTAATGGCCGCGCTGATGCAGTCTGTTCGAACAGCGGCACAAAAACAATTAACTGCGGATATCTCAGCGGAGGGGGCAACCCTGGTGAGGTACCTGTTCGGGCTGCCGTTTGCCTTGCTGTATCTCGCGGTCCAGGTACAGGGAATTCAGTTGCCCCCGCTTGGGCCTACATTTCTGTTTTCTGTGTTGGCGGCAGGGGCCCTGCAGATCGTTGCAACGGTGCTGTTAATCAGATTATTCAAACTTCGCAATTTTGCTGTGGGAAGTACCTATGTAAGGGCCGAAATTCTGGTCACAGCACTGCTGGGCGTGTCTTTTTTTTCTGACTGGGTATCTGCCAGTGGCTGGCTGGCAATCATTATTTGCTGTATTGGTTTGTTACTGGTCAACTTAACGGGTGTAGGCCGATGGGGAGGCTTATTCAGTCGATCAGCTGCTTACGGTATTGCCGCCAGCATCGCTTTCTCATTGACTTCATTATTGATTCGTATGGCTAGCTTGTCCCTGCAACTTGAATCAGCTGTTATTGCGGCGGCGGTGACTTTGGCTGCTATGGTGTGTATTCAGACAGTCATGAGTTTGCTTTTGGTGATAGTTAGAGATAAACGGGAACTTGGTTTAATAGTACATCACTGGAAGCCCAGCCTGTTTGTTGGCATTACCGGTGTTATTGGTTCGGTGGGTTGGTTCACTGCTTTTACGCTTGAGCGAGCTGCCTATGTTAAGACACTGGGTCAGGTGGAATTCTTGATTTCAGTTTTGATTTCTTACTATTTCTTCAAAGAAAGACCGACCCGACAGGAATGGACTGGTATGTTGTTTCTGGTGGTGGGAGTTGTTCTATTATTAATCAGCGACTGATCTGAAAGATCTTTAAAAGCGCTTCTCAAGAAGATGAGATTGATGCCAAAATAGAGATGGTTACAAATTTTCAGCGGGTGTAGCTCAGTTGGTAGAGTCCCAGCTTCCCAAGCTGGCTGTCGCGAGTTCGAATCTCGTCGCCCGCTCCATTTTGGCCAAGGCTTTCGGGATGGTTTTTTCCTGTGCACCTGCCGCTGGAATAGCTGCAATTAGCTGAGGCCATTAGCCTGATTACAGCAGGGTCAGTTGAGGTGGCATCGAAAACGCCGCGAAAGGTTAGTCCCTGCGTCATCGCGAGTCTATTGATGTTGTTATAAGGCAAGGATATAAATGATGAGTGTTAAAACCTGGCAGCCAGCAGCACAGAGATCGCTTTCCATCACCCTGCTGGAGCAGTTGCTGGTGCGCCTTCCTCAGGATCTGACTGATATTAACAATCAGGTTGAACTTGTCAGTATCAAGGACGATTCCTGGCTGATGAAGTCTGGAGGAGAAGTCTGGAAAGAGGCCGAGGTGCTCACTGACAGTGACATCAGGCGTCTTATTGTTTTTTTTACGCTGGCTGAAAAGCAACTATCTGGCTGGGAAGCAGGCAGGCTCAGTCCGGTCATTGATTTGGTTCGGATTCTCAAGCAAAGGGGATCGTTTCAACCAGAATTACGAAAATGGATAAAAGCAAATACCGATAATCGTTATTTGCCTAATGGAGCAGTGTTATAATTCTGCTTTGTATGCAGGACCGTATTATGAGAATCGCAGAAGTTAATAGAGACACGCTGGAAACCCAGATTCGGGTAGCCATTAATCTGGACGGAACAGGCCAGAGTTCATTCGATACCGGGTTACCGTTTCTGGAACATATGATGGATCAGATAGCTCGGCATGGCTTAATCGATATAGAAATCTCTGCTACTGGGGATTTGCATATAGATGCCCATCATACAGTAGAGGATCTGGGTATTAGCCTGGGACAGGCGTTGAAGCAAGCAATGGGTGATAAAAAGGGGATTCGTCGCTATGGTCATGCATACGTGCCCCTTGATGAAGCCTTGTCCAGAGTGGTCATTGATCTGTCAGGCAGGCCCGGCCTCAGCTACGATATTGAATTTAGCCGGCCTTTAGTGGGTGATTTCGATGTTGATTTGTTTCATGAATTTTTTCAGGGCTTTGTTAATCATTCACTGGTTACACTGCATATTGACAATCTTAAGGGAGACAATGCGCATCACCAGATTGAGACAGTATTTAAAGCATTCGGCAGAGCGCTTCGTAACGCCCTTGAGTTAGATGGGAGAATTGTGGGTAAGCTGCCATCGACAAAAGGGAGCTTGTAAGTTTGGAGATTATACCGGCCATTGATTTGAAAGATGGCAAAGTCGTCAATTTAAGGCAGGGTCGATTTTCTGAATCGACCGTGTATAGTGATGATCCAGTGCAGATGGCAGCCCACTGGGTGTCGCAGGGAGCCACTCGGCTACATTTAGTGGACCTGGATGGTGCTGTCCAGGGTCGGCCCGCCAACAAGCAGGTTATTGCAGACATTGCATGTAACCATCCGCAATTAACACTCCAGTTAGGGGGCGGTATTCGTTCAGGTAAGATTATTCAGGAATATCTGAGTGCAGGTGTAGATTATCTGGTGTTAGGAACAAAAGCAGTTGAGGAACCCGAATTTGTGGGTGCAATGTGTCGGCAGTTCCCGGGTCATATATGGGTTGGTCTGGATGCATTGCATGGCAAGCTGGCTAAAAATGCCTGGCGGGACGTTACCGATATTGATGTAAGGGCCCTGGCATTTATTTTTCAGAGTGATGGCATAGAAGGCATAATCTATACGGATATAGGCAAGGACGGTATGATGGACGGTCTTAATATACGCGCCACGCAGGATCTGGCCAACAGCGTCTCTGTGCCTATCATCGCATCGGGTGGCGTAACAGATATCCGCGATATACAGTTATTGCTGGCTGAAAAACCGGTGGTCGATGGTGGCATTACAGGGGTTATTACCGGTCGTGCGTTGTACGAGGGTACACTCGATCTGTCAGAGGCAATGGCGGCCTGCTCGGCTGCTCAAAAATAACTAGCGCGTTATCTGCTGTACCAATCAGGTTGTATCAGGGTGCCAGTATATTGATCCCCTTTAGCAGTATGAGTGCCTCATTAAGCTGAAAGTCTGTACTGGCCAGTTCCCGGTTGGCAGTATTATCGGTGTCCTGCGTGGCATCGTCTTGAGCGGGTTGTTGCAGATGACCAGGCAGGTCTTTCTCCTGAACGCTGAAAGGATTGCTTTTTATTCTTGTGATAGTAGATCTTTCGACCCAGATATCAGGGACAATGCCTTCGGCCTGGATGGATCTGCCCTTTGGCGTGAAGTAGAGTGCTGTGGTCAGTTTGATTGCTTTTTTGTTAGTTAAAGGCAGTACCGTCTGGACCGAACCCTTGCCGAAGGTTGTTGTACCCAGAATGATTGCCCGTCTATGGTCCTGCAGAGCACCGGCCACTATTTCCGATGCCGATGCAGAACCTTCATTGACCAGTATGACCATGGGAACATGCTCCAGCCTGTCACCAGGGGTTGCCGTAAACTGCATGGCTGAGTTTTCGATCCGACCTTCGGTGTAAACAATCAGACCATTTTCAAGAAACAGGTCAGATACCTGGACGGCAGCCTGCAGTACGCCGCCCGGATTATTTCTCAGATCTAAAACCAGTCCTTTTATCGGGCCGTTTTTCTTGAGTTCATCAATAGCTTTGCTTACTTCGGGCCCGGTGCCCGCCTGAAATTGGGCGATCCTGATATAACCATATTGTGCTTCTAGCAGTCTTTGTCGAGTACTGGCAATTTTAATGACCTCTCTGATGAGCGTCTTCTCCAGGGGAGCCGATTCGCCTTTTCGCATGATCATTAGCATAACCGAGCTTCCTGGTTCACCGCGCATGTTGTCTACGGCATCGCCTACATCCATACTTTTCACGGCTTTTCCGTCAATCTGTATGATCAGATCGCCAGGAAGGATGCCAGCTCTTGAAGCCGGTGTTTCATCCATGGGAGAGATGACTTTTATCAGGCCATTTTCTGTGCCTACCTCGATACCCAGGCCGCCGTAATTTCCGGTGGTGGTTTCTTGCAGATCACTGAATGATGATTCGTCGAGAAAAGCCGAATGCGGATCGAGTTGGGTTAGTAGACCTTTTATAGCACTCTCTAGAAGTTTTCGGTCATCGATCTCCTCGACGTAAGCCTGTCTGATACGATCAAATGCTTCAGCAAAAATACGCAGTTCCTCAAGGGGTAGTCGTGAAGGCGGGGATGGTTCTGCATTATCCTGTGCATGAAGGTGCATGCCCGGCGCAACTAAAGCGACGATCAACATAAATAGACTGAATTTCATTTTTGTTCCTATTTGGGACCTTGTTACTTTTACACTGGGTTCAGGCCGCTGTTTTCTTTGCACTGGGTTTTTTGCACCAGAGCAGAGGATCCACTGGCAGTCCGGCTCGACGAATCTCAAAATAGAGCCCTGTACGTCTGAGACCGCCACTGTTGCCGACCTCAGCGATGGATTCACCGGGTAGAATCCAATCACCCAACTGCGGGTAGATTACCTGATTATGCCCGTATAGGCTCATAAAACCGTCACCATGATTGATAATGATAAGTAAACCGAAACCCCTCAGCCAGTCGGCAAAGACGACTCTGCCATAATGGATTGATCGTACTGGGGTCCCTTCGGGCGCGTCGATTAACAAACCTTTCCAGTACACTTTGTCTTGTATTCTGGCCTGGCCAAAATGTTGGCTGATAGTTCCTTGTGAAGGCATTGCCAGTTGCCCTTTACGTTCCGAAAGGGACTGGAGTTGATCTGGTGTCGGCAAGGCCAGCAAGCTGTTTTCCAGTCTACTCAGGACTAACTCAAGGTTGTCTCGGTCTAAGGTTAATTTTTTCCTGGAGGTATCGGTTGCTTGGAGCATGTGCAGCACCCCATCAAGGATATGCTGACGTTGTAGTTTGGCCTGTTTCAGTTGGTCTGATTGCTTCTTCTGTTTTGCTCTGGCGATTTCATGAGATACTGTCTTATCCATCAGCTTCTGTTTTGTTTCATGCAATGTCAGCAGAGTTTGCTGATATTTTTTGATCTGTTTGACGCGAGCTTCTGACATATACTTGTAGTATTGTGACATGCGTGAAATGGCGCTGGGATCTTCCTGATTAAGAATCAGCTTAATGGGCCCATCCTGTCCTATGCGCTGGGCTGCCTGGATGTGTTGGGCCACTGTTTTTTCTTCTTGCTTTTTTCTGGTGGTCAGGTTTTCATGCATAGCTATTAGTTCGTTGATCTGCTTTTGACTCAGGCTCAAGGCGGTTTCCGCTTTCCTGAGTTTGTTGACACTGATAGCAACCTTGTTTTCAAGTTCTGCCAGTCTCTGCTCCTCTAATGATCGTTCCTGAGAAGCCTGTTCATAGATGTGCTCCAGTTCACTGAGTTGCTCATCAAGCAGTTCGAGTCGCTCGACAATTTCTTCCTTTGTTTCCTGTGCTGCCAGATGACAGGCCAGCCCGCTTGTCAGAATCAGCGACAACCTCAGTATTAATTTGCAGTAGCCTGCTAACATCGCATTGTTAACCCGTTAACTTTTCAGTTGACCCTGAGACCAGGGATCTTCCCGTCATTTCGTCGGGAACGGGCAGATCCATGATGTCCAGTAATGTGGGAGCAACGTCGCAGAGGCGGCCGTTTTCAGCTAGGTGCAGGGGTTTTTGTCCTACGTAAATCAATGGTACCTGTTCTGAGGTATGCGCAGTGTGGGCTTGCCCGGAGTGATGATCAAGCATCTGTTCCACGTTGCCATGATCTGCGGTGATCAGGCAGTGCGCGTTTTTGCTTCTGGTGGCTTCAATTATTCTGCCCAGGCAATCATCGAGACATTCCACTGCCCTGATGGCGGCCGCCATGATACCGGTATGGCCCACCATATCCCCATTAGCAAAATTACAGATGATGAGATCGTATTTATCTGCCTTGATACAGTCTAGTAATCTGTCAGTTACCTCAGGGGCACTCATCTCGGGTTGGAGATCATAAGTGAGAACCCCAGGGGAGGCGATCAATAACCGGTCTTCCCGGG
Organism: Gammaproteobacteria bacterium; assembly: GCA_012960535.1. Classification (GTDB taxonomy): domain Bacteria; phylum Pseudomonadota; class Gammaproteobacteria; order Pseudomonadales; family Azotimanducaceae; genus UBA9926. The sequence goes on from DUBB01000014.1 coordinate 206,682, forward strand.
CATAGGCCATTTCTTGTCCACCCGAAAAGAAAAAAGTTACGTGTGCGTATTTTTCCGTTTCGGCAATCCTCAATTGGGATAGGCCTTTGTTACTAATGTATTCACCCAGACTATTGTGTAGCTTAGGGGAGTCATAAACGCAGGTAGTATCGAGATCATCTGCATAGCGTGTCAGGGTCATGAAATCAGCAAGTTGCGGTCTGTATGCTCGTTCAAATCCAGAGAATTCTTCGTCTACGAAGGCTCGCGTTAACTGTCTGGCTCGGTCTGATCGAAAGTTCAGAAATAGAACCTGGTCCTCATTGTCTATGCTGGCAGCAGCACCCTCTACTACTATTGCACTGGGCGATATAAATTCGTCTGTTTCGCCTCGAGCGTAACCAGCCTGTAGCGCTGCTTCCGGGGAATCAAACTGCAGTGCTGTCCTGCCTGCGCTAATCAGGTTGTACGCCGATTCGATTCGATCCCATCGGTTGTCACGATCCATTGAAAAAAAACGACCGCATATAGAAGCGATATGTCCACAGTCAAGTGCTTCCAGGTGTTGTTGCAGTTGGATCAGGGACGTTAGGGCAGATTTCGGGGGAACGTCGCGGCCATCCATGAACGCATGTACCCGTATATTTTTCACTCCCATGGAGTGGGCCAGGTTAATACTTGCCTGGAAATGATCCTCATGGCTGTGAACACCGCCAGGTGACAGTAAACCAAACAGGTGCAATGCGCTACCATTGTTGGCAAGCTTGGAAAAGGCGCGGGTTAACACGGGATTGTCGGCAAATGACCCATCCTGAATCGCTTTGTTGATCCGGGTGAAGTCCTGATCTACAATCCTTCCAGCGCCAAGATTCATGTGTCCTACTTCCGAATTACCCATCTGGCCTTGGGGAAGACCTACTGCTATGCCAGAGCCTGAAATGAGTGTTCGTGGTGCATCCTGCCATAGCGAATCCCATACTGGGGTCTTCGCTCTGGCAATGGCATTGTCCTCAGCATCTTCGCGGTATCCCCAGCCGTCGAGTATGATGAGAAGATGGGTTTCATGATTTTTCATAAGCAAAGCTAAAGGCTTAATTCTGCAGAATCTCTATTCTACCTGTATTCGCAGAATCCATGAAGTTAGAAGGTTTAAGCCAAGGCGATAGAGTGTATACTTGCGTCCTTAAAAATACGTGAGATATCAGGTTTGTTTGAAAAAGTTATAGAATTTGCAACAAATCATCCGTTTCTAGTCGGTACCTTTCTGTTTCTGGTGGGTGCGCTTTTTTTTACGGAAGGTAGAAAAGGCGGTGCTTCCATTGGCACGCAGTTGCTGATTCAATTGATCAACAAAAATGATGCTGTGGTAATTGACCTCAGGGATTCGAGTGAATTCTCTAATGGTCATATTGCCGGCGCATTAAACATTCCATTTGCCAGCCTCGAGAAAAGGGTCAGAGAAATTTCAAAATTCAAGGAAAAGCCGATTGTGCTGGTTTGTAAGATGGGTCAGAATTCCAGTGCAGCTGGTAAGAAACTTATCGCCCTGGGTTGTCAGGATATCCGGCGCTTGTCTGGTGGCATGATGGAGTGGACTTCAAGCAACCTGCCGGTGGTGAAGTGACGCAGCCTGCCGCAGAACGAGCAAACGTAACTATTTACACAACTTCATTCTGTCCCTTCTGCATCAGGGCAAAAATGTTGTTTGAGTCTAAAGGGATTTCCTTTAATGAAATCCCGGTGGATTATTCGGTGGAAAAACGCCGAGAAATGATGGCAAAGGCGAAGTCACATAGCGTGCCTCAGGTCTGGATAGGCGATTATCATGTTGGTGGTTGTGATGAGCTTTATCAACTTGAACACAATGGCAAACTACAGGAATATTTGGAGAATTTATAATGAGTGAATCTCAGTCAGAAGAGAACCCCAAGCCTCAGTTTTCCCTGCAGAGGATCTACGTAAAGGATGTATCGTTCGAATCGCCGACGTCACCGAACAGCTTCAGAGGCTCAATGAAACCGGCTGTGAACCTAGATCTCAATACGCGAAAAAATATGATTGAAGATTCTCTTTGGGAAATTATCCTGTCGCTGACATTGACGGCAAAAGATGATAGTGAAAACACCCTGTATCTCGCGGAGGTTCAACAGGCTGGAATTTTTGTCATCAATGGGCTCGAAGAGGACGCTCTGAATCATACCCTGGGTAGTTTCTGTCCAAATATCCTGTTCCCTTATGCAAGGGAGTGTATTGATGCCTTGATCGTTCGAGGAAGTTTCCCCCCATTGATGCTGGCGCCGGTGAACTTTGATGCATTATATGAGCAGGCAAAACTGGCCCAGGAAAGACAGGAAGCCAGCGTTCAGTAGCCATTGAGGAAATCGTGCTGCCGCCAGGCTTCATAGATTATGACTGCTGCAGCATTTGAAAGGTTCATTGAGCGGCTGCCATCGATCATGGGTATGCGTATCCGGAGGTCTATTAGGTCCGAATGCAATAAGTCAACGGGCAGGCCGCGCGTTTCAGGGCCCAGAATCAGCAGATCAGAAGGCTGGTAGCTTAGTGCTTGATAGCTCAGTTCGCCCTTGGTGGTGACGGCAATGACTCTGCTGGCCTGGGATGATTCGATGGCCTGGTGGATATTCTGATGCACGGTGATGGTGGCGAGATCTCGATAGTCGAGTGCTGCGCGACGCAGTTGTTTTTCTTCCAGGGAAAACCCGAGCGGTTCAATCAGGTGCAGATGACATCCACTGTTTGCGCACAGGCGCATGATGTTGCCAGTATTGGGTGGGATCTCGGGTTCAAACAGGGCGATGTTAAACATGATGTAGTTGGTTGAATGTGCCAGCCTAACTTAGTCTCCTGAGTCCTCATTGTCCATGCCAAGCTCCTGCATCTTTCTGGTGAGGGTGTTTCTCCCCCATCCCAGTAGTAATGAGGCATCTCTTTTCCTGCCAGCGGTATGTTGCAGAGCCGCTTCTATTATTGTTTTTTCAAATACGGGTAGTGCTTCCTGAATCAAGTTGGAGGTCTTCGGCAGAGTCGTCTTCAGTTTTTTGTCAGCCCACTTCTTCAGCAGAAGATGCCAAGTGGTTTCGCTATCAGAATCAGTATCCAGGTTTTGATTTTGTAGTTCGGCTGGCAAGTCAGGGATGTGAACTTCTCTGCCGGTTGCCATTACGGTGATCCAGCGGCAGAAATTTTCAAGTTGTCTCACATTACCCAGCCAGGGTAATGAAGAAAGATAGTCCATCGTTTGCGGTAGAATTTCTTTGACCTCTTCATCTAACTCAATTGATGCCTGAGCCAGGAAATAATCCATCAGCAGCGGTATATCCTCTTTTCGATCTGACAGACTGGGAATATGAATTCTGATGACATTTAATCGATGGAATAAGTCTTCCCTGAAGCGATTCGAAACAACCAGATTTTCCAGATCCTGATGGGTCGCAGCAATGATGCGTACGTTTGCGGACAGTGATACATGCCCGCCTACACGATAGTATTGTCCATCCGAAAGAACCCTGAGTAGCCGGGTCTGAGTCTCGGCAGGCATATCTCCGATCTCGTCCAGAAACAAGGTGCCACCGTCAGCCTGTTCGAAACGGCCCTTGCGCACTTGATTTGCGCCAGTGAAGGCGCCTTTTTCGTGACCAAAAAGTTCCGATTCGATTAGATCCTGAGGGATCGCGGCCATATTCAATGGGATAAAGGGTTTGTTGTTCCGGGGGCTGTGACGATGCAATGCATGGGCGACCAGTTCTTTTCCTGTGCCGGAGTCACCGTTAATTAATACGGTAACGTTGGATTTGGATAGGCGACCTATGGCTCTGAATACTTCCTGCATGGCGGGTGCTTTACCGATTATTTCGGGCTGGGCCGACCCTACATCGACAGATTGTGGTAATTGTTTTTCTGCTATATCTGCAAGGGCTCTCTGGACTACAGAGACGGCTTCATCGACTTCAAATGGCTTGGGAATGTATTCGAATGCACCTCCCTGGATGGACGATACGGCACTATCCAGATCTGAATGGGCAGTCATAATAATGATCGGCAGGTCCGGGTGGCTCGATTTCATCCTGTTGAGGAGTTCGAGGCCATCCATGCCATGCATACGTATATCACTGACAATAACTTGGGGTTGTTCAAAGCGGAATCGTTCTAGTAAGGCTTCGGCACTATCAAAACAGGTGACTTGCATACCGGCTTTGACAAGGGCTTTATCAAGTACCCAGCGTATGGATTTTTCGTCATCAACGACCCACACTTTGTTTTCTATCGTCATGGTTTGGCTACCTCCAAGGGAAGGATCAAGGTGAAGCGCGTTAACCCCGTTTCGCTCTCGGCCTCAATGATGCCTTGATGCCGGTGGATGATTGACTGCGCAACCGATAAACCTAGGCCTGATCCATCAGGTCTACCCGTGATCATAGGAAAAAATAGATGTTCTCTCAGCTCAGGCAATATGCCTGGACCATTGTCAATGATATCGATCCTGAGCACGTTTTTATGCCTGATGGAGGCTATGGTGAATTGCCTATCGGTTCTGGTTATGAAAGTGATTTCAGGGTGAGTTGTTACCGCCAGGCTCTGCATGGCATTTCGAGTGATGTTAAGCACCGCCTGAAGCATGAGATCAGGATCCAAGTAGATTTCCGGAATGCTGGGATCATAATCTCGCACAAAGGAGAGTTGTGGCCCGCCTTCTATTTCTATCAGGCGACGGACTTTTTCGAGGATTTCGTGGATGTTGGTTAACTGCATTTTCGAAGGGACATTAGGGCCAAGCAATTTATCGACCAGCGCTTTGAGCCTATCGGTTTCTTCTATGATGATAGAAGTATATTCCCTTAATTCCTGTGTCGGTAACTCTGATTGAAGAAGCTGAGCTGAACCTCTGATTCCTCCAAGCGGGTTCTTGATCTCGTGAGCAAGGCCACGAATCATTTGCCGGGTCACTTCCTGCTGCTCCCTGAAGGCTTCTTCTCGATTAATTTTTAGATAACGGTCAAGGGGTGTCAGTTCAACCAGCAAATTATACGGCTGTTCCTCGAATACCGGTGAAACTGAGAGGTCTACGGTTATGACCTGGCTATTGTGCAGCTCAAATTGAGCTCTTCGTTGCGTATAAAACTGGTTCGACTGCAGAGCATCGAGCAGGATATTTTCGATATTTTTAAAGCTGGGTAATACCTCAAAAATGGATTTTTCGGATACCTGTTTGAGAGATACGTCCAGCAGACTCTCCGCTGCCTGGTTGATAAAGCAGAAGTTCAGGTCTTTATCCAGGGACAGGATAGCAGTGCTTAAATTGTTCAGGATAGACTGGTTTAGAAACATGGCATTCAAGACTGTTTTCGATTTGATTGCTTCATTCATATAGCCCTAGAAAAAAAGTACACCAAATCATATGGTTAGTAAAATTTTTGTATAAATGGGGTTTTGCTAGGGGGTTCTTTATTGAGTATCCAGAATTATGCGCTATTTTGGTGCTTTACGTCGATTGCTTGGATTGATATTACGACGAACATCCAACTGCACAGGCGTGCCTGCTTGGACCAGTCTGCCTGACGGGATGTCAAAGACTCTCAGCTGGAGGGTCTGATTGCCTCGTTCAATTCCTGTTACTCTGAAGGGCGCACTGGTTGCCAAAGTCGAATGATGCTTGCCGTTGATATAAAGCTGTAGCTGGTGGCCGGGTCTGAGAGCCGGTCGCAGGTGCACCGACAATGCAAGGCTACCCGCTGTCGCCTGAACCCGCTGACCTTGTACAAGTCCCTTGAATGAGATAACGGCATATGACTGAGCGGTCTGGTAAGCAGACTGGGCTCCGCCGCCAGCAGCTATTGGTGCATTGATAAGCATAAGGATGCAGAGAATTGACCCACCTCTTGGCTTCATCATGTCGATTCTCTAATAGGTTGCAAGCGAATGAAAAAGGGGAACAAGTCCCCTTTTTCATCATAACTCAAAGTGGCTGATAGCGTTATGCCAAAGCCTCCTTGGTTGTTTTGACGATTGCCGCCGCCACCTTATAAGGATCAGCATTGGAAGAGGTTCGGCGGTCTTCCAAGCGTCCCTTCCAGCCATCTGTTACCGTACCGATGGGGATTCTAATTGAGGCGCCTCGGTCGGATACCCCATAACTGAACATATCGATCGCTTGGGTTTCGTGCAGACCGGTCAGGCGCTGATCGTTGTAAGCACCGTAGACACTGATGTGGCGATCAATATGCTTGGCGAAATTTTCACAGATTGCTGTAAAAATCTCTTCTTTGCCATCTTCGCGCATTGCGCCGTTGGAGAAATTCGCATGCATACCAGAACCATTCCAGTCAGTGGCTCCAAGGGGTTTAGGATGCCAGTTGATCGAATAGCCATATTTTTCGCCTGTTCGCTCCAGTAGATATCGGGCCAGCCAGGTCTCGTCACCCGCTGACTTAGCGCTTTTAGCAAACACTTGAAATTCCCACTGTCCCGATGCTACCTCAGCATTAATGCCCTCGACGTTAATGCCGGCTTCCAGGCAAAGGTCAAGATGTTCCTCCACACAGTCCCTGCCAAAAGCGTTGGCTGCGCCGACGCTGCAGTAGTAAGGCCCCTGAGGAGCTGGATAGCCACCTCTGGGAAAACCCGGTGGTAGTTCAGTATCAATATCCCATAAAAAGTACTCTTGCTCAAAACCGAACCAGAAATCATCGTCATCATCCTCGATGGTTGCCCTGCCGTTAGACAGATGGGGGGTGCCATCAGCATTGAGAACTTCGCTCATGACCAGATAGCCATTGTTTCGGTCCGGGTCAGGAACAATGGCGACCGGTTGAAGCAAGCAATCCGAGGCATTGCCCTCAGCCTGTTCGGTCGAACTGCCATCGAATGACCACATCGGGCATTCTTCTAATTTTCCTGAAAAATTGTCTCTGATCAGCGTTTTGCTGCGTAGACTCTGCGTCGGCTGGTAACCATCCAGCCATATGTATTCTAGTTTAGCCTTCATAATTGAGTGGATCTCCTTATTGTTTCTCTTGATCATTGTCTGCAGCGTGATGGACACTGATTGCAATCACTGTCTGCCGTCAATAACGCAAGGATTATGCCACAGAATCTGCCTGTGGATGACTGATTTATTAAGGTTTTAAGGCTCTCTTGCCGGAAGCAGTAGATTTTGCGAACCAAATTGGTGCGAGTCGATGTAAAATGCCCCGATATTGTTCGGCTTGACCTGGAATGGAATCAGTTCTGACCTGGGCAAATAATCAGTTAACGGTAAACAGCGGGCCACTCATGGAATGACCAGGCTGGCTAGGTCGCTTGGTCTCGCTGACTGGTTTTGTGAGTATATTGGTGGGTAATTTCAGGGTTTCTGAAAATTCTGTAAGGGGTGTGGATTCCGATTCAGTACCGTGGTTGCATCCCTGCGAGGGGCATAAAGGCCAGTAGATAGGTTAATTGTGCTATCAGATGATGCTTTTTGGCTTATCAGGCTAGTACCCGAGCAAGCTTGGGGTATAATCCGCGTCTTCAAATTGCTAGATCCACTACCGGTATTATTATGACCCGTCAGTTAAGAAATGTTGCCATTATCGCCCATGTTGATCATGGCAAGACCACGCTGGTTGATAAATTACTATCACAAGCAGGTGCTCTTCAACGAGGAGATGACTCGGGCGAGCGCTTGATGGACTCAAACGAGCTGGAAAAGGAACGCGGGATTACCATTCTGGCAAAGAATACAGCGCTAAACTGGAAAGGTTTTACCATTAATATTGTAGATACGCCGGGTCATGCGGATTTTGGTGGGGAAGTTGAGCGAATACTGTCTATGGTGGATTCGGTCCTGTTACTGGTGGATGCCGTTGAAGGGCCAATGCCACAGACTCGATTTGTTACTCGGAAAGCATTTGAAAGTGGCTTGAACCCTATATTGATGGTGAACAAAATAGATAGAGAAGGCGCCAGGCCTGACTGGGTTGTTGATGAGGTTTTTGAACTGTTTGATCAACTGGGCGCTACCGAGGATCAGTTGGATTTCCCTGTTGTTTTTGGCTCAGCCATGCTGGGGAGTTCTGGTCCGGCAGCAGATAAAGTTGAACCGAATTTAGACTATCTCCTGAAGGTGCTCGCGGAGGAAGTACCGGCGCCGGTCGTGGTAACAGATGGCCCGCTGCAGATGCAAATCAGTGCGCTAGATTTTAATAGCTATGTCGGCGTAATAGGCTTGGGTCGGGTGACCAGGGGAACGGTTAGCAAAGGCAGCGCGGTGATTGTGGTGGGTGCAGATGGCAGGTCCAGAAAGGCTAAAATACTGCAGGTGATGGGCTTTGCTGGTCTCAATAGAATTGAAATTGATGCCGCCAGTGCAGGCGATATCGTTTGTGTTACGGGTATTGAGGGCTTGAAAATATCGGATACCATCTGTGCCGTGGATAGCCCAGACCGGATGCCTCCCCTTAGGGTCGATGAACCGACCCTATCGATGACTTTTCAGGTAAATAATTCTCCCTTTGCAGGCAGGGAAGGTAAATTTGTTACCAGTAGGAACCTGAAGGACCGTTTGGAATTAGAACTGCTATATAACGTTGCCTTGCAGGTAAGCCCTGGCGATTCAGCAGACAAATTTATTGTTTCTGGCAGAGGCGAATTACACTTGGCTGTATTGATAGAAACCATGCGGCGAGAAGGTTATGAATTAGGTGTATCCAGGCCCGAGGTAATCTTAAAAGAGATTGATGGAGTCATACTTGAACCGTATGAGAATCTGATGATTGATGTGCAGCAGATCAATCAGGGTGCGATTATGAAGGCTATAGGTAGCCGGAAAGGAACACTGACCAATATGGTCCCTGACTCCAAGGGAAGAGTGCGTTTGGAGTTTCTGATACCGACCCGAGGTTTGATAGGATTTCGCTCTGAGTTTATGACGTTGACCTCAGGCAATGGCATAATGAGCAGTGTCTTTGCTCATTACGACAAGAGATTGGGAGATGAGTTTAATCAACGGCGTAACGGTGTTTTGATTTCCATGGCTAGTGGCAAGAGCCTGGGTTTTGCATTGTTTAATCTTCAGGCCAGAGGTAGGTTGTTTATTGAACCTAATGAAGCAATATACGAAGGTATGATTATAGGTATGCATGCAAGAGGAAATGACCTGCCTGTTAATCCTCTCAAAGGAAAGCAGTTAACCAATGTTCGTGCATCGGGTACGGATGAAGCAATAGTACTGACTGCGGCAGTCAGACATACGCTTGAGCAGGCGGTGGAATTTATAGATGATGATGAGCTAGTTGAGGTGACCCCGAGCTCCATCAGGATCAGAAAGAAGTTGTTAACTGAAAATGAACGAAAGCGTTCTTTTCGAAGTAGAGCTGTCTGATTTTTTATGCTGCCTTTATATCCAGAATTAAAACCTTACACTCGGCATCGGCTTAAGGTTGATGATATCCATGACCTGTATGTAGATGAGAGCGGCAATGAGGCCGGAATACCGGTTTTGTTCCTGCATGCAGGGCCGGGTTCGGGTTGCGAGTTCGATAGTCGTCGGTTTTTCAGCCCGGATAAATACCGCATTATTCTTTTTGATCAGCGAGGTGCCGGTCGTTCTTTGCCAACGGGTGAAGTTTCAGCGAATAAATCCGCTGACCTACTGGGCGATATGGAAAAGATAAGGATTAAACTGGACATTGATAAGTGGGTGCTGTTTGGTGGCGGCTGGGGTTCGACTTTGGCCCTACTGTATGCAGAATCTTTTCCTGGCAGGGTGCTTAGTCTGGTTTTGCGAGGCATATTCCTGGCCCGGCAGGAGGATATCAATTGGATTTATCAGGATGGCGCTAATCGGTTCTGCCCTGACCATTGGGAGGATTTTGTCGCTCCTTTGGCTGATTATGGCCCTGATCAGGTTTGCGCCGCCTACCAGGCATTGATGCAGGGCGATAATGAATTGGCCAGAATGTCGGCAGCCAAGGCCTGGTCAATCTGGGAAGCGCAATGTACCACATTGCATCCTAACCAGCGCTTAATTAAACATTTTTCTGATGCCCATCGCTCAATAGCACGGTGCAATATTGGTTCTCACTACTATTCTAACGGATGCTTTCTAACGGAAAATCAGATATTAAGAGATGCGCCGAGATTGAAAGATGTTTCAGGCATAATTGTTCACGGCCGGTTCGATTTATTTTGTCCCTTTGAAAATGCGTATCTACTACATCAGGCCTGGCCTCAAAGTCAGTTGTATATTGTCCGCGAAGCAGGTCATTCAGCGACGGAACCGGCTTTGATAGATGCTCTGATTAGGGCAACCCGGACTACTGCAAATCGCTTTGAGCGAGATTTTGGGGTTTAGCCATGAAGGCGCTGATCCAGAGGGTGAGCTATGCCTCGGTTAGGGTAGATCAGGCCACTATCGGCAGAATAGACAAAGGTGTGTTGGTGTTCCTGGGTATCGAAAAAAAGGATGACCAAGCCGTTTCAAAAAGGCTGCTGCATAAGGTACTGAACTACCGGATCTTTTCTGATACTAGCGGCCACATGAACCATAATGTGATCGAGGTCGCCGGCGAATTACTGGTGATTTCTCAGTTTACGCTGGCAGCCAGTACTGCCAAAGGTCTGCGACCGTCTTTTTCCAGCGCTATGCAGCCTGCTGACGCAGGCCTGCTTTATGACCACTTCGTTGAACAGGCTAAACAACGGTGTAAAGTCAGCAGCGGAATATTCGGTTCTCATATGCAGATCGAATCATGCAACGATGGGCCTGTGACTTTTTTGCTGTCTGCATGAGTCGTAGGAATAATAAAGCGTTCAGCTGCAGATATTGACGATTGCGTGATTTAACTGAAATTAGCGATACCTTTGAAATCCAGTGTTAAGTGGCGTCGTCCGCGTTCCTACTTCCGTCTATGAATCGGCCGAAGAAGATGCCCAGCTCGAATAACAGCCACATGGGTATGGCTAACAGAATTTGAGATATGACATCCGGTGGTGTCAGTAACATGCCCAGCACAAAGCAACCGACGATAACATAAGGTCTTTTGTTCTTAAGGGCAGTTACACTGGTGGCACCTGTCCAGAGCAGCAGGAGAGTTGCAATTGGGATTTCAAAGGCAAGACCAAAAGCAAAAAACAGTTTCAGAACGAAATCAAGATATCTGTTGATATCGGTCATGATGGTAACGCCAGCGGGGGCAATACTGGTGAAGAAGCCGAACACGAGAGGAAAGACCACGTAGTAAGCAAAGGCCATACCGGCGTAAAACAGCAGGATGCTGGAAATCAGCAGTGGCAGGGCGATTTTCTTTTCATTTGAATAGAGTCCCGGTGCGACGAATGCCCAGCATTGATGAAGAATAACCGGTATGGACAGAAAGATGGCCAGGACCAGTGCCAGCTTAAAAGGGGTCAAGAAAGGAGAAGCAACTTCGGTTGCTATCATAGTAGACCCTTCCGGCAGGAAAGCCCGAAGAGGCTCTGATACAAAGCCGTAAATTGTATTGGCATAGTAGAAAAGGGGTAAAAAGACAATCAGCACCGCCAGCAGGCTTTTCAGTATACGGCTGCGTAATTCAATCAGGTGTTCTATTAGAGGTTGCCCTTGACCGGTCAGGTCTGTTTCGTCCTCCTTACTGGGTTGTTGATCCGTCATGTTTATCTTGAACTGTGCCTTCTTGGTTAGGTGACGCGGTAATAGGATTGATTGCAGCTTCGGAAATCAGCGTCTTCACGTCAGCCTGTGTTTGCTGTATTACTTCACGGGACTGGTTTATTTCCTTGAGTACACTTTCATTATGCAGTTGTTGTTTGATCTCATCCGCCCCGATTTCTCTTTCTATTTCAGAACGGAGGTCGTTAAAACTGCGTTTAAACCGGCCAAACCATAGTGCCAGAGAACGTATTGTTTCAGGGAGTTTGTCTGGTCCAATCACCAGTAAAGCGACTACTGCGATGGCAAGTAATTCTGGGAAACCAACGTCGAACATCGATCAGGAACTGCCTTCGTTCCCGCTTTTTTGGGTGGCTGGTGATTCAGCGCCATCCAGGGGCTCTGGCTTGGGTTCTTCACTGACCGCACTTCTAAAGCCTTTGATGGCAGAACCCAGGTCGTTACCCAGCGAGCTTAGTTTTTTGCTTCCAAACATGAGAAGAACAATAACAAGAATAATGATTAATTCTGTAATCCCAAATGACATAATGTTACTCCTTACGATATCTCGAAAGTTTTTCCTCCAAACCGGAGGTACCTTGACGGTTTTCCAATTCATGGCTAACGGTTTCAGGATTGATACCCAGATAGTCCAGTAAGACCAATAAATGAAACCAGAGGTCTGCCATTTCGCTGGTTAATTCATGCTGGTCCTTAGCACTCATATGGTCTTTGGCGGCGATAATCACTTCTATTGCCTCTTCACCGACCTTCTCCAGTATTTTATTCAGGCCGGCTCTATTGAGATCGGCTACATAGGAGTTTTCAGCATTGGCCATACGGCGACTACGGATTGTGGCAAATAATGCGTCTAGACTTTCATTCACCTTTATAGATCTCCGCTGGATCCTTTAAAACTGATTCCATTTCCTGCCATTTTCCCTCTGAGAGTTTCCTGAAAAAACAACTTCTTCTACCCGTGTGACAGGCAATTCCGCCTGTTTGACCCACGCTCAATACTAGCACATCGCTGTCGCAGTCCAGATAAATACCGTCTATCTGCTGGCTGTGTCCGGATTTTTCTCCTTTTCGCCACAGAGTTTGTCTGGATCTAGACCAATAGACTGCATATCCAGAGTTAACGGATTCAATGACTGCCTGGCGGTTCATCCAGGCCAGCATAAGTATTTTACCTGAGATTTTGTCCTGAGCAATCGCCGGAATCAGGCCTTCCTCATTAAATTTGAGGGCTGCAACATAGTCTGGCGCATAAGGTTCTTTTTTCATGGTCTACTGATCAGAAGATATAAGGCTATTGTACCTAGAATAACTGTGCCTATCAGCAACCCTTGGTCAAGGTCTAACTGGAGTCCTGGAACAATGGCAAATCCAAGAGCAAGGCCAAGTCCAACCGTCGTTAAGCGCGCGGTCTTGCTAAATTTGTGGAAATGTTGAAAGTCCGACTTCAGCGTTGTCAGCAGTCTGGCCTGCTGGCGTTGGTTCAGCGATATTTGTTTTATTTCCCTGGCAGCAAAAAGAAGGTTTCGGGGAAGCTCGGGTAATTCTGCCAGTGCCGCCGGAGCCAGTGATTTCAGTTCTTCCATGAAATGAACAAAGCCCGTTTGCCTTTTCATCCACCGCTTCATAAATGGTGCCGCGGTTTCCCATAGATCGAGATCCGCATAAACCTGGCGACCAATACCTTCAATATTCAACAGGGTTTTTTGTAACAGAACGAGCTGTGGCTGAACTTCCATATTAAATTCCCTGGCCGTATTGAACAGTGCTATTAACAGGCCTGCAAATCTGATTTCTCGCATTGGCTTCCCAAAAATCGGTCGACAGACCTCCGCTATCACCTTTTCAAAGGCATCTATGTCCGTATCTGCCGGTACCCAGCCGCTTTCGATGTGAGCAAGGGCTACAGCTCGATAATCTGCATTAAAAAATGCGAGCAGGTTCTTTGCCAGATACTTTTGATCGTCAGCACTTAGGACCCCGATTATGGCGCAATCCAGTGCTATGTAGGTTGGATTCTCCGGGTCTGAAGCGTTAACAAGCACGTTTCCAGGATGCATATCAGCATGAAAGAAATTGTCCTCAAATACCTGCGTGAAAAATATCTCCACTCCCAGGTGCGCCAGCTTACGAAGATTTACCTGTCTTTTGTTAAGTTCGTTTAGATCTGTGACGACAATCCCACTGACTTTTTCCATCACCAGAATGTTCTTGTTGCTCAATTCCGGATAAACCATGGGAACATAGAGTTTGCCGCTGTTTTGCCAATTGGCTCTGAGTTTCTGTGTGTTCTCGCGTTCCAGTTCCAGGTCTAACTCATCCAGTATGGTGTGGCGATAATCGGTAACAATATCCGACAGCCTGAGTCTGGCCAGATCTGGCCAAAACTGGGTGAGTAACTTGGCTATTCTAGCAAGCAGGTCGAGGTCCCTTTGAATAATTGCGCTAATGCCTGGCCGAATGACTTTAACGACTACCTGTTCTCCGCAGAGGAGCACGCCGCTATGTACCTGTGCCACCGAGGCTGAGGCCAGTGGCTCGTGTTCGAGGTGAGAAAATACCTCTGGGATTGATCTACCGAGATTGGTTTCTATGATTTGTAGAGATTGCTCTGACGAAAAAGGCGGTACACGATCCTGAAGCATCTCGAGTTCTTCAGCCAGGGTGGTCGATAGAATGTCCTTTCGGGTGGACAATAATTGACCAAATTTGATAAATATTGGGCCTAGGGTCACCAGCGCTGCACGAACTGCTACATCTTTGGATGCTTCCTTCGCGGGTAGCAGTTTGAGTGGCAACAGCAGTGTATGAAGCCACAGCGGTGCTCCCTCAAATTCGGTCAGTTGCCGGTCAAGACGATATTGGCAGAGCACAAGAAGGATCTTCAGTGCTCTTAATTTAGCCATAGTCAATTATCTCTCTGATTCAGAATATCTTCTGTCCCGCCATTTTCACCCTGGTGGATGGCAACGACGCCACCAGCAAGGTTTTCGTAGGACACTTTCTGATACCCAGCGTTGCGCATCATCTCAGCAAAGCTTTCCTGGTCAGGGTGCATCTCGATTGACTCTATCAGATACTGATAGGGTTGGCTGTCGCCGGTAATCCATTGTCCGATTTTCGGCCACAGACCAGAAAACACCTTGTAGGCAGGCTGCAGAAACGGTTGGGTCAGTTTGGAAAATTCAAGAATGACCAGTCTCCCACCCAATTTTAGAGTCCGCCGGATCTCGCTGAGCGCACGTGCCTTATCCGTTACATTGCGGATACCGAAGGCCATGGTGATAGCGTCAAAGTGTTGGTCAGGGAAAGGCAGGCTTTCTGCATCACCCTGGATGAACTGGATATTACCCAGCAGGCCCTTGTCAAGTAGGCGATCCCTGCCTGCACAGAGCATTGCCTGATTGATATCGCACAGCATAACCTGGCCTTCAGGGCCAACTTTTTTTGACAGCAATTCGGTCAGATCGCCTGTCCCACCTGCAAGGTCCATTATTTGGTGACCTGGACGTGCTTTGGTTAATTCAACGGTCATCCGTTTGATAAGGCGATGCGTTCCCAGTGACATCAAGTCATTCATCAGGTCGTATTGTTTGGCAACGCTATGGAAAACATTGGCAACATGATCGGCTTTTTCGGATTTGGGCACTGACTGAAATCCGAAATGGGTTTTGTCTTGGTCCATTGCTTCTACTATAGAGTTGATAGTCTGAGTACTATTGTACACCTGATAAGCTTTGCACGGGGTCAGTCCAGAGCGATAAACTGTGGCTCTCTTGACTGCCCTGCAGCAGACAGGCGCTTTAGGTAATCTTGCCAGTTAGCCTGCTCGTTCTCGCCGAGCAATTGTAGGTAGTCCCAGCTGTATATACCCGAATCGTGACCATCAGAAAAGCTGATTCTTATGGCGTAGTGCCCCTGTATACGAATGTCTTTGAAAGTAATGAGTTTTTTGCCATGCTGCAGAATCTGCTGCCCTGGTGCATGTCCCTGGACCTCGGCAGAGGGAGAGAATACTCGCAGGTATTCGGCCCTGAGCAGAAAAGTTTGCTTCTGATAAACCAATTCCAGGGTGGCTGATTTTTTGTGGACTTTTATATCAGTGGGGCGCATTGCTTGCCTTAAACAGCTTGCCTTAAACAGCTTGTATTAAAGGATATAGCGACTCAGATCTTCGTTGGCAGCAAGATCTTGCAGGTGATCATTAACGTAGCTGGCATCGATGCAGATACCAAGGCTCTGCGCTGGTTGACCTTCTTCCCCGGCGGAGTATGAGAGCTCTTCCAGTAATTTCTCCATCACTGTATGCAGTCTCCTTGCTCCTATATTTTCTGTGGTCTCATTCACCTGCCAGGCAATTTCTGCTATGCGTTTCAAACCATCAGATGCGAACTTGATATCAAGGCCTTCTGTACGGAGAAGGCTCTGATACTGTTCGGTCAGGGAAAAATCAGGCTCTGTCAGGATTCTTACAAAGTCATCTACGGACAGCGTTGATAATTCGACTCGTATTGGTAACCTGCCCTGGAATTCAGGGATTAGATCGGATGGTTTGCTAAGATGGAAAGCCCCTGAGGCAATAAAAAGGATGTGGTCCGTTTTAATAATTCCGTGCTTAGTGGTTACGTGGCTGCCTTCTATGAGAGGAAGCAGGTCTCGTTGTACGCCCTCTCTTGATACATCCGCTCCGCCGTAATCAGATTTTTTTGCAATCTTGTCTACTTCATCAATAAACACAATTCCTGTCTGTTCCACTGCATTGATGGTTTTTAACTTCAGATCTTCATCGTCAATAAGTTTTGCTGCTTCTTCATGGGTTAATATTTTCAGCGCATCCTTGACAGTCAGGCGTTTTGCCTTGCTTTTCCCAGGAGATAGATTTGAAAACATATTTTGTAGCTGATTGGTCATTTCCTCCATTCCTGGCGGCGCCATAATCTCTATTCCTACCGGGTTTGCTTGAATATCGATATCGATTTCCCGATCGTCTAACTGTCCCTGGCGCAGTTTCTTGCGGAAAAGTTGACGGGTACTATTATGTTGTTCGTCTGTGCTTTGTTCGCCTCTTGCGGCGGGCAACAGGGTGTCGAGAATCCGCTCCTCTGCTGCGTCTGCAGCACGCGGCTGAGACTGAGATATTATGTTGTCACGTAACATTTTATAGGCGGCTTCGGTAAGATCGCGAATAATCGATTCCACATCCCTGCCGACGTAGCCAACCTCAGTAAATTTGGTGGCTTCTACTTTAATAAAGGGGGCGTGGGCAAGTTTTGCGAGGCGCCTGGCAATTTCGGTTTTGCCAACGCCCGTTGGGCCGATCATCAGAATATTTTTCGGTGAAATTTCCTGCATCATTTCAGCAGACAATTGCTGCCGTCGCCAACGGTTGCGCAAGGCAATTGCGACTGCTCGTTTTGCCGCGTCCTGACCGATAATGTGTTTGTTCAGTTCGTGGACAATTTCTCTTGGGGTCATGCTGGTCATGGCATTATCACTTACTAAGGACTGGAAATGGATTCGATGGTCAGGCTCGTGTTGGTATAAATGCAAATTTCTGCAGCAATGCTCAGACTCTGCTTGACGACCTCTTCGGCCGAAAGTTCAGTGTGGCTTACCATGGCTATCGCCGCTGCTTTAGCGTACTGGCCACCAGAACCAATAGCCATGATGCCGTCACTGGGCTCCACCACATCGCCGGTTCCGGTGATCATAAGTGAATCCTTTTCATCAGCGACTAATAACAAAGCCTCAAGTCTGCGTAACGCGCGATCACTTCGCCAGTCTTTAGCCAGTTCTACCGCGGCTCTAACCAGATTACCCTGATGCTGGTCTAACTGGGCTTCAAAACGTTCAAACAGGGTAAATGCGTCTGCAGTACCACCGGCAAAACCTGCAATGACTTTATTGTCAAAAAGCCGGCGTACCTTACGGGCATTGCCTTTTAAAACAGTGTCGCCCTGGGTGACCTGACCGTCCCCGCCAATAACTACCGACTTGCCACGGCGGACCGCTAAAATTGTTGTACCTTTAAATTGTTCCAAAATGCATTCACCTCGCTGGATAACAGGAGAAGTGGGGCCGAAGCCTGCTTATTTCAAGGCGTACTGCGTCTGGGCATTGCTTCGAATTGATTGCGAGCCAGCAAATCCTGGGCCCGACTCAGAGATTGACGGCTGGAAAAGGGTCCTACCATGACCCTATGCCAGTTGGTTCCATTGATCTCTTTAGACTGTATAAAAGCATCAAGCCCCAGCAGGAGTATCTCTGCTCGCCTTGCATCTGCATCCCTGGAGGATTGAAACGAGCCGGTTTGAAGCAGAAAGCTGGAGGCTTCTGCTGCCGCCGAGCCGGGACTGGGCTGCTCGTAACCGGCTATGGTCTGCACCTCGTCAGTTGGAAAAAGGTCATGAAAAGTGAAATTCATAATTTCTTTTTCCAAGCGTATCTCAGGTTCCGGTTTCAGTGGCGCTTGCGTGAGGGTTTCCGATGAGCCTTTCTGCTGCCAGGCGTAGAACATGAAAGTGGTCAGGGTACCGGCTATGAATCCGATTACAAAGGTCAGGACTTTGCCCTGGGAACGAGCCAACGCGATGTTTTTGTTATTTCTCTTTGCAAAATCTCTGCTCATGGAATGATTCTAAAGGATGTGCGTGAGTTTGCGTAGCACTTAGCTCGCTTAATATAGGTCATAGGGATCCACGTCGAGACTCCAGCGCACCGTGCTGGCCTTTATTCGTTCAGCAACCTCAATGATTTGAAGCATTGCTCTGTGCAGTTCCCCGCGACGATTGCTGACAATGAGAAGCTGTGCCCGATAGTAGCCCACGCGTTTTTCCATAGCGGGAAGGACCGGGCCGAGTATCTCGATACTGTCAGCGTTAGCTGTGGCTTTGCGTAAGCTGTCCAGATACTGCAGGGCCTTGTTTCTGTTTCTTGATTCTGCACGCACAATGGCATGGAAATAAAAAGGTGGAAGCCGGTACTGCTGACGCTGAGTGAGCAGGGTGTCGGCAAATTCAAGATAATCTTTCTGGGTCAACTGGTTCAGCTCGCGGTGTTCAGGAAATGCTGTGGGCAGAAAGACTTTGCCTTTTTTGCTTTCCCTGCCGCTACGCCCGCCAGCTTGAACAATGAGTTGCCCGATTTTTTCCAATGATCGATAATCTGAGCTCATCAAGCCACTGTCGATTTCAAGAACAACAACCATGGTTACATGAGCAAAATGGTGACCCTTGGCAAGGAGTTGAGTGCCTACCAGAATCGCAGGTTTGCCCAGGTTGATTTGTTCGAACAGTTCCTGCATGGCGTGTTTCGATTTTGTAGAGTCGCTGTCCACTCGGAGGACCGGGTAATCGGGGAACAGGTTATTCAGCGATTCTTCGATGCGCTGGGTACCTTCTCCCACCGGTGTCAGCGAGTGTTGTCGGCAGTTGGCACAGATTTTTGGAAGGTCAGTCTGAAAACCGCAGTGGTGGCAGCGTAGCACAGCCTGTTTCTGATGGACGGTAAGTCGGGCATCGCAGTGTTCACATGGCGCGATCCACTGACATTCATTGCAATACAGTACCGGTGCGTAGCCGCGTCGGTTAATCATAACAAGAATCTGATTGCCGCTTTGCAGCGCCTTGCCGATGGCATCAGTCATTGGTTTGTCGAGGAAAGAACGACTGTTAGTAAAACGAGTATCAATGAGCTGGTATTGCTCCCTTTCTGCTCCAGTGGCTCTTTCCGGGAGGCTGGAGAGCTGGTATTTGCCCAACCGCACATTGTGCAGGCTTTCAAGGGATGGCGTGGCAGAGCCAAGAACCACCGGAATGTTTTCCCAGCGACCTCTGATCACCGCTATATCTCTGGCAGAGTATCGAAAACCATCTTGCTGTTTATAGGAGATATCGTGTTCTTCATCGACAACGATCAGACCCGGTCTTAGCATAGGTGCAAAAACCGAGGAACGAGTTCCGATAATGATGGCTGCTGAACCGTTGTAGCAGGCAATCCAGTTTGCTGACCGTTGATGCTCGGTTAATCCAGAGTGTAAAGTGACTATCGGTACAGCAAAGCGCTGCTCAAATCGTCCCAGGGTCTGGGGCGTCAGGGAAATTTCAGGGACCAGAATAAGGGCTTGTTTGCCGTTGCGCAGGGTTTTTTCGATAAGTTGCAGATACACCTCGGTCTTGCCGCTGCCAGTAACGCCGTATAACAGGTGCGTGCCCGGATCTTTTATATTTGAGATCGCAACCTGCTGATGGCGGTTTAGACTCAATCCTGGATGCTTGAGCGGTGATGTTGATGGTGCCTGCGGAGCGCTTTTCTGCCATGCCAGGAGTCCTTTCTTGATCAGCGGTTCCAGGGCGCCGGGTGTCAGGTTAAGTGCTTTTAAGTCAGATCTTCGGATTAGAGATTGGCCCTTGATTAACTGCCATATCTTGTTCTGCCTGGGAGCGCGTTGCAGGATTTGTGCTGCCTGGTTTTCATCTGCTTGGGTGACAGCAAGGAACGCTTCTTGTTTCGAGACCGGTAGACCTCGGCGTAATTTTGAAGTCATGGCGGTAAAATAAACCTCGCCAATGGGATGCAGATAATAGTTGGCTGCCCAATTACAGATTTTGATTAAAGTTGTACTGAAAATGGGTTCGAGATCAATGATCTCGAGGACGGGTTTTATTCTTTCAACGTCTGTTACAGCATCCTCGCTACTGCTGAGTATAATGCCTATCAGTTTCCTGGTTCCAAAGGGCACTCTGACCCGGATCCCGGGGCGAGCGTTAAAGGAAGGGGCCCAGTACTGGAAACTACGTCGGATCGGCACTGGCACGGCTATATCCAAATAGATTTTTGGTTTACTCATTTTTGTGCTTCATTTGTGTCGGCGCATCCTTGCTTATCCCAGATACTCTGTTATGATCTGCGACTTCGTCGAAATAGCCCAGCCCAGGGGTACATTATGAAAGTTGAAACACATCCGCAATACGAAGCGATTAAAGCGACTTGCAGTTGTGGCAATGTTATAGAGACAAGGTCGACTCTCTGCGAGGATATTCATCTAGATGTTTGTTCTCAATGTCACCCGTTTTATACCGGTAAGCAAAAAATGATCGATTCGGCAGGTAGAATTGATCGGTTTAATAAACGCTTCCGCCGGGGTTCTTCAGGCAGCTAGTTTTCCTATTGTAGCTAGAATATCTGCTGGTAGGGACTCTTCTCATCCTTGACTGCCTTTACCGGTTGTTGTTCCGGCAATAATTCTGCCCGGAAAAATTCAAAAATGCCGTCTGGATCAGATGACGAAGTCCTCAGCCCGGAATCAGGGTCAATCCGAACAGAAACAATTCCGTCGGGTACCTGCAATACAGAAGCTGATGGACTGGGTAACGCTTGTTTAGCGAAATCGATCCAGATGGCGATGGGTGTTGTAGAGCCCCACTCTCTGTTGCCAACTGGACTGTTGTTAGAAAACCCGGCCCATGCAGTTGCCGCAAGATTCCGGGTATAGCCAGAGAACCATACATCGGCATCGTTGGTGGTACCCGTCTTGCCCATAATATCGCTTCTCTGGAGTTCTCTGAATACCTGCCTACCCGTTCCTTTTCTGATGGTATCGGCCAGTATGCTGTTCATGATGAAAGCGACTCTGGGTTCCACAACCTGTTCCGCTGGGTTGGAATAATCGCAAGGGTGCGGGCAGCGTTGTTTGGGTTCGACGGAAAATATCTGTTCATTCCTAATGGATTGAATTGATGAAATCAGATGTGTTTTAACGGCAGCACCGCCGTTAGCTAAGATACTGTAACCGGTAACAACCTCTTCAGGGGTTAAGGCGATGGTACCCCCGCCAAAGGCGAGTTGGACGTTTCTCGGAAAATCCGTGGTATCAAACCCGAATCTTCTTACGTAATCGACTATCTTTTCAGGCCCGTAATCCAGGATGATACGGAGTGACACCAGGTTAATCGATCTAAACAGTGCCTCTCGCACTCGGATGTTACCGCGGAAACTGTTTCCTGAGTTACGAGGGCGATAAGTTTCTTCAAGCTCGCCGCCAGGCAGTACAACAGGTGCATCGTTATATATGGTGGCCGCTGTCAGGCCGGATTCCATCGCGGCAGCATAAAAAAATGGCTTGAAGTTTGAACCTGGCTGGCGCTTGGCCTGGGTGACATGGTTAAACTGATTCAGCCTGAAGTCATATCCACCTACCATGGCCCTGATCGCCCCATTTTGTGGGTCGGTTGCAATAAAGGCGCCTTGTATTGATGGCACCTGCCCTAACGCCCACCTGCCCTGGCCTATGGGCTCGATTCTAACCAGGTCACCCACCTGAACAATATCTGAAGGTGTTCGGGGCTGTTTGCCGCGGGCATTAACATTGATATAAGGTCGAGCCCAGCGCATTTCTGACCACTCAATGCTGATTAGCTCATCATCTTTAGTCAGCAGATCAACCGCGTCCTGGTATAGCTTGACTACAATTGCCGGGTGTTGATTACCTACCAGGTTGGTCTTGTTCAGCCTGGTTTTCCAAGCGGCTGGAAAACCGGCAAGGGGGGCTGCCAGGTACGCCTGTGTTCCGCGTAGACCGCTGGCCTCAGCACCGCGATAACCATGTCTTCGATCATATAGGTTGAGTTGTTTGATGAGCGCATTTTCTGCAGCAATTTGCATATGGCTGTCGATGGTGGTGCTGACTATTAAGCCTGTACTGTAGGCGGCTCTTCCGTATCGATTGAGAATTTTCGATCGAACGATCTCTGCCACATAGAGTGCGGGGAGGTCTATTCTCCTGTCGTGTACTTTGGCTGTTATTGGCGCCTGTACGGCTCTGCGATGTGATACCTTATTAATTGAACCCTGTTCAAACATGCGGTTGAGGATCAGGTTTCGTCTTTCCAGGGCTCGCACTGGGCCGTTGATGGGGTTACCCGCTTCAGGCGCCTTAGGTATTCCGGCCAGCATGGCTAGTTGCGGTAGCGATAGTTGATCCACGTTTTTTCCGTAATAGGTATTTGCAGCAGCCTGGATACCATAGGCATGTTTGCCAAACGGGATGACATTGAGATAAAGCGTCAGGATCTCCTGTTTGGTCAGGGCCTGCTCTAATTTTATCGCGAGCAGCATTTCCTTGAATTTCCTGATGAATCTGATTTCGGATGCGCCGGAAATATTTTTCACCAGTTGCATGGTGATCGTGGATGCGCCCGTTTTGATTTCACCAGCGTTGATGAGCAGTTGCCAGGTGGCATTAGCCAGGGTTACCAGGTCGATACCACCGTGGACAAAAAAACGCTTATCTTCAGTATCGAGTAAGGCATTAATGAAGGTTTTCGGAATTTTGTTATAAGTAATGGGTAGTAGCCGCTCACCATATTCCTGAATGAGTTTCTGGTCCTGACTATATATTTTCAATGGTGCTTTCAAATTAATATTGGTGAATGTTTGAATTTCAGGGATTTGCGGATTGAGGTACAGATATGCCGATGCCAGCCCCATGCCCAGCAGAGCGAAAAGCGTTAGTAGTATCCAGAATAGGGTTCGGATTAGCATTTGTATTGATTGATCTGGTTAATGAACAAAGGTGATAAATTGCTTAGAAATTATTCTCTCTGATTCTATTAGAATAAGACAGTGACAGGTGCATCCTGTCCCTGTTTGATTATGACTCTGGTTAGTTGTGGAGTATAGTTGAGTCGTTAGCGTATTGTTCCATCATGTTCAATTAATCGAGAAACAGCAAGAAAATCAAGAGAATGCGGCGTGTTTAGTTTCCTCAAAAAGAAGCAGAAAAGTATCTTAGGTTTGGACATCAGTTCGACTTCGATTAAATTACTGGAACTCAGTCAGAGCGACGCTGGTCTGAGAGTTGAAAGCTATGGTGTGGAACCGCTACCGGATAATGCTGTTGTTGAAAAAAACGTCGCAGCGATAGAAGAGGTTGGGCTGGCTGCCAAGCGATTAACGGAACGTGCTAAAACCAAAGTTAAGGCGGTGGCGGTGGCGGTGGCGGGTTCGGCTGTGATTACCAAAACGATTGAAATGCCTGTCGATCTGTCGGATGCGGAAATCGAAGACAGGTTATACGAAGATGCAGATCAGTACATTCCTTATCCACTCGATGAAGTGGCCCTGGATTTTCAGGTACAACGAACCAGCCAGAAGAATCCTGAGATGGTCGAGGTGCTCATTGCCGCATGCAGGAGAGAGAATATTGAAGCACGGGTGGAGGCGCTGGAGATAGGTAATCTGACCGCCGAAGTTGTGGATATTGAAGCGCATTGTGTGCAGCGATCATTTGAGTTGTTGAACCTGCAGCTGAGGCGGGATGCTGATGATGTGCCTGCCCAACAGATCCTTGGAGTGGTTGATATTGGTGCAACCATGACGACTTTATCTGTACTGACCGGTTCAGGGGTGCCTTATACCAGAGAACAGCTTTTTGGAGGTAAGCAGCTTACAGATGAAATTCAGCGGCACTATGGCATGACGGTAGCCGAAGCTGGCTATGCGAAAAAGTTCGGTGGCCTTCCTGAAGGCTATGAAGCTGAAGTGTTAATGCCATTTAAAGAGGCACTGGTTCAGCAGGTCATGCGATCTTTACAGTTTTTCTATTCTGCCACGGCATATAATGACGTAGACCACATTATTCTTGCTGGTGGTACTGCCTCGCTCGAAGGTCTTGCCGACCTGGTTGAATCAAAGCTTGGAACTCCCTGCACAATAGCAAACCCTTTTGCTGCCATGTCCGTGAACCCTGATGTCGATGAACGCAGCCTCATGAATGATGCTCCGGCGATGATGATTGCCTGTGGCCTAGCGCTGCGGAGCTTCGACTAATGATGCAATTGGCGCTGGGATTACAGGAATACAGACGTGGCTGATATCAAGATTAATTTGTTGCCTTGGCGACAGCGGGTACGTGAAGAACAGCAACGACAATTCATTAATGTAATTGCTGGGCTGATGATATTGGGCGTGCTGTGCGTTGTTTTACTGTGGCAGTATTATGGTAATAGAATTTCGAACCAGGAGGCACGTAACCGCATATTAACCTCAGAAATTTCGGTACTTGATAACAAGATTGATGCAATTCGAGCAATGCAATTAAAGCGCAAGGAATTGCTGGATCGCATGAAAGTCATACAGGAACTCCAGGGCAACAGGCCTGTCATTGTCAGGCTATTTGATGAGTTAGCCCGGCAGTTAGCCTCCCGGGTCTTTTTTGAAGAAGTGAAGATGAGTAAGGAGACTCTCTTTATTCGTGGCGTTGCCGAAGATAACAACCGAATTTCTAATCAGTTGCGTAATTTTAGTACCTCGGAATGGTTTAGGCTCCCTAACGTGACCAAAATTGATGCAGATTCACGGTATGGGGAATTGGCCAGTCGGTTTTCACTGAGCGTAATGCGCAGTTCACCGAAGAAAAATGAGGAAGCTGAGTAATGGCATTTCAGGATGTATTACAGTCTCTGCGTGACATTGATATAAGCGACCTGGATTTAAGTGATCTGGATTTCAGCGCGGCTGGACAGTGGTCGACGCCGGTAAAGGCAATGGCGGCGGTGTTTGGTTTTAGCATGGTCCTCTTGGCAGGGTACTTTTTCCTGATTACAGATATGCAGAAAGACCTTGAGCGGGCGGGCAATAAGGAACAGACCCTGCGACAGTCGTTCGAATCCAAGTACCAGCAGGCTGGCCTGCTGGAGGATTACCGTCAACAGGCTGAAGAAATGGAAGATAAATTTGAATCTATTCTAAGAAAACTGCCTTCGGACACAGAGATTCCAGGATTAATTGAAGATATTACGGAAGTCGGGATTACAAATGGACTTATTTTTAATCAGATCGACTTGCAGGAGGAAGAACAGCTTGAGTTCTATGTAGAAAAACCTATCAACATAGAGGTGACTGGAGGCTATCATGAATTGGGTGCTTTCGTAAGCGATGTATCAGACCTTTCCAGAATAGTGACCTTGCATGATTTTGAAATAAAACCAAAGGGAGGCAGTGGCCAAGGTTCTGACAGTGGCAGAGGGCTTCTGACTATGAAAATAACCGCCAAAACTTATCGATATAGTGCTGAACGTGGCTAGACGGACTCACTTTTTGCTTAAACACTGCCAGCGTTGTTTGCTTCTCGTTGGCGTGTTGCTGTTGTCTGCCTGCGGAAACTCAGCAGACACTGGAGACTTGAGAAAGTTTATGGCGGAAGTTGCGGCCAAGCCCAGAGGAACGATTCCGGCTATACCCGAATTTGAAGCTTATGAGCCCTATAAATATGGTGCAGCGAATCGACGTAGCCCTTTTGAACCACCCGTGGTGATTGTTGATAGGGTACAGAATCAGGTGAGGACACTTATTCGCCCGCCGACTGATCATGTTAAACAGCCGTTGGAACTGTTCAATATTGGGTCGCTGACTATGGTGGGTACGCTGGCAAGGAATCAGACCTATTGGGGGTTGATTGTCGATCAGGAAGGTGTGGTACATCGAGTCCAGATAGGTGATTACATGGGCACCCAATGGGGAAAGATAAAACGCATCCGGGAATCAGGAATCGATTTGGAGGAAATTGTCAGTGATGGTGTCGGAGGGTGGTTACCAAGGCCTCGTACTATTGAAATGCTGAGTGATAATCAATGAATAGCATAAGTTGGAGAATGATATGACAGGCATTTTATCGAGACAGGCGCAAGGTAAGTTAAAGCGCTTTTCTGAAGGAGGTTTCATAGTATTCTCGATACTGCTCAGTGTCTGTAGCTTGGCGGATGTGACCCTGCAGAACATTGAGTTTTCGACCCTGCCAGGGGACCAGACCGAAATTCGGATGAACTTCGATGGACCACCACCTGAACCGACAGGCTATTCCATAGAACAGCCGGCAAGAATCTCTTTAGACCTGTACTCAGTTCGGAGTAATCTTACTTCAAAATATCATCCGCTAGGCAATGGTAACGCCAGAAATGTAACGGTTTTAGAAACGGAAGATCGTACTCGGGTTATAGTTGCATTAAGTGAGCTGGTGGGTTACCAGACCCGATTGCGTGGCAACACGCTTTATCTGCTGGTAGGTAGAGACCTGCAGCAGGTTAGGGCACAGCAGTTGTCGGCACCTGAGAGGGCAGTTAATGCAACAGCCGCATCGAACGCTGCCTCTATGGCTATCCAATCTCAGCAAATACTCGACGTGGATTTCAGGCGGGGCGACGCAGGTGAAGGTAGAATTATGGTCAGGTTGTCCGATGCCGGTATCGGCATAGACGTGAACAGTGAGGGCGGTAAAATAAAAGTTACTTTCCCTGATACCAGTATCCCGAAAGCCTTGCAGCGCCGCTTGGATGTTGCTGATTTTGCGACACCGGTAAAAATTGTCGATGCCTTGCCTGAGGGTGATGCAAGTACCATCACCATAGAACCGATTGGTGAATTTGATTATCTTGCTTATCAGACAGACGCGCTTTTTACGCTTGAGGTGAAGCCTCTGGATGCTTCTGGCTCAGAATCCACCAGCGAGCGGGCTTTCATGTATCGTGGAGAAAAGTTATCTCTGAATTTTCAGGACATTGAGATTCGATCTGTACTGCAGTTGTTAGCTGAGTTTACCGACCTAAATCTGGTTGCCAGCGATACAGTCGCTGGCAGAATCACCTTGCGATTGCAAAATGTTCCTTGGGATCAGGCGCTGGATATAGTGATGCGAACAAAAGGGCTGGGTAAGCGCATGGAGGGCAATGTTTTGATGGTTGCCCCTGCTACTGAATTAGCAGCCCGGGCAAAGTTGGAGCTGGAGAGCCTGCAACAGATATCTGATTTGGCACCATTGCGCACCGAAATAATAAAAGTGAAGTATGCAAATGCCTCTGAAATTCTGAGTCTGTTCTCCCCGGGAGGCGATGCTTCGAGTAGCCAGGACATGGGTGCATCCGGAGGTGAGGAGACAGCCCCGCGAGGGTTCATATCAAGTCGCGGATCGGTCATTGTCGATGATCGAACAAACTCAATTATTCTCACGGAAACCATTGATAAGATTAACCAGTTCAGGGAACTGTTAGAAAAGTTAGATATCCCCGTCCGGCAGGTGCTTATTGAAGCCAGGATAGTAAAGGCCAGTGACAGTTTTAAGCGTGAAGCCGGGATTCGGTGGGGTGCCTACGGGGGCCGTGTCTATGATGACGGAACCCGACTCCAGTATGGTAATTCGCTGGAAACGGTAAAGGCGTTCCGAGACGGTAATGAACCGGATAATAATCTTATTGTTGATCTTGGAACCAGTTCAGGAAGGACCGGCGGATTTGCATTTGGTCTGGTTAACGATGATTTTCTTCTGGACCTGGAATTGCAGCTTTTTGAAAGTGAGGGCATGGGAGAGACTGTGTCGAGGCCCACTATTATCACTTCAGATAAACACACCGCATCGGTTAATTCAGGCAGTCAGATCCCCTATCAGGAAGATACCGGCGGTGGCGCGACGGCAACCAGTTTTATCAGTGCTACGGTCGGGTTAACCGTAACACCGCAGATTACAGCTGATGATCGCATTATATTGGAATTAAATGTTACCAATAATTCAAGAGGTGACCCCACTGCTGATGGCCCGCCTGCGATTGATACTGAAAGTATTG
This sequence comes from Gammaproteobacteria bacterium, assembly GCA_012960535.1. GTDB lineage: Bacteria > Pseudomonadota > Gammaproteobacteria > Pseudomonadales > Azotimanducaceae > UBA9926. The sequence continues at coordinate 234,939 of DUBB01000014.1, forward strand.
AAACCCAGGTTCTTGTTAATGATGGTGAAACCGTTGTCCTGGGTGGCCTATATCAGACCCGAACCGATCTCATTCAATTGAAGACACCCATATTGGGGGATTTACCCTTTGTTGGCCGATTGTTCCGAAATTCCGCGAGGACAAAGGATAAAGATGAATTATTAATCTTTATTACACCGCGGATCATTCGTGAATCTAAAGCAGTCAGATAGTCCGCAGATAGAAGACTAGCCTATGTATTTGCAGACCTATAAAAGCCTGTTTCTGGTTGGCCCTATGGCATCGGGTAAAACAACTGTAGGGCAGAAATTAGCGAGTCGGTTAGATCTTGATTTTGTAGATGTCGATCAGGAAATCGAAAGGCGCAGTGGTGTATCCATAGCCTGGATTTTCGATGTAGAGGGGGAGCAACTGTTCAGAGAAAGAGAAAGTCGAATAATTGAGGAACTAACCCCGGTGCCAGGACTGTTGCTGGCAACCGGAGGGGGGGCCATTTTAAAGGCTGAAAATCGACGTTGTTTGATTGAAAGGGGGGCTGTTTTATTTCTTGATACGACAGTAGAAACCCAACTCAATAGAACGGCCCGCGATAATAGAAGGCCACTGCTTCAAAACGTAGATAAGCGAAAGGTACTAACAGATTTAAAGCTGGAAAGAGACCCCTTATACAGAGAGGTTGCAGATGTGACCGTGAATGTAGACAACAGGCCGGCTAAGAAGATGATAGAAGCTATTATGGCTGAATTATTAGGTTGTGGATTGGTGTGTAAATGAATAAGCGCTTGCAGGTGGAAATGAGTGATGCTTCTTATCCGATTCACATTGGCAGAGCCCTGCTGGAACAGCCGCAATTGATTGCTGATTATATCTCGCATCAGTCAGTATTTGTGGTCAGTAATTCGACAGTTGGTGATTTGTATCTGGATAGGTTGAAGGCTGCTTTGAAGGGTTTTTCCGTGAACGAATATCTAATTGGGGATGGTGAACGTTTCAAGACGCTGCAGACGGTAGAAGCGATCATTGGCGCGATGCTGGAATCAGGACAGACCAGAGAAACCACTGTTATTGCGTTGGGTGGCGGTGTGGTAGGAGATATTGCAGGGTTTGCAGGGGCCGTTTATCAACGTGGTGTTAACGTAATTCAGATACCGACCACATTACTGGCTCAAGTGGATTCGTCAGTGGGCGGAAAGACTGCCGTAAACCATCTACTTGGCAAGAATATGATAGGGGCGTTTCATCAGCCTGTCGCGGTTTTCATTGACGTGGATGTATTGGCCAGCCTGCCGCCGCGTGAATTACGAGCAGGTTTGGCTGAGGTTATTAAGCATGGCGCATTGGCTGATGCTGGTTACCTGTCCTGGCTGCAGTCAAATGTGAAAAATCTGCTGGCATTGGAGAAAGATGCGATTACCAAGATGGTGCTGCGTAGTTGTGAGATCAAATCAAGTGTTGTTTCTCAGGATGAAAGAGAGTCAGGCTTAAGGGCATTGCTTAATCTCGGGCACACCTTCGGGCATGCCATAGAAACACTTTCTGGCTATGGTGTTTGGTTGCATGGTGAAGCTGTTGCCGTTGGCATGGTAATGGCTGCAGACCTGTCAGCTCGATTGGGCAAGATCACCTGGGAAGATGCCGGATACTTGAAATCTTTGCTGCTGCAGTTTGAATTGCCGATATCGCCACCGGATAACTTAAACAACGAGCAATTGTTTGCAGCCATGGGGAGAGATAAGAAAGCGACAGGAAAAGGCATGCGCTTCGTTTTGTTAAATGGCCTTGGTAATGCATGTCTAGAAGAAGAGGTCCCAACGGAATTAATCCAGCAGACGCTGCAGGCAGGTCGAAAATTGTGTTGTCCCTGATGGTATTCAGACTTCCAGCAGCTGAGGGAATAGTGCCTGGGTGGTGTTGCCAGGGTTGTAATGGATCGAGAATATGAGATGGATTAGGATAGATTGTGACGTTTACCGGGAATGGCTTTGGCTAGGTGGATCTTTTTTTGAAAGAGGTATCGATGGCTTGTTTCTGGCCTGATCGATCAGTGAGCAAAATGTTATGGAGAAGATCATGGTACTGCGACTGGTAACGAAATTAGCGACGCTGCTGACGGTTACGTTTTTGTTGTCGTGTGGAGGAGAAAGTGGCGGATCGGGAGCGGGTGGCCTGATCAGCAGCACAGATACGGACACAGGTGCAGGTGGAACGGGCTCTATTTCACTATCGCTTTTGAATGGAGACGGGGAGGCTTTAACCTCTGTAAATGGTTATGAAGTCGGTCAGTTGACGGCTGAAGTCAAAGATTCAGGTGGTGACCCTGTAGCCTCAATTGTGGTGACCTTTGCATCGACCATCGGTGTTACCGATGTACTTACTGCATTGACCAATGATTCAGGTATAGCGGTTATCGAATTGCGGGCGGGAAGCACAGCGGGTGCTGGAGAGGCGACTGCATCGGCTACAGTCGAGGGTGAATCGTTGACCAGCGATATCCTTGGACTTGAGACTGATGGATTAGGTGTGGCTCGGCTTTTACTTTATTTAGGGGATCCTGATGTGGATTCAACCCCGGGGGCATTAGTTGCAGATGGGTCGGTGAGTAATGACAATCTGGTTCAAATATCAGCCCTGGTACAAAATGACCGGGGTGAATTAATAGACGGTGCTTTAGTCAAATTCATTTTGACTGGGCAGGGTCGACTGAGCAAAACAGAAAATATAACCCGAGCGGGTGTTGCAGCGACCACTATCCTGGCCGGTACTTCAGCGGGATTTGGCTCTATAGCTGCCAGCACGGTTATTGCCGGTACGGCGCTTGCCTCCAATGCAGGCAATACCATCGCATTTGAATCCCTGGGTGATGAGCCTTTTGTGGGTGAAGGCTCAAGTAATCTTTTAATTTCGGTGACCTTGGATACCAATAACCCTTCGTCGAGTGTTGAATTGGATGCTGAATATACGGGAGAGTTAGAGGCGCTTGTTAGCCAGTCAGATGGCACACCTGTCGCGAATTTGATTGTGCAGTTTGAACTGGACGGTAATGTAGGTACCCTGTATCCGCAGAATGGCCTGACATTGACTAATAGCGATGGGATAGCACGTGCGGCAGTGACTGCAGGGTCGGTTTCCGGTGCCGGTACAGCCAAAGCCTCTATTATCATAGAGGGCCAGACTTTCAATTCAGACTCGGTGGTCTACGCCAGCCTGGGAAACGAGGAGGGCGGAGCACCAGCCACTGTTAATGTGTCGTTCAACAGCATATCGGTAGATGAAGATGTAGCTCGTGTTGTGACGACGGCTAATCCGGCAACGGTATTGATTCAGGTGACTGATTCTTCTGGAAACCTGCTTCAGAATAGAAAAATATTCATCAGCACCACCCTGGGATCTCTTCGACCTTCCACCAGCAACGACCCGGGAGAATCCAGCCATGAAATGGTTTCAGCCGATGGTACGGCGCAATATGAATTGCTGGCACCGGACTCGTTAGCCTCGAAAAACGGCACTTTAGCCGTGATTGTGGGCAGCACAACCGAACTCATTCAGTTTGAATTGGGTATCGATGGTCTGCAATTAGGCATCTGCACAGGCGGGACAGGGGCGACTGATTGTGGTGATGGAACGTCCTTTGATCCGGGACAGTTAGATTTTGCATCAAATCCACTATCTGCTTTGGGAAGCACCGTTGTAACCCTGCTGGTTGTTGATGCGGACAATGTCCCGGTATCGGGTATCGACGTCGGCTTTGCAACGAACTGTTCGAACGATGCGACAGCGCAGATAACGGCAACAGGAACGTCTAATGTACTGGGCGTTGTAAGCTCGTCTTATGTTGCTGATGGCTGCGAAGGCCTGGATACCGTCACTGCAACGGAATTTAGCTCAGGCGTGGTTGCCAGTGGTGATTTGGAGGTTTTATCTGCAATGATTGGCTCGATCCGTTTTGAGAGTGTCACCCCGGCCGATATACAGATCAAAGGCTCAGGTGACAGCACAGCCATTGTCCTGTTCCAGGTTCTCGATGTGCAGGGATTAGCGGTTGCCGATGCGCTGGTGAGCTTTGAACTGACTTCTGCTATAGGGGGAGTGAGCCTGGTTGGCTCCGATGATCTGTCCGATAGCGAAGGTTATGTCACGGCGCTGGTTCAGGCAGGTCTGATAGCTACAACGGTGCGGGTCAGAGCCAGTGTTGATGTTGACCTGGATGGCGATGGCGAGACAGCGGATGATGCAACTTCGCTGGAAACGCTGTCTGATGGACTGTCAATCAATACCGGCATACCTGATCAGAACAGTATGTCGCTGGTTGCAGCAGACCTGAATATAGAAGGCGACCGTTATGACGGTGCAACCACTCAGGTAACCGTTCGCTTGGCGGATGCTTTCAATAATCCTGTTCCGGACAATTCTACAGTTCAGTTTAGAACCGAATTTGGTGCAATTGAGTCTTCCTGCAACACGACAGCTGGTGCCTGTTCGGTTGCCTTCACCAGTCAGGAACCGAGGCTACCGGTTAACCCGAATACCGCTGTTCAGGAAATAGGTATTGCTTATTGCCCGTCACCCTGGATCGTCGATGAGCCAGTTACTATTGATGGTACCGGTGCGGGGATGACAGATTATGTTCCTCTGGCAATTGCCAGAGTGGAAAAGGCCGATGGCAGCGGCTTACTGCAAAGCAGTGGAGATGACAGTAGAGACTGGTCTGCGACCAGTTCGGGGATAGAGTGTGACAGTGCTGAATGTACTGGAGATCTGCTGATTAGTTATGCACGTCTGTACCTGGATGAAACCGGTGGTGCTGATGGCTTAAATGATCCTGACGATCCAGCCGTATTGACCCCGGGTGTGGCAACTGCACCTTTCTATTCGAGGGTCGGTCCCTGTATGGCTGGCACCAGGCTAAAGTCGCCGGAAGCATCGGCCTACCTGGGTGGGCTGGGCCAGATTTATGGTGCGCGCGGAACCATACTGGCATTTGCCCAGGGTGAGGAAACCTTTATCGATACCAATGGCAATGGTTTGTATGATTTTGGCGACCCCTTCGTTGACCTGCCAGAGGCTTTTCATGATTTAAATGAAGATAATGTTTTCGCAAATGGCGATCCCGCTGCGGATGGTTCAAGGAATTTTGAAAACCCCTCCTGCTATGGCCCGCGATCACCGGTGACCGATGCGGGGGAAATACTTGATAAGTGTTATCAGCAGGGCGGTGAAGAAGAGACCTTTGTTGATTTCATCACGGATGGTTACTTCAACGAGGGTAATGGAATCTATAATGGCACCCTGTGTCCGGAAGCGGTCAGTAACAGAGCAGATACCTGTGATAACGATGTTGATCCGTGCAGTGAGGAGGAACGATATTGCAGTAGAGACCTGGTGAATGTCCGCCGCGATCTTGTTTTAGTGATGTCCGATTCATTTGCAAAGTTCGGTTTACGTGACGCTGCCACCTCAGAATGGATTGACTCTGTTTCCATCAAGGGAGACGAAGAAGGCGTTGCCCCGGGTAAATTTGATGCATGGGTTGATGTTTATACTAACGCTGGAACCCTGGTGCCTGAGGGGCAGGATTTTAGTATCGGTTGGCGCGATAGTGAGGTTGCTGCCGGTATTGGAGACACGGTCGAATTACGATCAGGATCAGGATCAGTCATCGTCGATATCTCTGATCGTTTTAATGCCAGCCTGGCAGTGGGGACTACGGTTGCGATCACGGCTGATAGTACTGCCTGTAAGATAACAGGTCAGGATACTTATACTTTCGGCAATGGGTACATCCCGGCCAGTATTGTCATTGGGCTTGCGCCTCTGGATAGTGTTGAAACCGGGGCGGGCTCGATAGAAATAAGGGTGGTAACCCCCAACGGTAGCGAATCGTTGCATTCATTTTCCTGCGAGTTTTAATAAACGAACCGGATTTAGATGGGCTTCGCTCAGGCCGGCTGGTTTGAGCCTGTTAGGTTTAACTATTCAGAGATTCAAGTCAGAGATTCAAGGTAACTGGCTGCTACCCATAAGATCCGTGTCTATTGATCTGGCTGCTTGCCTGCCTTCATTGATTGCTCTGACCACCAGGTCCTGGCCGCGTCGGCAATCGGCAGCAGCGTAGACTTTATCTATCGACGTACGAAAGTCAGTTTTATTTGCTTGAAAGTTGCCACGATTGTCAAGTTCCATTGTCACTGATTCAATTAGATAGTGCTCGGGTTGCAGAAACCCCATGGAAAGCAGGATCAGGTCTGCTTGCCAGGTTCGTTGTGAACCTGGGAGTTCATTGAATTGATGATCAACATCCACAGTGACGATACCGGTTAAGGCGCCATTATCGCTGCGAAGAATTTTTTTGCTGAGTACTGAGTAAACCCTCGGATCCTTGCCAAACAGATGCGCTGATTCCGTATGCCCGTAATCCAAGCGATGAATTATCGGCCACAGCGGCCAGGGATTGTTCTCGGCTCGATGCTCGGGTGGTTGAGCGAGTATTTCAAAATTCACCAGGCTCTTGCAGCCGTGCCTTAGCGACGTGGCAATACAGTCTGTACCCGTATCGCCACCACCAATGACAATGATTTTTTTGTCTTTAGCTGAAATGTAATTCCCGTCCTGAAAATCAGAATCGAGCATGCTTTTGGTACTGGCTGTAAGGAAGTCCATAGCCAGATGCACGCCAGCGCCCTGGCGGCCTTCGATGTCAAGATCTCTGGCCAGGGTTGAACCGGTTGCAAGCAGGACCGCATCATGATCTCTGACAAGGTTGAGTAACGGAATACTGTGGCCGATATCAGAGTTGGTTAAGAAGGTAACACCTTCATCTCGCAACAGCTGGATGCGGCGTTCGATCAGGTATTTATCCAGTTTCATGTTGGGGATACCATACATTAACAAACCGCCCAATCGGTCTGATCGCTCGTGAACGGTTACCCGGTGGCCAGCCTGGTTGAGCTGGGCCGCGGCTGCCAGCCCGCACGGGCCAGAGCCTACGATTGCTATAGTCTTGTCAGTACGCTGGCTTGGTGGGTTTGCCTGAACCCAACCTGCTTCGAAGCCTTTATCAATGATTGCGGATTCGATATTTTTGATGGTCACGGCTGGATCGGTAATCCCCAGTACGCATGCGCCTTCGCAGGGAGCCGGACAGACCCTGCCGGTAAATTCAGGGAAGTTGTTTGTTTTATGGAGACGATGAAGCGCTTCGTGCCAGTCACCACGATAAACCAGATCATTCCATTCAGGTATTAGGTTAAAAATAGGACAACCATGGTCGCTTTGGCAGAAAGGCACGCCGCAGTCCATGCAGCGAGCCCCCTGGGTCTGTAGGTGACTTGCTTCAGGGTCGGTATAGATTTCCCTGTAATCCACCAGGCGGTCAGCGGCATCCCTGTAAGGGACCGTTGCTCTGCTGAATTCTTTGAAGCCAGTGTTTTTGCCCATTTTGTCTATCTCGTCAGGTTCTGCTGGCTGTTGGAAGATTCCAGAGTGCTGTCTAAAATTCGTTTGTAGTCAGTTGGCAAAACTTTGACGAAGTGCTTTGATGCAGTACGCCAGTTTGTCAGTATTCTGCCAGCGACCGTTGATGCTGTAAATTCCTGATGTTTGCTGATCAGGTCACGTACCGTTTTCAGGTCTGCCGTGTTCAGGCCTTCTAGTCCGAAAGTTTCATTATTACACTGCTGTTGGAAACACTGCCCGGGGTCGTAGACATACGCGATGCCTCCGCTCATGCCTGCACCGAAGTTGCGTCCCGTTGGTCCCAATACAATGACGGTACCACCGGTCATATACTCGCAGCCGTGATCGCCAATACCTTCGACGACGGCAATAGCGCCACTGTTCCTGACGCAGAAACGCTCAGCTGCTATGCCTCTGAAGAAGGCCTCGCCTGAAGTTGCACCATACATAGCAACGTTGCCCAGCAAGATATTCTGTTCGGCTTCAAAGCTACTTTCCTTGGGCGGGTAAATAATAAGCTTGCCACCTGATAAGCCTTTCCCTACGTAATCATTGGCATCACCTTCAATTTCTATGGTAATACCCTTGGCGAGCCATGCACCAAGGCTCTGCCCTGCTGAGCCTGACAGTTTGATGTGGATAGTGTCATCAGCCAGAAGTGCACCTTTAGTTGCTTTGGCGACTTCGTGGGAAAGCATGGTGCCAACCACTCTGTTGGTATTAATAATGGGAAGATCAATGCGCACACGTTCACCGCCAACAATGGCCGGTTGAGCGCGTTTTATGAGGTCGTTATCCAGGGCTTTTTCCAGGCCATGATTTTGTTCCCGGGTCCGATAGATTTCTGTACCTTGATAGATAATAGGCGCTTTGGTGAGAATGCCGGACAGGTCTAGACCGGCCGTTTTCCAGTGATCAATGGCAGAATCAACGTTTAGGAATTGGCTCTGGCCGACCATTTCCTGAACAAGGTGAAAGCCCAGCGATGCCATGATCTGGCGGAGTTCTTCTGCCACCATAAATAAATAGTTGACTATGCTCTCTGGCTTTCCATTGAATTTTTTCCGAAGCTCTGGATCCTGAGTTGCTATGCCAACTGGGCAGGTATTAAGGTGGCATTTACGCATCATAATGCAACCCAGTGTAATCAATGGTGCCGTTGAAAAACCGAATTCTTCAGCGCCGAGAAGCGCTGCAATGGCTACATCACGACCTGTTTTAAGTTGTCCATCTGTCTGCAAAATAACTCGAGACCTTAAGTTATTCATCACCAGTGTTTGATGGGTTTCTGCCAGTCCTAGTTCCCAGGGCATACCTGCGTGTTTGATAGAGGTTAGTGGCGATGCACCGGTTCCTCCATCGTGACCGGCAATGACAAGATGGTCAGATTTGGCTTTGGTGACGCCGGCGGCAATAGTACCTACGCCGATTTCTGATCCGAGTTTGACGCTGATTCGAGCCTGAGGGTTTGCGTTCTTGAGATCATGAATAAGCTGGGCAATGTCCTCAATGGAGTAGATGTCGTGGTGCGGCGGTGGGCTGATTAAACCGACGCCGGGGGTAGAATGGCGGATTTTTGCAATATAGTCATCGACCTTACCGCCGGGTAATTCCCCACCTTCCCCGGGTTTAGCACCTTGCACGATCTTAATCTGTAACTCGTCTGCATTGCTCAGATACCAGATAGTGACGCCAAACCGGCCCGAAGCTATCTGTTTGATGGCCGATCGCTTGGAATCGCCATTGGCCATGCGTTCAAATCGACCTGGGTCTTCACCACCTTCCCCCGTATTTGACTTGCCGCCTATTCGGTTCATTGCGATTGCCAGTGATTCATGGCTTTCAGTTGAAATCGAGCCCAGGCTCATGGCGCCTGTGCAGAATCGTTTAACAATTTCCTTGGCCGGTTCAACTTCTGCAATTGGAATAGCGTGCTGCAAATCCTTGTTGAATTTGAATAGGCCGCGCAGTGTGGCCCTGCGAGTTGCCTGCTCATTGGCATGGGATGAGAAAGATAGATAAGCGTTGTTATCGTTATTCTGCGATGCTATCTGCAGATTAGAAATGCTGCTGGGGTCCCACATGTGCGTATCACCACCATTACGCCAGTGGAAGTCGCCTGGATTCGGCAGGGTTTTGGTATCATCCTGCGACCGTGTCGGGAATCCAAGCTGATGTCTTAACAGGGATTCCTGGTAAAGCACCGAGAAATTGATACCTTCCACTCGACTGGCTGTCCCGCAGAAACAACGGGATATAATGTCATCTGCAAGGCCAATGGCCTCGAATATCTGGGCACCTTTATAGGATTGCAGCGTTGATATGCCCATTTTCCCCATGACCTTGAGCATGCCTTTAGATACTGCTTTTTTATAGCTAACAATAAGGCTGTTCATATCAGGGAATGTTTCCGCGTCTAAAATGCTGTCCTGCCTTGCCTGCCAGAGGCACTCGAAGGCAAGATAGGGATTGATTGCATCCGCACCGTAACCAGCTAGCAGACAGAAATGGTGAACTTCTCTTGCTTCACCGGTTTCAATAAGAATACCGATTTGGGTTCTTTGATGCGTTGCCACCAGATGATGATGAACTGCACCACAGGCCAGTAACGCGCTTAGTGCCAGTCTGGATTCGTCGAGTTTCCGGTCGGATAGAATAATCAGGGCGATACCGGCTTCGATCGCCGCTGTGGCCTCCGCGCAGATACGGTCCAGTGCCTGGGTCAAGCCCTGCTCACCCTCCTTGGCCGGGTAAGTGATATCGATGGTTTTGCTCTGCCAGCCTCTTTTCGATCCCTGTCGCAGTCGGGATAAGTCCTCGTTAGTTAATATCGGATGGTCAATTCTTAACCGGTGGGCTTGCTGCTCACTGGTTTGAAGTAAATTACCTTCTGGACCGATAAAACAGGCCAAGGACATGACGATTTCTTCTCTGATACAGTCGATAGCGGGGTTAGTAACCTGAGCAAACAGTTGCTTGAAGTAGTCGTACAGCATGCGTGATTTGTCTGACAGGCAGGCCAGTGCAGAATCGTTACCCATTGAACCCAGAGGATCTCTTTGGTCAGTCACCATAGGCAGGAGCATGAATTGCAGGGTTTCCGTTGTGTAGCCAAATGCTTTCATGCGGCTGAGTAATGCAATGGATGATTGCGGCAGTTCCTGCTTGGGGAGGTCAAAATCTGTTAAACCCAGGGCTTGACGTTTCAGCCAGTCTCCGTAGGGTCTTTTTGATGCGTATTCCTGTTTAAGCTCCTCATCGGGTACTAACCGGCCCTGGTCGAAATCAATTAAAAACATCTTGCCGGGCTGAAGTCGTCCTTTAAATTTGACGTTTGCAGGATCCAATGGCAGAACACCGACTTCAGAGGCCATGATGACTTTGTCATCATGGGTAAGGTAATAACGCGAAGGTCTCAGGCCATTACGATCGAGTACAGCGCCGATATATCTTCCATCGGTAAAGGCTATGGATGCCGGACCATCCCAGGGTTCCATGAGAGCTGAGTGATACTCATAAAAGTTTCTTTTTACCTCATCCATATGGTTATCAGATTGCCAGGCTTCCGGGATTAACATCATCACGGCCTCCTGCAGGCTTCTACCCGACATGAGCAGGAACTCCAGAACATTGTCAAACGTACCTGAATCTGAGCAGTCTGCTTCTGTTATGGGAAATATTTTAGAAATATCTTCGCCAAACAACGGCGACTTGACCACGCCTTCGCGCGCGGTCATCCAGTTTTTGTTACCCATCAGGGTGTTAATTTCGCCGTTATGGCTCATGAATCGATTCGGCTGGGCGCGATCCCAGGAAGGAAAGGTGTTAGTACTGAATCGCGAATGCACCATCGCCAGATGCGTGGTGTAGTTTTCACTGAGCAGGTCTGGATAGAAAGGGAAAAGCTGGCCTGGCGTTAGCATACCCTTGTAGACAATGACTCTGGGCGATAGGCTGCAGGCATATACCAGATGGGCCTGGCTGAGAGTTTCGAGGGTTCTCAGAACCTGAGTAAATCGTTTTCTGAATACAAAGAGCGCCCGTTCAAAGCCGGCCTCGTCAGAAATTGACTGTTGCTTGACAAAACACTGCTCAATTGCGGGCATGGCATCCATGGCAGCAGGTCCTACATCAGCAGTATCAGGCTCGATCGGTACGCTGCGCCAGCCCAGTACCGTTAAACCTTCTTCGCCAGCCAGTGATTCGATGGTTTGTTTGCAATTATTGCGTTGGCTTTCATCGGTAGGCAGAAAAATGTTGCCAACTGCGTACTGTCCTGATGGCGGTAGCAAGAAACCCAGGTTCGATGTCACCTCTTTAAAGAAAGCCTGGGGTATGGCTGTAAGAATACCAGCGCCATCACCGGTGTTTTCTTCAAAGCCGCAGCCGCCACGATGATCCATTCTGCTGTTTACCTTATAGGCATCGAGCATAATCTGATGACTGGCCTGGCCTTTAATATGGGCGACAAAGCCTACGCCACAGGCGTCTTTTTCCTGATTAGGATGATACAAACCAATTGGGTCTGGAAGCCCGGTTTTTGAATCCAGTCTCATTAATATATCCACTCTTATGAGTTATCAGTACGCCAGTGCTGTTCAGTGTGCCAGTGGCGCGACTGATTTTAGCCAGTGCAGAGCAATTATCGCTTTTTGCAGAGTACCGCTTGTTGCCTGATAGCGGAATACAAAAAGGGGTCGATGACGTTAACATTCACGGCTATAAAGTCAAGTGGCTGGGTCTTTGATGGGCACGAGAGTTATATTAAGCCATTGAAATTTATACAATTAATTTCAGTTATAAGACAATGGAGATAAACTGGAAATTAAAATTGTGGCATATTGGTTAGTCTGCTTTAAGAATTTACCTAGGCAGGCGTAAATTTCTTTTAGCTGCCTTGCAGGCGCGCTTTGATACGGGGATTACACGCCTGCTTTCATTCCGCTGCCTTTTCAGTTGAATTAACCTCGCGGCATAGACGCTGCTTCGTTAAAAGGGTGTTATACTCGCCGCGGGAAATTACCCTGGTTGGGTAATTGGGGAATCACTCTAGTCGAATAGACTATCGTAGACGAATACCCCAAGTGTAAACGTATAGCGCCAGTCGCAAACAGGAGTTTTTATGAAATCACCCTTAAGAGTAGCCGTTACAGGCGCCGCCGGCCAGATCAGTTACTCGCTTCTTTTCAGGATTGCCTCTGGTCAGATGCTGGGAGAAGATCAGCCCATCATTTTGCAGTTGCTGGAAATCCCGCCAGCAATGGGCGCATTAGCCGGGGTCGTCATGGAGTTAGAGGATTGCGCATTTCCGCTGGTTCAAGACATTGTCGCAACAGATGACCCGGATACTGCGTTTGCAGGCGCGAATTTTGCCCTTCTGGTCGGGTCCAGGCCAAGGGGCCCGGGCATGGAAAGGAAAGACCTGCTGGAAGCGAACGCACAGATATTTTCAGTACAGGGTAAGGCCCTTAACGATCATGCTGCCGGTTCAGTGAAAGTACTCGTGGTTGGTAACCCGGCTAATACCAATTGTTTGATAGCGCAGCGAAACGCGCCTGACCTGAATCCTCGACAGTTCACGGCTATGACACGGCTGGATCATAATCGGGCCAAGACCCAACTGGCTCAGAAGACCGGAACATCTATCAATGACATTGCAGGTTTGGCTATCTGGGGTAATCATTCTGCAACCCAATACCCGGATATATTTAACGCCCAGGTTGCAGGTACCATGGCCAGTGATCTGGTTGAGCAAGGTTGGATCGAAGACAATTTTATTCCCACGGTGCAGCAAAGGGGTGCGGCCATCATTGAGGCCAGAGGCTTGTCCAGTGCGGCATCTGCTGCTAATGCGGCCATTGAGCATATGCGAGACTGGTCCAGGGGAAGTTCCCAGCAGATTGTCAGTATGGGCGTCTGCTCGGATGGTAGTTACGGAATTGCACAAGGTTTGATCTACTCCTATCCGTGTATCTGCAGTGACGGTGACTGGAAGATTGTCGAGGGTTTGCAGATTAATCCTTTTTCAAGGGCACGAATGACCGACACAGAGGCGGAGTTATTGGAAGAAAGGGATGCGGTCAGCCATCTACTGCCCTGATCGAGTCTCTAGTATTCAGGGTGTTTACGACCGCCTGCTTTGAAATTCTAGCATTTCTGTCAGGAGCAGTGTCAGTTGGCTAGGATCTTGGCGCCGCCGCCAAGCCCAAGTCATCGACGCGATTGGTTGCTGATGCTCGTTAGTACGTCGAAGTAATCAGGAAAGGTCTTGGCGGTGCACTCAGGATCGTTGATCGTCACGGGGACACCGCTTAACGACGCCAGAGAGAAACACATCGCCATTCTGTGATCACCATAGGTATCGATTCTCGCTTCATTTATTTTTTCAGGCGGTGTAATACAGATGTAATCACTGCCGGTTTTGACTATAGCACCTAGTTTGCTGAGTTCGGTCTGCATCGCTGTCATACGATCGGTTTCTTTTACTCTCCAGTTATAGATGTTGCGTATGCAAGTCGTGCCCTTGGCAAACAAGGCAAGCATGGCGACCGTCATGGCGGCATCGGGGATATGATTCAGGTCGACATCGATTGCTGTGAGTGGACCTTTGCTAACTTCAATTGCCTGGTCGAGTTTTTTAACGCGCGCGCCCATTTTCTCAAGCACATCAACAAAAGCCAGGTCGCCTTGTATGGAGTCTCTGCCAAGACCATAGACTTTGATATTGCCCGCCACTGCAGCTGCTCCCAGAAAGTAGGAAGCTGAACTAGCATCACCTTCGATCAGATAGTCTCCAGGAGATTGATATTCCTGCCTGCCCGTTACTGGATAGCTGTGTTCGATGGTTTTAACTTCTACGCCAAAGCGGGACATGCAGTCCAGAGTGAGTTCGATATATGGTTTTGAGACTTGTTGCCCGTTTACAATGATTAAACTGTCTTGTTTTGCCAGAGGCAGACTCATCAGTAGAGCGGTGAGAAACTGACTGGATATATCACCTGAAACACTGACATCGCCACCTTGCAGCCGTCCCCCTTGTATCATTAGCGGTGGACAATTTTGTTCGCCGAGATAGCTTACAGGTGTTCCCAACTGCCGCAGGGCGTTAACCAGATGATGGATGGGTCTCTTGCGCATATAGGTGTCGCCATCAATTTCCCAGCGGCCTTTAATGAGTGCCAGGACAGCGGTGAGGGGGCGAATTGCAGTGCCCGCATTGCCCATGAAAAAACGCTGATTTAGCGGCGCATCAAACAACCCAGCATTGCCATGAATGGTGCATTCGGCCCAGTCATTGCTCAGCTCTATATGAACACCGAGTTGCAGAAGTGCCTCGACCATGCGCTGTGTGTCTTCACTTTTGAGTAAATTCGTGATCCGAGTAGGCCCTCTGGCAAGGCCTGCCAGTAACAGTGCTCGGTTGGACAGGCTTTTTGAACCGGGTAGCCGAACTTCTCCAGAAATCTCATGTATGGGTGCTAGTGTCAATTGGGTCATACTGGAGGCTCTGGTTAGTAGATGACTGGCTCTGAGTCAATGGCTTCAAGACGGTTGAGGAAGTTAGTGATGTTTTCCTCTATCTTCCTTATAGGGCTTTTCCCGGGTTCTTCTAACATAACCTGGCCGGAGGAATTATCAATACTTAGGAACAGTTCTGAATCTGGCTCTGTGGTGGCAATAAAAACGGTAAACTGGCGGCCTGCCCGGCTCTGTTCGAGATAGTGACCCACCAGGTTTCCAATTAACCGTTCAAAATCTTTTTCGTTCCAGAGTTGTATCAGGCTGACTCGTCCTTCTCGACTCATGGTTTCTATGGGCCCCGACCAGAAAGAACTGTAAAAAGCGCTAATATCTGGGTGGATCGGGGCACTGACGGCATTTGCCAGGCCACTGAAACTCACGGGATGGGTTTGGACCAAGGGTCGCCAATAAACCCAGTTTAAGTCTCTGGCAATTTCGCAGGGCGACACCCATTCGTCTGCAGCTGTCTTAAACCGCTGGCTTTCCTTTAGCGCCAAGGACTTTTGAAAAAGTGATGAGAGTGCACTGCTGACCACGCTGTTCTGGCTCCTGGGTAAAGGCAGGAGTATAACAGCTACGCACTAACTAATGCGGCCCGCGGGAATCCTGTTGCCGGTTCGGGCGGTTTTTGAATCGATTCTGTGAACCCGTGAATTTGTTTTTTATTCTGTTCAGAACCAGTTTACGTTGTGCTGCTGGAATGGTTTGAATGACCTGGATCATGTTTTCCTGTGAGATAACCATATATTCAGTTGAGGCCTTGAGCAGGGCCTGGTTAGTGGCCGCTATCTGTTCCTTGGATAGTGGTGATTTAAGGAGCGCCTGATAGAAGGCACGCCGGGTGCGATGCAGTTCTTCGAGCGATCCTTCGGCATCACGACGTTGTTTTGCCATGGCACGACGGACAGCCTGGCCTGTTTCTTTACTGATTTGATTCTCCAGCATCCTTGGATGAAAAGGTGGCGGCGGGCCTGTTCGTGACAGACTTGGATGGGGCCGCGTTCTCTGCGCAATTTCGAACCCCAGCACAATCAGATTCACAGCCAGGCTGAGAATCAGTAACGATTTAATCCAGGTGCTATTCATAAGCGTCATCCTCGGGGGCAAAAGCCGCCCAATACAATTGGTCTTCCCAGTTGCTTGCCAGTGGACTGGGTTGCTCCACCTGAATGCCGATACTAAAGCCAAGGAGGACAACAAGCATGGCGGCTATGGCAGGCTGCCAGGCGAGTTTCCAGCTATTAGGAACGAGCCATTGGTAAAATCTATCAACCAGATGCAGTTTAATTTTGCTTGTAATAAGGGCTTTTAAATTAGGATTGCTGCTGACTGCGAAGCTGTCTAATTGTTGATCCAGGCGCTGCGCCTCGATAAATTTCTCAGTTATCTGAATATCATCTGTGCGCTCTGAAAAGAGCATCTGATCATGTTCTGGCCAGTTCTCTATGTGGCTGCCGTAGGCAGCTAGCAGATCGGCCAGCCTGTTATGTACCATGACTATCATCCAGTATTTGTTTTAAATTCCGGCGTGCTCTGGCAAGTAAAGATTCTGTCGCCGAGAGACTCACGGCGAGAATCTCAGCGACAGCCTGGTTAGGCAGTTGCTGGTAGTAACTTAACACCAGGGCACTTCGTTGCCGCTCGGGGAGGCCCAGTAATGCACCGTGCACCAGGCTTTCGGTCTGAATTGTATGTAGATTAATCTCCGGACCACGGGTTTCAGGTTCACCACGGGTTGCGCCTTTGCATAGATCATCAGAACGTTCCTCCAAGGGCGTAAAACGAGCGTTTTTTCTATGATGATCCATACAAAGATTACGGGCAATGCTGTGTAGCCAGGTGGTAAGTTTTGATCGACGCGGATCGAACTTATGTGCGTGTTGCCAAAGCCTCAACATGGTCTCCTGAGTAATATCATCTGCTTCGTGTGAATTTCCTGACATACGTCGTGCAAATCGATTGATGGCGTCCACATGAACGTGAAGCAGCTGTTGGAAGGCATCCTGGTTTCCTTTGGATACTGCGACCATTAATGCTGCTTCATCATCTGGCACGACAGGCTATTCAGATTCCATATCGGGGCGATGTTTAAGATGTGGCTTACCGCCTCGCTGTGAACGCTGGTCCATAATCGGGCGCTCGGGTTTCCTCATCTCATCAACGGAGATAAATCCGTCTGCGTTGGAATCCATTTTCTGGAAAGCCAATAGCCGAAGTTCTTCGGCTGAGACAAGTTTGTCGTTATCTGCATCTGCCGCGATGAACATACTATCCAGATCTTCTACTCTGCGCTCCAGGTTCGCTATAGCGTGTTCTTTTATTTTCGTTTTCATCGAATCGAGTTCGTCCCGGCTGATGTTGCCATCATTGTCAGTATCAGCCCTGCTTAGTATGCCACCGGCTCTGTTATGACCTCGGTGAGGGGGTGCTTTGAATTCGCTTTGGTCTATCATGCCGTCGCCATTTTGGTCTATCCGGGCCAGTATTCTGGTCCTTGGGTCTGCTGATAGAAATGAGCACCAGGTGATCACTAGCAGTATTGTGGCTGAGGTCAGTAATCTTGTCGTTTTCATATAAAGCTCCTACCAGATCTGAGAATTACAGCTTCTACGTGGTTTGGGTCTAAATCTGTCGGCCAGGGGGTTAATAAAATGGTTTGACAATCACTAGAATCAAAATGGGTAGAACCAGTAGCAGGGCGGTTTCGTTATAAATCCGGAAGAATAGGGAGGTTCGGATTATTTGATTGTTGCGCATTTGCTGCATATAGCGGTAGGACTGGTAGTGATAGCATATCAACAGAGCGACAAATAGGAGTTTGACATGCAGCCACAGGCCACTGATGTCGTAATACAGCCAAAGTATCATGCCAGCAACAATAGCAGCAGATGCCATTACAGTTGAGAAATGGAGTAATTTACTCGCCATAATGGTTAATCGCTTTACATCCTCCCCATTATCAAGGCCCTCTACATAATGCACACAGATTCTTGGCAGGTAGAACACCCCGGCAAGCCAGGCGATGACAAAGAGTACATGCAATACTTTTATCCATAACATTAGACAATATCCACTGCGCCGCCATCGACGCGAATGTTTTGACCATTGACAAAACTGGCTCGTGCAGAGGCCAGGAACAGTACGACATCGGCGACTTCTTCGCGAGTTGCAATGCGCTCCAGAGGATTGGCGAAATAATTTGCTGTAATTTGCTGTTCGGCTTCCTGGAACGTCTCGCCCCAGCCTTTTTTCTGCGCTATCCGGGCGTATTGAGATTCAACTTCCGGCGTTCGGATGAGTCCGGGAGAGACCAGGTTGACGGTGCTATTATAGCCGGCAAGTGCCTTCGCCAGGCTAACAGTTAGATTCGCCAGAGCGCCTTTGGCGGCGTAGTAGTGAGGCATTTTGGCATTGGGCCTGGTTGACCCGATGGTTCCCAGGTTAATAATGCGACCCTGTTTGGATGCTTTAATCTGTGGCAGCAGGGCATCGATCAGCCGACTGGCAGATAACACATTATGTTGATAAATAGTAATCCACTTTTCGGTACTGAGCTGACCCCATTCTCCTGGCGCTGCTGTGCCATAATTATTGACTAGGATATCGAGATCGTGGCCCATGGCCTGTAGCTGGTCCAGCACCTCCTGGGTTCCCTGGGTTGTGCTGATATCGCCCCATACGGCATCTGCAATACTGACTTCAGTCCGTGCCTGGGCTATTTGATCCTGGGTCATTCCGTGTAGAATAACCTGGGCCCCTTCCGCAGCAAATTGTTTTGCAATTATCTGACCGGTGCCGCGGTGGCTTCCCGTGACCAGTACGCGTTTCCCCACTAATTCTAGATCCATGTTCACCTGATTTTAATTAAAGAGCGCAATATAGTTTAACGGAAAATTAAAGTGGAACTGGAAACCTTAATTATATTTCTCCTGATTGTAGCAGTCGCGGCCGCAGTCCAGACGATTACCGGCTTTGCTCTCGGCCTGGTGCTTGTTGCCGTGACCACAGCCGTGAACCTTGTTGAGATCAGTTATTCTGCCGCTGTCATAGCGATTATATCCATGAGTCATGCAGCGATAGCGTTACGGCGAAGCTATCGCCAGGTACAGAGCCAGATATTCCGGCCATTGTTGTACGGGTTGATTCCCAGTCTACTTGTGGGATACCAGTTGCTGGACTATCTCAGTGGTGAAAACGATATCATTCTGCGCTACATACTCGGTTTGATGGTAATCGTGGCGGGATCATTGATGATGGCAAAGCCGATGGTTTTGGCCGTTCAGTCTAAGAGCCATGTGTCGGTGTGGGTGGGATTACTAGGTGGTGTGTTTGGTGGATTGTATAGCGCTGCCGGTGCGCCCATTGCGTATTACCTGTATCGGCAGCCCATGACAATCATATCCATTCGCTCGACTTTACTGGCAATTTTCCTGGTTTCCACCGGTTTGAGAACAGTGATCGCTGGTTTTTCAGGCCATCTAACCATCGAGGTACTGGCAACGGCGCTGTTTTCTCTACCGGTGGTCATTATCACGACCCTTGTGGCTGAGAAATTCCTGCCAGCTATCCCTGATAGATCAATCCGTACGCTGGTTTTTCTGGTACTGATTTCTCTGGGTTTTTCATTACTGATTCAGCCAGGTTCTTTTGCCTAAGGCAACTAGTTGAATTTCAATCAATGCTCACAAGACAGGACTCTGGGAGTTGCTGCTTTATATAGCCTGAGGTGGGTTCTGATCCAGGCCTAATCTGCCGTATAGGGTTTGTTGGTCGTGGTGGATCCTATGATAGAGCGGTGATTTCAGCCAGATGGCGCACAACGCAACGTTTGAAAACAGAGTGTTGTGTGCACAAAAGTATCAGGATTTTTGCCTCATAAGACCTATAATGGCCTATCAGTATAGAATTTGAGCACGATGCTATGAACCAGGCAGTAGATTTTCTGAAACCGTTTGAAGATGACCAGGTTCCGGAAGTCCTCAAGAGATTGTCCGAAGATTCGGAGTTTTTGACCATGTTGTCAAAATGGCGGTTCGGGTGGCTAAATCGAATTTCAGCAGCAGGCTGCCGGCGCTTTGCCAGTGTGTATTTGAAGTACCGGTTTCGAAAAATCCGATCGATATCAGGGTTTCAGGATTTAATGGCTGTTTTTGCCGCTGAACTGGTTGGCTATAGTATCCAGGAATTTAGGGTTGAGGGATTAGACCAGCTTGAACCAGGTAAAGGTTATCTTTTCCTCAGTAATCATAGAGATATTGCCTGCGACTCCATGTTGCTTAACTATGCGCTTCACCTTAATGGTTTATCCACTGTTCGTACCGCAGTGGGTGATAATCTGAACCAGATACCCTTTGTTACCGATATTATGCGATTGAACAAGAGCTTTTTTATCAGTAGAAGCAGTTCCAGTTCGCGCCAGCAATATGCTGAGCTGGTGGCGGCTTCGGTTTATATTAGAGAATCTATTCAGGCAGGTCAGTCTGTCTGGCTGGCTCAGAGAGAAGGCCGGGCGAAGGATGGTATTGATCGTACCGACATTTCCGTATTGAAAATGCTGCAGCTGAGTCTTCGCAAGGGGTCCGTGGATGACGCGCTGATCGCCTTGAATATTGTGCCCATGAGCCTTTCTTATGAATTTGATCCCTGTGATGAACTGAAAGCCAGGGAGCTAACCGAAACCGATGAATCGGGGATCTATAATAAAAAACCCGGAGAGGATCTGGTGAGCCTGGTGCGGGGATTGAGCGGGGCTAAGGGTCGTGTCGTGCTGCGCCTGGGGCAGTTGTTAGGAAATGATTATGCTACGCTCGAGCAGGTTGTTGAGGAGGTTGATCGACAAGTGCTATGCAATGCGACCTTAAGGCCCATCAATTTCTTCGCGCATCAGCAGTTATACGCTCAGGAGCCGATCGCCGGTGCTGTTGAAGCAGAACTGATGGATAAGGATCATCGTTCGGCATTTGAAGTAAAACAGGCAGGTTGTCCTGAACCCTGGCGGGAGGCGTGGTTGAAAATTTATTCAAATCCGGTGCTGTCGAGTCAAAAGTATCAGTAAATCAATCGAAGTGGTTGTTCGAACAGCGCTGCGCACTGTTCTCTTAATTCAAGGATGTGGGTGGCCCAGAATTTTTCGTTGTCAAAAAATGGAAAGGCTCTCTTGAATGCGGGTTCCTGCCATCGTCGAGCAATCCACGCTGCATGGTGCATAAGCCGCAGGGCTCTTAATCCTTCGATTAAGCGCAGTTCAATAGGATTGAAGTCTCTAAATTCTCTATAACCCTTTAAAATGTGGTCGAGTTGCTGCTCTTGGGCAGATTGGCTGCCGGACAGCATCATCCACAGGTCCTGAATGGCCGGGCCCGTTCGGGCATCGTCAAAATCAACGAAATGCGGCAATTCTTCTCTCCACAGAACATTACCCATATGACAGTCACCGTGCAGGCGCAGGGTATCGAAGGTTGCAGCTGCAAAAACCTTTTCAATATCAGCCAGCAGTTGCTCGGAGACAGTAGAGTATGCTGGTATTAAGCCCATCGGAATAAAGTTGTTGTTGAGGAGGAATTCTCTTGCTGATAGTCCGAATTCTTCAATTGACAGCGCTGGTCGATGATTAAAATCAGAGCTGGCGCCAACATTATGGATAAGTGCAATGTGTCTGCCTAGTATGGTCAGACAATCCAGGTCGTCAATTGCAGGTGCGCGACCTCCGCGACGCTGATATAACGAAAACCTGAATTCATCAAATACAAACAGGCTCTGGTTGTCAATCTGCAGTGGTGGTACGACCGACACATCACTTTCCGCCAGTTGCAGGGTAAAATCATGTTCTTCCCTGATCATGTCGTCCGTCCAGCGATTTGCCCGATAGAATTTGGCGATTATGGGTTCAGCCTGTTCCAGGCCGATCTGGAACACTCTGTTTTCGTAACTGTTCAATTCCAGAATCCGGGCATCACATTGATAGCCTAGGCTTTCGATGGCATCCATAATGAGGTCAGGAGACAGCCGAGCGAAGAGCTCACGGCTCATGGGACTGTCTCATCAGGGAAGTTGTTTTGATTTGCGCAAACATTTTTTGACCTTTTGTTATCGCCATTGAATCTGAAGACTTTTTGGTAATCCTTGCCAGCAGGTTCTGGCTTCCACACCGCAGGCGAACCAGTGTAGTCATGTCTTCTGTGAAAATATCATCTACGCTAGTTTCCAGTATATTGAGTATACTGGAAGCCTTGGGTCGCTGAGACACAATACTGGTATCCGTAGCCGAAATCCTGAGACGCACTGTCTGTCCAGGCGACTGGTTGAGTTGACTAACGAATAGGTCATTACCCTCAAATTCCAACTGGGTTAGTCCGTATTTGCTGTCGTGACTGACCACACTGCAATAGATTACAGCAGCAGCGGAGTCACCATTATAAAGACCAAGTTCGAACGAGGTGCTCATGCGTGCTATGTCACCCTTATGCGTAATAACCCCAGCATCGATGTATTGAACCTCATCTGCAATCTGGGTTATTTCATCCCATTGATGGCTTACATAGAGAATCGGGATCTGAAATTCTTCTTTTAAGATATTCAGGCAATTGAGAATTCTTTGTTTAGCAGGATAATCCAGGGATGCAAGGGGTTCGTCCATAAGGATGATCTTCGGGCCATTGATGATGACTCTGGCGATGGCCGCCCGCTGAGACTCGCCCCCTGACAGCAATGCACCTTTCTGGTTCAGGAGCGGGCCAAGCTCGAACGATTCTATGATATTTTCAAGGGAGATTGGGCTGCGCCGATGTTGCCTTTTAAGTGCAAACAGGAGGTTATCGCGAACACTCAAATGAGGGAATAGATGTTGGCGCTGGAACACAAATCCTATCGCTCTTTTTTCGGGGAGCAGGAAGCGATCATGATCATGCCATATCTGTCCGTCTACAGTGATTCGGATTTTGTCGGTGGTATGGCCGCGCTCCAGACCTGCCAGGATTCTCAGCAGGGTTGATTTGCCCGCACCGGATTGCCCGTATATTGCAGTTACACCAGGATGGTTAATCTGCAATTGCGTATTCAGGCAGAATCCGCTGGGACGGGTAAATTGGACGCACGCCTGGATAGTCATCTGCCTCTGGACCCCGCAGCTACCACTGTCAGCGAACCCTTGTTGATAATGTGAATTAGAATAAGTGTGCAGAAAGAAAACAACATCAAACCGCCGGCGAGAATGTGGGCTCTGGCATACTGCAGTGTTTCTACATGATCATATAATGCGATGGATAGAACCCTCGTTTCACCCGGAATGTTGCCACCTATCATAAGGACAATACCGAACTCTCCTACGGTATGGGCGAAGGTCAGGGTTGTGGCGATCAAAAAACCCCGTGCTGACAAGGGTACCACCAGGTTAAAGAAACGATCAAATGATCCTGCACCCAGGGTGGTGGCGGCTTCGATGAGGTTCTGGTCTATGTTGCTAAACTCCACCTGTAAGGGTTGGATGTAAAAAGGCATCGAATAGATGACTGAGCCAATCAATAAGCCTGCGAAGGAGAACGCCAGCGTATCGCCGGTCATCTGAAGCCAGAATGAGCCGACTGCCTGGTCGGGTGAAAATAAAATGAGCAGATAGAAACCGATCACAGTGGGTGGTAGAACCAGAGGCAGTGAGATCAGGGGTGATAGCAAAGTGGAAAACCACGAACGACTTCTTGCTACCCACCAGGCAACCGGCGTGCCGAAAATCATAAGTAGTGCTGTAGTTGCGCCTGCCAGTTGTAGGGTCACGAATATTGCACTGGTGTCAGTTGCTGTCATGGTGACTTGAGTTGCTCTGTTAAGTAGCCGTGCTGGCGGATTATTTCTCTGCCAGCTTCGGATTTTATGAAGGCAATCATTGTGCGACCTCCGGGTGTGTCGTTAATGACTAGAAGGCTCTGTTTTATATCACTATAAAGTCCTGCATCGGGAAGCCAGTACTTTTCGTTACTGATCCCTGCATCGAGTAATTGGGCAACTGAGACAAATCCTGCAGAGGTATTTCCTGTGAGGATGAATTGGAAGGTTTGTGCGACATTATTGCCCAGTATAGGCTGGAGATGATGCGAGAACAGGCCCGTCTGGATTACCTCGACTGCTGCTCGACCATAGGGTGCGAATTTTGGGTTAGCCAGGGCTAATTTACCGTTGAACTGACTAAACAGCTTGTTCCAGGAGATGGTTCTTTTGGGAACCCAAAGCGCCAGCCGGCCCCTGGCGTAGATCCACAGGCTATCAGGATGGCCTATGTTCTTGTCGAGTAAAGCAAGCGGTCGTTGCGTGTCTGCAGACAAAAACAGGTCAAAGGGGGCACCATTGATAATCTGGGCATAGAAAAGCCCAGAAGAACCCGAACTGACTTGGTAATGCGCGTTCGTTTCAACTGAAATGCGGCTGATCAGGGCCTTAAGGGTGGACTGGAAGTTAGCCGCTACGGCGATGCGTGTGCTTGCATGAGCGATGCCAAAGTCGCTGCTTAGTATAATTAGTATGAGTAGACTTAAACGCCGCAAAGGCTATATCTGCCCGAGTTCGGCCCGGCGAATAAAATCGTTTATCAGCCACCCAGAAATTGAAATCGACGCGGGTTTGTTCGGTAGATCATTGTAGTGGAACCATTGTGCATCACTGAGTTCTTCTTCTTGAATGACTATTTCCCCACTTTCGTATTCTGCATGAAAGCCTAGCATGAGTGAATTTGGAAAGGGCCAGGATTGACTTCCGAAATAGCGAAGGTTTTTCACTTTCAGGCTAACCTCTTCGAAAACTTCGCGGTGGACAGTTTCCTCAATAGACTCACCTGGTTCAATGAACCCAGCAAGCGTGCTATAAAAATTACCGCCGGCCTGGGCATTTCGAGCGAGCAGTATATCGCTACCTTTGTTGATACAGACGATGATTGAAGGGGATAACCTGGGGTAAAACATCAGCCCGCATTGGTTACACTTCGTTGAACGATCTGCCTGTCCAGATTCGGTGGCGCTACCACACTGGCCACAGTGTTGATGGTTGTTGTACCAGTCAACTATCTGCTTTGCACGGCCAATAAGGGAGAACACATTAAGTTCCACCTTGCCCAGAAAAGACCATAGAGTATCGAAACTGTATCCTTCAGGTTCGTCAGCATTTTCATCCACTTCAACAACGTATAATGGACAATCGCTTATCATACCCAGGTAGTGCTGGGCCTTTGCCTCCAGGCCACTCCATTGCCATTCGTTGTGATCCAAGGGTTGCCAGACAGGTAATTGGTCGTGTTTCAGGACTTCACCATCTGATATAACAATGTAAAAAGCTGAATTGTAATTTGTCGGAGCGTTGGTGCCCGGTTCGAAGTGCTGTTGCAAGTCGATATCTTGCCAATTCATAAGTCAGTCCTTTTCTCTGCAGACTAACTTTACCATAGCCTTTGATTGGGATTCACGGTAACGACGCACGGGCCAGACTTAAAATAGTAATTTCACGTGCGCCTGCCTTTTTTAGCTCGGCGCTCAGCGAGTTTGTTGTCGCCATTGAAGTCACTACGTCGTCTACCAGACCGATATGGAGGCTGTTTAAGTCTAGAGTTACCTCAAATGCATTCACTACATTTTTATAGCGGCTAGCTGAATTGAGGGATTTTTGTGGGGCGGTCCAACGAATTTTCTTGCAGGCATGATGGAGTAAGGGTAGGTCCAGTTGCCGGCAAAGATCGGCAGCAATTAATCCAGATTGATTGAATCCTCTACGTCGTTTGGTGATCCAATGAATGGGCATGGCCATGAGCATATCAGGCAGTGGCTGATAATCCTTTAAGCGCATTGCAAAGAGGGTGGATAGGGCTTTTCCATAAACAAGCTTTTCGTTGTTCTTGAACGCTAAAATGAGCCTATTGACGGGAAATTGATAGTTGAAAGCGCATATGCAGCGATCGAAGTAGAGTGGTTTTGGCAGGCAATGGCCGCAGCGCGCTACGTTATTGGGCAGGGGTAGTCCGCAGCGCAGACAACCGGATTGGTGCCAAGGCAGGTCTTTCTGGCAGGCCGTGCAGATATCGGTGGGCCCGCCGCAGGATTGACTGCACAGAATACAGGGCCTGTTTAAGAAACGGCGGCTGGCATTTTTTAATCGAGACACAAATGAGGTCATGTAAGAGCACCCTAAGATCTGATCAGATAAAAAAGGTTGAGAAAGCCTTGTAATGTACGTCAGTTAATTCAGTTTCCACATGCAGAAAGTTCTGTATCAGGGTTGCAAACAATGTTTTTCCTGAGGAAGGTCGACCAGTATTTTATTAAATGCTGGTGCTTTAACTCGTCAGCCTGGGAAAAAGCAGGGACTTTGATTCTTACTTTGATGAAATACCAATCTGGGCTTGCCCATATGGCTTTGCTCAATTGAATCAGACCAGTATGCTGGTCTTTTGTTGTTCGGCATGTGACCAGAGTAACCGCTGAATCCATCTCGTATTCCTGTCCTGAAAAGATCAGCGCCCTGGAAAAGGAGTGACAGTTTTCTGTCAGGTTTTGGTCAGTTTGCTCAAGAATCTGCGCAGGCGTCAGCGTGATTGGCGCTCTGGTTCGCTCGAGAACTAATTTACTCTGCCAGTTCAGTGGGTTCTGCCCAGGTGGCAGGAACTCGAAAAAATCCAAGCCGCTACTCTGGACCGTGTGGTGGGCGATCCACCCTGTCGGTATATGGGCGATTAAATGGCCGGTCGCGTTAGATTCTGAACCTGCCGGGGAATTCTGGCAAGCGAGTAGCAAAGACAAGTACAAGCTGGTAGCCCAGAGTCTCAGTCTCATAAAAAGTTAGTTGCTTCCTCATGTAATGCCACCAGTCTGCGCACCCAGTTGTTTATCCTGGCAAAGAGTTCGTTACTGATGTTAAACACCTGGCAGAGCTCATACAGATAACTTTTCTCTTCTATTTCGAAGGCGCCGTCTACATAACCAAGGTGGGTCAGTGCAATGATGGCAATTATTCTTGAACGATGGCTCAGAAATTTTTTTTCGAGTCCTTTCACTTCCAGGTAATGAGGTTCTAAATCTTCTGGTAGTGCCATTTCCCTGCGCATATCCATCATTGATAGTTCTTCTTCGGCAGAAAATTCACCATCTGATACCACGACGCTATAGGCTAAATGGTATAACAATTCCTTTTGGCCCTGGTCCAGCTGAGATAAAAACATGCTATTGGTAACTCCAGGTTAGCTTTCTGGTTGCGCCAGGACAATATCGTAATTCACTATGGTTTCGTCCCGAAGACTCGTGATTTTTACACTGTCGCCGGGTTGATGCTGCTCCAGCAGCGACAGCATGCCATCTTCATTGCTGACCGGTTCGTCATCAATGGCAATAATAACATCGCCCAAGTGTATCTTACCTCGACGGTCTTCACGGACGCCTACCATACCCGCCTGTTCGGCTGGATAATCCTTTTTTACCGAAAAAACCACAATGCCCTTGATATTCAGGCGTCTGCTCCAGGAATCGGACATAGTCTCTATGCCAAGTACCGGCCGGTAAAGTCTGCCATATTTCAAGAGCTGGGGAATGAGTATTTTCAGGGTTGCTACAGGAATTGCGAAACCGATGCCTGCGCTGGCACCCGATGGACTTACTATCGAAGTATTGACACCAATTAATTCTCCTTTGGAGTTCAGTAGAGGGCCACCTGAATTTCCGGGATTAATGGCTGCGTCCGTCTGGATGACGTTTTTAATAGTTCGGTTGCTGAGTGATTTAATTTCCCGATTCAACGCGCTCACCACACCAACGGTCAGTGACGTGTCCAGGGCAAAGGGATTGCCAATCGCCATAACTTTTCTGCCAACTGCAAGGGCGCTAGAGTCGCCCAGTGGAAGTCCCTGGAGATCCTCGTCTGGGGCATCGATAGAAAGTAACGCTATGTCCTTTTCCGCAGACAGCCCGACAACTTCAGCCTCGTAGCTATTTCCGGATTGTAAGGTAATAGTGATCTTATTTGCCGCGTACACAACGTGGAAATTAGTGACAATTAATCCGGATTGATCCCAGAGGAATCCTGTCCCCGATCCCTGAGGTATTTCCATAACATTGAGTGAAAAGCGCTGTCGCCGTAACTGGGTATTGGTGACAAAGACAACCGAAGGGCTGGCTGCTTGGAAGACGGCGATATTGTTGCGTTCATCATCGGTCAGGAAATCAACTGCTGGGGCCTCCCTGGCATTATCTTTGGCGGTGCCTGACAGAAGTGCTGCAGTAAGAACAGCAGCCGTCATTAGGGTGAGCCACGACCATTTCATCTTGGTAGGAATCCTCAGCGGGTTGTTGGTAAAACTTGTTCTACCTGTTGATTGACATCAATAAAGTGATTGAGTTCATAAATGTCTTCGGGACTGAGTGTTCCGACCATTTGTTTGAGCCGAAGCGTGTCGTTTATATAGCGGTATTTTGCGCTGGCAAATTGGAACTCAGAAAGAAATAACCGCTGCTGAGCAAGCAGTACGTCAACGATGTTGCGTGTTCCGACCTCGTAACCCGTTTGCACGGCATCAAGGGCACTACGACTGGATTCTATTCCTCTGAGGCGGGCGCGGACTCGGGCTACATCGGTGGTAATAGCGATGAAAAGTTCCCGGGTGTTTTCTGCAGTCTGGCGTTGGGTCAGATCCAGGTTGCTGAGTGCTTCCTGAAGGTCGAAACGAGATTGTTTTACAGCTGATCGAGTCGCTCCACCGCTGAAAACAGGAATGTTGAGTGAAAAAGCCATCGCCTGCTGTTCTGTTTCTGAGCCGGCTGAAAAGTTATTGCCGGTTTCCTGCCTCTGCCAGAGAAGTTGGGCATCCAGGGTCGGCAGGTAATTGCTTTTGGAAATTTGAATCTGCTTTTCGGCAATTTTGACTGCAGCTTGAGTTGCTATAACTGAGGTATTCTTAATCAATGCGGCTTCAACCCACTGTTGCGCATCCATGGGGTCCGGGTACTTCACAGGGAAGTTTTCATTTAAAGCAGAGATGCTGGTGAACTTCCTGCCTGTTAGTCGAACCAGAGGCTCGAAACTTGACGCTTGAATACCCTCTGATTCGATGACGTTCACAGTTGAACTATCAAATGCGGCCGTTGATTCCAATACATCGGTTATGGCAACAAGACCTACGTCAAAACGTTGTTGGACTTGTTCAAGTTGTCGTTTGACGGCATTTCTTTCCGCCTTTGCAGATTCCAGGCCATCCTGTGCTTCCAGAATATTAAGATAGGATGCAGCGACGCGAACAATCAATGCCTGCTGTTCAGCAGTAAAAAGCGCTTGTGCCTGGGCTTTGATGTTCTTGGACTGTCTGAAGCGATACCAGCGGTCGAGTCGAAACAGTGGTTGGCTCAGTGTTGCCTGCCAGGCCGTTGTATCGTAGGGATAATCTGGAATATTAGTATTCGGATATGTTCTGGTGGTATCAGAGAAGCTGCTACTCACGTTGATGTTGGGAAGGATGCCCGCCCGTGTCTGATTAACGACTTCGCTCCTGGAAAGGAATACCGCTTCAGCAGCGCTCACCTGGGGATCGTTTTCCACTGCTAGATCAAAAATATGAGCCAGGTCAACACTGGCTGCTTGGGCGCTTATATTGATTGCTAGAATAAATCCCAGCATCATTGTAGATGAAATAATTTTCATTTTGCCCGGCCCTCTGAACTCTACCGAATTTAAGTGGTGGAAGGTTGGCTAGGATACGCTTCCGTTTACCTTTCTACCAGTAGTTCTGCGGTAAACGGTCGACTTTCCCGGATGAAAAGCAGGTTAAGATGTGTTCTCCAGGCATTCTGCCTCTTTGGATGAGTTTGTAGGCCTGCGCTAATGAAGTGCCACTGGCAAGATCATTTTGAAACAGCGCTATGCGTCTGGGGTCTTCCGGTATCGAACCGCAGGTTGACTGAAGGCGCCAAGTTTAGCTTCAAGGAAACCAGCCAGGGCCAGGCAGTGATCTTCTCGAAATGGTGCTGCCAGTATCTGGATGCCAATCGGCAGGCCGGATTCATCAGTCCCTGCTCGTATGACCACACCAGGCCAGCCAGTCAGGTTGTAGGCCATAGTATAGGAGTAATCCAGCATGTTTTCTTCTTCGCCGTGGGGGATGGCTGTATGAGCATTGACCGGGCATATCAACAGATCGTAGTCATTAAAATAGCTTAGCATTGAGCTTTGATAACTATGCCAGACGTTAATGGTGTGGGCAAATTCAACCGCGGTCATACCGGCTTTGCCCCGTTCCAGGCTTTTTTTAATCTTTTCTGAGGGCGCATGGGTTCTTGATTCATCCAGCAGCGTGATTATAAGATCTTGATCATCAGCCGCCATCAGCCTGGACATTATCAAGCTGGCCATCTGCAAACCACTTGGAGTTCCTTGACTAATCTGCAAACCAGCCTCACCAAGTAGTTCCACCACCTTCGTTATACTAGCGACAATGGCAGTCTCAGGGCTGCTCAAGCCATTATCAGAATGATAACCAATACGTAGTTGGCTGAGGTCAACTTGTTTCGAATCGTGCCAGGACGCATTAACACAGTGGGGATCTATATAGTCAGGGCCGGCTATGATAGGCAGTAACATCTCCAGGTCGGCAACGTATCGTGCCAGTGGTCCGGGCTGAGTCAGGGGGGCAATTAGCCCGAAGGAAGGCAAGGCATTACCAGTGCACGGGACCCGGCCACTGGTGGGTTTTATACCGCAGATGCCACAGAAGTGTGCAGGTAATCGGATACTGCCACCGGTATCAGTGCCGATATCGAAGGGCACAGCACCACTGGCAATCAGTGCGGCGGCGCCACCCGAACTGCCTCCAGAGGTTCTGGTCGGGTCAAAGGGATTATTCGTTTTACCAAATAAAAGATTATCGGTCTGGAAGGATAAGGTAAATTCGGGGGTATTCGTTTTACCAACTAAAATGGCGCCTGCGGCTCGAAGTCTTGCAACGCAGCTAGCGTCCTTGCCTGGCCGAAATTGCTGCCTGCCACTTGTCCCCCAGGTGGTTACCATGTCAAAGGTGTCCAGGCTATCCTTGATGGTCATGGGAATACCGTGCAACGGGCCATTTGATTTTCCGGCTGCAAGATCGGCATCGGCTTTTGCGGCGTGCTTAAGAGCCTGCTCTGGTGCTATCGATACCACGGCATTTAACTGCGGATTAACCTGCTCAATGCGCTTCAGACAGGCAGTGACCAGCGACGTAGAAGTGATTTGCCCTTCCTGGATGGCGGCTGCGATTAGCGCTAGTGGTTGTTCAAGGAAATCAGTCATGAATAAAGACTAATCTGAATCAGCTGGGAATGTAAGAGCAGAAGTAGAAGGTTTTGAGTTGCTACTGCATTGCTTGAAGTGTCTACAAGTCTAGCTGCTCTTGGCGACTGTCAGACCCAGTACGTGTTGGTCAATAGCGTACGTTAATTGCCCCTCCCCTGGATCATCGATAAATACTAATACTGTGCACAGGGTTTCAGATTTAATATAATCCAGATGAGCCGAAACAGCTTGTTTAACAATGCTATCGGTCTGAATGGATAGATCAATTCGGTCTATGACATTGAGACCAGAGTCTTTACGGGATTTTTGTATCCTGCTGACAACCTCGCGAGCCAGGCCTTCCTGGATTAAATCGTCATCAAGGCTGCAATCAAGATCGATGGAGATGTAGCGGTCAGAGACAGCATTAGTGCCAGGTTTTGCCTGCCGGTAAACCAGTATATCGTCGGCCGCAAAAGTCGTTCCATCAAGTATTACTGAGCCTGTTTCCTGCAAATCTACTATGGTCTTGCTATCCAGTTGATCAATGAGTGCCTTAAA
Organism: Gammaproteobacteria bacterium; assembly: GCA_012960535.1. GTDB lineage: Bacteria > Pseudomonadota > Gammaproteobacteria > Pseudomonadales > Azotimanducaceae > UBA9926. Next base: position 266,733 of record DUBB01000014.1, read on the forward strand.
GTACTTGAACTCCTTCCCCAATCGCTTGCCCAACACCGGTGAGTTGGGTCTGGCAAAAAGGTTAATATAGTTTTCTTCGGCATCATGGTAGGCGATTTGTTTTACGTTTAATTCAGCCTGTATGTATGACTCCAGCCGAGAAATTTCATCTAAAAGAGCTGGATCCTTGTGGATGATGACCAGTTTTTTCAGAGGGTACTTGGTCTTAATTTTTTCCTGATTTCGCTTCTGTCGACCCAGTAGAATAAGGTGCTGCATTCGTTCTACTGCCTGTTCGAGCAGAGGTTCTATCAATGCTGAATCTGCCACAGGGTACTTGCACAAATGAACAGATTCCAGCGCATTATCCTGCTTGGGCAGGCCAGCAAAAATGGTTTCCGACAAGAAAGGTGTAAAAGGTGCCATGCACAAACTTAACTCATAAAGGGCGGTGTGCAGGGTTTGGAAAGCATTTTGCTTATCCTGACTTAAATGCGCTTCCCAGAAACGAGCCCTGTTTAGTCGAATGTACCAGTTAGTCAGGTCCTCTATAAAATCAAACAGTGCTGGAACGACATTGTAGAGATGGTACCGGCTCATTTCTTCAGCAATCCTGGTTTTCAGGCTTTGCAGGCGTGACAGTATCCATTGATCCATGATATTAGGACTTTGCAATGGTTCTGTGGGTGGTGTCCAGTCGTCGATGGTCGCGTATGTTTTCAGAAAACGATAGGCATTGAGCCAGGGTAGTAATGCTCTTCGGGTCATATCCTTGACCCCGGAATCAGAAAACCGCTGCTCCTCAGCTTTTACTAATCCTGAGTTGATGAGATATAAGCGTAATGCGTCGGCACCGTATTGCTCCATAAGGTCGTCAGGGGGGGTGTAATTCTGTAGCCGTTTAGACATTTTTTTGCCATCTTCAGCTTCCACGATTCCGTTGACAATGACGTTGTTAAAGGCATTGGTATCAAATAGCGCATTGCCCAGAACAATCAGGGTGTAAAACCAGCCTCGGGTCTGGTCTAGGCCTTCGGCGATAAATTCTGCGGGGAAACCTTTTTCAAAAAGTGCCTTGTTCTCAAAAGGATAATGAAGATGTGCGTAGGGCATGGAGCCGGATTCAAACCAGCAATCCAGCACTTCTTCGATTCGTCGATAAGTTCCCGGATCACCTTCGACCTTAAAGGTCAGGTGGTCAATATTTTCGCGGTGCAGATCAGTTATTTTCTCTCCTGTGCGAGTTTCCAGCTCAGCAATCGAGCCAATACATTGGTATTTTCCTGATTCATCGTTTACCCAAACGGGTAAAGGTGTCCCCCAGTAACGATTTCTGGATACAGCCCAGTCCCTAGAGCCTGCCAACCAGTTTCCCATCCTGCCGTTTTGAATATGGTCTGGGACCCAGTTAATGTTCTGGTTTACTTCAATGAGTTGGTCGCGCATCTGCTCGACGCGGACATACCAGGAGTCAATGGATCGATAAATGAGCGGGGTGTCTGAGCGAGGACAGAAAGGGTAACTGTGGACGATGACATCCTGTACATACAGGCGACCACTTTGCTTCAGATGACGTATGATCTGTTTATCAGCGTCCTTGACATGAAGGCCGCTGAAATCAGGGACTTCTTCTGTGAACCGTCCATCCATATCAATGGGGCAGACCATGGCAGAAATACCGGCTGCATTGAGAATTCTGAAATCGTCTTCGCCGAAGGCGGGTGCCTGATGAACAATGCCCGTGCCACTTTCGATGGATACATAATCATCTGATACTATCTGGAAGGCGCCCTGATCTCGTTTGGACTCGAAGTAAGGGAAAAGACTTTCATACTGTTTACCCACAAGAACCCTACCTGAAAAGCTCGATACAACACGGTAGGATTTGTTGGCAGGCAGTGTTTCAAGACGTTTCGTTGCCACAATAATGTGTTTTTCTGATTCTTCATCGAAGATCTTGGTGTATTCAATATGATCGCCAACACATAGGGCAAGATTGGCGGGCAGTGTCCAGGGTGTGGTCGTCCAGGCTGCAATATAGGTGTCTTCATCTTTCAGTTTGAACAGGACAGTAATGGATGGGTCCTGGGTATCCTGATAATTCGAACCGGCTTCAAAGTTGGATAAAACCGTGCCAAGGGCGGTAGAAAAAGGCACGATTTTTTCACCCCTATAGATCAGACCTTTTTCCCATAGCTGGTTAAATACCCACCAGACGGATTCCATATACCAGGGTTCCATGGTCTTGTAATCGTTGTCGAAGTCGACCCATCTGCCTATTCTTGTAATCGTTTTCTGCCATTGCTGGGTATAACGCTGAACAATGTTCCTGCATTCACCGTTATAGGCCCTGATCCCCAATTTCTGAACCGCTTCAGAGGAGGACATTCCTAAGGTTTTATCAATTTCGTGTTCGATGGGTACGCCGTGGCAGTCCCAGCCAAATCGACGCTGTACATAGCGGCCCTGCATGGTGAAGTATCGGGGGACCACATCTTTTAAGATAGAGCCAACCAGGTGACCATGGTGGGGCAGTCCTGTTGCAAAAGGAGGGCCATCGTAGAAAATGTAGGGTTCCTGGTCAGATGTCTGGGCAAGACTTTTTTCAAATATCTGGTTTTCGTCCCAGAAACTGAGAACATTGTGCTCAGCGTCAACGAAAGAGAAATTATCGTTGTCGGGGTTGATCTTGCTGTTATTACTCATGGGTAAAACCCGGAAATTCAAGACAAAATTTCGCTTAGATAGCGGGTGACTATGAAGCCATTATCGTGTTAAGAGTGCATTTTGATCGCCGCTTAAAAAGCTGCTTGGCCTGCACACGTAAGTTTAATAGGCGCTAGGATATCGCGTCACACTGACATGTCAAGGAAGACCTTACTGTTGATAGTTCTGTACCCCGGTAACGCTTCCCCTGGAATTGATTTTTTCGAGTACATTAGCGACTAGTTGTTCAATATTAAATTGCCAGTACCAGGCAGGCGCCTGGGGATGATCAATTGTGCTGGCACCGGCTACTTGAAATTTCCAGCCTTCAAGTTCTGATCGTTGTTTGAGCTCTGTTAACCTGGCCCAGGCTGGCTCGGAAAATACCGGGTGGGCGCAGGCCACTACGATATTGTTAGCCCCCCGTTGTTTGAGTTCTGTTACGGCAGCCACCACAGATCCGGCTGTATCAATGATATCATCGACCAGCAGCACGTTGCGGCCGTCAACGTCACCGATCAGGGTGGATTTGAATACTGAATTTGGCTGTGAGTAATCCCTTTCTTTGGATAATGCGGCGAGATCGGCGGACATGATTTCCGCATATGACCTGGCTTTTTCCAGGAAGCCGACATCAGGAGATACAACGACCTCACCGACAAGCTGCTGTTTAACGAGCCACGGAGCAAACTGCCGGGTCAGGAAAATATTTTCCAGGTGAGTCCGGCCGGGATTGAACATGCCGGCAATGGAATCGTTATGGATTTCCACGCTCACAACGCGGTCGACTCCGGCGCTTTGCAGCATTCTTGCAAACAGGCTTGCACTGATTCCTTCTCGGGTCCTGCCTTTGCGTTTATCCTGGCGTGCACCCGGATAGTAAGGTGTAACGGCCGTTATATACTGCGCATCAGATAGGGCTGCCGCTTCTATCGCATGCAGCAGCATGATAAAGCGATCATAGATGCTGCGGTGGTCCTGGTCACCCACCATACTCTGAAAGATATAGACATCATGGCCTCTGACGTTTGCTTCGATCTCTAGTTTACCCTCGCCGCAAGCAAACCATACTTCGTTGGTAGGCAGTAGCGGCACGCTCAGGTATTGGGCCACATTGTCCGCAAATTTCTTCCCAGACGCGCAACTCATTAAAGCGATCGGGGCTCTGGCATCTCTGATACGTTTTTTTGACTTCTGTTTCATGGTGATCCAGTGAGTTCCTTTAAGGCATTGACCAGCAGTTTATGCTCAACCGGTAGCAGCCTGGCAGCGAGGCCTGCTGGGTTATCTTTTTCAAGAACATCTATACGAGCCTGGTCAATTATCTTACCTTTGTCATATTCATCAGTAACATAATGAATAGTAACACCCGTTTCTGTTTCAGCAGCATCCAAGACCGCCTGGTGTACTTTGAGGCCATACATACCCGGTCCACCATGGCGCGGTAATAGCGAAGGATGCACGTTGATCACTGCCTGGGGAAATCGAGCCAGGGTAATCCTGCCGACTTTTTTAAGATAGCCGGCTGTGATCACCATTGCTGCGCCAGATTGCTGCAGGGCCTGGCAGATAGCAAGGTCCAATAAGTTGGGGTCGGGATGCGTTTTACCAGACAGGTGTTGAATTGGGATGCTGTTTGACCTGGCAAACTCAAGAGCGGGCGCATGGCTGTTATTGGAAATGACAATACTGATGCTGGCGGCCAACTCGCCGCTCTGGCAGGCGCGATAGATATTCTGCAGATGGGATCCCCGGCCAGAGGCTAGAATGGCTAATTTCATTTCGGGCAGATCCATTGACCTGTCAGATGCATCATGATTTTGCCTGGTTAAATGTTTCTCTGAGGAGATTTTTCTGTACTTTGCCCATGGTATTTCTGGGTAGCTGGTCCATAAAATGTACTGCCTTGGGTACTTTGAAATTGGCGATAGATTTTTTCAGGTGGCTGATGATTATTTGCTCAGATAGGTTTCCCGAAGGTTGCATGATAACAATGGCCGTGACTGCTTCACCAAAATCCTGATGCGGTATGCCGATAACTGCGCTTTCTATCACGTCTGGCAGGCTGTCTATCCATAGTTCAATTTCTTTGGGGTAAACATTGAGTCCGCCGGTGATGATTAAATCTTTGCTTCGGCCAACAATTGAGATATAACCCTCCTCGTCCATGCTAGCCAGGTCACCTGTTTTAAAGAAACCGGTAGTAGTGAATTCTTCGAGTGTTTTTTCCGGTTTGCGCCAATAGCCTTTGAATACGTTGCCACCTCTTACCAGCAGTTGCCCAGTTTTACCGGGCGTCACCAGTTCACCTTGTTCATCGATAATTTGACATTCGGTACCCGCTAAAGCCAGGCCGACTGTGCCCGCTTTAGCAGGGCCATGAAGGGGGTTCGAGGTGTTCATGCCAGTTTCGGTCATGCCGTATCGTTCTATGATTTTATGATTGGTTTGTTTGGAAAATAAATCAAATGTCTGGAGTAGCAATGGTGCCGAACCAGAGGTGAATAATCTGATGGAACGGCAATGCTGTTCACTAATTTTGGCTTCAAGCAGTCTGGTGTAATAGGTGGGCACAGCCATGAATACGCTTGCGTTGGGTAAAAGTGCCAATACCTGACTGACATCAAATTTTTTTAGAAGAATAATTGCACCGCCACTCAGAGCTGGCAGGTGAGTTCCCAGAAATAAACCGTGGACATGGAAAACAGGCAGGCAATGCAGGATTGTGTCGCTTTCCTGGAATTCCCAGGCAGCCTGGAGCGCTAAGCCGTTTTCGATCAGATTGTGGTGGGTTATCATGGCCCCCTTTGGGGACCCGGTTGTGCCCGAGGTGTAGACGATAACGGCTATATCGTCAGCAGCAGTCTCGGCAACGCTGTGTTTTTCGGACATAACGGCTCGGTTATCTGCAGCCGTACCCAATCCATCGTTATCAAGGGTGAGTAATGGCTTATCCGTCAATTGTCTATAGATGGCCAGTTTGCCGGGTTCTATAATGCAGATCTGGGGTTCTGCATCTTGCAGAAAATAAGCGATTTCCTCGCTTTGATAAGCCGGGTTGAGTGGCAGGAAGACCAGTCCAGCTCTGAGGCAGCCGAAATAGAGAAATAAGTTTTCAGGCGATTTCTCAATCTGTACTGCAACTCTATCACCTGGCAATAGCCCCTTTCCTAGAAATAGATTGGCGTACTGCGCACTGGCGTTATCCAGATCTCGGTAGCTTGCCGTGAGTTGCCCATTGGCATCAAAGATAAATGGTCTATCTGGATTGAATCGACTTTGTAAAAGCTTGTATAGGTTACTCATTGAGCTTCTCAGTGGCATGTTTCCGAAAATGTTTCTGAAGTTAACTCGGTGGTCTGTATCAGGGGCAAGTATACCCAGTATTTCTATTTGAAAGAATGTAGATACCAGTGTTTGTTGAAAATCCAGGTCACTTGGGGTTTTGGCACACAAAGCCTGCCAGCAACAGGTGCCAGCAGTATCGGCTGGGTAAGCATTGCCGATAGTTTGATCAGTATAATCAGCATTCTGGTAAGCCGGGTGATTGGCTCTTGTCCCGTGCAGTTATCGGATCTTGGCTACCTCGCAAGCTGTCAGTTGGATGGGTCGCCTAGAGGGTCACCCGGACAAGCCAGCGTTGCTCTGAGAATAAATCCAGGACATTATTTATTCCTGTTTATGAAGACAGAATAGCGCCAGGACGCTAGGGTTTCGCCGCAACAGTGTTATATTCTAGGCTTGACGCTAGCTTGGATGATGATAATTAATAGCTCAGTTTTACAGAAATTTTGCATCAGGTGGATCTGTAATAACCTGTTTTCCTCCCCGAGTTGAGGTGTCGGATAACCCATGAAAGACCTTGTTCGTGAAAAAATAAAAACTGCAATGAATAAGCAGATCGAAGGTGATCTGCGTTACGCAGAACAGACTTATCTGGAATTGTTAAGGGAATACCCGGATTTATCGGATGCCAGTCATCTGCTGGGCCTGGTAAGAGCGGCGCAAGAACGCAATGAGGAGGCCATTGACTTGATCGAGAAGGCTATTCGGCTGAATCCCCAGGCTGCCGCTTATCATCACAATATTGCAGGAATTTATAGAAGGCTTGGCCGGTTTGACCAGGCAGAAACCGGTTTTCGCCGCGCAATTGAACTCAAAGCTGATTATGGAGAAGCCTATCAGGGTTTATTCGAAGTGGTGCGTTGCGAGGCGAGCGAGCCAGTTTTGAGTAAACTCAGAGAGCAGTTGGACAATGCCGCTTTAGATGAACAGTCTCGTTGCTATATGCACTTTGCTGCCGGTAAGGTCTGCGATGATGCGGGTGATTTCGAGCGAGCATTTAAGCATTATCTCAAAGCGAATAAATTGGCAGGGAAATCGTTTGATTGCACCCGAAACGAGTCCTTTTTTAAGGACATTGTCTACCAGTATGGCCCTGAATTGATGACCAAGAGCGAAGGCGCAGGCCATTCGTCAGATCAGCCTGTTTTTATTGTGGGCATGCCGAGATCCGGGACCAGCCTTGTTGAACAGATACTAGCCAGTCACAGCGGCGTATTTGGCGCAGGAGAGCTCCATGATCTTGGCTGGGTCATTGACTCTGCGACCAGGAAGAGTCCTGATAAGCTGCCTTTTCCAGGCTGGTTGGCCGATATAAACCCAGCGAGCTTTCGCCTCATGGGAGAAACCTATCTGGCGCGGTTGGCTGCGCATGGAGGGGATGGGCAATATTCGCGAATCGTTGATAAGCATCCGCTCAACTTCCAGTTTCTGGGTTTCATCAGGCAGATCCTGCCTAATGCGAAAATTTTGCACATCACTCGCAGTTCCATGGACACCTGTTTGAGTTGTTTCTTTCAAAATTTTACCAAGGGCCAGGATTACAGTTTTGATCTGCGTAGCCTCGGCATTTTTTACAATCAATATCACCGCTTGATGTCGCACTGGATGAGCTTGTTGCCCGGCTCGATTCATGAAGTAAATTACGAACGCTTGCTACAGGATCCGGAAACGGAAATCAGGGAAATGTTGCAGTTCTGTAACCTTGAATTTGAACCGGGATGTATGGCATTTCACGAGACGCAGCGAGTCGTTAAGACCGCCAGTTTCCATCGGGTAAGACAACCGCTTTATCAGAATTCGAAGAATCGCTGGCTGAACTATCAGCGGCAGTTGCAACCCTTGGCTAACATTCTCGGGGTTGGGAAAACTGAACCAGTAATGGTTCTGTCCGATAATCCCCTGATTCATGGATAATCAATTCGTATTCGGTACGACCAGGGATTATTGGAGAAAGCGATAAAAGCCGTTATTGCTAGACTGGTTGCAGGTAAGAACGGTTGTCACAGCTTTGCCGCACAATTTGCTAGATCAGGATATATGTTTAGAATTTGAAAACCATTGCTGGTTTAGAGCAATATATACGAATCACTACTGATTTTAGAGTTACATAAATGGAAAGGCAATGAGCCAACAAATTGGTTTTAGAGCAGCTGTCAGTTGGGCCGAGTTGGTTAAACATGCGCCCGAACTGGCAGCATTTGGTGAACGAAGGCTAGATGGGAAAGTTTCTTATCTTGCTACAGTGACAGCAGATCAGCGGCCGCGGTTGCATCCAGTTACGCCCGTTATTGGTAAAGGGCACTGTTTTCTGTTTGTGGAACCCAGTACTGCCAAGGCCAGAGATCTGGAGATAAATGGATTTTACAGCCTGCATTGCGCCATGAACGATAGTTCGGGCAGTAGTGGTGAATTTCTGGTCAGTGGTAGAGTTCAACAGGTTGAATCAGAAGAAATGAGAGTCGTTGCAGAATCTGTCTCCAGCTACCGGCCAGCCAGCAGGGCGATATTATTTGAACTGTTATTGAGTCAGGCGTCCGCCACGGAATATCGGGGTGGTCGGCCCAGCCGGAAAAAATGGCGCGCGCAATGAAAACTGATGAGCACGGGGTGCATGACCTGGGGGGGCGGCAAGGTTTTGGTGCTGTGCGGCGAGACGGCGAGGAAAAAAGCTTCCACGGGCGCTGGGAAGCCAGCGTCTTTGCTATGGCAAGTGTCGGGCAGGTCACATCAGCCTGGAACAATGTTGATCGATTCAGGCATGCTGTGGAACGGATTGATCCAGACGCCTATATGAAACACGGCTATTATGGTCGCTGGTTAGGTGGAATAGAGACTTTGCTGGTCGAAGCAGGTGTCATCAGCCAGGAAGAACTTAACCAAAGATGCCTTGATCTTGGTGCACCACAAGAAAATTCAGTAGCCGCTCGACCGAAATTGAAAGCTGACCCGATGGCCGCGGTGGCCGGACCTTGGTCGAAAAGACCTGAACAGAAATCACCGGATTTTAAATTGCGGGACACCGTGGTTGCCAATGCTGGTAATGGGCTTGGACACACACGCTTGCCTCGCTATGTCTGGGGGAAGGAAGGATTCATTGCCGCTGTTCACGGTGCCTGGGTTTTCCCTGATACCAATGCTCACGGTCTAGGTGAGTGTCCTCAGGTACTGTATACAGTGTGTTTTAAGAGCACGGAATTGTTTGCTGATTGTGAGCAGCAGACGTCAATACACCTGGACCTTTTTGAACCTTATCTGCAGGGAGTTGAGCATGAGTGAAAGATCACCCCAAAGTATTCGAGCCGAAGCATTAGAGGCCTTGTTGATAGAAAAGGGTTTTCTAAAAGCGGAGGATGTCGATGATGTTATTGCCCGGTATAGTGAGCGAGTTGGCCCGTTGAATGGTGCCCAGGTTGTGGCACGGGCATGGACCGATAAGCGCTTTCGCGATGATCTGTTGCGAGACGGTAGTGCTGCTGTCTCGCCATACCAGTTTGAAGGCGGACAGGTTGAAAAGCTGGTCGTCGTTGCGAACACGCCAGCCATTCATAATGTAGTGGTCTGTACACTGTGTTCCTGCTATCCGTGGGCACTGTTGGGTTTGCCGCCGAAATGGTACAAGGATCCTGAATATCGATCACGAATTGTCAGGGAGCCGCGTAAGGTCATCAGTGAAATGGGTTTTGAGGTTGCTGCTGGTAAATCGATAAAGGTCTGGGATTCAAGTGCAGAAATAAGATACCTGGTACTGCCGGAACCGCCCGAAAACCTGCTTCAATATGATGAAAATGAATTACCAGGTCTGGTGAGTCGAGACGGTATGATTGGGGTGGCGGAGCGATGACGGATCAATATCCGCTGAACCATGAGTTGGCCCCACCTCAGGCGAATGGGGAGCTGGTTTTTGATGATCCCTGGCAGATGAGGGTATTTGGCCTGGCCAGGACGCTTTGTGAACAGGGGTGTTTTTCCTGGGATGATTTTCGCTCAGAGCTGATACTCGCTATCGGTCGCTGGCAAGGCGCTTTGGACCGGTCACCTTGGTCTTATTTTGACCATTTCCTGGATGCGTTGTTGCAGGTGCTAAGTGACAAACAGATGATAAACGAGGAAGAGCTGGCTTCAAGGTTGGCGGAATATATCAATCGGTCTCACGGGCATGATCATTAGACCAGGCGATCATTTTCTGACGGATCATGGGCAGTGGCAGGCTGATCACTTCATTTAGTCTGTTCAGGTAGTCTCTTAAACGAAAATTTTCACCTGTACGCTGTTCTGACATTGCCTGGAACTGCATCAACTCCTTGACTATTGCAGCCGATACCAGAGCTTGTCCTGGTTGCCGGATAAGTTGCTCGAGTTCGAATTGAATTCGGGCTTTCGAGGCCAGCATGCGACTGACCAGGATATCAAAAACAGTACTTTCATCGACGTTGAAAACATGTAGGTCCAAGTCAGCAAGGGCAAGGGCTACCCTGGACAAGAGGAATTCCTGATGGCTGATGGCAGCATGGTTTTGCTGATAGATAGGATCCGAACCGCTAAGGTTAAGCAGATATTGGGCATAAGCTTCGGCAAAAGCATTACAGTTGGTAAGGCGATGTACGGGGTTACTTTTAACCAGGTTATGAAACAGATGTTGACCGGGTACGCCATAAAATAAAGCTGCTGCCTCCAGTTCAACAAAGTGGATCAGAGGCTTCTCTGTTAGGTTAACCTGAATGGATTGGGCATTTGCGTTATATCGAAATAAAGGGAGATAGGGTTCATCCCCATTCAACTGTTCCAGGGTTAATTCGCCTAGGCCATGCAGGGGCAAGTGCAGGACATTGAGGTCTATATAGTGGATTAAACTGTCCTGCAGGACCGACATGGCCTGATGCTTTGCCGCCCTGTCTCCTGGTATGCCGTCAAGGATAGTTTTCCTCGCTTCGTTTCTGAGGGAATCCGGGTAAGCCGTTCTTGCGGCTGTTAAATCGGCTGACCAGGTTCGCAGCCAACGGTGTAATTGCTCGGGCTCCAGTGACTGCAGAGCGCATTGCGCTTGAGCCTTATCAAGTGCTGATCCGGTGATGTATCGAGGTTGTAGACCCAACCAGTTGAGGAGGGCTAACTGGTCCTTCTGCGCATCTGAAATCATTGCCGGGCTGATTGAATGATTGATTTTGTCAAGGTGCCTGGCGAGTATGCGCGGCCGATCTGAATGCATTCTGACTTCATCAACAGCTTGGTTGACAAGTTTTTCAAAAATGAGTTGTTCCATTTTTGCAACGATGCTGCGCTGTTGCTGTGAAATGCTTACTGTTTTAGTATCGCTGGCTGCTGAAGACCAGTGACAGCAACAGCAAAGAATGAACATCGTCGGCCATGTTAGCTGATGACCAAATCGGCTAGCTTGCAATTTTCTGAACCAGTGAATCTATCAGGGTGAGTAAGGCGGGTTTTAATTCCTCTGCGCACTTGAGTCGTTTTTCAATATCTGCTCTAGCTTGCTTGTCTGTTATCTCTTTTAGATTAATTAGGACATTTATCTCGGCTGATGCCAGGGTGGTATTGATAATCCAGGCGGCCATAGCGGTATCAGAACGGAGGTTGGGGTTAGAAGTGGGTTCAATCCTTAGCAGCAGCTGACCGGTTTTTGTTGCCAGTTCATATATTTCCAGAGGAATAAGTGCAGCTTTGGTAATCGCCTGCTGTAGATTTTTCGTTCTCAGCGGATCGGCTTTAGTGACTCTGTAACTGAGCATAAGCTGATCAAAAGCGGCACTGTCGGCATCAGCCAGGGTCAGAAACTGATCACGTGTTCTGTCAAGCCCTGCAATTAACGGCTCATCTATCCTGTCGCCACTGCTGAATTGGCAAACCATAGAGATCAGTGCGCTCGCCTGGGCGCCTAAAACAGCAGCGACGTTACCGCCTCCCGGGGTTGACGTTTTTGATGCTACCGCATCCAGCCAGGGTTTTAAACTTGTTGTCGGCAGTTGCATTATGTTCGGTCCAGGTGAAAATTGATGAAAAGCCTGAGTGTGTTTCGCATACACATGGCGACCGTCATGGGGCCAATACGGGGAATGTAAATTCCCGAGTGGGAAGACATATCCGCCTCAAAATTGGCAATACTTGAAAAATTGATGCACACAGCATTTGTTTTCAGTTCCTGGACGCAGACTTTGTTAAAAGAATCGCTGGGTACGCCGGTGATAACAATATCGGAACAGGCCAGGGCGTGTTGTCTGTCAATGGTAATTTCACGTGGCCTGGCTTCTATAAATTCCAAGGGGCCCAGTTCGTCAAAGGAGAGAATTCTGGCACCATCATTGGACATCATGACCGCCAGAGGGCGGCCGATGACTTCACTTCTATTGAAAATAGTAGCCGTTATCCCATGCAGGGATCGCTCTGGCCGGTCGGTACCAGAGGTGGCCGATTTGGAAACCTGTAATTCGGCAAGCATTTTAACAATAGCCAGGGGCGTGCAGGGTAATACGGCTTTTTTGTCAGGTGCTTCTGGGCCGGAATAGCGATCATTGTGATACAGTTTCTGTGTCCAGAATTGACTGCCGGCTTCAATGTCCTTGCGATAATCAACCAGATTCCTGAGATAATCGTCGTGTTGATTGGCAAAGATGGGGAAGTAAATAAATATACCGTGGATGCCAGGGTCCTTGTTGGCCTCCTCAATGGCATTTTCCAGATCCAGCCGATTTACTCTGATCAGGTCGTAGTCGATACCGATTTCCTGGAATTTAGCCTTGGTACTACGAGCATAGGCTAATGAGGGTTTGTCTTTGCTGGCAATTATTCCTAGAACACGGGGAACTTGAGGCAAGCCTTTAATGGTGCTGGCGGCCTCGTTAACAAATCGTTGCGCAAATATAGCTGGATCTAATTTCTCCATAACCGGTTTCAAGGCGTAGCCTAGTTTGACTGCCGATTATGTTTCTGTCGGCTTATGGAACCAAGATAGCCTTTATGATGGCGTTTTCCATAATCCTCCCGCTTGAATTCTTTTAGCTCCATCAGGGTCAGGGCAATGGCATCACTGATGGCCAGCATTACAGCGATGGTTGCGCTGGGGGTTAACTTCAGGGGACAGGGTTCTTCAATATCAGGTCCCATATCAAGAACCAGCTGACTGAGCGCGCGTAGGGGTGATTGTGCGTGAGAGGTCACACCAATAATCTCGGTGACGCCTAGTTGTTGCGCCATCTCCAGCATTTCAATGACTTCATTGGATTTTCCACTCGTTGAGAAAGCCACTATGCAATCATCTTCGGCCAACATGCCAAGGTCGCCGTGCCCGGCTTCTGCTGGATGGATATAAATAGCCGGAGTTCCCGTTGATGCCAGTGTTGCAGCGAATTTACGAGCGATAAATCCTGCCTTGCCAATGCCTGTTGCTACCACTTTGCCATTGCAGGAATGTAGCAGTTTAACGGCATTTTCAAACTGATCGGTAACCTGAATATTCGAAATAGCCTGGGCTTCACTATCAATGACCCGTATCAGTTTCTGTCTTATGTCCAATAAAATCTCTCCCCTTGGCAAAATCGGTTAATTATAGCCGACTCAGTGCCGCGGTGCTCATAAGTTCCTGCGTTTGTCCTGCTATATGCGGGTGATAGCGCAGTAGCGCGGCAGCACGGTGCATGGGTATCCAGGCACATCTTAATAGATAGTCAGCATCATCCACTGGGCTTGCATCCATCGAAATTAGCTCAGCCCTGAACCAATGGCATTGGCAATCGAAAATATGACTGTCCCAGCGAAATTGATAGTGAGAGACTCTGGAATTTGAAAGACCCGTAACCGCATACCCGGTTTCTTCCAGGGTTTCTCGGATTGCTGCCTGTCCCGGGGTTTCGAGTTCCTCTATTTTGCCGCCTGGCAGCGACCACATGCGTTTTTTAGTAGATGGGTCTTCAAGTTCGATCATCAGTAAACGCTGGTCATGCAGGCAGACAATGCTAGACCTGGTTCGGGGTATTGCTTTACTGGCATTAGCTTGCATCGTGCGATGCGCTCAGGTGGCAGGAGACCTTATGCTGCTCTGAAAGTGTTACTTGAGCCGGTTGTTTTGCCAGGCAGGGTGTAAATTGCCTGGGGCAACGAGGATGAAAGCTGCATCCACCAGGTGGGTGAATGGGGGATGGGACGTCACCTACGATGATTTCCCGTTGTCGCTTGTGATGCGGATCAGGTACCGGTATCGCGTTGATCAGCGATTGTGTATAAGGATGCCTGGCTTGGCTGTATATGAGCTGGCTGGGCCCCTCTTCGATAATTTTCCCCAGGTACATGATGGCGATCCGATCTGAGACATGTTTGACCACGGCAAGATCGTGGGCGATGAAAAGATAGGAAAGTCCGTATTCTTTCTGAAGTTCAATCAGCAGATTGAGAATCTGGCTTTGAATGGATACATCCAGTGCTGAGACGGGTTCATCGCAGATTATGAGCCGTGGGTTCAGCGCTATAGCGCGAGCAATGCCAATTCGCTGTCGCTGGCCGCCGGAAAATTCAAATGGATAGCGGCTGATCGAGCGCATCGGTAAGCCAACGATGTCAAGCAGGGCTCGAACCCGCTGCTGACGCACGGCATACTCGCCTGCCCTGTGAATAATCAGGGGTTCTTCGAGAATGTCGCCAATGGTATGCCGCGCGTTTAAGGATTCCATGGGATCCTGAAATATCATCTGGATATCCTGGCGAATAGGCAGCATGGCTTTATGGGTCAGATGACTGATGTCCTGACCATCAAAATGGATTTGGCCGCTTGTGGGCTTGTACAGGCGGGCAATACAGCGGCCTAGAGAGGTTTTTCCGCAACCCGATTCACCAACCAGTCCGAGTGTTTCGCCTCGCTTTACATGCAGGGTCACACCATCCACGGCACGATTGTATAAGGCGGTCCGGCGTAACAGGCCCGATTTTACCGGAAAGTGCAGTTTAAGGTTGTCGACGGTTAATAAAGGCTGGGTCACGGATTTTTCCAGTTAAGACAGCTGACTTGATGATTAGAATTAACCAACTCCATAGCGGGGCTGGTATATTCGCATTGCGCAGTTTTGAGAGGGCAACGATTTTGAAATCGACAACCCGAGGGAAGATCCAGCAGTCCGGGCACCATGCCATCAATTACCTCTAGTTTGGATTTAGCGGGGCTATCCAGCCTGGGGATAGAGCGTAGTAGACCCTGCGTGTAGGGATGCTTGGGGTGGTCAAATATATCGAACACTGAACCTTTTTCCACCACCTTGCCGGCATACATCACCACAACGTCCTGACAGGTCTCTGCAATGACACCCAGATCATGTGTGATCATAAGAACCGCCATGCCAAGTTGTTTCTGGAGGTTTTCGATGAGATCCAGAATCTGAGCCTGAATCGTTACATCCAGCGCTGTGGTAGGTTCGTCGGCAATAAGCAGCGAAGGACTACATATCAGCGCTATGGCTATCAAGACGCGTTGTCGCATACCCCCTGAGAGTTGATGCGGGTATTCAGACAGGCGAATTTCTGGTGATGGAATCCCGACTTTCTCAAGAATTTCTACAGCTGCCTGTAGTGCGCTGGCGTCACTTTGGTCCGTATGCAGGTGAAGCACCTCGGTAAGCTGGCGGCCAATGGTTTGAACAGGATTTAGTGCTGTCATGGGCTCCTGAAAGACCATGCCGATTTCGTTACCTCTCAGGTTCTCCATTTCTGCAATCGACAGATGGGTCAGATCCAGCCCCTGAAAGAATATATTGCCACTCACAATTCTGCCGGCAGGATTAGGTAAGAGCTGCATAACGGAAAGTGCAGTCACACTTTTACCGCACCCGGATTCGCCGACCAGACCCAGGGTTGCGCCTGGTTTTACTTCGAAGCTAACCTGATCAACAGCTCGAACAACGCCTTCATCAGTGTCGAACTCAGTTACCAGATCGTGAATTTCAAGTAGGTTGGGCATGACTGGATTTAGTTCCGAAAGCGATCGTATACCCTGACACTGGCGGCAAAGGCTGTACCCTGTTGTTTGGCAAACTGGGTTTGGGTTTTCAGATCCTGATCAATCCAGTGTACAAAAAGTTGTGTGGCAGAGCTGGCATGTTTATGACTGAAATTTTCCGGATATCGTACCCAGCGCCAGTGTCCCATGCGGAAAAATCCCTGATAAAAGCCTGGTACAAACGAGCCATTGGCATGATGAATCTCACTCATTTTGTGAGCCAGATTCACCATTTCCTGCTCTTCGGATGAGCGCCGATAGGCATTGATTAACTGGTCCATTTCATACTGTGCAAAGGCTTCCAGATTGTTGGTCTGAGTCTTCAGCTTTCGATCAGGATTGGGGTTGCCGAGATCATCGAATGCCTGGTCGTAGGCATTCGATGAATGGTAGGTTTCCCAGAATCTAGGATAAAGTTCAAGGGCATAACCAAACGCTGAAAAGTGCAGGTCGTGTTGCTTTTCCTGAACTTTTTTCCATCCTGAAGTTCCATCGAGTACCTCTATTCTATATTCGAGACCGGCCTTGGCCGCTTCTTCTTTGAGGATAGTGAGCACATCTTTAAGAGATTCGTAACCCGATGAGAGCGTAAAAGACAGCCTTGTACCGTCGGACCTTTCCAGAATTCCTTTGCTGTTACGCTGCTTGAATCCTGCTTTGGCGAAATAATCCAGTGCCAGCTTGATATCAAACTGGCGTGCTTTCAAGGAGGGGTGGCTGAACTTGCCGTAGCCGTCGTTTGCAGTAGCCAGGCGCTGGTAGTCGCCTCTGAAGAATTTGTCGATGACCAGTTGCCAGTGAGTAGCCGATTGAATTCCCAGGCGGATGTTCAGATCATCCAGCATAGGCTGACTGGTATTAATCCACAAACCGTATGGCGGCCTGGGTTTCTGGTTGTAGAATACCTTTTTCTCAATATAGCCGGCGGCTACATCTGGGTCGTTGTCTGGTAGTTTTTCGTGCCAGTATTCAGCCAGGTTGAGGCTGATCTGATCTATATCACCACGTTTGAAAGCTTCGAATTCCTTTGGGGTGTCTCTGATTACAGTTAGGTTGATGGCATCCACGTTATAGCGATACCGCCATTGTTTTTTGTTTCCTGCCCACCATTGTGGATTACGACTGAGGCGGACTGATCGACCTTTCTTCAGGTCTTTCTCATGTATTACATAGGCGCCTGTGGTCGGTGCAATGCGCCACTGATAACGTTCAATAAAATCGCTGCCAACCTGCCGATAGAAGTGCCGTGGCAGGGGGCTCAGACCCAGCACCTTGGCATCGGTGTCCGGTTTGAGTTCGGGTATGGTGACCGCAATCAGATAATCGCTGTATTTAGTGATACCGGTAAACTGCGTGTTGTAATAATTGTTGTACCAGGGTGCTGTAATGTAAGGGCTGCGATTAAGCCAGAAGGTAAAAAAGTAATCGTCCGCGGTAATGGCAACCCCATCAGACCAATGCGCGTCAGGGTCGAGTTTGACGAATACGGTTTTGGTTTTCGCATCCACCGCCCAGGCGGTGGCAAGGCCGGGAAAGAAGTCCATCAGATCGGGATGTCGATGCCCCAGGGACATCGCCGTATCGTCTAAAATCCATCGTCTGAAAGAGCCATTGGAGTCGGGACCGACGGTTCTTAGGGTTCTTGGGAAGTCCTGAATTCTGACGTATTCACTGCCACCCTTCTTAGCATCTGGAGAGCCGATTTCAGGGAGATCAGAACCATCCTGCCAGTGAAGGTTCGCTGGCACATCAGTTAGTGACCGAATCTGGAAAAAATCCGGATAAGCGGCGTAGTAATCAGCCACTTCCTGGGTGTTATCGATAGGCTCTTCAAGGTTTGATTTTTTGCTGTCAGATTCGTTGCAGCCACTCAATATTAACAGCAGAGGAATGAGTAAAAAGGGGGAGCATCGGTTCATAAGTATCCCATTGTGGCTAGCGATAGATGGTGAATTTTTTTGGGTCGAATGATTCTCGCACGGCTTCTCCTATAAAGGTAACCAGAGTGAGCAGCGCCACCAGGGTACCAAAGGCTGAGATCACTATCCAAGGTGCTGTTCTAAGGTTTGCAGTACCCTGTTTGAGAAGTTCACCAAGGCTGGGCGTGGGTACCGGCAAGCCGAACCCCAGGAAGTCCAGGGCCGTGATCGCGGCGATGGCAGAGACAATGGTAAAAGGCATGAAAGTCACCAGCGTTGCCAGGACATTAGGCAGTATATGTTTTGAAATGACTCTCATTGTTGAAGCACCGATTACTCTGGCGGCTGCAATGTAGTCTCTTGATTTCTCTTTGTAGGTTTCAGTGCGCATATAGTAGGTCATGCTGGTCCAGGAAAATAACACCATCACCATTAACAGGATGCTGATACGGGCAGGTATCGAAGCATCTGATGGGATAATCGAAAAAACAATGATGACCATGTATAAGAAGGGAACGTTGGACCAGATTTCGATCAGGCGTTGAAAAATAAGATCAAATACACCGCCAAAATAACCCATGCTACAGCCGACCAGAATACCGATGAAGTAAACACATATCATAAAGGCGAATGCGAACAGTAGAGCCGTGCGAGTACCATAAACCAAGCGTGCCAGGATGTCTCGGCTGGTCGTGTCTGTGCCAAGGTAATGCTGGGTTTGAAAAGAAGGTGGTTCGGGTTTAAAAACACTACCGGGTGAATGGTTTTCATAAGGATTGTAAGGGACCAGGGGCATCAATACCCAGTTACTGGACTGTTCTTTGGCGAAAACGGCTGCCAGTTGACGGTAATTTACCTGGTAGGAATAATCCAGGCCGAACTTGTTACCTGAGTAGAATCCGCTATAGGTGGGGAAATAGGTTTCACCCTGATAATGTACTATGAGAGCCCGACTGTTAACCAGCAGCTCGGCGAAACACAGCAGGGCAACCAGGCTCGCCAGAGTTAAAAAGCTGAAATAGCCCAATCGAATTTTTCGAAACCGTTGCAGTCGCTTTCTGGTTTGTGGGTTCAGGTTCAGATGCATTATTCGAATCTAATCCTCGGGTCTACTAGAGCAACCAGGATGTCAGACAGTATATTGCCTATCAGCAGCAGCAGGCTTGCCAGCAATACCACCCCCATTACCACCGGATAGTCTCTATCGAGGATAGCAGTAAGCCCGAGCAGGCCAAAACCATCAATATCAAAGATCGACTCGATGAGAAAGGAGCCCGATACGATCAGCGTTATATTTTGACCAAAAGTAGTGGCAATGGGTATGAGAGAGTTTCTTAACGCGTGTTTGATGACGGCACGACGAAAGGAGACGCCTTTGGCTATTGCAGTACGAATGTAATCGGCAGCAAGATTGTCCATCAGGTGGTTCTTTAACAGTAATGTTACCAGAGCAAAGCTCCCCACCAGATAACAGATGAGAGGTAAGACAGAATGTTGAATCAGGTCATGGACTTTACCTAACAGGTCTTTGTCTTCGAAGGTATAACTAACAAAGCCGCCCATGGGAAACCATTCCAGGCGCACAGAGAAATACAGGAGTAGAAGCGAGCCGAGCGCATATCCAGGTATTGCATAGCCAGTAAAGATGAGTACGGACGATAGAGTATCGACAAGGGTGCGATGCTTTATTGCCTTCACAATACCTAATGGGATACAGATACTGTAGGTTAGAATCAGGGTAATTAATCCATAATAAATGGACACTGGGAAGCGATCTTTTATGACATCCCAGACAGGCTCATTGTAACGATAGGAAGCGCCAAGGTCGCCTCGCAGGACTTTTCCGGTCCACTCCAGGTAACTGGTGAATATGGGTTTGTCGAAGCCATAATATTCTTTTAGTTGTTGTAGTTGGCTTTCTGACAGGGCCATGCCCTGGCCGACGCTTTGAGTGCTTACACCAGAAGCCGCATCGAGCATCTGCGATTCCATGATGGCTCGTTCAAGCGGGCCGCCAGGTACAAGCCGGGTGATGGCAAATACGATGATAGTGACACCAATCAGAGTGGGAGGAATCAGCAGGAACCGTCTTAAGAAATAATCTCGCATGAGTTGTTCAGTTTATAAGCGAAGTTACAGGCGAATCATCCTGCGTGATGGCTTGAATAGATGGATTGGCATCCTACCGTGTTCAAACGGATGGGATTTTGCCACATTAACAGGTAACAAAATAGATTGAAGTGCAAAGGTTATCGCTTATTGGATAACAGTATAGTCATGATGACACTAGCGCTTACTGCGCCTGCTAACTGAGCCGTAATAAAGACCGGGGCACCCGCAGGGGATACGCCGTTAAATTTATGGGTAAGGCTTCGTGCCAGGGTTACTGCAGGATTAAAATGAGCCTCTGACAGGCCGCTGAATACCAGTATGATGACCACAAGGGTTGCGCCGGTTACCAGCGTATTAGCCAGCAATGCAAGGGTTTCATTGCCCTGGGCAAGGTTGACAGCCATGATGCTGGAGCCAACCACCGTGGCCAACAGGAAGCCAACAGGAAGCCAACAGGAAGCCAACAGGAAGCCAGCAGGAAGCCAGTCCCTAAGCCCTCGGCAGTTAGTTTTTTGGTCATGAATTGTTATCCAGGTAATTGAACAGCCTTGCTTTGTTTATCAAATGCCGGAACAGGCGCAGGAATAAATGACCTCATTGAGCATCTCTGCCCGAGGTTTTTCAGTGCCATCGTTGGTTTGCATTTGATTCATGACATAACTGACTGCCAGATTCAGATCAGGATCCGCGTACCCTGTTGAGCCGCCTGCGCCATTATGGCCGAAAGAATCTGGATTAGGGCCAAAGGCTGATCCTGTATTGAGTATAAACCCTCTTGCCCGACGGATCTCATGACCAAGAACAAGATCTTCAATACCTTCAACCTCGACTTTCAATGCCTGTGTCAATGCTGCGCTGGATATGATTCTGGTGCCGTTGAGCTCGCCCTCATTCGCCAGGGCTGCATAAATCTTGGCGATCCCCGTTGCTGTGGCATGACCGTTAGCTGCGGCAATCTCGGCACGTCGCCAGCGCGTTGAGCAGGCATCCGTAAAAGGCCTTATGATGGGATTCTGCTGCGCACTGCGAAATAATTCTGAAGAGGGCGCCTCTGTTCTGGTCGGGGTTTTGCTGTTGCGGCTGATTTTTTTTGCTTTTGGTGAGTGGTTCGGACCATTTAGCGTGGCACATCGGCGGTGGTGTTGATCAGCCAGGCCAATATGGCAGTCAACATTGAGCGGTCTGGCTACTTTTTCAAAAAAATACTGGCCGAGCGAATGCCCGGTTATTCTTCTGATGAGTTCTCCGGGAAAGTAACCCCAGGTAATCGCATGATAGCCCGCCGCTGATCCAGGTATCCATAGCGGTGCCTGCCGGGCCAGTAGTCCGGTCATTTTCTGCCAGTCACACAGATCATCTACGGTTATTGTTTGGCTAACACCGCTTAACCCGGCCTGGTGAGACAGCAGTTCCGCGACGGTGATGTCAGCCTTGCCAGCGAAGCCGAATTCAGGCCAGTAGTGTGCAACTTTCTGATCATAATCGATCAGGCCTTGGTCGACCAGAATAGCGATCGCGAGCGAGGCCAGACCCTTGGTTGTTGAATAGATATTGACAAGGGTATTCTGGGTCCAGGGCTCTGACTTTTCACGATCCATCCAACCTCCCCAGAGGTCAACCACTTTTTCTCCCTGATAATAAACACACAGGCCTGCACCGATTTCAGATTTATGCCATAGATCAGCAAAAACGTCTCTTACAGGTTTAAATTGTGTTGTTACCTGCCCCGCTATGTTTGGTTTCATGGGTTCCTGATTCAAGCTATCTGCAATGGATGATCATAGTCCAATATGCGTGGTCATTGCAGCCCTGCAATCGGGTCAGATCAGGTTTGAGCCAGTCAGTTAGCCGAACTCAGGCCGATCAACGTTATTACTCAGGCACCTGTGCCAGGATCTGTCTGACATTGAGCTTACGGAAACCATCGGGATCTTTTTGTCTGCTCAGTTGTGCGGACTTTGCCAACTGGTGGAATCGATTGGGTACTGGGTGGCCACCATAATCATTGATCAGGCTGTCCATGTAGGGACCCTGCAGGTCTCCCAGGCGGTGGTAGTGCCAGGGCTTAATATTTTTCTGTTGGAATGATGTGATCTTCTGAGCAATTTCTTCTTTCATGGCCTGCCTGGCAGGCAGCTTGTGATAACCACCTAATACCGCTGCAAACCAGGCTGCCTGGGTTATGAATAAAGGGAAAGGGATAATGAGATAGGGAATCCCGATGAAGGCCAGGGTTGGATGTTCGGGATGAATGATATCTTTGTACAGCGGAGAAACCAGATTGTCCGTTACATCAATGATTTCATTGGATAAAAATGGAAAAACATAGTTATAACCGGTGCAGTAGATAACACTGTCGATGTGCGAGATAGCAGTCTTATCTGATAGGTAAACCGTGTGCCCATCTATTTTCACAGGGTCTGCGTGGTAGCTGACGTTTGACCGCTGCGATGTCTTTACGCTAGGTCCCTGATTGCCACTCAAGAATACCTGTTGAGCTTCTCCTGAGATTTCTCTGCTGAGATCCTGTCCTGATGCTGCAGTACCCCATATCATGACGCGCTGAGACCTAAATGCGGATGGATCCCGGTAGTTTTTTGAGTGTGTTATTGTTCCTGGGAATGTCTGGCGGCCTTTTATTTCAGGTAAACGCGGTTGGTTGTAGTGTCCATTGGCAACCACAATAGCG
Organism: Gammaproteobacteria bacterium; assembly: GCA_012960535.1. GTDB lineage: Bacteria > Pseudomonadota > Gammaproteobacteria > Pseudomonadales > Azotimanducaceae > UBA9926. The sequence goes on from DUBB01000014.1 coordinate 289,474, forward strand.
TCAAAGAACGCCTTTTGATTCGAGCCGGTGGTTAAGGTCCAACCTCTGGATTGTGGTTCCGGCGTAATTGATTTTACAGTGGTACTGAATTTTATCGATGAGATCAGGCCTTGATACTCTGCATAGGCCGTCAAGTAATTGAGAACGTTTCGATGCCCGGGGAAGTCACCTGTCGTGGAATCGGAGAATTTATCGCCAAATGGAAAATCCCAGAATGCCATGAGTTCCCGGGGTAGATTGGTTCGCAACGTTGGATAAAGGGTCCCTAGATCGGGGTCACTCCGATAATTCCACAGACCGCCCAACTGATCCTGTTGTTCAAACACCACCAGATCATGTTCTGATTTCAGTACACTGGCGGCGGCAAGGCCAGCAGCGCCTGCACCTATAATTCCTATGCGCATGATTGTGGTTCTTTGGCTTGCGTAACTGGCCTAGGTTACCAAGATATGAGGGCTTAGAACATGGCATAATACCGCTCATGTGAGGAGATCGGGTGGACGACTACATAACAGTTGAGTTGCAGCGGATTAAACGGATAAGCCCGTCTACCCAGATGTTCAGGTTCGTAACTGACGGCGTCAGAGTGCCGTTTCTGGCAGGGCAGTTTTATCGCTTTACGTTTACAGATGGTTCCGGGCAATTCGAAAGAAGCTATAGTCTCTGTAACCAATTGGATGACGAGGATCAATGTTACCTCGACCTTATTGTTTCCGAAGTCGACAGGGGAAGGGCAACGCAGGTTTTATTCAGTGCCTCTATTGGATTACAGGTCTGGGTCCGGGGTCCCTTTGGGCGTCTTGTGCTTCCTCAGCCGCTGCCTGCCCGAAGTGTATTGGTCGCCACCAGTGTCGGTTTAGCGCCATTTATACCTATGCTGTCGATGTTTGCAGCGTCACCGCCGAGTAATGATAAGGCCATGGTGCTGTTTTTGGGCGTCCGGGATAGAGAAGAGTTCCTTTATGGACAATGGTTGTTGTCGTTGCATAACAGACTTTCGCAGTTTCAACTTTTCGTCTGTTATTCGAAAGAAACCGCAATAGATCTTCAGCCTTATGAACGTCATGGTTATGTAACAGACGTTGTTGCCCAGGAGCACCCCAATCCGCAGAGTGATTTCTTCATGCTTTGCGGTAATCCTCAGATGGTTGATGATGTTTTTCTGTTTTTGAAAAGCCAGGGATTTTCTGGCCGGAATGTCCGTCGGGAAAAATACGTTTTTGCAAGGCAGGAAAACAACAATGCTCGGCCGAAAACCTTGAGTGAGGGTGACCGGGCGCTGTTGCTGGAGAAAATTAAGCGGTATCAGAAATAGCAGAAGCGTACAATTTCAATTCTTATGGGCTGCATAGCCAGTGCCAGGGCTCGAACGCTATACCGTGCTGGTTGCCTCTGGGATAACTCATTGAAAAGCTAAACTCTCTGGCATGGCTTTGTAACCAATTAAAGGCGTTGGTCTGTTCAAATTCTTCGGTGAGAGGCGGTGTGCCGGTCTGACCTAGATCTAATGCCCTGCCGGTGTGGTGTTCGCTAAAGCCCGGCAGTGCGCTTATCTCGAGTATCTGGTTCATGTCCTGACCGGCGTTGAGCTTGCGCTGAATTATGTCGATCTGGTACTCGATAGATCGAAATCCAGAAATGACGTGGAGACTGATTCCATCCTGTGCAGCCGCCGAACTCATTTTTTTCCAGCAGGTGGTGGTTGTTGCAGTGGCCAGTATCGGTTTCAGAGTATCAGCATACGCGATGGGTTGGAGCTCGTGTTCTGCTGCTTCGTTTTGTGGGGGAGGGCGATAGTGCGCCAGGAAGTTCTCTCCCAAGCCCAGAGAGGCGATGAGGGTGGCGCTTGCTGACAACGATGCCTCCTAAAAGGGTATCTAACTGGGCCTTTTGGCCTACCCTACGAATTTATTTAAATGATGGTCTGTATTACCGAACTGGGCGTCTATGACCAGTAAACGCTTGAAATAGTGTGCAATCGGCAAGTCCTCGGTCATGCCCATACCGCCGTGTAACTGAACTGCATTTTGACTGATGAATCGTCCGGTTTTGCCTACCAGGTATTTCAGCGCATGGATATTCCGCTGTGCATCTGCCGTGCCTTGTGTTTCCAGCATGGTCGCTTTCATGCACAGGGATTTAACCAGATTATATTCCACAAACATTTCAGTCATTCGATGCTTTAGCACTTGAAAATCAGCCAGAGGGTGGTCGAATTGTTGCCTTTGTTTGGTATATTCAATAGTGCTTTTATAGAGCGCTTCCATGGCGCCTATAGCTTCAGCGGCCAGTCCCAGGATGCCTCTGTTTGCCAGTCCCTGGATTAGTTTGCTGGCCGTGCCGGTCTTACCCAGCAGACCGTCTCGCTCAACACGAACCTGTTCCAGGTTAATCTCAGATGCCCGTAAGCCATCTACGGTGGCATAGTCTGTACGGGTAAGGCCATTTGCGGCTGGATCGACAATAAATAAGCTGATCCCATCAGCATCAAAATCTCCGCCTGATGTTCTGGCACTCAGCAGTATTTTATCAGCAGACACGGCATTGAAAACCAATGACTTCATGCCGCTCAGGCGAAATCCGCTGTCCTCAGCAGTTGCCTTGGTTTGTACCGCTGAGAGATTGGTGGGTTCAACCGGTTCAGCATAGGCAAAGGTGCCGATCAGGTTTCCTTCTATGATCGCTGGGATGATGGCCTGTTTCTGTTCTTGGCTACCTGCCAGCTCAACAGCCGCGCCGAATAAAATTACGGTGGACAAAAAAGGCTCTACAACCAGTCCCTTGCCAAACTCCTCTAGCATGATCATGCTGTCTACGAGGGATCCGCCCAGGCCGCCAAATTCTTCAGAAAAGGTCATTGCTAACCAGCCGAGGTCGGCAAATTGCTGCCAGTTGCTATTGTCATAGCCTTGGTCGTTTGCGATGAAGTTGTTTCGTTCTGAGATACTGTATTGAGTACTGATAAATTTTTGAACGCTATCCTGGAGCAGGCGTTGTTCAGAGGTCAGCGACAGATCCATAATTTTTTCCTTATTTAGCCTAGGCCAAGAACATTTTTGGCGATAACGTCTTTCTGAACTTCGCTGGCGCCACCATAGATGGTGGTCGCTCTACCGCCAAGATAGCTGGAGGTCGCGCCTCTTGCGAAATCAGGTCCGATCGGTTGGCCACTCCAGGGTGCTGCGTAGATGCCTGCGGCCTCAATATTGAGCTCTGAAATTCTCTGCTGAATTTCAGTACCTTTAAGTTTTAGAATTGAAGACTCCGGGCCAGGGCCCTCGCCGGCGCTGACCTGGGAAAGGGTTCTGAGTTCGGTAAATTCCAGAGCAAGTAATTCGGCCTCCAGTGCGCCAACCTTGTTCTTGAAGCTGGGTAGATCCATCAGAGAGCCGTCCCCCGTCTTGACGGTTCTCGCATTGGCTTTAGCTTTTTCCAGGGCCAGTACGGAATGCTGAATACCAGCCAGGCCCGTTCTTTCGTGGACAAGCAGGCCTTTCGCATAGGTCCAGCCTTTGCCTTCTTCACCTATTCTGTTGGTTACCGGAACTTTGACATCTGTCAAGTAGACTTCGTTGACAGAGTGGCTGCCTCCCAGGGTGATAATAGGCCGGGTTTCTATACCGGGATCATCCATGGGGATGAGCAGGAAAGTGATGCCTTCCTGTTTGGCACCTGAACTTGAAGTTCTTGTAAGGCAGAACATCCAGTGTGCGATATGCGCTAGAGTGGTCCATATTTTTTGACCATTGACAAGATAATAGGTGCCATCTTCACTTAATTCAGCCTTTGTTTTTAGGTTTGCCAGGTCAGAACCAGCACCTGGCTCCGAATAGCCCTGGCACCAGTTGACGCTGCCATCGCGAATACCGGGCATGAATCGGTTTATCTGCTCTTTGCTGCCATGATTCATGAGAATCGGTGCCAGCATGCCGACGCCGAAGGGGATCTGCGGCGGGGTTGCATGGCGGGCCATTTCCATATCAAAAATATATCGCTGAGTAGGCGTGAATCCAGGGCCACCAAATTCTACTGGCCACTTTGGCACATCCCAGCCACCTTGCGCCTTCAATGCCTGAAACCACTCGTTTCGTTTGGTCCACATTTCCATGCCTTTGGGCAGGTTGGCCTTGATAAAATCGACAACTTTCTTCTGGAATGCCAAGTCGTCTTCGCTGAATTCAGTATTCATGATTAACGCCTGTGAATTAAAGTAAAACCATTTTAAATCGTGTCCTGCGCTTATTCAAATTAGCGCCTGGGAATAGCAATTGTGGCATCCTAGTTTGGCAGTTTGGCAGTTTGTCTGTGTGCGGTCGCTGACTGCATACTGGCCATGCGCCGCACTAACCCAGCAGCTTCATCGAAATACCTGTACTGACAGCAAGCAGTGAAGTCAAGGTCTAAAAAAACCTCACCATTCCATTCAGATTGGGACCGGAGCTCAGTGATACTGTTTATAGAGGTCAGCGATGATCTCCATAAATTCCGAATGTGTTTCGCGAATAATATCTGTAACAGATTTGATGCTGTCTATCCTGCCAGCAACCTGCCCGGATAATGGAATAGCAGCTTCCATATCACCATCAAAATAAAGATCTTTGGCAGTACCAAACTCTGTCATGACGTTGGTATCCGGTAGCCTTTCCAGTCTGGTTGTCCTTTCCGTTCGAAGCGCTCTCAGAGCAGGGGAGTGGAACTTGTTCAGAAATACAGTTCCAGTATCCTCGGCACTGATAATGGCATTTTTCCAGTTATCGTGGACAGGTGACTCTAGTGCTGAAACCATTCTGGTGCCCATTTGAATCCCTTCAGCGCCTAACGCGAAAGCGGCGGCCATTGAGCTGCCATCGATAAAGCCACCTGCAGCGATGATGGGAACATCCGTCCTGGAACGGATCAAGGGGAGTAAGACCATGGAAGCGACTTCATTTGGGCTCTTGAAACCACCACCTTCTCCGCCTTCAACGATCAGACCATCGACGCCTGCTGCAATGGCTTTCAATGCGGCTTTCAGGGTCGGTACGACATGAAAGACGGTTAACCCTGCAGCCTTTAAGGGCTCTGTATAGCGAGTTGGACTGCCTGCTGATGTGGTCACAAAACGAACGCCCTGGTCAATGACGAATTGGGCAATATTAGGATCTCTGACGAAAGCCTGAGCAATATTGACACCCCACGGTTTGTCGGTCAGATCTTTCATTTTTTTGATTTCAATTTTTATCTGATCGAGTTCGCCAGAACTGGTTTCAATGATGCCCATACCGCCAGCATTGGAAACTGCAGATGCAAGTTGAGAACGGGCAATCCAGCCCATGGGAGCTTGAATAATCGGAATTTCGACGCCTAGCATTTCGGTAACGCGATTATTGAAAGTCATTTAAGTCCCCTTTTTACGTCGCCAGTGCGCATAACTGTAATTAACATTGGAGTGAATGGTTTCTGATCTGATTAGATTGAATTGTTCAGGCTCAAAATGCGGAAAGAAGACGTCGCCAGTAACTTCCGTGTGGATTGTCGTTAAGTGTAGTTCGGTTGCTCCTGGGAGAGTCTCAGCATAGATCTGGCCACCCCCTACTACGAAAATGGGTCGGTCAGTTTTCTGTGCAGCTAACATCGCCGCTTTCAGAGAAGTTGCCGTAAGGCATCCATCCCGGTGATATCGATTATCTCGGCTGAGGATGATGGTCTTGCGCCCTGGCAGTGGTCTGCCGATCGACTCAAAAGTCTTGCGGCCCATGAGCAGACAACCTCCCAGGGTAATTTTTTTGAACAGTGCCTGTTCCCCTTTTACCTGCCAGGGGATATCGCTGCCATTACCAATGACATTGTTATCGGATCTGGCGGCGACAATAGCAAATGTATTATTCACATCTGTTCTACTGTTTGGATGCCTAACAATGACAGGCCTGTCTGAAGGATGTGAGCGGTAACTTTCGCCAGGTGCAACCGACTGTCCTGAATGTCCTGGGCTTCGCTTAAAACAGGGCAATGTTCGTAGAATTTCATAAATGAACTGGCTAATTCGTACAGGTACTGGCACAGGATATTAGCCTGATAGTCTTCCAGGTACGCATCTATGGCTTCGGTAAATTGCAGCACTCTAATAGCCAGCAGTATTTCCTGATCCTCGGTCAGGGTCATCCGATTAACCGGGCTGTTTTCCTGGGTTGGGCGCTTCCTGAATAAACTGCGTATTCTGGTATAAGCGTACTGAAGGTAAGGCGCTGTATTGCCTTCAAAAGAGAGCATGCTGTCCCAATCGAAAATATAATCGGTGGTGCGGTTTTTTGATAATTCTGCATATTTGATAGCGCCAATGCCAACCACTTCTGCCACCGCTAGTTGCTGCTGCTCGGGCATGGAGCTGTTTTTTTCGTTGATAAGTGTAAAAGCTCGGCGAGTGGCCTCGTCAAGCACGTCAATGAGCTTGACGTCCGCACCGTCCCGGGTTTTGAAGGGCTTACCATCTGCTTTCAGGATAAGGCCGAACGGCAGATGTCGAAAAATTTGCTGGGGCTTGGTAAAACCAGCGGCGCTTGCTACGGCAAATACCTGACGGAGATGCAGTTGTTGAGAGGCGCCGACAAAATACAGCACCTCATCGGCGTTGATAATCTGTGAGCGATACCGAGCAGCGGCCAGATCTGTTGCAAGATACGGGTATCCACCGTCGGACTTGCGAACGATTGCTGGCAGAGGGCGTTCGTTCTGGCCTTTGAATTCATCCAGAAATACGCATTGTGCCCCGTCAGACTCGGTCAGCAAGCCTCTGCCTTGGAGTTGTTCAACAATAACCGGGAGATCATCATTGTAGGCACTCTCTGCTTTTACGTCGGCCTGCGTTAACGAGATGTTGAGTTTGTGATAAACGGTCTGGCAGTGATCCAGCGATATGGCAATAAATTTTTCCCACAGTTTGTGACAGCGCGAGTCCTTTCGCTGTAGCTTTACCACATATTCCCTGGCTTTTGCGGCAAAATTTTGATCGACTCGAAATAGCTTGCTGGCTGACTGGTAGAATTTTTCCAGATCAACTAGTTTTGAACTGATCTCTTCTCCAGGTACCGTGATCTGGTCCAGGTAAGCGAGTAGGCTACCGAACTGAGCACCCCAATCACCAACATGGTTGGCGCGAACCACTCGGTGATTGCAGAATTCAAGTACTCTTGCTGCAGTATCACCAATCACGGTGGAGCGAAGATGGCCTATGTGCATTTCTTTAGCTAGATTCGGCGCACTGTAGTCAATGACTACGGTTCTGGTATCCGCCCTGGTTGCTGGCGACTCATGGAGCTGGAAATCCGTCATGTTTCTTTCAATGAATTGCGCAGTCAGTCGGATATTAATAAACCCCGGGCCGGCTATTTCAAAGTCAAACTCTGAATGGCCGTCGAGCATGTCTACTACCCGTTGAGCCAGCATTCTGGGCGCAGATCCGGCTTTTTTTGCAGCCGCCATCATGCCGTTGGCCTGATAGTGACCAAATTCCGGTTTTTGAGATTGACGGATTTGTGCTATGGGCTCATCAATGCCGGCGTGCCGCATGGCCTGCGAAATCAGGTCATCGAGAAGCTGCTTTATATTCAAGCTATTCATATGAAAATTGGCTGAAGTCTAGTAGAACGAGTGTCGAAAACTGTAAAAAGGCTAATAATACCAGATTGCACAGTTCAGGCGACTTAAAATGCGCAACCGATAGAAATGGAAGGCAAATGGAAGCATCCCATGGCAAGGGAACCTGCAAATCAGTGAATTTAGCGCCGTCTGGAAATCGCTTGCTTGTCGGGCGAGATAAGCGTGGTTGCAACGGCGCGTCTGAGATCTTCCAGTAGATAAGGCTTTGCTAGAACAGGTATTTGTTTTCGGGAAATGTAAGAAGCATGACGGGGGAAGTGAAGATGGGCAGAGCAAATAAGTATTTTTTGATGCGGGTTGTATAGTTGAATTTGATCAATCAGTTTTTGACCCGGAAACTGCGGCAGAACCAGTTCGGTCAGGAGCAGATGAATATCCTTGTGATGCTGTTGGTAGAGGGCGAGCCCTTCATCACCTGTATTGGCGGTCAGCACCGTATATCCGACACTTCTGAGCACCAGCTGCGCATATTCTGAAACATTCTGATCGGGTTCGATTAACAGCAGCGTTTCCTCTTTGTGCTGAATTACATCCGTATTTGTTGCAACTCGTTTTGCAGGTGCGCCGCAGCGTGGCAGGAATATCCTGACCAGAGTCCCCTTTGATGGTTTGCTGGTTAGGCTGATGAAACCCTTATTGGCTTCAACCAGCTGGCGAATGTTGGCCAGTCCCAGTCCAGAACCCTGATCTGACGTCTTGGTACTGAAAAAAGGTTCAAATATATGCGGAAGTATCTCAACAGGTATGCCGGTGCCATTATCCTGAACGGAAATTTCGCAGAATCTGCCGGGCTTAGCCCAGGGCTCTGCTTTACAGAATTCAGGGGTTAGAAAAGCAGGTGCCACCACCAGTTTAATTTCTCCGCCCTCCAGTAAGGCATCTCTAGCATTGATAATCAGGTTCAACAGGATGTTTTCAATTTGATCCTCTACTACGTCAGCATATAAAGGATCTTTCGCATAGCGCGTTACCAGTTTGATGTCGGGCGTGGTTACCTGGTTCAGGAGGGATGCTGAATTTTCCAGGATACCTCTTAAATCCTGGACGGTCGTTTGTCTGGGTTGTTGTTTGTTGAAATTCAACAGCTTCAGGGTCAGAGCATTTGCTTGTTGTCCGGCGTGTAAAATCTGACTGGCATGACTTTTGTGTTCGGGTGATTGCTCTTGCATAGCAAGAGCAGCGTAACCATTTATAGCAACCAGAAAATTACTGAGGTCATGAACAACGCTACTCAACAGATTGCCAGTTGCGGCCATCTTCCTTGATTTGTCTAGCTCCAGTTGCAATCTCCTGCGTTCATTTAAGGCAGTAACCTGTTGTCTCTGATCTTCTATGAGCAGCAGTTTTAAGCCGTTGTGCTGTTGGTCTAGATTACTCCCTGAAATTTTGATTTCTCGCAGGCTGTTATTTTTTGAAATCATCTTGGCCTTGATTTCTCTTACTTGATTTGAGGGCTCTGGTGAATAATAGAAATCCCTGAGTTTGCGGTCGGCTAATGATTCAGGAATCAGGGAAGTCAGGTTCTGATCGCGTAACTCGCTGGGGCTGGCGCCAGTTAGATCCTGGAAGGCATCACTGCTCCAGATAATATGATTGGCTTGGTCCAGGATAACCATGGCGGTCGGATTCATCTCGCTGAGAGACCGGCCAAGGGAGATCAGGTCGTCATGTTTTTGTTGCAGCACTGATTGCTCACTGGTATCTATGATTACCCCTTGAGCCTGAATTTCGGAATCAGTTCCCAGATAAAGCAGTTTGATGCTTAACACCGGGCGTGAGGCTGCATTCAGATTCAAGTCAACACTCTGGACCTGATCCGGTCGAATCGATATCTGTTTGACGAAGTGGGAGAATAGGGGTTGTGAGGCCGCTTTTAGAAGGTGGTTTAGATTATTATCACAAGCTTCCAGGCTGCTTGTAAGCGGGCTCATACTATTGGCTGCGCTCACCAGGAATTCACCTTGAGGTGATATATACCAGCAGTCTCGCATGACCAGGGAATTGTATCGTTTAAGCTGTTGTTCGAGCAGACGGTTATCGAACGCCTGCTTTAGTAATTGTGATTTTAGAAGATGCTGTTCCGCCCTATGCTGGCGTGCCTTCAGTCTAAGTGCCTGCACAGAATGTAATAGTCGGTGGGTGGACATGAGCCTTTTTATCGGTAGATACAGGATCCGATTCAGCAGGCTGAATTCACTGTTGAAACGGCAGTCAAGGTCAACTCCTGAGGCGCTCTGATTTGTAGAAACCATGACCTTATGCAGGCCAATCAATCCAGCAAAACTTGAAATTTCAGCACGAAGCAGTTTTAAGTAACTGGAAGTGGGATTCTGCTGTGATGGCCAGGTCAGATGTATTCTAAGCAGTCCCTGGCGACTCTCCTTGATTTCAGATCGGATGGGCAGGCCGTAAAATAGGTCGCCCTGTTCGCCTATTAATTCCACTAGCAGATCCTGAGGATCATCGAGTATCAGAGCCAGGTCTTTCCAAAAGATATTGTCGGGTAATCGCCAGCGTAAGCCGCAGGCTTCGTCGAATTCCTGGTCTGGCAGAAGATGATGTAAATTGGCGATCGCCTGGGTGTAATCCTGCCACGAAAGTGCTGTTTCCTGATTCGTGGTTGTGGCATCCAGGGTTGTGTTCTTGACGATGAGGTCTGCGCTGATATTACGTTGCCGACAGAATTCGAATATCCCAGCTAAGAGCCAGGTCGTCGCGATAACCTGAAGATTGTCGGGTCTGTTCATAGTATCAGGATGGTTTTTTATTTGATAATAGCTGATTAACAAAGGGTTGCAAGGGCTTTGGCCTGGGCCATGATAGGCGCGCGTATTCCATTTGGGATTATCTTTTTTTCTATTATTGAGATAATGTTCCGAGGAGTTTTTTCGCCATGCCATCGAAGGAGGTGTTACTCATCATGATCAGATGCAACTCATTTTTTGTTTCAGTGGCTAGTTGCTGGACTGCCTGGATCAGTGCGTGTGAATCCGTAAACAGCCGGTGTCCAGATTCTGGCAGTAATTTGCTGAGCTGAAACTCGACATTGCCTGGTTGCATCCAGAACACCTGGTCTGCAGCCTTGGTGGCGACTATTAACTGTTTGCCATGGATACCTTTGCGCATGGTAGCCGAACCCGGTTCGATTAAGGCAACAATGGTAGCACCACCCACTTGTGCTCGAAGGCCTTCCAGGGTCGTCTGAATTGCTGTGGGATGATGAGCAAAATCATCGTAAAGTTTTAAATGCGGCAGGTCTATCAATCGCTCCATACGACGCTTGACACCCTTGAATTCATTTAGACCCTGAATGGCCACTGCCGGGGGAACACCGACATGCCTGGCAGCGGCTATGGCGGCACAGGCGTTGTACACATTGTGCTGGCCAGTGAGGTTCCAGTTGATAGTGCCCTGGTACTGGTCTGCCACCGTTACCTTGAATTTGCTGCCATCGGCTGAAATTACGCTTGCCCGGATTTCAGCCTTGCTGTCCTGCTTGCTGGAGAAACGTACCTGTGGCGTCCAGCAACCTTGCGCTATTACTTCATTGAGTGCTTTATCATCTTCGGGCAGGATTAGTTGGCCATTGCCAGGAACAGATCTGATGAGCAGATGAAATTGTTGCTGGATAGCCTCGAGATTCTCAAAAATGTCAGCATGGTCGAATTCAAGATTATTAAGGACAATGGTTCGTGGCTGGTAGTGAAGAAACTTGGAACGTCTGTCGAAATAGGAGGTATCGTACTCATCTGCTTCAATAACGAAAAAATCCGAGTCAGACAGTCGGGCTGAATGTTGAAAATTAGCGGGGATTCCACCAATCAGGAAACCCGGAGAGAGGCCTGCATATTCGAGAATCCAGGCGATCATACTGGCTGATGTGGTTTTGCCGTGGGTACCAGCGACAGCGACAACCCATTTATTATCGAGCAGATAACGGCCCAGGTATTCAGCACCTGAGCAGAAGGCAACGTCGCTGTTAAGTAGCGCTTCGACCGCGGGATTGCCTCGGCCCAGGTTAGCATTGCCAATGATGACCAGGTCAACTATTTTCGGAATACTGGTGGGACTATACGGCGCCTGAAGTGTGATACCTGCCCGTTCCAGTTGCTCGCTCATGGGCGGGTAAACGTTTTGATCGCTTCCAGTGATGACATGTCCCTGTTGTTTGGCAAGCAAAGCGATACTGCCCATAAGGGTTCCGCAGATCCCTAATATATGGATGCGCATCAATTTGCCCCAGGGAATAACATGAGGGTGGTTATCACACTCAAGAGTTCGATGACAAATGCAATAATGGCACCCTGTAAGACACTGATCTGGACCGCTTTACTCAGGATATTACCGACAATGGCTAACCACCAGCCTAACCAGATCCAGGTTGCTGAATCTGCAACTATGAGCAATACCCGGCTGTTGCTGTCGAGTAGTATCATATTTATGGGAAGTAGTAATAACGTCATAATGGTACCAGCACCCAGCGTACTCCCCCATATAGCCGGGAATCGACTGGGGACATTTTTGAACCACGAAAGTGCCCATATAAGTGTGGCCTGAATAATTAAGGCATTGCCTGTCATGCCCAGAACCGCCAGGAATGAGCGATCGGGATAACTTATAGTTGCTGCGACGATGACCGAGCAGAGGTAAATGGCGAGGATAATGCCAAGGACCATTCTATGACTGGGGAAATCGGCTGGGTGGCCTCTTAGAAGGCAGATGCTCCAGAAATAGCTGAAAATTAATTGCATTTAGAATCCTGCTTAATAGAGAGATGTTCCGTTAATGATGGCAGTTAGGTCAAGTCACGTCTTATTGAGTTTCTTCAGACGAGAGGGCGATAGTCCTCAAGCCAGGTTAATAATTCTCAAGCCAGGTCAATAACCCGTATCTATCTGTCTCACTGCTTTGGTTAGATAACCCAGGAGCAGGCTGCTGCAGAATAAAACTATTCCGCTGGTGATCAGTCCTGCCTGAATACCGTATTCTTCTGCTATGTAGCCAATAGGTAAAACGCCCAGGGGCATGAGTCCGTGCGACATGAGGTCGATGCTCATAATTCGTCCACGCATGTTTTGCTGAACCTGCAGTTGTACCAAACTTCTATTCATTGACATGTTAATTGCTGATATGAAGCCCACCAGGCCAATAAATAACATGGCCACGAGGAACTGGCTGGTTGTACCGAAGCCAACAACTGCCAGTCCCCAGAATGCGCCTGTCAGAATAACCCAATAACCCTTTTTCTTCAGCGAACTGAGTTTGGCTAAAACCAGCGATCCCAGAATTGCGCCGAGGCCCATGCCGGTCATTAACAGGCCCAGCGTATCGGGTCCAGCATGGAGCACATCGGTATTAAAAGCCGGCAGTAGCGTGTTAATTGATAATCCAAATAAGAATGGCAGAATGGATAACAGAATCAGCCCACCCACCCGGGCAGATCCAGTGACGTACCTGAGGCCCTCAAGCGTATCTTGCCAGGGACTCTTTCTTGCCTGGGAGCTGGGTCTGCCGGAATGCTGGATAAGCAGTACCGAAACGCCAGACATGAAATAAAGCAGGGATAGGACCAGGAACACCAGTCCAACGCCAAATGAAGACGTGGTATCACCTGCTGCAAATAAGGCAATCATGAACCCTGCCAGCGCAGGACCAAGAATGCGAGACAGATTCCAAGCGGCGGTATTGAATGCCATAGCGTTAAAGATCAGTTGTTCACCGACGATTTCGGGGATGAATGCGGTTCTGGCGGGGATTGATAATGCCATCACTGTCCCATTCAAAGCGCCGATGCTGATGAAGTGCCAGAAAGTGACCTCGCCGCTAAAGATGATCATTGCCAGGAATAAGCTGGCCAGGCCGTTGATAATAGGCGCCCAGCCGATGACAGGTTTTTTGTTAATCCGGTCAGCCAATACGCCACCAAATAGAGAAAATATAACCTGCGGCAACATGAAGGATAAGGTCACCCAGGTAAGTTGTATTGCTGATGAAGTCATCTCATAGACTAGCCAGCCCTGCGCAATCATTTGCATATTCATGGCAAAGGCCGAACCGAGCATGCCGAGCCACAAGTATCGATAGTCACGGACACGCAGAGATGCAAACAGGCTTTTATCCTGAACTTCCGGTATAGCCTGGGTTTGATTGAGGTCCAATGGTTGCACGCTGATTTCGAGGATGGAATATAGCAGATTATGAACGGCGTTGCTGCTTCACTTGCAGGATTAGCAACTGCTCTTTGATTTAGGGTATTAAAGGTTGGGCCGCTTTACTTATGGTACTAACCTCGACTGAGAAAAGCCCAATTAGAATGGGACGTTGCAGGGGCTTTGCGAGGGCACGGTATCCTGATTTGGATCCATAAAATCGAGGGTAGAGTAGCCAGGCCAACAATGCCTGCTGCAGGCTTTACGGTTGCAGTTTTTTTCATCTCGATTCATGTAAAGTGAAATCTGCTACCGCTGACATCACTAGATTGGGTTCGGCTAGTCGGGCAGGCCCAGAACTCGTTTACTGATAATATTCATCTGTACTTCATTGGTTCCACCGTAAATGGTGACAGCTCGTGAATTGAGCCAGGCTCGCGTTGCTGTGACCTCAGCAGCTGTGAATTGGTCTCCCTGCCAGCCAAGGCCACTGAAACCCATTAGCTCTGATTTTAATTCAGCACCATTTTTCGCCAAGGTGGAGCCCACCAGTTTGAATATCGAGGTGGCTGCTCCGGGGGTCTTACCGCTTTGATTTTCCTGGCCCACCCTTTGCGTGGTAAGTTGAAAGGCGCGCTCGTTCATGGCGTGACAGAGAACTTTTTGCCTGGCGTTGGCGTCTGCTATTTTACCCTGCGTTTCTCCCAAGTAATGCTTGGCAGTATCGGCCATTACATTTGTCTTCTTGGTAGCTTTCCTGCCGCCGCCGGAGAGTCCGCCAATACCGGAGCGTTCGTATTGCAGCAGTCGCTTGCCGATTGTCCAGCCTTTATTCAACTCGCCGACAAGGTCCGTGCGTTGGGCTAGTGCGTCGTCGAGAAAGGTCTCGCAGAAGGGTGACGATCCTGATATGAGTCTAATCGGTTTAACGGTAACGCCGGGTTGATGCATATCCAGCAGTACGAAACTGATGCCATCGTGTTTTGACGCATCTGGATTTGTCCTGACCAGGGCAAACATCCAGTCTGCATGCTGTGCGCCAGAGGTCCAGATTTTCTGGCCGTTGATAACAAATTGATCCCCCTGGATAACAGCTTTGGTCTGTAATGCAGCGAGGTCGGAGCCGGCTCCGGGTTCACTGTAACCCTGACACCATCTTATGGTTCCATCGCAGATACTGGGCAGGTGGCGTTGTTTTTGCGCTTCACTGCCGAATTCCAGTAGTGTCGGACCAATCATGCTCAGGCCCATGCCGCTTGATGCCGCAGTTGCCTTGATACGGCTCATTTCCTGGCCAAGAATAGCAGCCTGTTCGCGATTCAGTCCGCCGCCGCCATAGGCTGTTGGCCAGGTAGGTGCAATCCAGCCTTTATCTGCCATATTAGTACGCCAGGTCCCGGCATCTTCTGAGCTGTAGATCTGATGCGCATCTTCCCAGTGGAATGATAGATTTCTCATGCCTGTTGGGCAGTTTTCTTCCAGCCATTTGCGAGTTTCAGCGCGAAATAATTTTAGGTCAGTCATTTTGGGATTACTTTAAGTGGGTTCCTTAAGCTGTATTGTCGCCGATACAGGAATTAAGTCCAGTGACAGGAGAGAACTATCAGTGTTTGCTATACTCAGGCATTTGCCGGTGCGGGTCTGGTCGTTCTTGTCAGCAGCCTCGATGCACGTAGCAGATCTGATTTTGCTGGAACCTATACACGGGAATTTAAGAGGGCAGTCATGTTATCAAGCCATGAAGAAGAGAAAGTGAGCCGATTCCAAGGAAGCAGTGACTGGGTGAGGGTCTGGCTGGCCTTTGTTTGTCTGGTACTAATAGCAATGATAACGGTCGGCGGGGCTACCCGACTCACCCACAGTGGCCTATCCATGGTGGATTGGAAGCCGTTATCAGGTGTGATACCACCGGTGACAGTGGTGGAGTGGCAGGCGGAGTTCGAGCAGTACAAGCAATACCCTGAATATCAAAAGCTTAATCAGGGTATGAGTCTAGAAGAGTTTAAAGGAATTTTTTACTGGGAATATAGCCACAGAGTGCTGGGGCGAGGGATTGGTCTGATATTTTTTATACCATTTGTATTTTTCTGGTGGACTCAAAGCGTTGACAGGAAATACTTGCCCCGGCTGGTAGGTGCTTTGATTTTAGGAGGAAGCCAGGGTTTGATGGGATGGTACATGGTTAAAAGTGGCCTAGTCGATCTTCCCAGGGTCAGCCATTATCGGCTGGCAGCCCATCTATCGTTGGCTATGCTGATACTGGGTTATCTGTTCTGGCTGGTTCTAGATTTAAGCTCAACATCCAGAGAAAGGGTAACATCCCTGTTGAGAAAATGGGTTATGGGCTTGGTTGTTTTACTCAGTTTGCAGATTGTGTACGGCGCATTTACGGCAGGGCTGCGTGCTGGTCTGGGATTTAATACCTATCCCTTGATGGGCCAGCAACTGCTTGCCGATTCCGCGACGACGATCCAGCCGTTGTGGATCAACTTTTTTGAAAATGGTGCCATGGTGCAGTTTATCCATCGTTGGTTAGGGTTTACGGTGCTACTCAGTATGGCTGGTGTTTTAATTATGGCTTTTATGCAACCGACCTCGAAACGCTTGAGGCAAGCTGTAACAGTGACCCTGTCGCTGGTTGCAGTCCAATTTTTACTGGGTGTTTTAACGCTCATTAATTATGTTCCTTTGTACCTGGCGCTGGCACATCAGGTGTTCGCCTGCATCGTGTTGCTGAGCATGGTTTATCTGCTATATATTGTTAGAAATTGATTTGAAGAGGATTGCTGATGCGAGTATGCCTCGGACAGATTAATACCACACCGGGTGATTTTTCCGGCAATGTTGAAAGGATAAAGCAGGGCATTGTACAGGCGGCGGATCAGCAGTGTGATGCAATTATTTTTCCAGAGCTGTCGATACCAGGCTATCTCAGCCAGGATTTAATCTATAGCAGTGGTTATGTTGATGCTAATCTGCAGGCACTGCAAGAAATAGTTTCGTTTTCCGGGCTTGTTGATGCCCCTGACCTTCATGTCTTAGTTGGCTACATTGAACCTAACCCAGCACCAGGAAAACCCTACTTTAATGCAGCGGCGGTGGTCAGAAAAGGCAAGGTGCTGACAACCTACCACAAGATGCTATTGCCTTTTTACGATGTTTTCGATGAGTTGCGCTATTTCCAGGCGGGAGATAAGCCAGTCACATTTGAGATTGGTGATCAAACCGTTGGCATAGCGATATGTGAGGACTTGTGGAACGACAAAGGCCAGGATGATTATTCGTACAGTAACAACCCGCTGGCAGTGTACAGGCAAAAAGAGGTAGATCTGGTATTTGCCCTTAATAGTTCGCCGTATATTCACAATAAATGCCAACAGCGGCTTGACGCGCTTGGCTCAGCCTCCCTGGAAATGGCCATTGTTTATGTTAATCAATGGGGAGGGCAGGATGAACTTGTCTTCGATGGGCAGAGTTTTGTGATGGCCAATGGTGAATTGCTGTTTCTTTCCGAGGAGCTTAACCGGGACGAGTTCGCGGTGGTGGAGCTGCCTGCCGGTCAGGACGAATCAACCCTCGACAATGCCAGTCCTATTACGCCAGGCCGTAATAACGGGCAAACAACGCGCTCTAAGCCGCCTATAGCACTCTACGATATGCTCAGGCTGGGGCTCAGGGATTATGTATTGAAATCGGGATTCTCTAGTCTGGTTTTTGCCAGCAGTGGTGGCGTAGACAGTGCCTTGGTGGGTCAATTGGCCTGTGACGCTATCGGTGCTGAGAATGTGCATGGGGTGCGATTACCCTCCATATTCAGCTCTGAACATTCGCGTACTGACGCGGTATTGCTGCATGAACAGCTGGGTTGCTGGGATTATGAAGTTCCCATTGAGCATGAAGCCCTAGTCGAGATGCTGAACAACCAGTTTAGGCAACATGAAGACCCTGAAAACCTGGTTCACCAGGTTTTTTCGGGGCAGCACTACGGCGAAGTTGCAGACCAGAACATCCAGGCCAGGTTAAGGGATTTGTACGTGATGCATTTTTCTAACGCTTATGGCGCTATGCCTTTATCTACAGGCAATAAGACAGAGTCGGCGTGCGGTTACTACACTCACTTTGATATGAATTTTAGTTTCGCTCCGATAAAGGACCTGTATAAGCGGGAAGTTTTTGCGCTGGCAAGGTCAAGCGAGAGAATTCCGAGCAGTATCTGGATGAAACCGCCCAGCGCTGAACTGGCTGAGGGGCAATTGGACGAACAGTCTTTATTGCCCTATGCCGTGCTTGATCCGCTGGTGCAAGCTTATATCGAAGATTATATCAATCAGTTTCCTGCATTTTCCGAATGGGTGCTGGATGCCATAGCATCAGGGCAAACAATCTCATCGCAACCGGAGTACCTGCGCAACTGGCTTAAACAAGCGCATTCTGCTGTAAGCTATCAGCGAATTGTCAGTCTTATTGGCCGAATGGAGTACAAGCGCAGGCAGACTTGCCTGGGTACTAAAGTATCCAAGGTCGCCTTTGGAATTGGACGCCGAATTCCTATTGTTGAGAAATGGTCCTGATCAGTTCACCACAACCGTTGGCAGCCTCTACAAAGGGCAGCCCCTGTAAAGGGCAGCCCTTGAAAACGGCAGCGTCGGTTAAATATCCACCGCCATCCGGATAAGACTCAGTGCTGGGTTACTTTTATCTTTTTCGGCGGATTGGGTGTTTTCCTTGAGATTTGCAACTGTAGAATCCCATTTTGTGAAGACGCTTTTATATCAGCTGTTTCTGCATCTTCGGGTAGATCAAAGTGCCGACAATAGGCGTAAGCTTGGATTTCTGATTGCACTAACCTCTGGCCCTTGTCCAGCCCGGTCTCGGCACGCTCGACCGAGACTGAAAGGATAGATTTATCTAAGGTAATCGATACTGTGTCCGGGTCGATTCCGGCCAGCTCCAGCCTGATCAGGTACTGGTGTTCAGATTCGATCAGTTCCACCTTCGGCCTGATAGATTTGAGGTGAGGCCTGGATTGCGAGAAATGCGCTTTATCTGCCTGTTGAGCGGCAGTCTCCTGGTTTTGTCTAGGGACCGTAAATCCGAGCATATCTGATAGCAAGGAACGACCTTCCAGGCTGGCTCGAAGGCCCTGTGCAGGGATTAAGGTGCGAGGGTAAACGTATGGGTAAGCCATTGTATTGTCTCCATGATTTAAGTTGTTATTTTGTCTATACACTCTATTTAATCTCTGTTTGCCGGTATTCAAGAGGTAAAATGAGAAAGACAACATATTCCAACCGCTCAATATCAGTATAATCAGGTCTTTTTGCAGGGTTGATTCGTCGCTGATTGATTCACCCACATCACTATTAGGGTTAGCTATGGTTGCCAGAAATAACGTTTTTTATGCTCAGTCAGGTGGTGTCACAGCTGTTATTAATGCTTCGGCCTGTGGCGTTATCGAAGCGGCAAAGCAAACAAACCGGCTGGGTAAGGTTTTTGCGGGTAAGAATGGTATTTTAGGCGCCCTGCGCGAGGAATTGATTGATACCTCAAAAGAGTCTTCAGCCGCGATTAGTGCGTTACGGTATACCCCAAGCGGTGCATTCGGGTCCTGTCGTTATAAATTGCCATCGGTGCAAGATAATTTATCTGAATACAAGAGAATACTGGCGGTTTTTAAGGCGCATGGAATCGGTTATTTTTTTTATAACGGTGGCGGCGATTCTCAGGATACAGCACATAAGGTTGCCTTGTTCAGTCGCGAGCAAGGCTATCCTGTTACCTGTATTGGTATTCCAAAAACCATAGATAATGATCTGGCTTATACAGACACCTGTCCTGGATTTGGTTCTGTTGCGAAATATGTTGCTATTTCGACAAGAGAAGCAGGTATGGATGTGGCATCCATGGCGGCCTCTTCGACTAAAGTGTTTGTACTGGAAGTGATGGGCAGGCACGCTGGCTGGATAGCGGCGTCTGCTGGCCTGGCCCGCTCAAAGGGTTCAGAGCCGCCTCACCTCATTTTGTTTCCGGAAATCCCGCTGGACCCTGTTAATTTCTGTAACAAAGTTAAGGCGAGTGTTGACCGCAACGGTTATTGTGTTGTAGTTGCATCCGAAGGTGTCCGCTTCGGCAATGGTAAATTTGTTGCCGAGGCTGCGGAAAAAGATGCGTTTGGACACAGCCAGTTAGGGGGTGTTGCTCCGAAGCTGGTGGCTATGATTGGCAAGGCGCTGGGTTATAAGTGTCACTGGGCTGTTTCGGATTATCTGCAGCGGGCAGCCAGGCATATAGCATCGGCCACTGACGTGGCCCAGGCTTATGCAGTAGGCCAGGCGGCTGTTGAATTTGCCTTGGCAGGTAAAAATGGGGTGATGGTAACGATCAAACGGGAAAGTACTGACCCTTATCGCTGGACCGTGGATTCAGTGCCCCTGGATAAGGTCGCCAATGTGGAAAAGAAGATGCCGAGAAGCTTTATTTCGCGGGATGGATGGGGTATCAGTAAAGCCTGTAGAGTTTACCTGGCACCCCTTATTCAGGGAGAAGACTATCCTGCCTACGTTAACGGCCTACCTCAGTACGCCCGCTTGAATAATCAGCTGGTTAAAAAGAAACTAGCTGCGTTTGCCTCGATTCAAAGCTAGCGCTGCTAGACGGGATATTGCGCGCCCGCGGGCAATGGCACCTTGAATGCATTCAAAGTCATTGATACAGATGTGTAGAAACAACTCAAGCCCAGTAATTCGGAAAGGTCTCGCTGGCCAAAGCGCTTGCAGGCACTTTGATATTGCTATCGCTGAGTTCGTGCGCCTGATCTATCTCCTGAGCAATAGCATAGGTTATGGCTTCGCCTTGATTTTCAAATTCTGGCTTAGCTCCTGATTTAATGGCACTGATGGTTGTTTCTGACACACCTGCTTTTCTAGCCATGGGTTCATGCGCGAACCACTCAAACTGAGCCTGCCAGAATTGGCCGGTGACCAGAATGACCAGTTCTATATAGCGCCGATCGACAGAGGTTCGAAATCAAAAAAATCTCCCAGGCCAACCAGGCGTCTTGCCATTTCTGCAGATTCAAGCCAGGGGTCAAAGTCCGCCGAGAGTCTGGCCCGGGCGCAGTGATCGGGAAGAAGCAATGGATTGAAATAGTTCCTGCCGGTCTTCGGTTAGATTCTCGTAGTTAGAAGGCTGATATCGATTCATATTGACTCTAGGCTCCGGGCATTAAAAAAGCGGGCCAAGCCCGCTTTTTTAATGCTGCACGTATCGGAAGTTATAGCAAGGGCGCAATAACCAGGCTGACAATCGCCATAACATTGATAAGAATATTCATAGCAGGCCCGGAAGTGTCCTTGAAAGGGTCTCCCACTGTATCACCCACTACAACGGCCTCGTGCACGTCGGAACCCTTACCACCCAAGTTTCCTTTTTCAACATATTTTTTTGCATTGTCCCAGGCACCGCCTGCATTAGCCATCATCAATGCCATGAGCACACAGCCCAGCAGGGCTCCAGCAAGCATTCCGCCGAGGCTTTCAGCGCCGAGAATGAAGCCAACCAGTGGTGGGCTTGACACTGCGATGATGCCCGGAAGAATCATTTTCTTAAGAGCCGCATTGGTTGCAATATCGATACATTTTGCGTGATCCGGGTCTGCTGTGCCTTCCATCAGGCCTTCTATTTCGCGAAATTGGCGACGTATTTCCTCGATCATTTCCATGGCAGCATCGCCAACCGCGGTCATTGTAATCGATGCAATTAGAAACGGCAGAACGCCACCAATAAAAATGCCGACCAGGACTTTGGGGTTGGACAGCTCCAGGGCAAAACTGGGATCAGTGTTGGTCATGGTCTCCACAAAGGCAGCTATTATGGCCAGAGCTGCCAGTGCTGCTGCGCCAATTGCAAAACCCTTGCCGATTGCTGCCGTGGTATTGCCTACTTCATCCAGGCCATCGGTTATTTCCCTGACTTCGGGGCCAAGACCGCCCATTTCAGCGATGCCGCCTGCATTGTCAGCAACCGGGCCATAGGCATCCAGGGCCATCGTCATGCCTACAGTGGCCAACATGCCTACTGCGGCAATTCCGACGCCGTAAAGTCCTGCGAATTCCGTTGAAGCATAAATGATCGCAGCTATTGCCAGCACGGGCAAGACAACTGACTGCATGCCGATTGCCAGGCCAGTGATCATTACCGTTGCAGTCCCAGTTTGACCTGACTCAGCAATTCGCACAATAGGGTTACCTGCCGTGTAATATTCGGTAACCAAGCCGATGAGTACGCCGCCAGCGGTACCGACCACGAGTGCCCACCAGACATTGCTGCTGATACCGAGCGTTGCACACAGTTGATAGGCGCCGCCAATGAGTACCAGCGCAGATAGCTGGTGGCCCATTCTCAGTGCAAATTCAGGTGCTTTGGCAGACAGTGCCCGTACCATCAGTATGCCGATAATGGAACAGATAAGCCCCAGGGAAGCCAAAGCCAGGGGCAGGGACATCAGCGCTGCCTGTCCAGCAGAAAAATCCAGCGCAGTGAGACTGGTAACTTCGCTCATGGCCAAGGTCGAGGCAATAGCAATACTGGCGATCATGGCACCGCAGTATGATTCAAAAATGTCCGAACCCATGCCTGCTACGTCTCCGACATTATCGCCAACGTTATCAGCGATAACCCCAGGGTTACGAGGATCATCTTCTGGAATACCTGCTTCCACCTTGCCAACCAGATCTGCCCCGACATCGGCACTCTTGGTGTAAATACCGCCACCGACCCTGGAAAATAACGCGACACTAGAAGCGCCCATGCCAAAACCGTGGATGGCGTGAGCGGTTTCAGGATCACCGCCAAAATACCAGTACAGGAAGCCCAGCCCGAGCAGACCCAGCGATGCTACGCAAAGACCCATAATGGAACCGCCATAGAACGCGACTGTCAGTGCGCCAGCCTGGCCTTGAGTTTGTGCTGCTGTGGTTGTCCGGATATTGGCCTTGGTTGCTGAAAACATACCCAGGTACCCAGCCAGAGCTGAGGACAGCGCCCCAACAGCAAAAGACAGGGCTGTTTGCCAGCCCAGAAAATAGAACAGCAGTAAAAAAAGCGGGGCTGCAAATAGTAACAGCATGCGGTATTCCCTGTGCATGAATACCATCGCACCTTCATGGATTGCTGCAGCAATTTTTTTGAGTTTCTCGTCACCTTCTGCGTATTTGGTCATCATCAAGTAGATGATGAAAGCACAGATCAGTCCGAACCCACCGAATAGGGGGGGTAATTCATTAGCAAAAGTCATAAGCATTCTCAAATGGATTTTTCAATGTTTGTTCGTCATCGCAATAGCGAAGGCAGCCAATGGTACAAAATTGTCAACCAATAGGAAACTCTCTGAGGCAGATTTTCGACACTTAATGAGCTGTTGCCTGTTCAGCCTTGTTCCAGCAGGCGCCGTAAATCGATTAACGCTGCATTGGCTCTGGATACGTGGGAGGCCATTACCAGGGAATGATTGGCCAATATGCCCAGGCCGCTGCCATTTAGAATCACTGGGCTCCACAGGGCATCTTGGGTTGGCTCAAGTTCCCTTATTATTTGTTGCAGGCTGACGGTTGCATTCTTTTTTGCCAAGACATCGGCAAAATCAATTTCTATAGCACTGAGTAAATGGATTAATGCCCAGGTGGTCCCTCTGGCCTGGTAAAACACGTCATCCAATTCAGACCAGGGTGTTTTCAGTTCGAGTTCTTTATCTGTCACAGTAGACTGATTTGCTGAACTGTCTCCGGCCAGCGCTGTATCGAGTTGGCGTTTACCGACACTGGCGCTGAGTTTCTGAGAGATATTGCCTAATCGTGTTTCCACTTCGCTCAGCCAGATCCTGAGGTTGTCTGCCCGGGCGTAGAATTGGGCTGAGGATTGACGTTCATCTCCCAGACGAAGCAAATAATCGGATAACGCGGTTATTGCTTTTTGATATTCAGATTCTGATTCGGGGAAAATCCACTTTTCATTATCAAAGTAAAATTGGTTTTCCGCTGTTACCAGATCAGCATCTTCCTGCGACTGGGATTGTGAACGACTAAGGTTGTTTCGCAGCGTTCTTGCCATATCCCTTAGCTGTACTAGTACACCAAATTCCCAGTTCGGGATATTGTCCATCAAACTGCCGGGAGGAGACAGGTCATTGCTCAGATAGCCACCTGGTTTGTGCAGTAGAATATCTGCCATAGTAATCATTGTGGTAATGGTTGCGCTACCGGTGACCGGTTTTCTAGCCAGTTTCAGGAGTATGCTGGCCTGATTATCGCGGACCGTAAATAAATCGGGTTCAGAATCCCAGTAAAAGGATAGTCCCGCGCATCCCAGAACAAAAATGGATAAAAAAACCATTGTAATCTTGCTGACACCGTTGAAGCTCATGGTTTCGAGCTTTTCTCGGTTTTCGTCAATCACGTCTTTTAGAGATCTGTTCATGGGCCACCTGAATCATGCTGGAGTAAGGGGATAGTCTCGTTTTGAGGTTGATAGTGCAGTTCAATACGAGTTGGCGAGTCCATTTTCAGGATAGCGCGAACCCGCGATTCGGAATGGCCATTGATGTGCTTGTATAGCCACCGGCCCTGGGCATCGTTCTTTGAGTACAGGGTGATTGCTGCCTGTTTTTTGTGAATTTCAGCAGCAATATCGCGGAAATATCTAACGATGTGAATAGGGAAATCTAACTCAGTTTCCTGCTGCTCTCCGAGAATCCAATCCGGTATGACGATAATTTCAGTTTTTGTTTGTCTGCTGATTTCAAGAAGCTCAGCCATGGCCGCCACTTCCGGCGCCAGCGGGTCAACCAGATAAGCCTTGTCGAGCAGACGTCTGGCGGCACTGTATTGATCATCTTTGATATGAGCGAAAGCCCAGCTCAGGTATTGATCAATGATATCGCTCATGCCTTTAATCGCCTGGGGATGGTTATTTTGTAAAAGCAGAACCGCTTTGTAGTGGTGCAGGGCACTTCCCTGGGCCGGGGTTGTCAGTCGTAGTTCCTGCACGGCTAGTTCAGCCAGTGTCAAATGCATGTTAATGGTCCTGATGCGCGCCTGGTCTTTCTGCTGCGCTTCTTGATCAGCCTGCTGCTGGCCCTGGCGATCTTGTCTGTCTTCGCTTTCCAGGTTTGATTCCAGCATTTGGCAGCTACTCAGCATGATCAAAAGAAAGGCGAGTGTAGATAATAAATTTATGGGAAGGCTGTGATACCCGTCATTATGGTTCATAATGTCATTTTAACGCGACGATGATGAGCAAAGAAACCATGTTATCCAAAAAACAAGTGCTAGTAGCATTGTTATTGTTGGGATCCGCTTATTTCACAGAGGCTGCTGGTCTGGGAATGTTTGGCTTAAAGGAAGTGAGGATATTACCCGTTGATGAAGCATTTGGATTGCGGGTGTTACCTTATAGTGAAGAGGTAAAAGTTCACTGGGATATAGCGCCTGGATACTACCTGTATAAAGATCGAGTATCAGTTTCAGAATCTGGGAATGAATCTTTTCATCTGGATTTTCCAGCCGGAATAAAAACCTTCGACGAGTATTTCGGAGATGTTGTCGTGTTCGAGGACGAACTGAAAATTTCGGTTCCCTTACGGACAACGGTAGAAAATGGCAAAGGCGTGTTGGAAGTTCGGTATCAGGGTTGCGCTAAGCAGGGCTACTGTTATCCACCGCAAACACGTCTTATTGAATTGCCCTAGTTTACAGTTGCTGCACCGGCGATTAATGTGGGTTGTCGGGTACGGCTAACTAGGCGAATGTGATAGGGACTGGTAACAGTGGCGGGTGCAGGTGGTGCATCGGCGCTTACTAACAATTTAGAAATAAGCAGACTTTTGACTGGCAGCAAATTTTCTATAATGAATTAATGGGTAAAAACCGGTTGATGGGGTGTTAGTTCAAGCCGCGATTTTTACCAATGTACTTGTGGAGGCTGAACTTGAATACAATATTAGTCCTGAATGGTCCTAATTTGAATTTGCTGGGCACAAGAGAGCCGGAAATTTATGGCTACGATACTTTAGAAGATATTAATGGCCGGTTATTGGGTCAAGCCAAGGACCTTGGCCTCGAGTTACAATTTTATCAATCAAATGCAGAACATGAACTGGTAGAGGCTGTCCACCGTGCGAGGACCCAGGCCCAGTTCATTATAATTAATCCTGGCGCTTTTACTCACACCAGTGTTTCCCTGCGGGATGCTTTTAGCGCTGTACAGATACCCTTTATAGAGATTCATCTTTCCAATGTGTTTGGTCGAGAAGAATTCAGAAAACACTCCTATCTGTCAGAAATTGCCGTGGGTGTTATCTCGGGGCTAGGTTCTTTAGGATACGAACTGGCACTTGCGTCTGCGAGTCAGCAGATAAGGGCTGCCGGCGGAGCTGAAAATTGAGCTAAGGCGGGGTCGGGACAACCTGTCTGGTGGAGATTGGCAGCAAAAATGCTAGCAGCAGAAGTACTTGCAGCAGAAGTACTTAATGCGCTGTGGCTGTGAAGCAGGCTCCATAACAGAGCCAGAGGTGGTGCGCAGGAAATCGAATTGAGAGGCAATTAACCCATGCATTGGCAAAAGGTCACGTTAGCCGTTAACTCTGAGAATGCTGATGAATGTGAACAGTGTTTATGGGTTAATGGGGCATTGGCAGTCACTTTTACGGATTCCCAGGATGATCCCATTTTTGAACCCAAGCCAGGCGAGATGCCGCTATGGGAGTCTTTGTATATCTGTGGTTTATTTGATCAGGATAAAGATATTTCAGAAGTTGTAGATAACATCGAAGCAGCTGGAAAAGAGGTGTGCCAGGTGGAAGCCCTGCAGGACCAGGTGTGGGAAAGGCAATGGTTGGAGCACTTTAGTCCTAGGCGTTTTGGTCGAGACTTATGGGTTGTACCCACTGCATACGATATTCCAGCCGAAGCCGGGACCGCCGTCCGACTCGATCCAGGTATGGCCTTCGGCACCGGCACACATGCCACCACGGGGCTGATACTGGAATGGTTGGATAACCAGGACCTGACCGGGAAACGGGTATTGGATTATGGTTGCGGCTCTGGAATACTCGCAATTGCCGCGCTGTTATTAGGGGCTGACAAATGTCTTGCAGTAGACATAGACCCTCAGGCTTTAACAGCAACCCGTGAAAATGCGATATTAAACGGGGTTCTGGATCGTTTGGAAATCGGTCTTGCCGAAGAATTTGAAACGGATCAATATGATGTGGTAATGGCCAATATTTTAGCGGGTCCGTTGATTGACCTAGCCGATTTATTAACGGTCTGTTTATGCCCCAATGCCGATCTCGTGCTCTCAGGCGTGCTCGAAAAACAACAGGTCCAGGTACAGTCAGCCTATAAAAAGGAAGTCAGCTTTGTTGCCCAGACCAAGCGGGATGGATGGGTGTGCGCCCATGGAAAGCGATGCTGCTGACTCAATGCCCTGAATGCGAGACCGCTTTTCGACTGACCTTGGATGATCTTGCCAAAGCCGGTGGGCAGGTGCAGTGTGGCCGTTGTCGGAATATTTTTAACGCGATAGAGCACGGTACTCAAGAGCATGAGCAGGGTGATGGTAAACTGCCAGGGGAAGAAGCTGCCGTTTTAAACACTGATCCAGGGGCTGCAGCGGACTTAACTGACATCGGCGTCGAGGCGCCGCAACAGGTTAATGTCGAAGCAGCTGCCGGGGAAAATTCACCCGCTGAAATAGCGCGTAGATTAGCTGCGCTATTTAATCTCCAGCGGGCTCGATTGCTTACTGGCTTACTGGCAATACTTTTTGTGGTGCAACTGGCTATGATTTTTTCCGAGACGCTGTTGTCTTATAGGATTATCAGAAGCTGGTTGGGAGGCGTCTGTCAGATTTTTCCTTGCCAAATACCCGTTTTTATCGATTTAGATGCACTGATCATCAAGCAGTCAGCTATGATTTCACTTGACTCGGCTCAGCACAGATTGCTGACAGCTCGTCTGTATAATGGCGGTGGCATTGAACAGCCTCTGCCACCTCTGCAGCTGGAATTAGTCGATGACCGTGGTGTGCAGGTGGCCAGGCGGGTGTTTCTTCCTGGTGAATATCTGAAAGCTGAAGCTGAAGCTGAACGCAACGTGATCGGTGCTGGGGATTCTTTGCACGTCTCTTTACCGATCGTTTTGAAGGAGCTTGAGCCATTGGTGACCGGATATCGTCTGCAATTAATGCCCTGAACGTGAACAACTGTTACCATAGGCGTTTTTCTCATCTTATCTGTTTATGTTGAAAATCGGTTCGTATTCCCATGACAGTCGAGTCGTCGTAGCTCCGATGGCTGGTGTGACTGATAGACCTTTCAGAAACCTATGTCGTAGGTTTGGTAGCTATTGGCTGGTTACCGAAATGTTATCCAGTGACCGGAAGTTATGGAAGTCGGAAAAATCGAGTTATAGAAACAGGTTTGATAATGAGCCCGGCTTGAGGTGGGTACAGATAGCGGGCGCAGACCCTGGCATGATGGCCGCTGCAGCAGTGGATATTGCTTCTCGAGGCGCACATATCATAGATATTAATATGGGCTGCCCCGCCAAAAAAGTCTGTCGTAAAGCTGCAGGCTCCGCCTTGTTACGGGATGAGGCGCTAGTGGCCAGGATAGTAAGCCAGGTTGTGGCCGCTGTGCCTATTCCAGTGACACTGAAGATCAGGCTTGGCTGGTCTTATGATGAGGTTAATGCTGTGCGCATTGCTAAAATAGCAGAGAACGAAGGGATTGCTGCATTAACGGTTCACGGCAGGACCAGGCAATGCAGATTTTCTGGTAAGGCCAATTATCCGCTTATTGCTGAAGTTAAGAGCCGGGTTTCGATTCCGGTCATTGCCAATGGTGATATAGACTCTATAAGCAAGGCGAAAGAGGTGATCTGCTTAACCGGTGCAGACGCGGTAATGATGGGTAGAGCTGCTCTGGGACAACCTTGGCTGCCGGGAAGGATCGATGCTTGTCTGCAGGGTCAATTGACCGACTGTTTATCGCTGGAACAGAAAACAGAGGTGATGCAGGATCACATCGGGCTGCTTGTGGATTTTTATGGAGAAATGGCAGGCCACAGAATTGCCCGAAAACATGTAGGCTGGTTCCTGCAGGAACATTTTATGGACAACCAGTTTCTGAGGCGGCAATTCAATGCTTTGGAAAACTCAAAGCATCAGATTGAATTCATTGCCAGCAACTGTTCATCACCGTTAAAGGTTGCTTGATGAGTAAAGATACCCGACCGGGTAAAGCAGGCTTTGAAGCGACTGTAGCCACAACCAAAGGTGTCGCCGCTGTCGTCGATGAAGCATTAACTGCATATTTCCAGATGATGTCCGGGGAAACGATTGAGGGACTCTACGAGCTTGTTCTTTCTGAAGTTGAACCGGCGGTATTGGCAAAGGTGATGGAGTACACAGCTCATAATCAGAGCAAGGCAGCAGCAATTCTTGGGCTCAATCGGGGCACACTGCGAAGTAAATTAAAGAAATATCATCTGCTTTAACCCGCGCAGGGTTAACAGCGAAAAAGTTGAGTATAAAGAGTTTAGATTATGTCCGATCCAGTTATTCGTAAAGCATTAGTCAGCGTTTCAGATAAAAATGGTTTAATAGAATTCGTCAGACCACTGGCAGAGATGGGAGTAGAATTTCTGTCAACTGGCGGGACCTACCAGTTACTCGTGCAACACGGAGTAAACGTTCAGGAAGTAGCCGAACATACTCAGTTTCCGGAGATGATGGATGGCAGGGTAAAGACCCTACATCCAAAAATACACGGTGGTTTGTTAGGTCGCTTGCCTGAGGATGCTGAAATCATGGCAGCTCATGATATTGAAGCGATCGACCTCCTGGTGGTAAACCTTTATCCCTTTGAAGCCGTAACAGCTGATTCGAATTGCACGCTTGAGACTGCTATCGAGAATATTGATATTGGCGGCCCTGCCATGGTCAGATCGGCAGCCAAAAATTATACCAGAACGACGGTCGTTGTTGACCCAGGTGATTATCAACGAGTACTCACCGAATTGTCCGAACACCAAGGTACTATAAGCGAAGCAACCCGCTTTGAATTAGCCTGTAAGGCATTCCAGAGGATAGCAGCCTATGATGCAGCCATAAGCAACTATCTGGGCATCATTGATAACCACGATAACAGTGGGGGGGATGATTTCCCGCAAACACTCACTCGCCAATGGCACATGAAACAGGAAATGCGTTACGGAGAAAATCCCCATCAGCAAGCCGCCTTTTATGTCGAGCCGGAAATGTCAGTTGGATCGGTTGCCGGAGCAAGGCAGGTGCAGGGTAAAGCGCTTTCTTACAATAACGTGGCGGACACTGATGCAGCCTTAGAGTGTGTTAAGGAATTCACTGAAGCCGCCTGCGTTATCGTTAAACACGCCAATCCTTGTGGTGTTGCCGAAGCAGGCACTCTGCAGCAGGCCTATCGGTTAGCATTTGCTACCGACCCAACCTCAGCATTTGGTGGAATTATTGCGGTTAACAGGGAATTAAATGCAGATTTAGCGCAGGAGATGTCAGGCAATCAGTTCATTGAGGTGATCATTGCGCCGAGTATTTCGGCAGCAGCAAAAAAACAGCTTGCGCTCAAAAAAAATGTAAGGGTGCTGGAAGCAGGTCCATTACAAGGTGGTGCTGTGGACTTTGATATGAAAAGGGTAAGTGGTGGCCTGCTGCTGCAAAGCAGGGATACATTGCTGGTTGATGAGGCTGCCCTGTGTGTGGTTACTGATCGACAACCCTCTGAAAAGCAGGTGGATGATCTGATGTTTGCCTGGAAGGTCGCTAAATTCGTAAAATCCAACGCGATAGTTTATGCCAAAAACAAGCAGACCATTGGAATTGGTGCTGGTCAGATGAGTCGGGTCTATAGCGCCAAAATAGCCGGCATAAAAGCTGCCGATGAAGACCTGCCTGTCGACGGCTCTGTTATGGCCTCGGACGCTTTCTTCCCTTTCAGAGATAGCATCGATGCTGCCGCAGCAGTTGGTATTACTGCAATCATTCAGCCCGGTGGGTCAATTCGTGACCAGGAGGTCATTGATGCGGCAAATGAAGCAGGCATTGCCATGATATTTACCGGTATGCGCCATTTTAGACATTAGCCCGAGGCTAATCCTGACCCGAGGAAATTTTTTTGAATATATTGGTTATTGGAAGCGGGGGCCGAGAGCATGCGCTGGCATGGAAGTTGTCGCAAAGTGCTTCAGCTGAAAGTGTTTTTGTGGCACCTGGCAATGGTGGCAGTGCGCTTGAGCCGGCGATCACGAATATTCCAATTGAGCCAATGGATTTTGATGGGTTAATTGAATTTGCCATTCGTGAGCAGGTAGGGCTTACGGTGGTGGGCCCTGAGGCGCCCTTGGTTGCTGGTATTGTTGACCGATTTCATGATGCGGGCCTGGCCTGTCTTGGTCCGAGTGCTGCAGCAGCTCAACTGGAAGGGTCGAAGAGCTTCAGCAAGCAGTTTCTGGTCAAACATGGGATACCAACAGCAGCCTATGGTAGTTTTGAATCCGTCAGACCGGCTTGTGACTTCGCTCGAAAGCTACCCCTGCCGGTTGTTATAAAAGCAGATGGCCTGGCTGCAGGTAAGGGTGTGCTGATAGCCCAGAGTTATGAGGAGGCAGATCAGGTCATTGCTCATATGCTGGAAGGTGATGCTTTCGGCCAAGCCGGTCATCGGGTGGTTATTGAAGAGTTCCTGTTTGGCGAGGAAGCAAGCTTTATTGTGATCGCGAATGGCCATTCATACTTACCGTTCGCTACATCTCAGGATCATAAGGCCCTCCTCGATGGTGATCTTGGCCTGAATACCGGTGGCATGGGAGCCTACTCACCCGCGCCAGTGGTTACTGACGCTATCCATGCTCGTGTCTTGAGTGAAATAATTGAGCCCACATTAGCCGGTATGATTGCCGATGGTCACCCCTATAAGGGGTTTTTATATGCTGGTCTGATGATCGAGCCAACAGGTGATGTCAAGGTAGTTGAGTTTAACTGTCGTTTTGGAGATCCTGAAACACAGCCGGTTTTACTGCGCATGCGATCGGATTTAGTTAGCCTGTGTGTGGGTGCTGTGAATAACCGATTAGACAGTTGTACGCTGGAGTTCACAGACGCCGCCGCCGTCGCGGTGGTACTCGCTGCAGAAGGTTATCCCCAGGCCTATCGTAAGAACGAAGAGATCAAAGGTCTGAGTTTGCCCATGGAAAGTAAAGTTTTCCATTGTGGGACTCTATTGCAGGGTACCAGTATTAAAACATCGGGTGGTCGGGTATTGGCTGTCACGGCCCTGGGTAATTCAGTCAGTGCAGCGCAGAGTCTGGTCTATGAAGATATACAGGGTATTCAATTTGCGGGGATGCAGTATCGTCGCGATATCGGCTATCGAGCCATCGCGAGGGAAAAAAATTCAGCTAGTTAAGCGGCCACCATCAATAGTGATAACCTGGCCGGTAACATAAGTATTGGTGGCCAGATAGAATGCCACCATCGCTATATCAGAAGCGTTTCCGGTTCTTTTGAGAGGAATTTTTTCAAGCATGGAATCGACCAGAGCTGGGTCGCCTGACGAGTGCTTACTTGGCTGTAAAATGGCTCCCGGGGAGATTGCATTTACCCTAATCTGCGGAGCCAGCTCCAGTGCCAGTGATCGGGTCATCATAATCAGGCCCGCTTTGCTGATGCTGTAAACGACGTAATGTCTTAACGGCTGCTGGCCATAAATATCAGCAATATTGATAATACTGCCGGTAGAACGCTTTAATATGGGTGCCAGCGACTGGCATAGAAACAGGGGCGCTCTCACGTTAGTGTTCAGGGTGTCTTCCCAGTGAGCCAGATCGATTTCGCTCAATGCACGTGCTGAAAAAACGGCGGCGTTGTTAATCAGAAGATCGAGTCTCTGGTCTGATTTAAACCAGTTGGTACGGGCTTGTTCGGAGCAGTCGGGATCGCTGATATCGCCCTGAACCAGGCGGGCGGATTCGGCTCGAGTATGATTAAACTGCCGACAGAGTTGTTGAGCCTGGGCTTCAGACGTTCGATAGTGCAGTACAAGGTTCCACCCCTGAGCGTGGAAGTGTTGAGCAATTTCACTGCCAATGCGCTGTGCTGCACCGGTTATGAGGGCGACTTTAACCACCTAAATGGCTCGCGATAATAGCTATATGTGATGTCCTTACTGCGGTTTTTATTTCAGCACCTGTTAAATGCCGGGGAAGATCCTTTGTCTGCGCCTGGGCACATAGTGCCTGCCACTGTCGCCATTTAGCAGCGGTTTCGATATTCGATTGGATTGGTTGCAGTGCCTCGATTATCTTCAGGATTTTTTCGAATCGTTCCGGTTTCCGTCGCGCATCCAGATGTTCCAGGGTAGTAACAATATGGGCGGGTGATTTCAGGTCGGGATTGACCAACTGCTGGCAGTGCCGGGCCAGTAAAAGGTTGAGGTCCTGCCATTGTTTGGGGAGTCTGACCTTGTCATTAATCTTCTGAAGACTGGTTTCGGTGAGGCCGAGGCAGAGACACGCAAACTTCTGTGCCGGCTCTAGACTGTTTGCTATCAGACACATTCTGGCTATAGCTGCCTGGGTCAGATCTGGCCAGAGATGGTTAGCAGCACCTATATCCCTGATAAAAGTAAAAAACTTTTCCGGATGTTCGGTTTTCAGAACCTTGTCAAGCTCCATGAAAATCCGCTCAGGGGATAAACTATCGATGTCTCCCCGATCGACCATGTTGCTGCATAGTAACCGGGTTTGGTCATCTACCTGGAATCCGAATTTTTCTAACTTGGCGTAAAACCTTGCTAATCTGAATACTCTTAAAGGATCTTCATCGAAAGCTGGAGAAACATGCTTGAGCAGCCTGTTGCTGAGATCGGATTGACCCCCGTAGGGATCGATGATAGTTCCATCGGCTGTTTCTGCCATGGCATTGATTGTCAGATCGCGTCTGTACAGGTCTTCTTCCAGAGTCACGTCAGGTTTGCTGTTGAAGGCGAAATTCTGGTGGCCTGGCCCGGTATTTTGTTCCGTCCTTGCCAGGGCATACTCGTCTCCGGTGTGAGGATGCAAAAAAACGGGGAAGGCTTTCCCGACCTGCCTGTAGCCTTGTTGCAGCATGCTTTCAGGGGTTTCTCCTAACACCACCCAATCCTGCTCGGCCACCGGAATTCCCAGTAGCTTATCGCGAACTGCGCCGCCTACCAGCAGATGTTTCACTGTTCAAACCTGGTTTCAGGTATTTGCCGGTGTGGGCTCATGGCAGCGCCTGCTGCTTGAAGCGTCGGCCGTCCTCAACACGAAGGGCGGTTAGGTGCCGACCCCAGACACAGCCAGTATCCAGTCCTGCCAGATAGGGTCGCTGTACACATCCCAGAGCAGCCCAATGACCGAATAGAATTGTGATCTTGTGCAGCGATGGATTGCGGTAATCAAACCAGGGTTCAAATCCCTGCGGTGCCTGGGTTTTTTTCTGGTTCAGTTCGATTTCTCCGGGATGACGATAGAAGCGCATGCGGGTGAAAAAGTTGGTAATTAATCTCAATCTGGCAAAGCCAGTTAGATCGTTGTGCCAGATACTAGGCTTATTACCGTACATCTCTTGTAAGAAACGACGGTAATTGTTGTTTGTGAGTTGATCAAAAACCTCTTCACTGCGTGCCATAACCGTTTCAAGGTCCCATATTCCGGGCATACCGGCATGAACGAGTAGCGTGCCGTAGTCTGGGTCGTATCTTACCAGAGGTTGCTTGCGCAACCAGTCAGTGAATGTGTCAAGCTCTTTATGTTCGAGTAAATCTGATAGGGTATCTCCTTTGAGCTGTTCTCTAATGCCGCTAGCAACAGCCAGGAAGTGAAGATCATGGTTGCCGAGCACCACTTGAACGTTACTCTGATCCATTAAGAACTGTAGGGTTTCAACGTTATCAGGACCTCGATTGATGATATCTCCAGTAAGCCACAGGCTGTCTTTATTGCTGTCGTAGTGAACTTGCTCAAGCAGGGCTCTTAACTCTCGGTAACAGCCTTGTATATCTCCTAACGCAAAAACCGTCATTGATCTCTCCGCGAAACGAAATTCGCACAATCGGTATAATTTTCGACACTTAAATTTTCTGCTCGAAGCTTTGGATCCAGGTCAATGCTGCGTAGTTCATCAGCATTGAGACAGCCACCCAGGGAGTTTCTGATAGTTTTTCTTCGCTGGCCGAAAGCCTGGATAAGGATCTTAGACAGCACCGCTAAATTTTCTGCTTTAGCTGGTTTTGTTTTATGAGGTTGGAGTCGGGCTACTGCTGATTCGACTTTAGGCCGGGGCGTAAAGGCTGAAGCAGGCACAGTCATGAGCTTTTCTATCTGGCAGTAGTACTGAGTCATGACTGAGAGTCTGCCATAGACTCTGCTACCCGGGGCGGCAACCATACGGTCAACTACCTCAGCTTGCAGCATCAATGTCATGTCGGTTAATCGTTCAGAATACTCGAACAACCTGAAAAGCAAAGGCGTCGATATATTGTAGGGGAGGTTGCCCACGACTCGCAGGGGGGCGGGTAAATCGTCTATGGGGTAGTCGAGGATGTCGGCATTGATGATGTTCACTGCCGATGGCAATTGTTTTTTCAGAAGCGGTATTAGGTCGCGATCGATTTCAATGACGATCAGGTTTGCGGTTCTTTCCGCTAAAAGTTGGGTCAGTGAACCTGTACCGGGGCCAATTTCAAGTATGGTTTCATTTTGCCTCGGCGCTACGGCTGAGATGATGTCCTCGATGACACGGGAACTGTGTAGAAAATTTTGGCCGAAACGCTTTTTAGCGCTCATGATTGATTTGTATTGGCGGATTCGGACATGCGGTCAGCCATAGAGATCGCTGCTAGCAGGCTACCGTAATCTGCTTCACCGGTACCAGCCAGGTCCAGAGCAGTGCCATGATCTACCGACGTTCTTATGATAGGCAGGCCCAGAGTGATATTGACGGCTGAGCCAAAGCTTTGATGTTTCAGAACGGGTAACCCCTGATCGTGATACATGGCGACTACCGCATCAGCCTTTGATAGCTGTTTTTGCGTGAATGCGGTATCCGCAGGCAGAGGTCCTATCAGGTTATGTCCCTTTATTCTCAGGTGCGCCAGAGCAGGTTGAATAACTTCTATCTCTTCTGTGCCCAGGTACCCTTGTTCGCCTGCATGAGGGTTCAGTCCGCATACCAATAGGGTGGGTTGTTGTATACCGAAGTGCTCTTGTAGACTCCTGGATAACAGGGTGATTGTTTCTGTGATGTTTTTAAATGTGATAGCAGCGGGTACTTCAGCCAGGGGTAAATGAGTGGTGACCAGAGCAACCCGCAGTGAGTCACTGGCCAGCATCATGACCACTTTGTTTGTGCCGGTTTCCTGGGCCAACCATTGGGTGTGCCCGGTAAAGGCAATACCCGCTTGATTGATGACTGCTTTATTGATAGGTCCTGTGACCAGGCCACGACAGGTTCCTGTCTGGCATGCAGCTACGCTTTGTCTGAGAGCCTGCAGGAGAAAAGGGCCGGCTCTGGCGTCCACGCGGCCAGGTACTGGTGTGTAAGACAGGCTGACTGGCTGAATATTCATGGCGTCAGGATTATAAACTGTCGATTTTGACATGACTGCGACTGGCATGTCTGATCCTAACAGTCGAGAACGTTCCAGAATCAGGTCAGGATCAGTGAAGTAGATGCGTCTGGGTAGGGGCCCCAGATCATTCTCTGCTGCGATGCAGATATCCGGACCGATACCTGCCGGTTCGCCTGGTGAGATGGCAAGCGGTAAGCTAGATTCGGATCTCGACAAAAGCGTCTTCCCTCATTTCTCTTATCCAGGTTTCCATTTCCTCATCGATCATCTGGCTGCGCAGATAATTTTCAGCTTGGTTACGCAGAAATTCTTCGCTGAAGTCCTCGGTTCTACGGCCGATTACCTGTAGGAAATGATAGCCGAATGCTGTTTCAAAAACTTTGCTGACGTTGTTGATTTCTGATGCATTCACGGTTTCTTCAAAAGCGCCGACAAATTCACCTGCTCTGCTCCATCCCAGGTCACCGCCGTTCAAAGCAGAGCCGGGATCGTCAGAGTATAATCTCGCCACTTCGCCAAACTCTCGTCCATCCAGAATTTCGTCGCGCAAACTCATAGCCAGTTCTTTGGCTTCTTCAAGGTTTCGAATTTCGGTGGATTTAATCAGCACATGGCGCACTTTTGTCTGGTCAATCAAGCCGTTGGCTTTTGCTCCGCGACTCTCCTCCAGTTTTATGATGTGGAATCCGCTGCCACTTTGAATGGGACCTTGGACTTCACCTACTTTCATTGTCTCGGCGATATCGGCAAACATAGAGGGCAGTTGGGCGGGTTTACGCCAACCGAGATCGCCGCCTTTCAGGGCATTCTGACCTGCAGACCGCTCCATGGCGAGTGTCTGGAAATCAGTTCCAGCATGGACTTCCGCCAGTATGTCGGTTGCTTGTTTGCGGATTTTCCTAATGGTCTTTGAATCAGCATCTGAGGGCACGGCGACTAGAATGTGGGCAAATCTGTATTCGTTCGCGGTAATCGAGGCGCCCAGTTCTGAACTGAGAAAATTGTTTATGGACTGATCTGTTATTTCAATTCGGCTTTGCATAATGCCCTGCTGGACCCGGCTAATCATAATTTCCTTTTCTATCTGTTCTCGCATGGTGTTGTAGGAAATACCATCCTTGGCAAGGGCCTGGCTGAATTCCAGCAAAGTGAAATTATTTTGCGCGGCAATACCATTCATGGCCTCATTTAATTCGCCATCACTGATTCGGATGCCTGCCCGCCTGGCCATTTGCATTTGCAGACTTTCAACAACCAGTCGTTCAATTATCTGTTCCGTCAGGGTTGCCTCAGACGGCATTCTTGCAGGGTCGGTAAGCTGTGCCTTGATTGCTGTTTTTCTTGATTCAAGTTCGGACACCATGATGATCTCGTTATCGACGATCGCTGCTATCTTGTCTAGAACGATCGGTGCCGCGAGGCTCGGCCAAGTGAAGGTGACCAGAAGTAGTAGTAGCCCAGTGTTAAATATGTTCATTGTTATAAATGCCTTATCAGTCAATATTGGTCTGAAAAACCGGGGACCGTTCGGCCCAGTAGTTTTGCTAGATCGCTACCTATGTTACCCAGTCCTTTGAGTTGAAACTCAATGAAAATCCCGCTTCTTTTTCGAAGCGCCCTATACGCTTGCTGTGAATTTTCAGTACCCCTGAAAGTATCGATGAATTCTCTGTAGGCTAGTTTCGCATTCCAGCAGCAGCCATTGTATTCTACAGCAGCTACCGACTCTATGCTTTCCTGTCGATTCCAGTCATAGTTCCATAATCCCACGATACGCCAGTGAGGCGATAGCGGCACAGCTATTGATGCATGACTTAGTCTCTTATTTTCTAATCTGGTGAGTTCAAGATAAGACACTGGAGCTCGTTCGACAATGTGGAATAGATTTATCAGGTAAGCCTGAGGTGAGCGGAAGCTGAATCCAGCATAGCTTGAGACCATCCTATGGAGTTGAGTATCCCATTGAATTTTACCATCTAGTTTCATGTTCGGTCGAGGATGCCAGGATGCCTCCACAAACAGTGACGTCTCTTCCATGGATGCAATAGAGCTATTAAATTGCAGTGGCAGGTCATAGTGATAGAATGCCTGCCCTGCCTGGATCCTAAAGGCTTCAGAACCGTCGACTTGTCTTAACAGTCGACTGGTGAGCGCAACACTCACCTGTTCACCGGGCAGCAGCGCATCAATTCCAGAAAATCGGTTCTTGCGGAACAGATTGTTGAAGGATGGATTGAGTTGGCCAGTGTCAAATAAATTGATCTTCCCGGGCGTGCTCCCGCCCTGATGCAGGATGAATAGTCTGGGTTCCAGCGTTTGCAGCCAATCAGATTGATTAAAACGAACATGTCTTTCAAAGTTGAGGCCGGAATCAAGGTTGGCGGTAGGTGTTAGATGAGAACGGGTCTGTGGTTCGGTTGCCGCTCCGAAGTCGTTTCGGTAGCTGCGGTGATGCACCTGAATTTCAGTTTTTGCATACCCCCAGGATGTTGACAAAGGCCAGATGATTCCTGAAGTCAGCAGTTTTCGCTGGCTTTGCGGGTGATCGAATCCAGGTTCTGACTTAGTACTGAATTCACTCAGCTGCGCTTCGCTGTAGAAGCGCAGTTTGCCGGTAGACGTTCTGTAAGCAAGGTTTAGTTCGGGTTGTCGTTCATACTGATTATCGAATTCGGGTAGCAGGCTTTGAAAGCCTTCCATTGCAAGATTCGCGCTGAAATGATCTCCATGCCATCCGATCGAAGCTGATTGATTCAATGCCGTTTTGGCACGAGGATAGGGATCATTAGCAAATAAAGTCTGAGACAAGTGATCGGCGCCGTTGACCAGGGAACTGTTGTGGTCTCGAAGGTAGTCCTGGTCGGACAATGCAGTGTAGTTAATGTTGGTAGCAAGGGATTGCCATTGCCCAGTGTGCTGACTCGATATTAGCCAGCGCTGCCCATCAGAAGAGGCTGTCTGGCTGGTCTTATTTTGTTCCTGAGCAAGAAATTTATCGTGGCTGATATAGCCAATTTGCAATTCATTGTTAGTGGCGTTAGTTAAGTAGCGACTTTCGATCTGATGGAGTGTGCCGCGCTGAGCTATGTTGCTGTAGGTATAGCTTGCATCCAGGTTTGTCGCAATATTGAAGTAATAGGCGGCAGTCAGGTTTAAACCATTTGCACTGTCTTTGTTCAGTGAAGGTGGTAGTAATCCTGAGTGTCTTTTTGTATCAATGGGGAATTTAGCATAGGGCAGGTAGAATACTGGCACATCCTTAATTCTTAGTGTGACGTCTTTTGCTGTGGCCGTGCCGGATGCCATATCCAGATTGAGCGTTGACATTTGCATGAGCCAAAGGTCATCACCCGGGGCGCATTGGGTAAAATTGCCATTGGCTATAGCGATTTTTGTGGGACTTTGTTTTTCCAGAGATTCTGCGCTGCCTCTGAAGCCGCTCTCTTGCAGAAGGAAACTTGCTGTATTGACCCGACCTGTTCCATTGAAGAAATCACCGATGGCTGATTCTCCTCTGATTAACAGGCCTGGTTCCCTG
Organism: Gammaproteobacteria bacterium; assembly: GCA_012960535.1. Classification (GTDB taxonomy): domain Bacteria; phylum Pseudomonadota; class Gammaproteobacteria; order Pseudomonadales; family Azotimanducaceae; genus UBA9926. Next base: position 329,483 of record DUBB01000014.1, read on the forward strand.
ATCATCACATGGCCCTGCAGATTCAGTTGATTGTCAACCAGGTTAATATCCGCTGCATCCGCGCCGATCAGGCGAGAAGCCGTGTGTATTTCAACATTGCCTTGTATGCTGGCAGAATTATCAAGAACGAGGGATGCATCATCCGCGCTGATGCTGATAGATGAATCCGTTGGTGTTGCCTTCGTCGATGAGCTATTGGCATCAAGATAGCTGCCTGAGCACTGGCCGCCAGATGTATCTACGGTTCCATTTCCGGGTAGTTTGAGGGCCCTCCAATCGGTATCTGCAGCTGTTTGGGCAACTGAAGTCACGGGCCAGTAGAGCAGAAAAAGCAATACCGACCGAATTATTGGGCTAGCGGTGCTGGGCATGGTGTCTTAAGTTTTGTTGAGTGGGCCTAGAATAAGCGATAATCAGTGCTTTCTACAGTTAATCAAGTGAAAACCTATGGACAAGCGTCTTCACCAACTGACTGAGTGGGCTCATCGGTTTGTTTCCAACCAGGGGTATCTCGCAGGTTCCGGATTGCTCATACCGGTCTCGGAAGATGCGAGTTTCCGTCGGTATTACCGCCTGGCTGGTTCGGATTGTGGCTGCGTGTTTGTGGATGCGCCACCGGCAAAGGAAGACCTGAAGTCCTTTATTAAGATTACTGAATTACTTAACCTGGGAAAAGTGCGGGTTGGCAAGGTCCGGGGGCAGGATTTGAAATCGGGTTTTCTGGCATTAGAAGACCTGGGTGATACATTGCTTCTTGAGGATCTGCATGCTGATAAACAGCGGGTTCGGGATAGGTTAAGTCAAGCTTCACAGGAAATTTTGAAGATGCAGTTGATAACCGGGTCACTCCCTTTGTACACGCGGCAGCTTCTGCGGGAAGAAATGGAATTGTTCCCGCACTGGTTGCTAACCATGCAATTGCAGCTAAAAATATCCACCCAATGGCAGAAACTGTTTTCCGGCGTGGTTGAAATGTTGATTGAAAACGCCCAGAACCAGCCGCAGACGTTTGTTCATCGAGATTTCCATTCAAGAAACATTATGTTAACTGAGCACAACGGCATGGCTGTTATTGACTATCAGGATGCCGTTATCGGGCCAATTACCTACGACTTGGTATCTTTGTTGAAAGATTGTTATTTTCGTTTGGAACGGGCAGATGTTGTTTATCTGGTTGAAGCCAACTGGACATTGTTAAGAGACCGACACCCCGTGGGTCTCGGGTCTTTTCCTGAGTTTCTCAGATGGTTTGACCTCATGGGCCTGCAGAGGCACTTGAAATGTGCCGGTATATTTTGTCGTCTACATCTGCGCGATGGTAAACCTGGCTATCTAGCTGACGTGCCTCTGGTGCTTGATTATATATTAGAGGTTTGCGAGCTTTATGAGCCTTTGAATGATTTTGGCACCTTCTTAAGAGACAATGTTATCTCGCAGGCCAGAGATAAACTTATATGAACGCCTTTCTTCTAGCAGCAGGGAAAGGATTGCGCATGAGACCGCTATCTGACCATCTACCCAAGCCTTTATTGCCAGTAGCCGGACAAACCCTGATTGAACGACACCTGTATAAATTGAGGGACAGCGGCTTCACAAGGGTGGTCGTCAATTTGCATTATTTGGGTGATCAATTGCGTTCCGCGCTGGGTAATGGAGAGAGATATGACCTGGATATACAGTATTCTCACGAACAGACGTTGCTAGATACAGGCGGGGGGATAAGAGCAGGACTTGAGTTATTGGGTGGAAAAGCATTTGCAGTCATCAGTTCAGACATCTACTGTGATTTTCCTTTTGATGTGCTGAAAAAAATCGACCTCGGTCATTGTTTAGGGCACTTGATTCTTGTTCCAAACCCAGAACATCATCCGGCAGGTGATTTCTCGATAACTGATAATCTCATAGGTAATGGCGGTGAAAGGTATACTTTTTCGGGTATCAGTGTTCTACATCCCGAGTTATTGTCTGCGATAAGCAGCGGGGTTTTTCCGCTGCGGGACGTGCTGCGTTCAGCGGCAGCAGGAGGCAGACTGAGTGGGCAGCTATACCATGGAATCTGGTCGGATATAGGCACACCCTCTCGACTCAGGTCGCTGGAAAGCTTGTTACTCACACGAAGCTAGGTGTATGTGAAGCTATCCTGTAAACTTCGCCAGCCGCATTTGGAAACTTAATAATGAAAACACCCTGGATAGCACCCTCGATTTTATCGGCAGACCTGGCTCGACTGGGCGAGGAAGTCACCCTTGTACTCGAAGCAGGCGCAGATCTTATTCATTTCGATGTGATGGATAATCATTATGTGCCCAACCTGACTTTTGGCCCCATGGTTTGTCGGGCTCTACGTGACTATGGTGTAACCGCGCTAGTTGATGTGCACCTGATGGTTAAGCCCGTAGATCATTTAATTGGTGAATTCGCCAATGCTGGCGCCAGCTATATCACTTTTCATCCTGAAGCCAGCGATCACGTTGACAGGTCGCTGGAACTTATCCGTTCGGCTGGGCTGAAATGTGGTCTGGTGTTGAATCCAGCCACTTCGATTCACTGTCTTGATCATGTGCTGGATAAACTGGATATGATTCTTATTATGTCGATTAATCCGGGATTTGGTGGTCAGACCTTTATTGATACAACGCACCATAAATTAAGGCTGGCCCGCGATCTGATTGATCACAGTGGCAGGGATATCCGTCTTGAAGTTGACGGTGGCGTTAAAATAGAGAACATCGCTGCCATAGCAGATTCGGGAGCAGATACTTTCGTGGCAGGATCGGCTGTTTTTGGTTCAAGTAATTACAGGGAAACACTGGACAAGATGCGCCAGCAACTGAGGGGTTAATGGTTTTCCCTGCCAATAGACGCGTCGTCTCCTATTGATTGACTTGTATGCACCAGCCAGCAAAGTGTTTCAAGCGGGTTCTGAGCCTTAAATTGGCTACAGGCCCATAACAAGATCAACAATGTGAGGGCTTGATGTCGATGACCAGGGAAGCTCCCTGTATTGTAATTCTCTTGCAACTGGCCAGACTGCAGGCTGAAATAGTGCCTAGTATTTAAGAAAAAATGAATGACAAATCCAGATTACTTCGATAATTTTATCCGGCAGGGCCATTATCATATTCCGGTGACCCGAGAGCTTGTGGCGGATTTTGAAACGCCACTGTCCTGTTACGTTAAAGTCGCCCGAGGTCCATACAGCTATCTGCTGGAGAGCGCTAATCAAGGTGGGGAGAAGTGGTCGCGATATTCGATAATTGGTCTTCCAGCCAATCGAGTTATAAAAGTCTATGGGGAAGAAACCACCATTGAGGAAAATGGTGAAATTATAAAGAAACTGATCACCTCGGATCCGTTGGATTTTATTGAAAAGTACCAGCAGCAATTTGCTTATCCCGAGTTACCAGGTTTGCCAGGCTATACCGGTGGTTTGGTAGGCTATTTTGGTTATGACACGGTCCGGTATGTAGAAAAGCACCTCGCTGGGATGGCCCCTCCAGATAAAATAGGCACTGCCGATATACTGTTGATGGTGTCAAACGAGCTGATTGTATTTGATAATATTAAAGGCAGAATGCATCTGGTCACGCACGCCCAGGGTCTGGAAGAAAATGCCTATGAACAGGCATGCGAGCGTCTCGATGTGATGCAAGCGGCCTTGCGGGATCCCATCCCGGATGAATTCACATCACCGTCGATTGCGCCTGCTCTTTATGACGAGGATTTTGTTTCTTCCTACGGGGAAGAAAGATTTAAGGCTGACGTCGAAAAAATTAAGGATTACATTCTGGCAGGAGATGTCATGCAGGTCGTCTTGTCGCAAGGAATGTCTTGTGGGTTTGAAGCGGAGCCACTCAATCTTTATCGAGCTCTACGAGCTATGAATCCATCCCCCTATATGTATTTCATGGATCTGGAAAGCGTGCAGATAGTGTCATCCTCGCCAGAAATTCTGGCCCGATTAGAGCATCGGGAAGCGACGGTGAGACCGTTGGCCGGAACCAGGCCAAGGGGCCTTAGCGCTGATCAGGATCAGTTGATGGAAGAAGAATTGCTGAATGATCCAAAGGAAATTGCAGAACATCTGATGCTGATTGATCTAGGTAGGAATGATATTGGTAGAGTTGCCAAGACTGGCACAGTGAAGGTGTCCGAGATGATGGTGGTTGAACGTTACGCTCATGTGATGCATATGGCTTCAAATGTAGACGGTGAATTGCGTGATGAATTGTCAGCAATGGATCTGCTCAGAGCGACTCTGCCAGTGGGTACATTAAGTGGCGCACCCAAAGTCAGAGCTTTAGAGATTATTGATGAACTGGAACCGGTTAAGAGAGGAATCTTTGGCGGGGCTGTGGGCTATTTTTCCTGGAACGGAAATATGGATACCGCGATTGCCATACGAACCGCCGTTCTAAAAGATGGTCGCCTCCATATTCAGGCAGGCGCCGGTGTGGTAGCAGACTCAATAGCCCAGCAGGAGTGGACAGAGACCATGGCTAAAGCAATGTCTGTCATTAAAGCAGCTGCTATTGCCGAGTCTGGCCTGGAACTTTCGCTAGAGGAGCCCGCAAGCAGGCAGGGTCAAAGATAAATGTTAATACAGATTGGCGTAGCTTATGTTGTTGATGATTGATAATTACGATTCGTTTACTTATAACATTGTACAGTACCTGGCGATGCTGGGAGAGCAGGTTCAGGTATTTCGCAATGATGAGATTACTCTGCAGGAGATAGAGCAGCTTGCACCGGCAAGAATCGTGATCTCCCCGGGCCCGTGTACGCCAAATGAAGCAGGTATTTCTATGGATGTAATACGTCATTTTCAGGGAAGGGTTCCTATTTTAGGAATCTGCCTGGGGCATCAGAGTATTGGTCAGGTTTATGGATGTAAGATTGAGGCAGCAGGCGCTGTGATGCATGGCAAAACATCCTTGATACATCATAGTAAAAACGGTGTTTTTCGACATTTGCCCAACCCTTTCACTGCAACCCGTTATCATTCATTGGTGATAGCTAAAAAGACCCTTACTGATCAACTGGAAGTGACCAGTTGGACCGAAAATGAAGATGGTAGTATGGAGCAGATCATGGGGGTTCGTCATAAAATCTATCCTGTTGAAGGCGTACAGTTCCACCCGGAATCGATTCTGAGCGAGCATGGTCACGACCTCCTTCAGAATTTTTTGGATCAGGAGTAAGCAAATGGAAATAACGTTTTTGTTATCCAAATTGACGGATAGGCAAGATTTAACAGCATTAGAAATGACCGAGCTCATGCGCCAGATTATGACCGGTAAAGCAACGCCTGCTCAGATTGGGTCTGCCTTGACTGCATTGATGATGAAAGGAGAGACGGTCACTGAAGTTGCTGCTGCTGCGACGGTAATGCGAGAGCTGGCGCTGCGGGTGCCCGTCCATCATGAGCGCTTAGTTGACACCTGTGGCACCGGAGGCTCGGGCTCACGCAAGTTTAACGTGTCAACGGCCAGTGCTTTCGTCGTTGCAGCAGCAGGTGCTAAAGTGGCTAAACATGGTAATAGGGCGGCAACCGGCAATAGCGGAAGCGCTGACCTGCTTGAAGCAGCTGGCGCCAGGATTGATTTAAATCCAAAACAGGTTGCAAGGTGTATTGACACGGTAGGTCTGGGATTCTTGTTTGCTGCTAATCATCATCAGGCTATGCGGCACGCCGTAGGCCCTCGGCAGGAATTAAAGATTCGAACGCTTTTTAATGTTCTCGGGCCGCTGACAAATCCAGCGGGTGCCAAGCGACAGGTGATGGGTGTGTTCAGCCAAAACTGGCTCAGACCGCTGGCGGAAGTGCTGTGTGAACTAGCCAGCGAGCATGTAATGCTGGTGCATTCAAATGATGGTCTGGATGAAATAAGTATTGCAGCCTCAACCCAGATTGTCGAAATGAATCATGGCGAGTACAAAAGTTATCAGGTGAAGCCTGAAGACTTTGGTATGCGTGCATCTTCTCTGGAACCGCTCAGAGTGGAAAATAGTGCGCAGAGCCTCACCTTGGTTAATGCTGCTCTGAATCAGCAAGATGAAGCCGCGACCAATATGGTGTCCTTAAATGCCGGGGCGGCGATCTATGTAGCTGGACTCACTTCAGACCTCAGTGCTGGCGTAAAAATGGCTCAAGATGTTATTGCATCAGGGCAGGCGGCTGAAAGGATGAAATTTTTTGTGGATTTTACCGTTGAAGTTGCTGATTCTGAATTATGAGTGTGCCAACTATCCTGGAAAATATCGTTGCCGAAAAACGCACCCACGTTGCCATGAGGAAAAAGCAGCAATCGATATTACACCTCCAGGAAATTGGCCCTACTGCACCTCCCAGAGGCTTTGTTCGCGCCTTAGTTGATGATCTGGCCAAGGGCAGGCCTGCGGTAATTGCCGAGATCAAGAAAGCTTCTCCTTCTAAAGGTCTTATCCGGGCAGATTTTAGTGTGCCTGAAATAGCGAAATCCTATGAAAAATTTGGTGCAACCTGCATCTCGTGTTTGACCGATGAAGCCTTCTTTCAGGGTCGAGACAGCTATTTGTCGGATATAAAAGCCGCTGTCGCGCTGCCGGTACTAAGAAAAGATTTCATAATAGATGAATACCAGGTCCATGAATCTTTGGTGCTTGGAGCTGACTGCATATTGCTGATCGCAGCTATTCTGGATTCCACACAGATGTCTGATTATTACCAGCTTGCTCAGGAACTGGGTTTGGATGTCCTGATCGAAGTGCATGATGCGGTTGAGTTGGAACAGGTACTTGAGCTGAGTCCTGAACTGGTGGGTATCAATAATCGTAATCTGCATACCTTCCAGGTGAGTTTAGATACCACCCTGGAATTGATTAACCGAGTGCCTGAAAATGCGCTGGTTGTCACGGAAAGTGGCATTCGTGAACGCGCTGACGTTGTAAAAATGCAGCGTCATCAAGTGCGCTGTTTTCTGGTAGGAGAAGCCTTTATGCGTTTTGACGAACCAGGAGAAAAACTCGTGGAGTTATTTCTTTAACGCTCTGAGAAAAGCTCGTGGAGCTTTTTCTTTAAGCCCAAGTTCTTTAAGCCCAAGTCCTATAAGCCCAAGAGAAAAGCGCAGGACGTTTTCTATAAACACAAGAGAAAGCGCTTATTGGCCTCATGATGTGCAGCTAAAATGCATTTAGAATCAGGCCATCGGCCAAACCACCTGTTCCGTTTTTGCAAAGGCAGCTAAAAAGGCGCCAGGGAGAACAAGTAGGTATATTTTGGGCTCAGATATAGTCATTGCTTAGCCACAGAAAGTAGCGGCTCAATATCAACTGCATAGCCGAATATTGCCGGTTGCCCGCCAGTGTGAATAAACAACAAGGTTTTTTCCTGATTAGTTTGACGGGCAAGCTGAATAAAGCCCGCCATGGCGCGTCCCGTATAAACAGGGTCCAAGATTAAACCCTCCTGGTGAGCCGATAATTTTATGGCTTCAAGAACTGCATCGTTTATTTTGCCGTATCCGGGAGCAAGATTATCGTCTGAAAGCTCAATATCATCATTACCCACAGGGTTGGTTATTTTAAGTAATTTGGCGATGGCTGCGCAGTGCATAACAATGCGCTGGTATTGAAGATCTTTTGTGCGACGAACACAAATACCTTTCACTGGAATAATAGAGCCGGATGAACGCAAACCAAAAAGTAAGCCGGCATGGGTAGCGCCACTACCAGACGCCACAATAATTTCATCAATGGTGAAGCTTGATTCTGCTATTTGTGCCAGTATTTCTTGCGCTGCCACAACATAGCCGAGAGCGCCTAATGGCGGATGGCCAAGGCTAAGATGAATAATATAGGGCTTTCTGCCATTGGTTCGTAAACGCTGTGCGATTTCTTCTAAGCTGCGGTCTGCCCCTTGTTCGTCCTCGCCTTCTGGGTAAAAGTGAAGGGTTGCCCCCAGTAATTTATCAAGCAGGACATTGCCTGACTGACTATACAGCTCAGATGTGTTCTGAACCCGGTTCTCTAGTTGAATATGGCAATCCATGCTCGCCGTGCGCGCTGCGGCTGCGGCTAAACGCACGAAATTGGATTGAACAGCGCCCGTGATTAAAATAGTATCCGCACCTTGGGCAGCCGCCTCTCCTAAGTAGAATTCTAATTGTCGAACTTTGTTACCACCGAAAGCGAGCCCTGTGCAATCATCACGCTTAATCAAAAGACTCAGGTTGTTTTTATTGCATGATAAGATTCTACTAAGGTTTCTCATTTCATCTATAGGTGTAGGGCTATGTCCTAGGGCTATACGAGGGTAATTATTTAAGCAACCGATAGTCATAATTCCACCTTCTCAAATTGGTTATTACTTAATGCTGATGGCCCTAAATCCGATTGATGTCCTTGGCCGAAAAGCTGATTTAAAAGACTTTTAATCGAATAAATTCTTGATTAGGACACTATTGAAGTTCTGTAAAAATGCGTTATCTAATTTCTATTCTCTAAGATGCTTCACTCCGCCCTTTAATTAATCAAGGCAGGTTAAGTGGCAGGGTGCTTAAGATCAAACAATAAATGTTTTGATAAATCGCCAATCAGATCGGGTATCGATTGTCGCCGCCGGAAACGCCAGTGGCCATTAGCGCGCTCGAAACTATCCTTATAACGACCCGCTATGATGGGTTGCAGTGCAAAGGTTTCAGTTGATTGCAACACTGTAAAATACGATCTGGCGGTTGCCTTATCTGAGGATTCATCAACCTCAATGATAACGTTGGTAGTGATGTGTTTTGTATGGGGTGTGTTGGTGTTTGAATCGATGTTGACGGCTTGGCGCTGCAAAGCAAGAAATTCTTCAGCACCACGGGTAACCAGTTTCCCGTCGGGTCCAATAAAATCGGCATAACAAAAAAGTTGTGCCATACCTTCCAGGTTTCCTGAATCAATCAGCTCCGCATACTTATAAATCAGATTTTCAATTTCACGATAGCTATCCATGTAGACTCTTTACCTTCCTTTTGTCCGTAAGTCTACTTGGCTGCGGAGGCCGACCAGGCTAGGGGTGCATCTCCTGTGCGCGTTTAGGGGATTCCAGGACATTTTAGAAATCTTGGAAACCGTGGTTTAGAATAATTGGGGTCGGAGTAAAATTTACATTCTTATCACATGGCTTGGAGCGAAAGGCGAAAGGCTTCAGGCCGTAAACCAAAGACGAAATTGTAAATTTTACTCCGACCCCAATTATTCTGGACGAGTGATTTGGGTGATGACCATTTGTTCCTGCCAGCCAGTGCTAGTAGCATCTCTCAAACGCTTGGGGATAATCTAATGAAAATATTTTTTGCGACGGCCCTAATCTCTGCAGTGCTGATACCCGCCACCAAAATTTACGCGGAAGAGTCTGGGTTAAATCAGTCTGACGCAGCGGAATCAGTCGCCGAGATTATCGATATATCCATGATGCCCGCCAAACTGAGGAACGACGAATATTCACTCGCAAATGCGATCGAGTTTCCGAGATCAAGTAAAGGCGACGTTAGTTTATCAATAGCTTGCAACGCACCGGTTACCCGACAGGGCGCCCTCTGGCAGCGCGGCCAATTATGGGTTTCGCCTTCACCTGAGCACAATAGTTATTGCATCAGCAGCAGTGACGAATTATGGCCTTACGAAAAGAAAGTCATTGAAGCGCTGCGACGCGCCAAGATGGTTCCAGCGCAGGCATACGGTAAAAACGTTGCCGTGAGTATAAAGTTCACTGTCATCTTCATACGTACCGATGACCGAGAAGAAATCTATGTCGTTCCAAACTGGTATTTGAATAACAGCGAGTTCGGTCTGAACTACTACGCACCTCAGGTGGTGCAAAACTCGATATTGAAAAACAGTTCACCCCGTTGTTTAAGCGGGGATTTACTGCTTCGCGCAGTGGTGGATGACAAGGGGCTAATTTCCAGTATTGCGCATCACCGGGGAAAGGTTTCTAAGAAGTGCCTAGGTCGAGCCTTTCACTGGGTAGAATCCTGGAAGTTCATCCCAGGGAAGGTCAACGGTGTTTCCACCCAGATGCCGTTTCTTATTACAGTCAGTCGAAGAGCAGACTTCGGTGTTTGAGGTTTAGTAAGACTTCTTCTTCGCTGTGAATAATCGGGGTCGGAGTAAAATTTACATTCTTATCACATGGCTTGGAGCGAAAGGCGAAAGGCTTCAGGCCGTAAACCAAAGACGAAATTGTAAATTTTACTCCGACCCCAATTATTCGAACTTTCATTCTTGGGGCATGATGTCCTGCAGAGGGTAGGTCTCGTCAAAATAAGCTTGGGTCGGGCCATAGAAACGCAAATAGGAAAACCAACTTTCATCGGGGTTGGTCTGAATCCAATTGGCTGTATCAACTCCAGTGGGCAACTCCGGGCCAAAGTGCAGAGTCACGGAGCCATCCTCGTTTTCGCTAAGCCCTGTTCTGGAACTCAACACTGGCCTGTTTTCATCATTCATAATGAGTGTTCTGGTATTCACATCGTAAACAACTATTGACCAGAATAACTTGGCGG
>DUBB01000015.1 GCA_012960535.1 Gammaproteobacteria bacterium
TCTGCGGCGGATGATGCTGCAGGTTTTGCTATTGCTGAGCGTATGACAGCGCAGATACGCGGCCTTAATATGGCCACAAAGAACGCAAATGATGGTTTATCCATGCTGGCAGTGATTGAGAATGCTTCCAATGAAGTGACTAATATGCTTCAGCGGATGCGTGAATTGGCCGTTCAAGCTACCAACGACACCAATGGTCTGCAAGATCGCACATTCTTGCAGAAGGAAGTTGCGGCGCTTATAGAAGAGATTGATCGTGTAGCCACTCAAACTCAGTACAATGGTCAAGCTATTTTGGAAATTAGCCAATCACGTCAACTCCAAATAGGAACAGAAGCTGGTCAATCAGTTTCACTCAGAACTTACGGCTTGGGAACGCAATATAGCTTCGGGAACGCACTAGGTTATGTAGTGGGCGGACCATGGTCAGCGACCTCAAATGTGTTTGAATTGCAATTAGAGAATGACGATTTTTCCGTTAATGATTTAATCGTAATAGGGTCCGCAACAGGAGATAACTGGTCAGCGCCAAAATTAATTGTTGGCATTGAAGACCTTGGAGGTACCCAACGAATCATACTAGATTATGGTATTGGACAAGTTGTAGAACCGGCGGGAGCTGTAAGCCGAGTTGGGACAATAGATCCTCTAGGTGCTATTACTTGGGATGGTGGTAAAGACAGTCTCTTCAATTTGAACGTCGAAACTTCTCCCTCAGAGGGCTTGAATGTTATAAATAGATCAATCGATTGGTTGTCTAACGCACGGGCGTCATATGGCGCTCTCCAGAACCGCCTTGAGTACACTGTCTCAAATCTTATGAATGTTGCTGAGTTCACTACGTTCAAGAATAGAGGATGCAGACTTTGCTGCAGAGAGTGCAAGATTAGCTAAGGCTCAGGTACTTCAGCAAACAGGCACTGCGATGCTGGCTCAAGCGAATGCCCAATCTCAGTTGGCGCTTTCGTTGATCAGATAATCACTACCACTGATTTAGACAGGCAGTTTTAGTGGCTTCCACCCCGCGAGGGCCTCATTCTTACGAATAACGAGATGTGTCTAGGGGCTTATTTGATTATGTAGGCATCTACCCTGACACTATTTTCGAGTGCATCAAAAGTTATGACGTCGAGATTGAGCGTACCGTCAGAAATAATAACAATATTATGCATGGTATAGATTGAGCCTTCTCTGTGATAAGCACCAGTAAAGGAACCCGAAGCATAATCTCCATTTGTCATATAACCCCGGCCTTCTCCGACAACTGTACCGCTTGATCGATCGGCACCGGCAGTCAGCTCATAAGTTGCATAAACCTTACCATAAACACCCATATCACCAACTACATTTATTATGCCTCCATGAGGCTTTAGCTGTACTGAGGTTACTTCCATCAGGGCGGAATCCTGACGACGTTCAAGCTTATAAGCAGAGCCAGCAGATGGATCAGCTTGTGCCGATAGCGCTAGCCAGATCATCAAATTAGAAAGGAGATATTTAGTAATTTTCATATTTCTTCCGGTAATGTTGGTTGAAGAAACAATTATGGCAATAAATTACTTCAAGGCAAATAATTGTTCGATTCTGGTTAAGGCAATGTGTTTATCTTTTTTAGCACCTAATCAGCTACAACGTTGCTCGAGTTATATTGTTCCCAGAATAGTTAAATGAGATTTAACGAGCATCAATGGACTTAGACCTCTAACATTCAAACGAAGGTATAACGCTATCTATAAACGTCAGCTTAGCTCAAGCACCTGCGGGCAAGGTTTTCAATATACCCTGCAATTACTGTTTCCATGGCAGCAACATTACCTTGCACCGAACAAAAACCAAAGACTAGAACCTTTTACGCATTAGGGTCTCCACTTTTTGTTCCCTCTACTTAGCTAATAACTGTCCTATAAAATTACAGCCTCAATAGGACTATAGTATATAAATCAAAAGAATAGTCGTTACGAAGCAGCTATGCGAAAAAGTTAAACAATTCAGTGTTGTTAAAGGGGAATCTCTGATCCAAGTCGGTATCACCCAGACCAACGAGTTGTCGCAATGCTTTGTGGACGTGACGCGGATAAATAATGCTGCCACTAGCATCATCTGATTGGAGCGAGGTTGGGTTGATGCGCTTGACATTGTGGAGCGGATCAGTTTCACCCACCGTGCGACTACCCCAGTCTGGATTAACCTGCATCACAATCACCGAACCAATAGGCCAATGGTCCTTACCCATCTGCGAATTGTAGTTTGGTGTGCGCGAGAAATCTGAGCCGATCACCACCGTAAGTCGATCCGCATACCCGCCCGCTTCTGCCAGTTGCCAAATTAAGTCGATGGATTCATTCAGGTAGCTGAGCAGCGGTGCATGCAGGTTATCGTGGTCGTCATGAGTATCAAAACCACCCAGTTGCAGATCGGCTGAGCAGGACACGCCAGCAGAGAAGGCGGCGCTGATGATCTGAACTTGCGCTTTCATATTCGGGTAAATCATCGGCGCATCTTCAATACGCTCATCACTTGTTGGCAAATAAGAAGCAAAAGACTTGAGTTCCTTTCGGTTTTCAATGGCGTCCACATAGGCATCTAGGTTGTGAGCCTCTCGGGACAAAAGCTGGTCATTCTGCATTAAGCGCTGAAAACGAGCTCGCCGATACTTGCCCAGTAATTCGAGTTCTTCAGATGTCGTGTAATAGATAGGCTCGTCATAATCGTTGTTTTCATGGGGTGTGTAATATCCCTTTATATTGGGTTCCAGCACCTGTCGCAATCGATCTGGGTTGCCCTCCAGACGTGTATAGCGGATCACGTTTTCAGTAGCACCGAAACCGCCAAAATTGACGTAGGGCATAGGAATCGTCGGGGCGTGCTGCGCCGCAAAAAGTGCTGTCAGAACGGGATAGCCTTCTGAATTACGGCCACTCCAATTGTGCAGGACACCAGTGGTATGTGAATTGGTCTGCATGTCAACGCCGTTAATAACGAGCATTTTCTGGTGATGCCTCTCAAAAAACATCTGATTGTTGGCAAACGGGGCGAACTGAATTCCTCCCGCTGCCAATGGGTCTGCGCTTATCGACCAATTGGTGATGGGGTTTTCACCCGGTTGATTAACCTTGGGATCACAATAACTGGTCACATCCCAGCCACCATCTGCTTGAATCTGTAGCAGCAGAGGGCCCATATAGCTACCTTCAGTCAGCGCGCGCGACATCACTGGCATTCCGATCAGTGGAAGAGCACCGATTTGTGATAGGGCTTTGAGTAATGTTCTTCGTTTCATTGTTTTACTTTACTCATGCAGGAACCTGAAATCCGTCATTAAATAAGTGAGCACCGTGATCCAGGTGCCTTTCATGCCATTAAAGTCGGTGCTATCTAACGGTTTGCTGTCCCAACTGTGATTATCACAAGAACTTCTGGGCCACTGATCCACGTTTTTCCTCTCAAGGCTTCTTCTGTAATCCAGTGCCTCAATAAGCAAGCCATAACTGGCATTGATTTCAGGATCGTCTGCTGAGAGCGTTTCACCGAGCAGCTTTTGGTGCAGGACGATAAGCTGAGATTTTAGTTCATCTTGGTTGTCTAAAGCTGCCAGGAGCCCCAGTTTGATCTCTACAGGCTCATCCCCGTATTGTTCTCCAGCCGCTACTAGCGTAAAGGTATAGTCACCCGCTTGCGTTAGCGTCAGCGGCACATTAATGGTGCAGTTGTTGTTTAATTGTTGATAGTCGGCGGTAGTATTCCCCGAGCAGCCCTCGACACTAGTGCCTTGTGGCGGTGATTCCAGCTCTACACTCAGGATCGATCCATTAGGTTGGGTGATACTGAGCCGATCGAAACGGGCGGCACGATGACCTAATTCATCTCCGTAGCTATTAGTGAACGCCAAGGATACGAAATAGTCTCCTAAAGCAAGCGTTGCCTGAAGTTCGGCCACCACTTCGAAGTCAGTATTGCTGATGCTCGCACTGACGCTGTCCAGGAATCTGCGTTCAGGCGTCGCGAGTATTTCCGTTTCAATGAACAGTCGGCGTTGATCATTGGGGCGATCAAAGTCTCGGATGACGATCTCGCAGGCACTTTCCAGGGCCATTTTTTCCGCAATGTTGAACATGATGGCCGACATCTGCTCGGGCCTTCGGGTGACATTGCGTGAATCGATGCCGCCATAAAGAATTTTGAACTCGTCGCCGAGTTTTGTGTGGCGGCCGTCAAAGGACCACTCGGCAAATTCATCATTCCAATGACCCCAGTAGAAACCGGCTAGGTGAAAAAATTTCGCCTCGAGTTCCTCCGGTGTTAGTAACCGCCTCGTGCCAAGACCCGATGAAGGGGCACTAGAATCCTCAGCCGAATTAGCTCGAAACCATGGGGTCATCATTAGCTCGACGATGAGATCACGTCCGTTAAAAGAGCTGCCGCCATTGATGCCGGTTGCGAAGGATTCAGCGAGGGTCTTGACGAGTGCATTCTGAGCCTCAAATAGTGCTAGTTTCTGTTCAAAGTCTGCGTCTTCGATGACTTCAGGTGCAGAGACGACTTCTTGGCCCATGAGCGCCGGCCACCAGAACTTCACCGCAGCTTCGGCAAACCAGGGATCAGCGACCATCTGCTCAGCGAGCCAGGTCAGGCTCTGTACTTGATCTGGGGCGGACAGGCTAAGGAATCCCGGTAGCCGCATGTCCCGATACCAGGTGTCACCCTGATGATATCGATATCGATCGGCACCTTCGGCGTCTGTATCCAGGGAGATCACCAGTTGAACAGGTTCGTCGCCATATTGCTCCCCGGCAGCTTGCAACTCAAATAGATGATCACCGGTTTCGTTGATACTAATAGGGATAAGCACGCCGCCTGAGCAATATTGCTCGTAACCATCCGATTGTGGACCGCCGCATCCAGAGGTTTTAGCATCCTCGGGGAGCGATTCAAACTCGATGGTTTCTTGAGTGGATGGACCAGTAACAGTGAGACGATCGAAACGGGCATTTCGATCCCCGTTTTCATCGCTATAATCATTGTTGAAGGTGACTCGATAATAGACGGTCCCCACCATGAGTTCGGCTTCGAGCACATAACTGGGGCCATAGGACTCGTTCTCGACGCTAAAAGTTTCGCCTGCGACGAAAGTGGCGCTGGCAGCCGGCTCAGGTTCTGTGTTCTTGTAATTCTGTGGTAATGCATCCTCCCCACCCCAGGATTCATTGTAATAGCCGACGTCGCCGTAATGCTCAAAGGCTCCCGCCACAGGATCCAACACCTGATGACACACGCTGCAGGCCGAGTTTTTCATGGTGGGATTTTCGGTATCTGCCAATGCAATCGGATCCGTGGTGCGTGGTGCAGACTTCTCGATATCAACACCGAGAAAGTGATAGAAGGTCCATCGCGCCCGTGCCCGATTGCGGTTGGTTTCGGTGCTGGGGTAGCGGTTGAGAAATGCTTGAGTGTTCAGCACCCCTGCGTGCGGGTAATCGACAAAACCGCTATGACCGATTATTTTTCTGGATTGGGAATCGGTGTCTTCAAACTCCAGTAGTTCGTCTTGGAGAGTCTGGCCGCGATTACGACCTGGTTTAAAGATGCGGTAGTCAACGCAGGGCTCATCGGGCATTTCTTTGCAATAGGTGAGCGACGCGGGATCGCCGGGATCAAAACTGGCGCCGCCTCCGAGGAAGTCATTCACACCATAGTTCATCATCATGTAATCTGCAGTGATGACTTCTCGGTAGTCACGATCGTTACCGACAATATAGGCGATTAATTCAACAGGCGCACGCGCCAATCCCCAACGCCAATGATCGTACTTGGGCCAGTAGAAAAACCGTTCACCTGCTTGCGCTTGGGCTTCGACAAAGGCATTAGTGCCGAGCGGATAGAAGCCATTGCCTTCGATATTTGATTGTTCAATAGGTCTGCCATCGATGAAAGCGTCAGTAAGCAATCGATCATTGGCCGCTCGTGTCAGAAACTGATGAAATGCTTGATCTCGGGTTACCCTCTCCAGGACGGCTCTTAAAGCGGATTCGTCACCGCCATTGAGCAATGCATACTCAGCAGATGTCGGGTTCCGACCTATCAGTAGGATCGTGGCGCGACGCAGGCTATCGCGGGCATTGAGCAATTGAGTCGACTTAAAGTAGGCGGACGGCGGTTCCCCCACTGGTTCTTCTTCAACGCCCAAACCGGATTCAGATTCGACTCGAAGAACAAACTCTTGGAGGGTACTGTAGGCTTCATCTGAGGAATTCAACACAGCGCCACCACCATGGCTCACGCCCCGTGCGCGACTCAAAATCTTGGCGCCATCGCCGCCGGCGATGTAACTTCGCAATGTCTCGTAGTTGGTGTCGAGGTAGTTATCTTGGGAGCTATTCAGGTAACGCAGGGGTGTAGAATTTGCTGGGCCTGAGTCATTGTGGCAGACAATGCAGTTGTTGAGGATGATATCGGAAACTGAGGTTTCAAAATAGTTATTGGCCGAAGCCAGCGTCCCCCCTCCAAGGGAAGAATTACCTACTTGGATTGAGGTTAGATAAGCCTCAATCATTGCACTGGAGATTCTATTGCCATCGCCCGCCACCGCGCCCTGGGAGAGCGTTGTATTAGTGAAACCAAAGAGGTGACGGATCACCAATAGGCCATCGGTCAGGGGTTCAACCTCACCATTATCATCTACATCCAGCGATGTTTCATTTGCGTCAAGGTAGGCCGAAATGACCGCTGCATCGGTACGAGTGCCCGCCTCATTCACCGCACCTTGGGTGAGCGCCTGACCTGTGAAGCTAAAAAGATGACGGATGATCAGTAGCCCATCCGTCAAGGGTTCTTGCGTACCATCACCATCAACATCGAGCGTAAAAGTCTCTTCAGCGCTCGCAATGCCACTGAGCAGACAAATAAGCAGAGTCAGAAATATTAGGCGTACTGTAATGGCAGCGTTCATCGCATTTAGGTTGCCTATTTTTCTTGCGTTAATATGAACCCACCAAAGGATTTTGTAGGATTCTATAAGCCTTTGCAAGAACACAGAATTTCACAACGACCAAGGTTGTTCAGGCTTTGAATCCGTTTTAATGCCCCGCCCATCAAGATTTTGAAAATCTTTCTAGGATGTTCTAAGTTAGAAGGTATTTACTTAACCAAGAAATCTCTATTCAACAAGTAGGAAACATAGTTTAGACAAGTCGATAGTCACGAAGCTACCTATGATTAATGACTAACAGTTCCCAAACGAATTTCAAAAATTGGGTCAGGTGCAAGCTCGTACTTTGATCATTTCCATCCTACTACTACTTCTGCTGATTAGGTGCAGTACTACAACCATGAACCCATGAGTCGCTGGATAATGTGACACCGGCTGATGTGTATCTAAATGGTTGAGATGGCATTCAGGTTTAGCAGGCTATTGCAAATCCAGAACCATGATGCAGAGAAAGGCAAACAACTTACGTTTAACTGGTGGGCCTGGAATAACCAAGGGAACGAAGTGTCTATTGAAATTTAGAGATATATTCGAGTTATAATTGGTAACTTACTGATAAATAGATATATATAGGTCAAATTGGAACCGAAAGCCCGCGGCCACTTTTCTGCAGGCCCCGTTATATCGTCACCAAGCTCTGTTTTATAGCCATGTTTTATAACCATCTTTTATAACCATCTTTTATAACCATGCTTTTAAATTGGATTGATGTTTGTCCATGAGATTCATGCAACTGCAGCGTCGATTTTGCGGAAAGACGTAAAAAGACGTACAAAGACATACAAAGACATGCATAACGGCTAATGTGAGTCGAAAGGCACAATCACTGAAGGCGGTTCGGTTTCCTGTAGAAGGAGAAACACCTCTCTGGCTGAATCAGATCAGGTGCGCCCACTGGATTGTGAAGGATTAAATATTCCCCTACAGGGTCACTTGCATTGTCTTAATGCTATTGAGGAAGTTACTACGCATACGACTAACCTCACCTTTGCTTGAGATGTTCGGGAATCTGGCCAGTAATTCTTCCAATAAAACCTGCAGTTGTATTTCTGCCAGGCGCCAGCCAATACAAAGATGCTGACCATAGCCAAAAGACAAATGTCTGGCACCTTGTTGATCCAATGAGAAGGTAAAGGGATTAGCCCACTTGTCCTCATCGCGATTGCCTGACATATACCATAGGGCGATCTTGTCGCCTTTTTTAATGGCCTGCTCTCCTATCATGGTGTCCTGGATCGCGGTCCTTCGCATGTAAATAACCGGGTGGACCCAGCGAATAATCTCATCGACTGCTTTCGATATAAGCGTGGGATCATCAAGAAGTTTGCGCTTCTCATCAGGATATTGAGATAACGCAAGGATGCCACCGGAAATAGAATTGCGGGTTGTTTCATTGCCAGCCACAACGAGAAGCAACAAAGTGGAAAGGTAATCCCCCAGGCTGGTAGGCTCACCATTGACTTCAGTATGAACCAGCATACTGATTAAATCTTCACCCGGGTTCGCCTTGCGATCCTCGTATTGCTCCATGCCGAAAGTGACCAGTTCCATAATAGCGGTTCGAAACTGATCAGCCGATACAACAATGTCCGGGTCGTCTCCACCAATAATGGTATTTGACCACTCGAATAGCTTATGTCGTAGCGCTTGATCAATACCGAATAGCTCAGCCAACATCTGGACCGGCAATTCAGCTGCGACGGTGCTGATGAATTCAACTTCAGTCTGCCCGTCAAGTCTGTCTATAATTTCTTTAGCGCGGAGCCTGATACCTTTTGTTAAATCATCCAGTTTCTGTGGTGTAAAACCCGGTGCAACAACCCTTCTATTGCGGACATGCTCCGGCGGGTCCATCATTATCATACTGGTCCCGCTTTGAAAAACGTTACCCGCTTCTTCAGGTTCGCCTTGTTGTGGAAAATTACCTTCTGCTTTCATTCGGTTTTGAATCATTTCATTACTGGGTAACGTGATACCACCAAGTTTACCGTCACTACTAAATAAGGCAGGGTTTTTCGAAACAAATTGGATGTCATCATACTTCGTTACAGACCAAAACCCCGGTCCACCCCAGGGTTCAGGGCACCAGGCCACGGGGTCTTCCTTGCGCATTCGTGAAAAGATGTCATGGACTACAGCGAGGTCCTGGAATGTTTCCGAGTAAGAAAGTGAGAGGCGCTCTTCGGCACTGATAGTCATCAATTCTGGTCCATTACAAGGATTTGGAAACAGTAAACCTTGATATACGACTAGTTTCAAGGATAAATCCTTGTTAGCGGGTTTCGATTGAATCGCTAGAGGTAAATATCACCGGGTTAAGCGTTACTTCGGAACTTTTCAGCCCTGAGCGCATAGACAGCCCTGAGCGCATAAACAGCCCTGAGCGCATAAACAGCTGGATAATGTGAGACTGGCTGATGTGTGTCCAGGTGGTAGGGGTAGTATTCAGGTTCAGCGGACTAGAGCATAATCCCGAACCATGGTGTGGAGAAAGGCAAACAACTCGTTGCAATTATATGGCGGGACTGAAGTAATCAAGCGCAGAAAGTGCTGTCACTAGAGATCGAAACATTGTCTGACTTCACCAAAGTATGATTTGAAAATGACTTCGCTGGCAGAGGTGTAAAGTACAGAAAAAGAACCTGATCCAGATTGACTGAAGGACTGGCCAGAATCGGCGATTTTCTGCTTATCGCGTTATGTATTTAACTCAGATACAGCTCTATACCCTTGTTCTACAGCATCTTCAAACATAGCCGATGCTGCTGAATCAGAATTGGCGATAGTAATTTGACCAAAACGCTTTCGCGCTTTCATATGCGGATAGCGCTCATCGCGCCAATCCTGATAGACATCCTCAAATAAGGGGTTATACCAAGATGCATAACCATGAGCCCAACGGTTAACCGTAATAGCGACAATATCTCTAGCGGCATCAAAACCTGCTGCACTTAACATACTGTTTAACTGGCTTCTTATATGACGCTCTATAGTTCCAAAAGATGTAGTCATTAATTCCTGCCGGCCTAAACGAAATTGCTCATGAGCAGTGAGGCCCTCATTCGAGCGATGAGGAAAACGCTCCATGTGAATAATGACTGGCTGCTCCGGACCTGAGGAATATTGATAATCACCTAAACTCACAGGAAAATCCAACTTAGTATGCACATGATAATCGCTAGGAGATACGACGGCACCGATCCCTAGTTTTTTCCAAGGCTGCCAATTTCGAACAGCAACCGTGCTATAGAGTATGGGCGTTTTAACTTGTCTGGATAATGCCTGGCGCTGTTGTTCAGGTAACTCTGGACACAAATGCGGAATCATCGTGTTGTAACAAGCCAGCACACAGGCACGTCCTTTGACTTGATGGGCCCTATCACCACTAACATAGGTAACACTAACCTGGTCAGTCGCTTTTTTTGCTTTAATATTTTTAACACGCACCACCGTACTGTTAAGGCGTATTCTTACAAGAGACTGAGCCCGATCAAGTTTAGAATAATCAAATTGGGTGGTGACAATATCTTCCATGGTATGGCCTTTAGCCACATCAGGGATCATTTTCCGCACTAACAATCGAGCAACAGACGCGTTGCCATCGGGAAAATGATGAATATAAGGCTCATCATCTTCACCCTGCTCATCGTCATAACCCGCTGCTAAATAACCGGGTAAGCCGCCGTAATTAATTGCAGTTCCTGCTGGACAAGCATCTATTCCGAGGCCTGAGTCACTGGCTAAATCCTGAAGCACAGCAAACACTTCAGCTTCAGTAATATTTAAATGTTTACTGATAAAATCTTTATAGCTAATCGAATTCAAATAACGCTTACGCGCCTGGGATGACATCGCTATGAGTTGATTATCTTCCCATAACAGTAACCGCACAAATTCTACTTTAGCGGCATCGGAGATCGGCATCTGATCAACAGCCTGCTGGGCGGTAAGCACCGAGTCTTCTAAGGGCAGATAACCTTCAAAGGTACCAATGTCAAAGGGGACTATGCGATCGACACCCCAGTCTTTCTTATTAAAATGAATACCGCCCCTCAGGCCATTTCGCTTATAAAACTGTTGATCGTAAGCTTTATCAAAGCGCTTAATATCGATACCTAAATCATCTAGTAAAGTATTAACAATGTCGGAATATTCAGAGGGTTCTTGCAGCGTTTGAGCACCACCATAGCCAATGAGTTTTTTGCCATTGACTGTAAATTCGTTGCGCGTAGCATGGCCACCAAAATCATCGTGATTATCGATTAACAAAATTTTAGCGTTTGGGTTCAGCTTTTGATTAAAATGCGCTGCCGCTAGACCACTAATACCGGCACCCACTACAATAAGGTCGTAAGTATCATCAGAATTTATCTCGCCCCAATCTTTGCGGCCATATCGCGCAACTTGATGGGCCACTTCAAATGAGCCAACAGGACTACCACGCATACCCATTAGCGCTGGCGGGTAATAAGGTTGCCTAACTGGCATGGCCAGGCTATTACCAGCTGCAACATCAGCAGCATGAGTAACACTATGACCACCAACAATAGCACCCGCTACCATTGCCCCCATACCGTTTAGAACATCTCTACGGGTAATTGCAATGTTCAAACCTAATTTCATATCACTATCATTCATATATTCTTGTACATTTATATTTTTGATCTGCCAAACGCCTTCACAAATTTAAAAAGCAATTAAAGTAGTAATACCGACTTCATTATTTGTTACCGATACTGAACAGGTGTTTAGTCCGCTATTTTTTTATGCGCCATATAAAAAGCTGAACTTGAATTAAAGCCGGTAGCACAGAATACATATCACATAGGGTAATCTTAGTAGTATTTATCAGTCAACATAGGCTTTGCATCCTCAACTTTGTAACTGTGCAGCAGAGAAAAGTGTAAAACCTGCCATTAGCAAGATAGATTCGTGCAGCGATGAGCAGAATAACTTCTCCTGGCGTTTAGTGTCACTGCTATAAAATGGGCTGAAGACATACAGGTCGAGCAAGTTATCTCTTTCATCAAAAAAAAAGCCCAGAAAGCCGTATCAGTATCAAATAACCCCTGCCTAAGCCTCGAATATAGCGATATTTCAGGAGATATTTTCGTAGTTAAAGATATAAATTATTGATTTTTATAAAATAAATATGCCGTTTCCGAGGGCGACTCTGCCGCCATTTTTAATTTCGAATTCGGATAACCATCGTCGTACTGGCTTGTAGTACCTGCTTCCCTAAACAGGCCGCCTTAATCGCAGGAAATGCAGAGTACTTGGCCCTGTAGCTAATCTTCAGGATAGAATGGGTGCTGAACGCTTGCCGATAGTGAGCGAGCAAAAAGATGCTCGCAAAAAGCTTGAATCAGGTTTCAGCCATTGGAGAATAAGAAGCCCTGTAGGCCGGAATTTTTCCTCTCAATATCAGGAATGACTGGCAACATCGATCACACAATATTAAGCTAAACCTGAAGTTAACTTTCCCCGTACTGAACAGCTGGAAACTCGTTATGGCAATGCTTGATCCCATGCAACGCGCAAAGAATAAATACCTGGCCCGTTTACGCATGATGGCAGGCGAACTCTACTCTATGGAGTTAGCGCAGAGAAGAACTCAGACTGCAAAGCTTAAAGGCTATATTGAGGCTGGGATCATCACGCACCTTGCCTCTAAGCGAAGTATCGACAGCGTCATTGAGGAGGAAAGAGCAAAGGCAGGCAAACGCACTGACTATCAAAGCAGTGGTTCGTCTGAAAAGACAGCTGAGAACCCCGGCTCCTGGCAGCAATACGAACAACCAGCCTACCAGCGTAAAAGGTAGCAAAACTGTCACCACCCTACCCCTGGGATGATGATGATGTCGGCTGGTAGTTCCTATCAAAAGCACTGATCGCGCGATAATAGATCAATAAAGCCGCGGAATTGGCCTGTATTTCACTTAAATCCTGTGTAAGTAACAAAATTATCGTTATCTTCACGCACAGATTTTACTTCATTGGCGGCAAAATCAAAATCAGGCCAACCCATTGCAACACAAGTCATAATAGTTTGATCATCAGGAATATTAGCGTGCTCCCTTACAACCGATGACTGCATAATGCCCTGGCCATTGATGACCGTGCCCAGGCCTCGTGTCCACGCCGCCAAAACCAGGCCATACACTGCAGCACCTAAATCGAAGTGACAGATGGTGTCATGCTCCATGGTTTTCTCACAAGTCATAACAATAGATACCGGCGCATCAAACTGGCGAAAACCGCGCATCACCCAATCCTGGCGTTTTTCGGTATCTTCACGGGCAATGCCCATCACAGCAAAAAGTTGTTTTGCGATATCAACTTGCCGTCGGCGATACTCACCTTCATAGCCATGGTTCATTTTAATTTCTCGGTCAACATTGGCTCCAGCCAGCATTTTCGCAGTATTACCTTCTCGGATACGCTCCAGCGGTTCGCCAGTAACAACATGGAAAAACCAGGGCTGGGTGTTCATCGATGAAGGCGCCCCCTTGGCAATCGAGATGATCTCGGCGATTAATTCCTGTGTTACTGATCTTTCCTTGAACGCGCGGATACTGCGTCGTTGTTTCACGAGCCTATCGAACTCATTAGCCTTCATATCACTTCTCACTTCTCTCTTGTTAGTCGAATAAAAGAGAACCTATACGTAACGCCAACTACAAATCAAGTTACATCACTGAACGTAATGTATCGCTTTAAGTACAGAGGTAGTTCTCAGGCGCCAGTAAATCACCTGTTAAAGCCAGCATTACCTTTCCTCAGGCCGGCAAGCTGGGAGTTCAATATGACGATGCTTGGTCCCATCGATTGAGCAATGGCGGGCGGTACCCAGATAGATTAAAAATGCAGAGTATCTAGATTTTTTTCCAAAGGAGTAAGAAAACGGATTTCACCATATTGGCGGCCAGCCCCCATAAGGTTATCGGCAAACGTTCAAAGGATAGCAAGATTTGAAGCACTTTATAGGTGGGCATGTCCGGGTCTTGGGGGCGCGTGGGGTTTGGGACTATGGAAGCCCAAGGCGCGTTAACTGCGCCGCATACACCGGGGCAGGCTACAGAGCATTTCAAAATTAGATTAGCAGCAAGTAATGAGGTGTTGCCGCTGGTTCATAGTGCGGGATTTTATGATCGCCCGTTGAACAAGGTTTCGCTCTTTGCAGCCATGATACACATCAGCCAGCATCACCATTTAAGAGATGGTCCAGCTCATCAGGTTGAGCGTTGTTGTCTATCCATTGTCATCTATCCATTGTCATCTATCCGTTGTCATCTATCCGTTGTCATCTATCCGTTGTCATCTAACAGGGTGCGCTTCTTGTCTCACTTGAGCAGTGGATGGTCCTCCGGAAGTTGCTTCGATACCCAGATTGCTAGCTTGTGAGCCATCGATTTTTGTGAGACGTCCTGTTTAGCAAGTGGTTGAATAAGCTTATCGTGGACTAACAGCCGGTATATATACTCGATCTTCTCATGGGCAGAGTCCGTGGGCTCAAACTCGACCACGCCGCGCTTTTCCCCATAGATCATGCCCAGTCGGAGCGCTTTTTTCAGTAAGGCGGGTTCATTGGCCAGTTTTTTGGTTTTCGCCATGTCGCGTGCTCCTATGTGCTCAGTGAACCGGGGTACTTCCTACTTTATAACCCGTTCCAGGCAAGGACGCCACTGGCTTTCTCGACTGTGCTTGCACCGTCCTGCATTGATTCAATAGTACACCTCACTGAAAATCCTGACTATCGCTATAACAGACCTATTTGTTGCACGGCTAAATCAGCGTACGATCCTAGAACCCCATTATCCTTTAGTGATTGAAAAATCGCTGATACGTGCAATGACAACCTGGATTACCATAAAACTTTCTCCTTATGCGCAGTTTCAATACTATAAGAATCGAGGCACTACCCTCGAAATAGACAGATTAACAAATAATGTCTAGTATTCTTCTACATTGGTCGACAATCCGAGTGGAAGAAGCATAATGCAGCAGCTGAGATCAGATACTGAGGTTATTGAGCAGATTCTTGAACACATAGATCAGGGGACAACTGACCTCGGAACGAAGACCTGGCAGGAACCCACGGATAACTATGTAAGCCAGGCGCGGTTCGAAGCCGAGATCAGTTTGCTCAGACAGGTCCCTGTCGCATACGCCCCTTCAGTGCTACTGGCAGAACCTGGGCATTATCTCGCCAGAAATGTCGCTGGGTTGCCGATTGTCGTTGTGCGCGATCGGGATGGGCAGTTGAAGGCTTTTCATAATGTATGTCGTCATCGTGGTATGACTTTAGCGCAAGGTAGCGGCCAAACGGCAGCGCTTCGCTGTACCTATCACGGCTGGGCTTATAACCTCGAAGGCTCGCTACAGCACGTTCCACATGAAGCAGGCTTTCCGGGGCTTGATCGTTCCTGTCATGGACTGGTTCCAATTAATAGTGTTGTTGAAATGGGTGGTCTGATCTATGTCTGCATTGAAGCCCCCATCGACAACGGCGCTCTGTGCGATATGCCCGAATTGATTAGCCCGAACCAGAAGGTGTTTCAATCTGAAGAGTACAGCCAATCCGTTAACTGGAAGCTGAACATGGAGGCGACGATGGAGGGATATCACATCAAGCCGACTCACGAGAAGACCTTCTATCCATTTGGGTACGATAACCTTAATTTGGTCGAAACTTTTGGTCGCAACAGTAGAGTCACCTTCCCGTTTAGGCGCATTGAAAAACTAAGAGATGTACCTTGTGAAGATTGGGATGTATCAGGAAAACTAACCTATGTTTATAGCGTCTTTCCTGCCTGCACGGTCGCTGTTTTGTCCAATCATATTTCTGTCTCGATATCAGAACCGATCTCCCCCGGTAAAACTCACTACTACACTTACAAACTCGGCAAGCTTGACGGTAATGAAACCAGTGATGACATTGAAAGGATGCAGCGGGACGCGCGCTTCGTCTCTGACACCGGTCTCAAGGAAGATAACGCGGTGGTGAGCCGAATTCAGCAG
The DNA here is from genome assembly GCA_012960535.1 of Gammaproteobacteria bacterium. Lineage (GTDB taxonomy): Bacteria > Pseudomonadota > Gammaproteobacteria > Pseudomonadales > Azotimanducaceae > UBA9926. The sequence goes on from DUBB01000015.1 coordinate 16,007, forward strand.
GGCCTGAAAACCAATGCGAATCCGCACTTCACCTACGGCTTGTTTGAGAAAGCAATCGTTCATTTGCACAGCAATCTGCAGCAGTTGATAGGATAGCGTTGAGCTAGGCGGTGTTCTCTCTGCCGAACATGCTTCGCGCTACGATCAGTTTGGACACCTGCGATGTACCATCACCTATCTGCCAACCCAGAATGTCACGCAGCCGCTGTTCAAACGGTAACTCACTGGAATAACCGTAGTGACCATGCAAGGTCAGGCATTGTCTGACGATCTCGAAAGTCAGCTCAGGCACCCACCATTTGCACATACCGCCTTCTTTTGAATTAGGTAAATTCTGGTCAGCTAACCACAGTGTTTTGTAACATAGCAGGCGCGCCGCTTCCAACTGGGTTTCAGCCTCAACCATGGGAAAACTAACACCCTGGTAAGTCGAAATCGAATTACCCATCACCTTGCGGTTCCGGGCGAACTCACAGGTTTCATCGACTGAAGCTTGTGCTGCTCCGATGCATTTCAAGCCGATATAGGCGCGATTGGTATCAAACAGCTGAGCCATCTGAGCATAGGCCTTACCACGTTCACCGATCAAATAATCCTTGGGCACCCTCACATCTTCAAAGCGAACCTCGCCGCGTTCAGCGCCATGAGAACCCATATCATCCCAGATCCTCGGGGCATGTACACCCTCGGTATCACGCGGCACCAAAAAGTTACTCAAGGACCAGATTTTCTGGTCGCGAGCTTCTGTGCGACAGGTAATAGTAAAATATTCTGCGTCTGCCCAAGAAATGGAATTCTTGACCGCGTTAATCACCCATTCGTCGCCATCGAGTGTCGCAGTACTCTGAAAATTGGCTACATCTGTTCCGCTACTTGGTTCAGTAAAACCAACCGCAATAATCGTACGACCTTCTCGCACAAGCTGGCGTATTGGATTACGTACCTCGTCGGGCACGCCGTCGAGGCGATTCAGTTCAAAAGGTTCCGTCGTTACTAGAAATGGTAGGGCGCAGTTGAAATCTGCGGAGCCGACTTCTTCCATCATGATGCCACGCATTACGTGAGTCATCTCAATATCGAGCAACCCGGCATCGAGCGCTTTGCGCACCATTTCTACGGGCCGCTCACGTTGTTGATCCCAATGCTGTCTTCGCGGGGCAAGTTCTTGTTTTGCAAAGCGTCGAATCTGTTCTCGATAGAGCTGTTGCGATTCGCTTAAACCAAAGTGAAGGCTCATGTTGGTATTCCTGTTCTAATAGGATGTGGTTGCGTATTCTGACCAAATTGGAAGTCAGTCATGCTTGATACCGTTGAATACCATGTCATCCATGGTGTCCAAGATCTCATCTAACCGGAAAGTACCTTGTCCAGCCAGTTCTTTTACCAGCAGGTGATTGCCCAACTCATAGATCAGATAAGCCGTTCGATCAACGTCTATTTTTCGGATAGATGACTCGGCAATACCCTGCGTTAACATTTCGCGCAACGGGCCCAGTATGGCTTCACCGTACGCAGTCATAATTGGTGTTGCCACATGTTCTATTGAAAACTCGCTATCACCGCTAAGAGCGGCCAGAAGTACTGGATTACTGGCATAAGTAGCGGCGGTGAGTTGAACCATGTCTTTAAATTTCCGAGGTGCTGATTTTTGAGATTTGACTAATTCTTTTACTTCATCAACAAACGACTGGGTGACTTCTTCAAGCAGCGTCCCATACAGTGCCTTTTTCCCGGAAAAGTGCAGGTAGAGCGTTGCCCGTGCCAGCCCAGCATGACGGGCGATCTGTTGCATCGACGTTTTTCTTGGTCCGACCAGGCGGAACTGCTCAGCGGCGGCAAAAAGTATCTTCTGGCGAGTTTCGGGTTCGGCAATCATTGATTTCATAGCGAGAACGTGGCTATTTGTGTTAACTACAGATGCTAGACACTTTGTTTCTGTTTGTCTATTGAACAACTGTCGGCTAACAGGATGATCAGCTACAGATCCAGTTTAAGCCGGCAGGCTAGCGCCCTGCTCTTTCATGGAACCAGGTTTACCTTTAGTTTTCAGCCTCTTCAGGGTCGTTTGAGCCAGAATCTTGTGGTCATTTAAAACGTTTGAATTGCGCCCACCTCTGACCTTGCCAGTTGGTCTCCTACCAATGCAGAATCAACTCCTTGCTGAAGAGAAAGTGATCAAAAATAATCAAATTCGGCAATATTCTGATCCTGTAAGAACACAAAGCGTGTACAATTCACGGGCTAGTAACAGGGAAACAAAATGGCTAACGAGATGGAATTTATTGAGGGTTTTTTTGCCAAGGCCCCACATGAAAATGCACCGGGTTTTGTCAAGGCAAAAGTCAATATCAAGCGCAATGACCTGATTCAATGGCTATCCGCTCGCGATGACGAATGGATTAACATTGACATCAAGGAAGCCCGCTCAGGCAAATGGTATGCGTCAGTTGATAACTGGCAGCCCAACGAAGTAAACGATGCTTCTTCCGTACAGACACCACCACCCGCGAGCGTGCCAGCAGGGTTTGATGATGGACCACCTGAGGACTATCAGGAGGGAATTTTAACCGATGACGATATCCCATTTTAAACCTGCTGCGACTGTTAAACTCAGGCGTTAATCACTTTAATACCGCTCTGGCAAGTGCTTTGATCTCATTTATGCACGGTTCAGCTAATCCTGGCGCCGAAAATAGATGCCCTGTGGCCTAGCCACTCATAGTACGATAATGGGCACTTACTCCCATGCAGGGTCAGCCAATGACTTCACCTTTTATCGTTATTGTCCGCTTTCAGACGACGCCAGAAAACCAGGAAACCGCATTGCAGCAGATCCATGCTTATGTCGAGTCATTTCTTCGCCATTTCAAGGGTTTTCAGGGCAGCACGCTGCACTGCGCCAACAACGGCAGCAGCATTGTGCATTATGCAAGCTGGCAACAAGAGGCTGACTTCAGGGCTTTTGCTGCACAGGCCGCTGGCCATCCGGACCTGGCAGCGATACGCGCCTATCAGCCAGAAGCTGACTTTTACAGCATAGCGCAGCAGTATCCTGCAGCAGGTAGCAATCCCTAGCAGCGATGTTATTGCTGTGACCGCCAAGCCAGCAGTAAACACCCGTTATCAGGCCAGCAACCGGTCAATCCAGGTTTTGAGTTCCGGTTTTGTTTCCAGTCCGAAACCGGGAGCATCGCCTGCGCGCACCCTGCCCTGGCCATCCAGGCAGCCGCTGGCATAACCACCAAAGGGCTGGAACACACCCGGATAGGCCTCACAGCCTGCCAGACCCAGGCCCAGTACCACGTGCAGGTTAATCATATGCCCGCCATGCGGATAAGCAGACTTTCTTGAGTAGCCATTGGCTTCCATAATCTTAATCATTCTAGCCAGTTCGGTGATGCCATAGCTCAAGCCAGGATCCATCTGAAATATATCCAGACCAGCCCGCATACCACCATAACGAATGAGGTTGTGAACGTCAGCGCAGGAGAACAGGTTCTCACCTGTGGCAATAACGCCACTATAATGCTCGATAATTTCACGATTTAATGCAAAGTCGAGAGGGTCACCCGGCTCCTCGAGCCATTTAAGCTCATATTGACCGAGTTCCCTGGCATAGGATCTCGCAGTTTCAAGGTCGAAGCGCCCATTGGCATCCACGGCAACCTGCGCGCCGCTTCCGGCTATAGCGATGGCAGCTTCGATCCGCTTGATATCTTCAGTGAGGCTGGCGCCCCCGATTTTGATTTTGAAATCCTGGTAGCCCAGATCCTGATACTGTCTGAGTTCATTAGCCAGCCCCCCCAGGCCCTTATCTGGGTGATAATAGCCTCCAGCCGCATAGACAGGCACCGTATCCTGGATGGGTTGATTATTGAACTGCCTGGCAATAAACTGGCAGGCTGGCTCGCGCGCTAATTTAGCATTCAGATCCCAGATGGCCAGCTCCAGGCCCCCTACCGCTGCAGCTCTATCACCATGACCGCCCGGTTTCTCGTTAGCCATGACGCTGGCCACCACCTTATCAGGATCAAACCCTGAACCATCCCGGTACAGCAGAGAATCAACTGCCGCTGCCTTCAATCTCGGGAAGAAGCGTTCCTGCAGCAGACCAGCCTGGGCAAACCGGCCAATGGAGTTAAAGGCCACCCCCGATACCGGCCTGCCATTACGTACCACGTCGGTGATAACGCCAACCAGCGAAACCGTATGGGCAGAAAAATTAACCAGCGAATTGGCAATATCACCCTGCAGAGGTACTGTACATTCCCGGAGTTCAACGATTTTCATGGGTCCAACCGACAGTTATAGGGTTGATAGGGCCAGTTGTTTTGTTGCTACCCTATGCTCACAGTCATCACGCTGAACTTCAGTAAGGGTATCAAAAATCAAGCATTAGCGCAGTTTATGGGATTATAGCGATTCCGTCAGTTTTCGCATATCAGTACCCAACTGGGTCAACTGCTGGCGAAGAATGAAACGATCCCAGCCGAGGCAGAAGTGCCTGACGCCGAGGTCCATATAGCGCTTAGCCTGTTCAACGGCGCCAATTTCAATCCTGGGATGAATGCCGTATTCAAGGGACTTGGCAATGACCTTTTCCTCGTAGACACGGATCTCCGGCGAGCGCTGCAGGCCTGGATCACCCATGGAAAAACTGAAATCGGCCGGACCCCACTGGGTCATATCAACGCCCTTGGACCGGGCCCGCTCAAGGATTGGGTCGAGGTTTTCAAGCGCCACTGCCTTCTCCAGCATGATGCAGAAAACAACCGACTGCAGGTCCGTTAAATAGGCCTGAGTATCGTAACTCGACAGTGCTGGTCGGCGTAACTTAACCCCCATAAAACCCTGCTCATCGGGCGTATCTGGACGAATGATACGATGCGCAATATCGACGTCTTCTACTGACCTGATATCAGTAAACAGTACGGCTTTAAAACCGGCACCCATTGCCGTCTGAGTGACGAACCCCTGGTTTTCCTGATCCGGTTTAATCATCAATGGCAGATTACCGCATTGACCTGCTCTTGCCAGGTTATAAAGCAGGGGCATATCAAAAGCTGAATACTCTGCCGTAAATTCACCGTAGTCAAAACAACCGGTATCGCCAATAAGCTCCGGGATATCTGGGTCCGTAAACATGAAATGGGTGCCCAGAGTAGGCTTATTTTCGTCCAGCAGCGTCCTCAAGCTATTGTCCAGTACCATATCAGCGCACTCCTCTCCTAAAAAACATCATTCAAAAAACACTAAGTAAAAAAATGGCCCTGGTGACATGACTCAAAAACAGGTTAAAAAACGAACATAGTCTCGTCGCTTACTGCGAATATCGCTAACCGGACCCTGGGTCGCCGTTAAATGTGTCAGCCGCCTACCTCGGTCCGGCTGAAACTGCCCCGGCAGCTAAACCTGGTTATCCGAGCCCAACACCGTTGGAAACAGGTGTCCGTGCAAGCGTTCCCCTGCCTCAAGGCCATGGCCGGGTGGCAGCGGCATGGTATGGGGCCTGGGATCATAAAATACGTCCTCCCCCACCCAGCGGCTTGCCAGCGCCCGGCGATGCCTTGTGGTTGACTGGTTACCACCTGAGCCATGCACTATCAGAGGGTGAAAAATCAATATGTCACCGGGCAGCATATCCCAGCTGAGGAGATCATAGGCTTCCCGGTTAGCTTCAATATCAGGTGCGTCTTCAAGTTCCGGGTTGACCATGAACTCCGAATAATCCGGTGTGATCGCCTTATAACGGTTATCCCAGAGATGGGAGCCACGAATGTACTCCAAACCACTGGAGGCCCTGTCCACCGGGTCCACGGGGATCCAGATACTGATAATCTCGCTGCCCCTGATTGGCCAGAAGGTAAGGTCATGATGCCAGGGCGTGGGCACATCGGCACCAGGCGCCTTCAGGAACAACTGGTCATACCAGTGCTTCACCACCCTTGAGTTCATGGCCTGCTGCGCCAGGCGTGCCAGCGGTGACTCAAATAGCAGGTCTGCAAATGCCTTGTGCTTGCGCCACATGAACAGATCGCCGGTGAAGCCCTTTTCCGGCATGGATAATATGTCTGCGATAACACCGGGTCTAGCTTTAATACGCTCCATGCCGTCTGCGATGGTTTCAAGCCATCTTTCACCCAGGGCGCCTCGCACACAGATGACACCATCGTCCTGCAGAGCCTGTCGTTCAGCTTCGCTAAGGTCTCGATAGGGTTGTTCTGGGGTTACTGCCGAGTTCATCTGGAATCGCTGCTGCCATTAACTGAGATTACAGCAAGCCTAAAACCTTTGAGGCCTGATGTCGATAAACACTTCAACGCTGGCTTAGGATCAGATGGTTTATCAGATCTGTTATCACCGTCTATCCGTCTATCAAGGAACGCTGGGCAGATCATCATCGGGCCCTTTCAGCCACCCGTTAAGCCTTCTGCTAAAATGCAGCACTGAGATAGCTTGAAAAACCTGGACGCGCTTAAACATCCGGCAGCTTGTGTAGGTCTATCTGGAAGGAAAATATGATCTATTATATGTTAATAATATATTTAAATTTCAATTAATTATGGCTTCTTTATAATGCTTTATAGTAACTGTCAGTTAGGCCAGACATAGCGGGTTAAGACATAGCCTGGTAAGCGGTAGTCTCAAAGACTGTATCTGGGTATCAAATCAGGGAAAGCGTCCTGTCCAGGAAGGCACATTGCAGACGTCATACTCACAGCTGACCTTGTCCACTTTACCGTCAGCCCACATATAACGCCCCTTACCAAGTCTTAAATCCTTAAGAAATGCCCTTCATAAGAATCGCCGTTAGCGAAATGGATTTCCCCCTGGTATGCGGCATATTCTTGCTCAGCATGCCTAGATAACGATCACCAACCATATAATTGAGTTCAACACCGCCGGAGAGCCGATCACGAACCCAGAAACGAAACTATCGCCGTTGGCGAACTTATACTTGCCTTGCCCTGTCCTCCTACCTTTTTGGAAATACCCGGAGAAAACATCACCATTTGGGTAAGCGATTTCTCCTTTACCCTGGGGCAGACCGCCTTTCAAGTTTCCCTATATTGCTCGCCCTGTTCAAGCTCCACCGGGCCCATGCAGCCTGCATCAACCATCGGGTTACACAGTCCTACCAACTCTGGCGGGCTCCTTCTGGTTTATCCGCAACTTCAGCCACTGCAACGGGTAGCAGGCAGTAAATAATACTGGCGAGAAACCAACTTCTGAATCTATCTGTCATCATCTTCTGTTACCCCGTGACTGCAATGTCTACCGCCACATATTCGCGGTTCGTTCTGAATATGAAAATCCTCTGCTGCTTCGCTCGCTAGCTAAGCACGAGGATACCTCACCAGGTGTAACTTTTCTGTTATGGTCAAATCAGGAACCTTGCCGGCAGAACCACGATGAACAGCGTCATTCCTGTGTTCAGAATATTTGATGAATCCAAAATGCGAGAGTTTTATCTGGAGTATCTGGGCTTTAAGGTCCTATTCAAGCATCGCTTCGAGGACAATATGCCCCTCTATATGGGGGTAGAGTACGCACATTGCCAATTACACCTGTGCGAGCATCATGGCGAAGCAACACCCGGCTCTGCAGCCCGATTCGAAATAGAGGCTATTGCTGACTACCAGCGATTATTAACAGCAAAAAAGCACCGCTATTATCGGCCTTCGATAGACGTGCAGCCCTGGGGTCTTGATATGACTCTGCTTGACCCATCGGTAACCGGCTTATCTTTACCCAGCCACATTAGAGGCCGTTCAGGAATTGCATTAGAGCGGCATTTGTTTCCGCTGGTGCCTCCTGCTGGACCCAATGACCGACATCCTTAATAAGCGTGGTTCCCCTGTAGTCAGCACTGCCTGCTGCAGCGCCTTCATATAGGTCCACACCTGGGAAAAAGCTCCTCACCGCATCCCTTTCGCCGGCAATCATGCAGCTTGGCTGTTGCAACTGCTGTCCCCTGTGCTCCGGTAGCAGGGCCTGATCCAGTTCCTGAGCCCGATACCGGTTAAGCGGCCCACGAAAGCCCGTTTTTTCAAATGCTTCGGCATAAACAGCAAGATCTACTTCACTGAGCCAGTCGGGAAAAGGTTCTGGATTGTGCAGATCATCGAGCAAGGCAGCATCGGCTGGCTTGTGTTTTAACCAGTCATTAAGCGGTGCATCTCCTGACAGGGAAAAATAGATCTTGCGCAGCGCCAGTTCTATATCACTTTCGATCGCTGCTTCTGCAACAGCCTCAGGCTGGAAATAGAGCTGGTAGAAAAACCGGCCCGCATAGACGTGGTGCATCGTAGCCAGCACTGACTGGCCCCCCGACGGCATATAGGGCACACTCAGGCCTGCCACGGCGGAAAAGACCTGGGGATACCTGAGCGCACTTTGATAGACGATGGGCGCGCCCCAATCGTGTCCAAACAATATAACCGGGTCTGTGGAAAGCGTCTGCGCGACCGCACAAACATCGGAAGTCAGTTCAGATAGCGTGTATGCCGCAATTTCATTGGGATGACTGCTGCCGCCATAGCCCCGTACATTCATGGCTGCTACCGTGTATCCCCGCGCCGAAAAATAAGCCATCTGGTGCCGCCAGGAGTACCATAACTCGGGCCAGCCGTGGACGCAGAGAATGACAGGCCCACTCCCCACCAGCTTGACTTCCAGTTGGATATCACCGTTTTCGATCCATTTTGTATCCATTATAATGAGCCCTGTCGTGGTGATCTATCAGATAGATATACACTGCTAACGTTTTCAAATCAAAGGAACTTGTCTATGCACCGTCTGCTGCTGTTAATGCTAATCCTGCCCGGTATCGCTTCGGCCGTTGAAAAACTCCCCTATAGCGTGCTCGATTCCCTGGGTGAAATTGAGCTAAGGCAGTATCCTGCCCACAATCTGGTTGTAACGCAGGTAAAAGGCGGATTTAATGCCGCAGGCAGTGAGGGTTTTCGCCGCCTGGTGACCTATATTTTTGGCAGTAACGCTGGTGACCGGAAAATTGCCATGACAGCCCCAATCATGCAGAGCTCAGTGGCGGCGGATCAATACCAGCTAAGTCTTTTCATGCCGAGCCAGATTGCCCTCGGTGAACTGCCTGATCCTGCTGATAGCCGGGTGAAGATTGTCAGAGCGCCGGCAAGCACCATGGCAGTCCTGGCCTATAAAGGCGGATGGGCAGAGAAAAAATATTTAAAAAACGAACGGGCACTGCTGTCCGCGCTCCGCAGAACACCTGCCTTAAAGATAGTCGGTGATCCGATCTGGGCTCGTTATAACTCGCCCATTGTGCCGGGGTTCCTGCGGTCTAATGAAGTACTGATCCCCGTCAGCAGAATCAAGGACTGACTTTAACGTACACCTGTCCATGACCCGCAGGCAAAACAGGCATCATCGCGTGGAAGTTTTTGGACCGATCCTGGTCAGTCCTTGTTTTTCATTGCGGAGGACAGGTCCGGCCAGGCCAGCCTAAGGTACTGGTACATGGACAGTAGCGTCAGGCCTGCTGCAGCGTACAGCAGTATGTAGCCCAGGATGACCTGAAGGGCATGCGGATCGGGGCCACTGGCTAATAACACGATGATTGCAATCATCTGAAAAGCGGTTTTAATTTTCGCCAGAAAAGAGACCGCAACGCCGCGTTTGTCACTGTATCGCGCCATCCACTCGCGCAGTGCTGAGACCACGATTTCGCGACAGACGATAACCAGCGCTGGAATTGCTAACACGGCACTGGCATGAACCTCAACCAGCAGGACCAGTGCAACAGCAACAATCAACTTGTCTGCAACCGGGTCCAGAAAGGCACCAAATGCCGTCATCTGACCCATTTTCCTGGCAAGATAACCATCCAGCCAATCAGTGATACTGGCTACAGTGAATATAAATGCCGAGATAATATAGCGGGTCTCCATCGGTAGCAGATAAAAGGCAATGACCAGCACAGGAATGAGCAGGATTCTGAAGCCTGTAATAATATTAGGTAAGCTGATGGCTAGTTTCATAAATCACGATCACTTTGAGCTGACACCAGTCTAACCGTTGTGCAGGGTTGTATAAATGTGTTCTGCTAATTTTTGACTGATTCCTTCTACCCGGGCTATTTCAGCCGTTGATGCACTCATAGCCTGTTTGACGCTGCCAAAGTACCTGATCAGGTTTCTCTTGCGAGTGGGCCCGATCCCCTGAATCCCATCCAACTGAGATTCGGTTCTCTTTTTGCCGCGCCTCTGTCGATGACCGGTAATGGCAAATCGGTGGCTCTCATCCCTGATATGCTGGATAAGATGGAGTCCTGCATTATCTGCTGGCAGATTCATTTCTTCCTTGCCCGGAACAATCAAGCTTTCCAGCCCGGCCTTGCGCGAAGGCCCCTTAGCCACGCCAACAATCAATACGTTCTCTACCTGTAACTCTTCAAGGACGTTCCTTGCCTGGGTCACCTGGCCTTTACCGCCATCAATGAACAATATATCCGGTAGGCGCCCTTCGCCCTTCTGCAGACGGGTATAGCGCCGCCTCAGGGCCTGTTCCATGGCGGCATAATCATCGCCAGCGGTAACATCCCGGATGTTAAACAGCCGGTAATCTGCTTTTCTTGGGCCTGCCTGATCAAAAACAACGCAGGAAGCAACCGTTGCTTCACCCTGCGTATGGCTGATATCAAAACACTCAAGCCGATCAGGCATCTGGTCGAGTTCCAGGGCCTGCTGCAAGGCCTCAAAACGTCGGTGCAGGTTATCGCGCTGGGCCAGGTAGCTGCCTAAAGCCTGCTTAGCACTGTTACCTGCAATACCTAGCCATCGGGCGCGAGTCCCGCGGCTGTTGTCACTGATGCGGACCTTTCTTCCCCTGGCTTGCCGTAGCGCGGTTTCCAGAAGGCTTTTGTCCGCCAGCCGTGCATTCACGACCACTTCGTCGGGGACCTCCCGGCCCGCCATGCCGGAAAAATAAAATTGGGATAGAAATGCCGAAAGTACGCCAGATTCACGCTCGTCCAGCCGATTACTGGGGAAAAAATTCTTGTTACCGAGCATTCGACCACCACGGATAAACATGACCAGCACACATAGTCCGCTGGGAGATTTTTCGGCAAAAATGACATCGATATTGCCACTTGCGGAGACCACATGCTGTTGTTCCTGTATTTTACGCAGTTGTAGGATCTGATCTCTGTGGATAGCCGCTTTTTCATATTGCAGATTGGCCGCAGCCTTATCCATTCTATCCGAGTATTGTTCAAGCACTTCGCTGCTCTTGCCCTCCAGGAATTTAACGGCATTGGCCACATCAGCCTGATAATCTTCCTGGTTAATAAGCTGGCAGCAGGGCCCCGAACATCGCTTGATCTGGTATTGAAGGCACGGCCTGGAACGATTGCGGTAAAAGCTGTCTTCACAGGAGCGGACCCTGAAGGCTTTCTGCAGAACGTTAATGCTGTCCCGGACAGAATAGGCACTTGGGAAAGGCCCGAAAAAACGACCTTTTTTCTTCCTTGCACCGCGATGAAAAGCCAGGCGAGGATAGTCATCTTCCAGCGAAAGATAGATATAAGGGTAAGACTTATCATCTTTAAACAGGATATTGTACAGAGGTCGCCATTCCTTGATCTGCGACTGTTCCAGCAGAAGTGCTTCGGTCTCACTGTCGGTTACCGTGACACTGACATCAGCCACTCGTGCGACCAGTGCCAGGGTTTTGGCATCCAGCGAAGTCTTACGGAAATAGCTACCCACCCGGTTCCTGAGATTCTTGGCCTTGCCCACATAAAGGATATCGCCATTTTCAGCCAGCATCCGGTAGACGCCAGGCCGCGTGGTCAGGTTTTGCAGGAAAGTCTGGCTGTCAAAATCAGTCACGAAGTAAGCCTGGCAGCGGTCGCCACAGCGGCGAGCAGCATCGCCTCGGTAAGGCGACCCGTCTGGGTGTTATAGCGACTGCAATGGTAAGAATCGACCAGCCAGTGGGCCTCCCCAAGGCGATGAGTCTGGCCATGAACAAACGCATAATCCTTCTGGCGCAGGTCTAGCGCACGGATAATCCTCTCATGAGCAACTCGCCCCAGTGCTAATGCGACGCCTGTTGGCCGCGCCTTGAACGCTGCCATCTCAGGCATGAAGAAGCGCTCACAGCGTTTAAGTTCATCGGTTTTCGGTTTGTTTTGTTCAGGCAGGCATTTCAGCACGTTAGTTATGGAAACCCGGTCAATCAGGCCAAGCTGTTGCAAGGTTGAGCGCAGCAGCATACTGGAGGCATCACCTTCGAACGGTATGCCGGTTCTGTTTGCGCCGTGCAGACCCGGAGCCAAGCCAATGATCATCAGGCCAGCAGCGCTTTCCTGCGCGGCGGGCACGGGTTTATTCCAGTAACTGGGATAGCGCTGACGCAATGTCTTAAATTGACGCCTCAGAGCCGGACATCGCTGGCATTTAAGCAAGTCCTCGTTGCCACTGTGATTTATCGGTTTGTTAGGCAAAACCCTGTCCGTGTGCTGAGCTGATTCCCCTATATTTTAACTGCTTACGCTTGCCCGCGGTATATAAACAGCCTGAACCCAGGCCTGAAGCCCAGTGCTTATTCTACACTGGCTGGCCAGGACATGATAAACCCCTTGTAAACCGGCCCTGGTCGGCCTGCTTCAGGCGGCGACTTCCGATACCAGCAAACTGTGCTTGATAGCTAGTTTAGTCAGTTCCACATCATTCTTGACATCCAGCTTTTCGAATACGCGGTAGCGATAACTATTTACAGTCTTGGGGCTCAGAGAGAGCTTATCTGCCATCTCCGGCGCATTCATACCTTTGATTACCATCAGGGTTACCTGCATTTCCCGTCCGGATAATAACTCAAAAGGAGACTGGCCGCTGTTACCAAAAGGACGTAAAGCCAGGTTCTGGGCGATCTCCGAACTGATATAGCGCTGCCCGGCACAGACCCGCTTGATGGCCTTGACCATCTCCACTGGATCGGTCTGCTTGGTCAGGTAGCCGCGAACCCCGGCATCGAACAGTCGTGTTGGAAACGGTTCCGCTTCGTGCATGGTCAGGGCAATAATCTTTACTTCCGGCTTGATTCGAAGGCAGCGACGGGTCGCTTCCAGACCCCCTATTCCTGGCATCTGTATATCCATCAGGACCACATCCGGTTGCAGGCTTCTAACCAGATCAATGGCCTGCTCACCACTCTCCGCTTCACCTACGATAGTAATACCCGGCTGGTCCTCAAGTAAGCGGGTGGTGCCGACCCGAACCAGCTGGTGATCATCAACGACAAGTACCTTAATCATGTTGCTCTCCTATAATTGCTTTGCTGGAGCCGCGCGCTAATCACAGATCTGCAGATGTGAAACATCCTGTACAAAGTATCTTGCACCAGGCTGCTAATGCAAGGCTTCTTATTCAAAGCTTCTTATTCAAAGCCTGTTATCGAACCCGCTGCATTGCAAACCTGGCTGACAGAACTCTGGGTATTACGCTGCCCTTGGCAATCCCGGGCTTATTCCCGGGACCATGAGAGACTAGAATGCCTGCAGTGCAGACACCCAACCAGTCGATATCACCCACTAACGTGTGCGAGGTATCTCACACGCCGGTAAAGGCCTGTATGCC
>DUBB01000016.1:0-2308 GCA_012960535.1 Gammaproteobacteria bacterium
ATCAGAAGTTGTAGGAAAGCCGCCCATAATAATAAGAGCCCTGCCAATCTACCGTCGTGCTAGAGTTATACACACGTCCACAACAGTAATCACCAATGTTATCCTTTTCAGGATACTCATCGGTCAGATTACGACCACCCATGCTCAACTTTAGCTCATCCGTCACCTGATAAGACGCTTCAAGATCAAGGAATACTATACCATCGTAGGTTTGTACATTAGTAGTCGAACAATCGCCATTACAGTTCGAAGACTCACCGAAATAACTGGCTCTACCCATGATTGACCAATCACCCATGTAGTGATTATAGGTCATAATCCAACGCGTATTCGGCGTAAGGTTCGTGAAATCATGCGTACTTTCAGCATTAAAGTAACCCGTTATATCAGACTCGAACGAGGTATCGTTGTAATTAAAAGCCGCCGTTAACTTGGCACTGGAGTCACCACTATAAGTAATTGGTACGGTTATGACAATATCGACACCAGAGGAGCTGGTATCAAACGCATTGGTAAACCAGTTAACCCCACCGATAGAATTGGCACCGGCTACACCCGCTGCCTCCAGGGCAAGATAATTAGTGTACGCTGCGCCCGAAGCCGGATCAGTCGATACATCCTGGGTAGACACTGCATTGGTACGATCATCAATATTGATCACATAGGTATCAATCGTCATCGCGAAAGCTTCTGTCGATATAACGAGTCCCGCCGTATAACTAACAGAAGTTTCAGGTCGAAGCGCCGTAGCACCTAACGCTCCCGCGACAGGTCCACCCGCTGGGAACAAACCGACAGCAACCGGTGTACCATTCGGCAAGCGAGTCGATACGTTGGTTGTACCCTGCTGTCCCGGTGTCGGTGCCCTGAAACCAGTACCCAAAGACGCCCGCAAACTTACAACAGGCCCTATTTCCCAGATACCCGCTACTTTACCAATAATTTCCGAATCAAAGTCTGAGTAGTCTTCGTAACGAAGTGCAGCCTGATACCCGAATATCCCTATATCACCATTTAATTCCCCATAGAGTGCAAACGAATCACGAGCATAAACACCTGAAAATGCGGGTGAATAGCCTGGGAATCCGTTTGAACCTACCGCCAGTGCTCGATACACGGGGTCACTGCTATCAGCGCAATCCAGCGTAGAGCCATTTGCAATGACTGCAGTACCGGCTGCGGTTGCAGCACCGGCATCACAGAAACTATAGGGATCCGGATTTGAATAAGGGCCAACCTTATAGGAGTTTTCCCCACCTTGATGAATTTCATATTCCTCATCCAGATAGGAGAAACCAAAGGCAAGTACGGCCGTATCGCTTATATCCATCGTGAAATCAGCCTGGATCTGCAACTCAGCGTTACTCAGGTCACCAGGATGGAAATTCTTCTGGTTACTGGTATCTCCCATGGATGGGTTGAACGTATTATTTAACGCATAGGAAATCTCATTATAACCATAACGAACACTGACGTCGTACATGATGCCATTGCCCATCTCGTTCTTCAGGCCTAACAAATACGAATAGTCAGTCACTTCACCAAAGAATCGTGGCGTAAAACCTCCAGGATACTCTTCCAACTGGTTCCAGATACTGCCGTCAGCAGTCCTGAGATCTTTCAGAACTGAATTGTACGGATACCGATAAAAGAAACTTCCGTCAGCTTCACTGACCGTATAATTACCGAAAGAATACAGTGTACCGTTGCCAGCCAGTGGAATCTCGGCATTATAAAATACACCTGAGCGTTCCTCGTTGGGGCGTCCCCATGGCTGTACAACCGGTCCATCAAGCGAGGCAGCCTGCCATGCGGAAGCATATCCAGGATTGGCAGCCTGATAAGCCGCATAACCATTACCTGCATCCCAAGTATGATTATTACCTACATAGCCTTCTTCAACACACCACCAGCCTTGGCAATACTGCTCGCCTCGGTAGGTTGGATCGGCCTGATAGACTTCACCTGAAACGGACAGGAAGCCACCATCACCCAGCGGCATACCGATGTTACCGCGAACCGTAACACTATCGCCGTCACCTTCGGAATAACCACCCGTATCAACTGATATCATGCCGCCTTCACTATTATCCTTAAGGATAAAGTTAATGGTCCCGGCGATAGCGTCAGTACCATAGATTGCACCTGCACCGTCACGAAGTACTTCGATACTTTTTATCGCGCTCATAGGAATAGTGGCCATATCCGGTCCCTGAGAACCCGATCCACCAATACCCACCAGAGCTGCCCGATGGCGACGCTTGGAATTAACCAGCACCACTGTTTTATCGGTTGGCAGATCACGCAT
>DUBB01000016.1:2453-123367 GCA_012960535.1 Gammaproteobacteria bacterium
CACCACGTCTTCGGCACTTGCCGAGACTGCGAAAGTGCCTGCGGACATACCTAGTCCAAGCATTAGAGACAGCGTTAGCGCTTTAAACGCCACCTGCCACCTTTCATCTAATTCTGATTTCACTGATTCTCTCCCTTGTTATTATCGGACAGCAAATTTCCCACTCAACATTATTACCCTGAGCAGGCTTGGGATATTACTACTTTGTTAATCAAAACACACTTACAAGATTTAAATACTATTAATAGTTTTCGGCATCAAGTAAGTACGTTAATCATTTCTCCCCAAATGACACTGTGACTATATATCACAAAATAGGAATTGACTAGTATGTCTTGATGAGAAACCCGCATTTCAAGCGAATAAATGCATTTCCCCAACCGGGGATTCGCCACTAAACCCTGAATAGGGAACTACAGGTTAGAACTAAAGCCAGTTACCGGATCCCAGAACAAGCAACCCGCTGGATTTGCCCGAGGTCAAACACCCACACTGCAGTGGGTAGGCATTTGTTTCTGGAAACCTGGCGAGCAATGCCAGCAAACCTACATACAAGCCTACACAAAGGACATCAAAGCCTGAGGTCAACCAGTAATTCAGTCAGTAACTCATCTGATACCGGCGCTGGCCAACCCCATAATAAATGGCAATCTTCTATTGGAACAACTCGTAGCCCCTTAAATAAAAGCTTGCCCGGGCTAAAAAATTGATGACTTTATTCAGCATCGGGCTATTCATCAAAGCGTTATCTCATCAAAGAGGATAATCCGTAAATCCACTAAATAGGATAAATGAGCGAATTCGGCACCAGAACAGAGTCATAGACAACCCGTTTCTGCTTAAATCGCAGCACTCCATGTTCCCTTACAATCTGGTCAAGATAGCGGCCTGTGCTCAATATCTGCGGCAGCTCGTCCTGCAGCACTTGGATAACCGTATAGTTTGCCTTCACCCTGAACTCATCACCGTGCAGGTCTTCTGCAGATACATTAGTAATATGATGTCGCAGATAGCGCGGCTCATACATGATAGTTTCCTCTACCGCCTGGACACGATCCTGCAGCATCGCCCGGCTCTCACACCTGACCACTGCAAGCGGCAGATCTTTATCGTAGTTGTCTCTGGGCTGGATCATATAAAGACATTGCTCAGTAAAGAAGTCAGGCCAGTTCGACAACGGACCATCATCCAGTACCGAGGCGTAATCGTTGTAGAGTTTCTGCAGTTCGTACCAACGCAAAAAAGTCACAGTGCCATAACCTCACGGTAGTATTTATAAAAGGCCCTTATAGCAACCTCTGTTACCATATGTGGCGTGTCAGCTGTACCCATGCCACCGAGCAGCATCTGCCCGGAATCCTCTACATACTGAGCTATCGCTTCCTGTGCCAGTTTTATGACCTCACTGTCCTCGGCAGAAACCAGCCCCGCTGCACTCATCAGGTTTGCCTGGCGTAAACGACGGGTCTGCATTTCCTGGCTATCACTGGCATAACCAAAGAAGGTCCAATAAAGCTCGAATGAACCGACCTCCCTGGGCCGAATCTGGCGTAATGCCAGCGTATTTGATTGCTGCTGTACAATCAGATTGGGCCAGATAGTCTGCATCACAACGGTGGCATCATCGCTGAACTCTTTCACCGGATCCAACAACCTCGGATCCGCCAGTTCAAAATCTTCCTTCATATTCTTGATATCAGCGGTCAACGAGCTGGCTTTCTGTGCTCCTTTCCTGGATATCAGAAGGCCATGCCGTCCGGTTTCATCCATCGCCACACGCGACTTCTGATCCGCTCGAAACAACCCGAAAGTCACCAGAAAAACATGCAGTAGTGAGGCATGGTAGGGATCCTTGATATTTTCAAACATCAATTTCCAGTTACCAGGAATCAACTGCCTGGAATATCCCAGAATCTTGAGCTCACGACCATCAAATACACGATCAAAATACTTCAGGTTTGTTTCACCGAGATAGGACGCAAATTCTTCTATTTCATCTGCAAAACTCGCAAAAATCACACCCTGCCGAATCGTTATCTTCAAAGGTGGCAAAGCATTGTCTGACCGTTTGAAATCTCCGGGCATACCGCCCTTGCCACCAATGCCCTTGATAAAAGGCACCCCACGCAGATTACCCTTGGAATCATACGACCATTGATGGTAGGGGCACACGAAAATACGACTGTTACCGCTCGCCCGACGGCATACCTTGACACCACGATGGGCACAGCGATTGGCGAACCCATGTACTCGACCCTGCTCATCCCGGGTTATGACCACAGAACGTTTGCCAATCCTGGTGGTAATAAAATCCCAGGCATTTGGGAGCTCTGCCTCCAGCCCGACATAGGCCCAACTGGCATAGAAAATTCGCTCCATCTCCCGCTCAAATAACCCTTCATCAGTATACAAACGATAAGGAACTCGTGTGATGTCCCCGGAAGGCCAATCGAGGTCAACAGATCCGCTCATGTCAAGAATTCCTTGCAATGGTAGCTCAGTGGCCTGCTATAGTAGAATACTTACCTACTCAGGTAAATTAGTGTAGGGATGTAAGGTATGTCCGAGCCCAAACCCGTTATTATAGACAGAACCGGTGAAGCCCTCGCAGGCTCGACTATCTCACAGCTAAAACCAGCACAGGATTGGCCGCCCATTACCATTACCGGTGAGCAGATAAACAGGGAAATTGAACGACTGGCAGATCTACCCAGACCTGCGAACGGCCGCAGGCAGGTGATGTTCACACACCCCAGCGCACCCACCCCTGGACGCGGTCTGACCCCTGGCGTCCAGGTCACTCTCGACGTCCTCAAGCCGGGTGAAGAAACCACACCGATAAGGCACAATTCCACCCAGGTTAACTTCTGCATTCAAGGACGGGGACAAACCATCGTAGGTGATCGCGAGATTAATTACTCGCGTTATGATGTCTGGAACAACCCTTCCTTTATCACTTATCGCCACCGCAATAAGTCATCTAAAGTGCTCGCCAGATTGACCTATTCCAATGCCGCCCTGCTGGAAATGATGAGAGTACATCTGATCGATGAAAACCCGTCCAGCGATTGCCCTGCCTCATCCGAAGGCCTTGACCCATCCGGGCCTTTCAAAGCGGCGCAGTCAATCCAGGAAATCAGTGAAGATGGAGCCGCGTTGATGCCCTACGAGACCCTGATTAATCCAAGGCCTGTGCAATCCAACTGCCTGCACTGGCCCTGGACGACGGTGAAATCCAATCTGGATAAACTCGACAAACTGGGCAAGAGCTATACTGGCAGACGCCTTTACCTGCTCTTTAACCCACTTACCGATAGATTCAATGGCACCACACCGAATTTTTTTGCGACGCTGACCATTCGCCCGCCGGGTATCGTCGACAAACCTCACCGGCATGTTTCTTCCGCTATCAACTATTACTTCCAGGGTGCAGGGTACAGTCGGGTGGAAGGTAAGCGTTATAACTGGAAGGCGGGAGACCTGATGGTGTCTGCGCCTGGATGGGCAGTCCACAATCATGCCTCTAACCAGGGTGACCCGGTCTATGAACTAACCATTCAGGATCAACCACTCAACATCTATATGGAATCGTTGCTGTGGCAGGAAGACCTGGCAGGCGCACCGAAAATTCTCGGCACGCGGCAGGGATTCGATACCAATCTAAAAGAAATCAGCGGGTAATCTCATGTTTTTTGATCCCCGCCAAAACGTGAGCCCTGCTCCGCTAAAACACAACCCTATCAATACGCTCATTGCGCCCAGACCAGTGGGCTGGATTGGTACTCAGTCCAAGGACGGCAGCACTAATCTTGCTCCATTTTCCTACTTCAATGCTTTTTCTGCAGATCCGCCGATTGTCGCCTTTGCACCCAATTCCAGGAACGCCCAGGGCGAGCCTAAGGATACGCTTGCCAACCTCAGAGACACACCGGAATTTACGGTCAGTATTGTTTCCATAGAACTTGCCAAGCAAATGAACCAGACTTCAGCTGATTACAGTCAGGGAGTTAGTGAATTTTCTGAAAGCAAACTAACCCCGGGGACTTCAAGGCTGGTTACACCACCCCACGTGTGGGAGGCCAAAGCCGTTCTTGAATGCAAAGTGTTTGAGATAATTGCCTTGCCAAAGAGTGGCAGCGGCAGACAGAGCCATCTGGTCATCGGCGAGGTCATCGGTATTTATATCGATGACACGCTGATCATAAATGGCAAAATTGACTCCAAGGCCCTGTCACAGGTTGCCCGACTCGGTCATCACGACTACCTCAGTGTCAACGACACATTCGAGATGCTGCGACCCGAACTCGATTAGCGAAAACTCTGGAAGATCTCTTCTGTACGCCTTTTTTCCGCTGATGATGCCAGCCCGATTCTCGGTAACAGCAGGCAAATTGCTGAATTAACGAAAAAACCATACAGCCCTGCCTGAAATAACCCCCATCTTGGGTAACCGCTTAAAATCATGACAGCCACCACTGCGGACCCCGCCAGGAGGCCCGTTAAAGCAGCAAAACGATCCATCCGCCGCCAGTACAGACCTAGAATAAGCGGTGGGAAAAGCTGCATCAGGAATTCGATCTTGATTTCCGTAAGCCGCCACAAAGTCAACGAGCTATTCAGCGACAACAGCACCACCACAAAAAGGATAACAATCGTAAAAATCCGACCGACCATGGTCAACTCCTGCAGACTGGCATCTTGTCTCAGGGTTGCCTGGTAGATATCACGCGTAAAAATTGAAGACAGGGTCAGCACGACTGATGAAGCGGTTGACATAATAGCAGCCAGCAGGCCGCACAGCACAAAGACCACCAGGGCATGATACTGAACTGATAGCTTAGCCAGTAACAGACCAAACACCTGGTCGGATTCAGACACAGCCAGATCTGGAAACAGCGCCAGGCCAGTCAGGCCAATGAGCAGCGTACACCCCCCCAGCAAAAATGGCACCAGCAGCATGGCCGTGAAACTGCGTTTAAGTGAATGCTCATCCTTGGCGGCATAAATCCGCTGAATCGCATGAGGATACATGGCAAAGCCAATCGCTGAAACCACCAGGAGTGATAACCATTGCGACGTCATCGTTATAGGGTCTGCAGGGGCTCTTAGAATCTCTGGCTTTGACGTCGCAAGAAAATCTAAAATTCTGGGCAAGCCGCCGGCAAACTCCAGGCCAGCCCAGGTAATAGACACAAGCGCAATGGCCAATAATACGCCTTGAATCGCATCTGTCCATATAACCCCTTGCCAGCCTCCTACCGAAATATAGATAGCCATTACGATCGAAATTCCAACCACCCCCGACCAGAACGGAAGCGCTCCCGAGCTCAGGATCACGACGGCATGGCCGGTCGCTTCAGCCTGGATCATCAGGTACGGGAACATGGAGACAATCGTTAATACCGCTGTGATTAATCTCAACGACCTTGAATTGTACCGGTGCTCGTAGAAATCACCCGGCGTCAAATAATTAAACCGCTGCGACAGCCGATAGAGTCTCGGCGCGTACGATAGCTGCGCAGTTATGATCAGACTGATCAGTGGTACCGCAAGTATCCAGATAAGCCCGCTACGGTATGCCTTGCCGGTAAAACCAAAGAAGGCATTACCACTGTACTGGGTTGCCTGCATGGTAAAGAAAAGCAGCAAGGCACCCGTCATTTTACCCCCTAGGAAATACTCTCCTGGAGACTTACCGGGCGTCTTCCGGTTAGCGATGAAGCCAATCAGCAGGGTTAGCGCAAGATACGATGACAGGACAATGATCGAATCAAATCCAAGCTGCAGCGGCTCGTTCAATCCCAGTGTCTCCAGATTTTGTGAATCGACAGACCCGCAATCACCATGCTTGCCAGCAGCGAAACAAAAAACCAGACTGGCAGCCCATAAAATCGTGGCTCGCTCGTTCCCATAAAAGCGTAAGGAACGCAGACAAACACCAGCAATACGATCAAAGGCCAGAAAATTCGCTGATACCGTCTGTTTTTACCGGCCTGCCTGCTATTCGGATACCGCTTATCAGTCATTGCAGTTCCCCCTCCTGGACAGCCAGCAAGTTTATTGGTCTATTGCAGCGCAGGTTCAGCTGCGATTCTTTCTGATTAAACCCAGACAATCCATGCTCCCTTCATTGGTAGAAGTCACTAGTAAAAGCCTTTAGTAAAAGCCACTAGTAAAAGCCACCGTTCCATTATTGTTTTCAATCAAATAGTGCTTTCGATATCAGCAGGTTCTGCACTTCAGTACTTCCGTCCAGATAATGTGCCATTTTTGCCCCGGCAAGATGACGTGCTAAAGGATGACGATGCAGCAGGCCATCAGCACCGAAAACCTGCATGCATTGTTCGATACCCCGGGTGGCTGCTCGGGCTGCAAACTTCTTGGCGTGAGCAGTATGAACAATGCTATCGGACTCATCGGCATCAATTGAACGAGCAGCAATCTCGGTAAGGCCCCGCGCCGCATTCAAATCAGTAGCGACATCGGCCAGCATCCAGCGCAGGCCCTGCTTATCAGCCAGGCGCTGACCAAATGCATGGCGCTCATTCAGTCGCATAACCGAATCATCCAACGCTCGTTGCAGAATACCCGCGCAGAGCGCCGCTACCAGCACACGGGCAAGGCCGATGGCATTCATAGCCGCTGGGTAGGCAACCCCAGCCGGAGACAGGAGTTGCTCCTGCTGTAATTCAACCTGGGTAAAGCCGAAACCACCCGCCCCGGTTGCATGGCCACCGAGCATGTCATAGGGCTGGGTTCGAGTAACGCCAGGCTGAGCGGCATCGACTAAAAATGCCGCTATGCCCTTCGCGCCAGAACCTGGTTCAGTCTGCGCATAGACCCGCAGAAGATCGGCTCGATTACTATTGGTTACCCAGGATTTTTCCCCATTCAGGTACCAGCGATTACCCATTCGTTCCGCGCTGGTCGTTATTCTTGAAGCATCACTGCCGACTTCGGGCTCGGTTAACAGGAAAGCGCCAATAATATCGCCGGACAGCAACTGTGGCAGGTAACGACTTTTAACTTTAGGGGTTGCCTGGCGAGCAATGGCATTTGCCAGGTTATTATGCGGCACCAGAGCAAAAGCAAAGCCCATATCGCTATACGCCAGCTTCTCG
Source organism: Gammaproteobacteria bacterium (assembly GCA_012960535.1). GTDB lineage: Bacteria > Pseudomonadota > Gammaproteobacteria > Pseudomonadales > Azotimanducaceae > UBA9926. The sequence continues at coordinate 9,575 of DUBB01000016.1, forward strand.
AAGACAGGCACCAGTTCTTGTAATGACAGGTTGTAACCACCATCCTCAATCGGCAGCATTAAACCACAGAGTCCGGCCTGGCCGGCTTTTCTGAATATCTCCATGGGCACATGGCGATCTCGCTCCCATTGCACCACATTGGGTTCAATTTCAGATTCTATGAACTGTGCCAGCGTCGCCTCGTCCAAAACAATATTCTCCTGTAGCACACATTGCTCGCTAGGTACCTATGCAAATATCGCTAACCCATCGTGCACCTTACTTTGATCTATTCTGGTAAGAAGTGAACTGAATTATTAACTTTTAATTATCCGAATTGCAGCGCACCACGCTGATCACCCAATCCTTTAAGCTCTGGCATGACTTGGTCCACAAAAAGTTTCATATTCCTATTGGCTTCGTCATAATCCATACCGCCAAAGGCAAAATGCGTCATCACGCCTCTGGCGCCAATGGTATTGTGGATGTATTCGATCTTCTCAATGACCTGCTGCGGTGTTCCAAAGGGCATCAACCGAACAAAATCACTGGCTGCACCATCATCTGAGCGGGACTCAATATGCTTATGCAGGTTCTGGTAATACTCATAGCCCTTTTTATCACCAAGATGCCCTGCTCTAAGCTCGTAATGATCCATGACTGAATGGTAGTAATTGCCGATATACCTGTTTGCCATCTCTTCAGCTCGATCCGCACTTTCATCGACGAAAAAGAACCCCCCGCACATGGGATCGGGTGGTGCACTACTGGCGCCATGGGTTTCCGTCCAGACCTTGTTATAAACCTCAAAATCCTCCTTTACTGATACCCAGGGTTTTTGCGGGATTACCAACAGACCAACACCCAATTTAGCCATCACCGGCATGGAATCCGGGGAAACTGCCGCGGCAAAGGTTCGTCCTTTGAAACTCTGGAAAGGCTCAGGTCGAAGATTTCGTTTTGGCTGGCGCACGAAATCCCCCTGATATTCAACAAAACCCTGCTCAAGGCCCTCTATAATCATTTCTGCAGACTCAACAAAGCGTTCTCTTGATTCATCCATTGGCACCCGGAACCCATCAAACTCAACCCTGCCTAGACCACGGCCAATACCCAGTATCATGCGGCCATTAGAAAGGTTGTCGAGCATGGCTATTTCCTCGGCAACTCGGACAGGATCGTGCCATGGTAAGACAATCACCATAGAACCTAATTGAACGCGCTCAGTACAGCCCGCCATGTAACTCAAGAACTGGGTTACATCAGGCACCATCGTGTAATCAGTGAAATGGTGCTCAACAGACCAGACCGAGTCGAATCCCATCGGTTCGGCCCTGCGCGCCATGGCGAGCTCCTCTTGATAGACTTCCAGATCAGTCCTGAGCTTACCGAGATTTTGAAAAACTGGTGCAAATCCTACGTGCATCTCTACCCCCTTATAATGTTGTAGTAATTGAATAATCAATGGTCTATTAATTGATTATTCAATGGCCCCTTAATTGATTAATCAATGGTCCTTTAATTGATTAAACACGCAATGGAACCGCTTGTGAAGCAGCTAGTGGCTATCAAAAACTCGACAGCAACGGCTCATGGCTTATTCTAGAAGCACACTTACAAAGCCGGAACATCACGGCGCCGGGCAAATCGGCTGCGTTCAGGACCGATAGGCTACTGCTTCGACACGTCGCTGTTGGATCCAGCCTCTATCAGCGATTAGACTCTATCAAACAACCGATCCATATCATGGCCCATCCAAAGGAATCTCATTATGATGAATCAACTGACTACCTTGTCTGATGCACAATCTCGCTCTATCAGCCCGGAGAATTTTTCCGGTGAAAAAGGCAGCGGCGGCATGGCCACCGAAGGAACCGGTGCCTCCTGCGCAAGGGACCTGGGCCAGGGCTGGAAGGTTTCACCATCGATCATTATCGAAGCAGGCACCACCTTTGAGATAGCCAATATCGACGGCCCAGGTACTATCGAACAGATCTGGATGACACCCACAGGCCAGTGGCGGACCAGTATTCTGCGGATCTACTGGGATGATCAGGAATATCCATCTGTGGAATGCCCCATCGGCGATTTCTTCGCCTGTGGTTGGGGCAAATTTGCTCAGGTTTCTTCCCTCGCTGTGTGTGTTAATCCAGGCAGTGCCTTTAACTGCTACTGGCTCATGCCCTTTGCTCGTGGCTGCCGTATGACCATAGAAAACATGGATACCGAGGCTATGCGCCTCTACTACCAAATCAATTACTCCTTGGCCCCCATTCCGGGAAATTCAGCCTATTTCCACGCCCAGTTCCGTCGCGTCAATCCCCTGCCCTACGGTGAGGTTTACACCCTGGTTGACAACCTGTCCGGGCAGGGGCATTACGCAGGTACTTATATGGCCTGGGGCGTCAATAATTCCGGCTGGTGGGGTGAAGGAGAAATCAAGTTCTATATGGATGGTGATGACGCATTTCCAACCATCTGTGGCACGGGAACCGAAGACTATTTCTGTGGCTCCTACAATTTTGAAAATAAAGAGAGCCGGCAATACCAGGAATATTCTACCCCCTACGCCGGCCTGGCTCAGGTGTTGCGAGGCGATAATGTGTATCGATCACAAATGCGATTTGGCATGTACCGGTGGCACATCACCGATCCCGTGCGATTCAGTCACAACATGAAAGTAACCATACAGGCCCTGGGCTGGCGCAGCGGACGCCGCTATCTACCCTTGCAGGATGACATCGCCTCTGTGGCCTACTGGTATCAAACCCTGCCCTCAGTGCCATTTCCTGACTTGCCGGAGCGTGACTACCTTGAAATAATCTGACGGGCAACTGGCAAAACCAGATTACTGCTGGCGCAAGCCACTTTTAATTTAAAGCGATAGAGAAAGAGTGCTCACACCATTAAAAAAACTTTATAATAAAGCGCAACTATATTGCTTTATTGCTTTATTAGTTTCACCTCCATCTAAACACAGTTTTATAGCCCTGGGCACGCAGACTGCCCTGAAGCGCATTAAAGCTGCGCCATAGAAAGATATTGCTCAGCTTCCTGTAAATCCTTTGTATTACTACCCTTTCTTATTTCAGCTAACCTGCGATACAACTGCGCGGCAGCTTCTTCATCACCCAGCTTTGCATAGGTTCGTGCAAGCCCCAATAACGATCTCGAACGATTAGGTGTTCTCGCCAGTGAACCGTTAAACAGCGCAATGGACTGATCGAACCTTCCCAGCCCCGACAATACTTCCGCATACAATTCATGAACGGGCTTAATCGGGTTAGCCGTGCCATTAGGCGGTGGTAGCTGTTTAGTCAGTTCCACGCCTTCTTCTAACAGCACCAACGCCTGGGCTTCATCGCCTTCGGCAAGACTGACCAGTGCTGCTATCTCCTGGTACATGATCTTGGTTGGGACAGGTCCTTCTCTGTAAGCGCCCTTGCCTCTTTTCTCCATGGCCACAACTTTAGCTGCCAGCAGTTCTTTGGCATTTTCGGCTGCCTTGAGGTCGTCGAGGTGAATCGCGCTCAATCCAGCGGCCAACAAACTGGCAGCCGTTGATTGGTCTGATACGGCCATTATCTGCCAGTCTTCTGTTTCAACGACATAACGGGCCCTGACTTTCTCCAGGCTACCCTCCTGCCCTTCATTTTGTTCAGCGATGCTCTCCAGACGTGTAATCCATAGCTGGGCCTTTTCATAGTCACCTTGCTGCAGATCGCCATACTGACCCCAATCCAGCGCATGTACCATATCGCCCACCGCATCGCCTGGTTCCCACAAATCTTTGGCTGCATCATAAGCAGACTGATTGGAGGTCGACACATCAGGCCACATGCCATGTTGGATAAATATGTGCGTTGGCATATGCCTTGCGTGTGATACCGCAGGCGCAATCTGGGCAAATTTCTGCGCTGCCTCTAGTGCCAGTGGGGCATGCAGAGGATCATCAAACGAGTGAATGACATAGTGCGCCGCACCTGGATGGTTCTTGTTTCTTTTAAACAATCGGGTGGCGATAGAGCCTGCAAGAATATTCATTTTCATGAGATCATCGCCACTAGCTCGAGCGGCACTGAGCAAAGACAATGCATAAAAGGCCGCCACCTCGTCATCATCTGGAAACTGGGCATAATGCGCCTGCATAGCGTCTTTATAAGCTATTCTCCGCTCGGCAATATCTCCAGGTCCATTGAACAACGCTTCAACTGCCTTGATGAAGCCTTTTTCCCGCGGGGTTCCGGCTTTTGCCAGACGCACTTCAGGCGTTGCGCCCAGGCGCTGCAGTATGTCCATCGGTGTCTGCCGATTCCATTCACCAATCAGTGGATGGTTATAACACAGCGACTCACCCCAATAGGCCAGAGCAAAATCAGCGTCGGCTTGCTGCGCTTTCTTGAATTCACGGATAGCTTGTTTCCAGCCAAAGCTGTGGAGAAACCCCACTCCACGCAAAAAATGGGGCTGAGCGGCTTTAGCACCCGAGTTTTCAAAACTCAGAGAACCAACGTCCCTGAGGTCAGCAGCGAACAGCAGGTTTGAAGCACTCACCAATAGGACTAATAAGAACTTTTTCATATCCCCTTCCCGTCAAAAATTAAGGTCAATTGTTAATAAACCAGTCTACACTTATGCTTCACCCTGTAGCAATCGCCTCAACAATCCAGTTATCGAAAGGTACAGAAAAACAGCAGTTGCAGATTACTATCCTACTTCTAAGGTTCCTGGCGGCTGATCATCCGGCGGCAGGTTTGGCGACCCGAAACCGCCGGCATTAATTAAAAGAATCACACAACCCACTGCTCATGGATTTCCTTTGCTGACAGTCTGCAATCATTGATTGAACTGATCTGCTAGCGCATGAAAATCGCTATCGCGTTTCCGCATCATGATCGCCCTCACCGTTCGACCATCAGGCCCGGCGATGTCAATACAAGCCGTGTGATCCCTGAAAGCTTCAAAGTACTGCTTACCACTACCTTTCTTAAGCATGTAATGTAATGCCGTCATCCCTTTAGAATCCTGAAAATCCGGGTTAGCACCGCCAGCCAGGAGCAGCTCAGCCATTGCAAACTTGCTGTATTTAACGGCACCCAACAAGGGGGTTTCGTCTTCGGCTATTGCTTCAATATTCGCCCCTCTGTCCAGCAGTAAATTTATCATGTCTGCATCTTCATTAAACACGGCGGCCCAGAGACAGTGCTCTGGTGATGCGCCATTATCCAGCAGGAAGGTGGCCAGGCGATAGTTTTGACCCCGGGCAACAGCAAACCACAACGGGGTTGCCTGCCAGCTGCCCTCAGTAAATGCAGCAGCATCTTTATCAAGACCAAGCTCAATTAATGCTTCGGCCAGGCGGATGCTATCACCGCTATGCAGGTTCTTTTTTTTCCAGACGTTGATGCTGGCGCACAAATGCAGCCAGTTCCAGCCTCGTTCATCACGATAATGCAGCAGCTCTGGTTTAGCCCGTAGATCCACTAATACCGGGTCAACCGAAAATGTTCGTATAGCTCTGATGAGACTCGTTTTGGAAGCCATTTTTTGCCCCAGCCTGACCCTTTTACAAAGTCAGGCTTTGCACTATTGGTATTAGCCGAAATCTCGGCCTAGAAGCCATGATCAAGACAGATAATAGCGCACTCTGTGAGTGAGCGATGTTCATTTGTTAAGAGTAACTCGCTCTGAAACCTGCAAACCAGATGTAAAAGACAACTGCCTGCTAACCCAGCAGTGGTTTCCCTTGAACCAAGGGTATACCAAAAGCCATACATTAAACCACATCGCTGCCAGGACCGGCCTAACTGCCGTTCTCATGGCATAGCAGCTAGGAAAATAAATAGCTCCAGGCCCAGGCTTTTGCTACGGCTGGAAGCCGGGTTTCAATTCTCGGTCAAACCGACCGCCTTACGAACATTGAGCGGTGTTTCACCCAATAACCGTTTGCAGGCCCGGGTAAAATTGCCTGGATTTTCATAGCCCAACTTAACCGCAATATCGGATATAGAAAGTGTCCCTTTAATCAGCAAGTCCGAGGCATACTCACGCAGCATTTCATCTTTTATCTGTCGAAGGCTCGTGTTATTAGCTCTGAGTTGCCTGATCAGCGTTCTCTCCGATCTGTTCAGCAGCTGAGCCAGATCCGTTATAGTGGGCATCTTTGTTTCAGGCTCCGCTTCTCCTATTCGATCTACCAAGGCGGAAGTCAGGATGCTGGTAATGAACGAAAAATCCGGGTTCTGTTTTACCTCATGAAGTGCCTGTTCGCATTGCCGGCGAGTAGATAGATGCAGACTGCGATTTTTCAGTATCGAAGGCGCGTTGGCGAGATCCAAAGGCAATGTAACGGCCAATAGGTCACCATCGAAGTCAAACCTTCCAGGAAGCAACTCCTGGTAAAGCGTGATTGATACCGGTTTTGCGTAAGGAAAGGACCAGCTAAGAGCAAGGTTATCATGCCCCGCACTGGTTACCAGATAGTTGCTTATCACCGTAGCGAGATTTTCAGTCATTGGCCTGAGATAGCGGCGTATGGGCCCGGTATGCAAAAACTCAGCTCGCATAGACTGATCCTGCCAGCTTGAAGCTGCACTGATTGAACAACTTCGGCTGGCGATAAACTGACACAGCGTCTGCAAGCCCTCACCGATAGTACTGGCACTGAGTGCACACACCCCCAAAGCACCATGGGCACCGATACCCAGCTTCTTACCCAGGTGAAAGCCCCAGTTTCGATCTGTGGTCCATGCCTGGTAGGCCTTGACGACGTCATGGAAATCTTCAAAGCTCATCGTTTCCTGGGCATGCAATTCCTGCCGGGAAATACTGAGCCCTTGTAACAGGTCATAACCCATCTGCGAGGCATCTTCAACCAGATTCAAAGCATAAGCAGAGGGTGTCCTACTGGCATTATTCATCCTATCCGCAAGCCCTTTTGTCACCATATGACAAAATATTGTCATAAACGGCTATAGGCATCAATTGAAATTGTCGATACTCTTAGTGATGTGTCAAAGTACTGACCTGCGCAGCACTGGCAGCCAGGCGCCGTAAGTACTACCCCGTTGGTAATTAAATGAGAACAATTATGAGTGAAGCCATCAATATCACCGAATTCCCTGACGCCTATGCAATGCCTCTCGAGGACATCGATGTAAGCGATCCGATGCTATTTAAGAACGATGCGTTCTGGCCTTACTTTGAACGGTTGCGAAACGAAGACCCTGTTCACTATTGCAGAAACAGCCCCTTCGGCGCTTACTGGTCTGTCACCAAATTCAATGACATCATGGAAGTTGAGAAGAACCCCGAAGTGTTCTCTTCCGAAGTCGGAGGAATCACCATCTTTGAAAGAATGGCTGATTTCAAGACCACTAGCTTCATTCAAATGGACCCACCCAAGCATGACGTCCAGCGCAGAACCGTAACGGGCGTAGTAGCCCCAACCAACCTGGCGCTGCTGCAACCCATTATTCGCAAGCGTGCGGGCGAGATTCTTGACCGACTGCCGCTCGGGGAAACCTTCAACTGGGTTGAACGCGTTTCTATAGAACTGACCACTCAAATGCTGGCCACATTATTTGATTTCCCATTTGAAGACCGCCGAAAGCTGACCTACTGGTCTGATATGGCAACCTCCTCAGAGGTTAACGGCGGTACAACGCCTGAAGCCAAGCGTAGAGAGGCTCTGCTCGAATGCCTGGAAGTCTTCACCGGCCTCTGGAATGAGCGCATTAACAAAAAACCCGGTAATGATCTTATATCCATGCTGGCGCACGGCAAAGACACTCAGAATATGGACCCCATGGAGTTCCTGGGTAATTTGATTTTGCTGATAGTCGGTGGCAATGACACGACCCGTAATTCCATCAGCGGCGGGGTTTATTTCCTGAATCAGAACCCGACGGAATACGACAAACTGAGAAATAACCCAGATCTGATACCCATAATGGTATCAGAAGTGATTCGCTACCAGACCCCATTGGCGCACATGAGACGTACGGCGACGCGGGATTACCAGTTACGCGACAAACTTATCAGGAAAGGTGACAAGGTCATCATGTGGTATGTGTCTGCCAACAGGGATGATGAAGTAATCACTAATCCGAACGAATTCCAGATCGACAGAGACCGATCAAGACACCACATGTCTTTCGGATTCGGTCTGCATCGATGCATGGGCAATCGCCTTGCAGAAATGCAGCTGAAGACGGTCTGGGAAGAAATCATGAAGCGTTTCAAGTTTGTAGAAGTTGTCGGCGAACCCGAACGTGTTCAGTCGTGCTTTGTTAAAGGTTACGAGAGCCTGCCCGTTAAACTGCATGCCTGGTAAAACCTGGCAGGGTTGAAACGACACAGGCAATCGCTATCTGACTAAACACTCGTTTCGAAGGCATGCTTCAACGCGCCCAAAAAACTCGAATTTAATCGCTGGCTCACCTTGGCATTCGGGACAAACGAATCAGCGCCATGATACAGACCTGGAAATACTGCCAGCTCACAAGCCACACCTGCATCGTTGAGCCGCGCCGCATATTGTCTGTCTTCATCATAAAACAGATCCTCAGTGCCAACGCAAATGTAAGCACTTACCACTGAACTTAGATCAGTACAGCGAGCTGCTGCTGCGTACACAGAGGCATCTTCTTCAGGCACCCCATTGAGATACATCTCCCATGCCGCAAAAGAAGTGCTTTGATTCCATACCGGGTGATTGGTTAACTGGCCCGAGGCGGTAGCATGCAGATTGTCTAACATCGGGTACAACAGCAGTTGCAAAACAAGGTCAGGGCCGCCTTCATCACGAACCTTTAGGGCAAGCCCGGCAGCCAACCCAGCGCCTGCGCTGGCACCACCAATGGCGATCCGCTTAGGGTCAATTCCAAGCATCCCAGCTTCCTCATAAAGCCAGCCAAGGGCCGCATGACAATCATTTAACCCGGCAGGAAAAGGATGTTCAGGCGCTAGACGATAATCAACCGAGATAACAGTACAGTCCAGATGCTTGGCAATCAGTTTCGCGCGATCATCATCTGCCGAACCAAGAATGTAACCCCCACCATGAATCCATAGCAATACCGGTTGCTTTTCCCGGTCCGATTTCCGATAAAGGGTAAGTGCCACTGGTTCACCATCACATCGTACAGAATACTGCTCTTCAACTACATCAATGACCGGAGTTGGCGGGCGAGCAGCAAGAACTGCACGAACCGAGGTCACATTCTCGCGGGTAATATTCAGGTCGGGTAACTGCTCAAGACCAGCAAGTAATTCAGCATCTATTCGTTTGTAATCCAGTTCCATGAATCCTCTCTATAATCAAATCAGCTACTGGCAGAAAAGGGCTATTGCGCTTAAACCCGGTTTAACGACGCCCTGGGAATTGCAGGACCTTGGCGGCGAACCGACGCAATCGTGTGGAAGGCTGCCTCTGCCCCATTAATACTTTGGACATCAGGGGTGAGAGCTTGTCATATAAGAGCCAGTCTTCGAGCCCTGCATCACTGATACTGGCCAGATCACATTCAAAATCACCAGAGACAAGATAAGCCTGGCAGAACTGTTGCCCGTCTGCATTTAAATGTTCGGACAGCAGTTCGCCATGAAGAACCGTGGTAAGAAATTCGGCACCACTTAAATCCTGCATTCGTATTCGAGCGACCGCTGACGGATAACTATCCTGAAGCGATGTCGCAAGCAGATCATTACTGACCAGGAAGGCCACAATGGCCCCCAGGGACTGCGTATTATTGCCCTGTGAACCTAACACTAAACTGGCGTATTTCTGTTGCGTCATCCTGCCTCCTGCTTCTGGGTGCAGATTATAGGCATAATGTGAACCAATCCCAACCCTTGCAAGCGCTGGCTTTAACATCGTTGATGATGCTGTGTCAGCTAAAGGTATAGGAATTCAATGATTAGGCCTGCCAAGTCAAGACCTCACCTGCCTGGCCCATCAATACCGACCCGGGAAATACCCGCAATCGCCAGGGTGCGAAACGAAGCACTGAGAATCCCGGGGAATCCGGGCCTTCCCAGCCAGGTATGATCGCCGGGTTGTATCCCACTGGCTCGGGTAATTCCAGATATCTGTTCCAGACCCACTGCTTGGTCTGGCTATCCTCGCACCAGCTGGCCGCGCATTCTGCGACACAGGTATCGTGGCAAGTCGTCCAGTAGTTCACAGAACAATAGGAACTGTGGGCCAGGTGTGCTTTTTTGATCGGTGTGGCTGCGGTTGCCACCCAACCGATTAGATGGTCACCGTCAAATTCCCAAAAAGGGTGCAAGACCCGGCTTCTCGGGCGATTAGCAGAATCGACTGTGGCCACGTTACACCAGACAATACGATGGGCCATGGCTACAAAGGCGGGTGCTGTCTGCGCTAATGTATTCATTGGATTCCTCCAGTTTATTAACAACTCAAAAAAATAAAACCACGCCGGATCATTGCATTCTCTACGTCAGAATCTGAAGCCAGCGAGCACGACAGGCACCCGGGAGGCAAGATCACCACGCTAGTCTACTACCCCAAAAACCGCTGCCGCATTATCCCAGAATATCTTGCGTTTGCTCTGTTCAGAAATAGGCTGGTCTGCCAGCGCCTGGAAGCCAGTAGGCCAGGTACCATCTGGATGCGGGTAATCCGTATTAAAGGTAATGTAGTCATCTCCCACCAGTTCAACGGCCGCCGGCAAGGTCATTTCATCGCCGCGACAGGCCACCAGAAAATTGGATTTGAAATAGTCAGTGGGGCGCTTTTTCATAAGAGGATGTTCAGCATTACCGGAAAACTCCCAATGCTGCTCCATACGCTGCAACCAGTATGGCAGCCAACCCGCATCAGCTTCTACGTGTACGATTCTAAGCTTTGGATGGGATTCAATGACGCCGTACCAGATCAGTGACATCATTGCGACCATTGCCTCAAATGGATGGGCAATGATGTGTCCAGCGGTGTGCGTATGCATACGCTCGCCAAAAGATGACAGGTAGGGAGAACCTGAATCGTGGATACAGACAGGTTTGCCTAACGCTTCCAGCGCTGCCCATAGGGGATCAAAACTGGCGTGATAGAAATTGCGACCTTCAATAGGGTTGGGCCTGATATAAAAGCAGGCCGCGCCCTTGGCACTGCTTCGTCTTGCCTCTTCAATGGCAAGGGCAGGAGACTGCATCGGCAGCATGGCGGCGCTGAGCAGTCTGGCAGAATCAGCGCTACAGTATTCAAGGCTCCAGTCGTTATAAGCACGACAGCAAGCTGCCAGGAGTTCAGTATCATGGAACGGCTTGCCAAGTAATTGCCCGCCAACGGTTGGGTAGATCACCTGCACATCAACGCCTTCTCGCTCCATATCTGCAAGACGACTGGCAGCATTAAACCCCTGCGCCCGAGACTCCTCATGCTGTTTCATGGCGTCGACGACCGCCGCATGGAATTCCTTAGCATCCATCGGGTAGTTACCGTCTTGTTTTGTCAGGGGCATACCCTCGACCATCATGCCCTGTTTACCGCCACCCATATCAGCAATCGCCGGAGCACGATCTGCAAACTGAGGATCGATGTATTGCGCCCATATACTGGGGGGCTCGATCTGATGACAGTCGGTATCAAGAATCTTGAAGCCGTTACGCATGGTGTTCTCCCTTATTTACTGTGAAACTAACCGTTTACTGTAAAACTAACGCGATTAAACCAATGGCTCAAGCTTCCTGGTTCAGGCTAAGGACAAGCTTGATTGTTACCCGGGTACAGTTTTCAATAACAGTTTACCAATGGAGTGGATACGGTGACCGATCTACTGGATAAATTATGGCAGGGCATGCAGGCAGGCGCGATCACAGCAGCACTGCCAGAGACCCGTGTTGATGATGGCCAGATATTACAACTTGCACTCCTGCAGAAATGGCTGGATACAGGAGAAACCCTAGGCGGTTATAAGATAGGCCTTACCTCTGGCGCCGCTCGTAATATGTTCGGAGAAGGCATAAGACCATTCGGTTTCATCCTGAGCAGCAGGATTCACCAGTCAGGCGATACACTGGACCGGTCTTCCATTGGTGCCCTTGGACTAGAAAATGAACTGGTGTTCCGCGTAGCTGAAGACATCGCGTCAGATTCTGCAGATAGCCAACTGGCCAGGTCAGTTGTCGACGGGGTCGCTCCCGGCTTTGAAATCAACCAGATACGCCTCAAAACAGGCGCATCCCAGGGTATCCGGATCGCTGAAAACCTGACCCAGTGGGGCATCGTCGCGGGCAATTTTGTTGGACCTGACCAGAATTTCGATGACCTGACAGTTTCCCTTACTAAAGGCGGTGAGACGGTTCAAAAAACCGCCGCCAGCGGGCACATCGATAACCATTTTGAATCCATTGCTGCTTTAATCAATCGGCTTCACCAATTCGACCTTGGCCTGAAAAAGGGTCAACTTCTGATAACCGGATCATACACCCGGCAGACGGTGAATGCGCCCGGGAAATGGGTAGGTGACTTTGAGGGAATCGGCAAGGTGGAGGTCACTGTTACATGAAAATTGTCATTATCCCAGGCTTAACACTACCGCAGGTGCCTGAAGCGGATATCAGGAAAATAAAATCTCTTGCCGGGCACAATGGCGAGGTGATCGTCACTCCTCATAAAGATGCCATTCATCATGTCGGTGACGCCGAGATCATACTCGGGCTGGTCAATGAGACATTGTTCTCCGCGGCCCCCCAGCTAAGGTGGGTACAGTCGATCTCATCTGGCGTAGATATGTTTTTTTACCCGGATTTCATCAATAGTGACGTTGTGCTGACCAGTGAAAAAGGCCTGGTCGGTGAACATCTGGCAGATCATGGCTTTGGTCTGCTGTTGATGTTAACTCGACAGCTGGCAACGGCATTACGCTATGGTGCAGACAGCTGGAACCACCGACCCGAAATGCGTTTCCAGGAAATCGAGCTCACCGGTGCAGTATTTGGCATCCTTGGTCTCGGCGGGACCGGTCGCGCAATGGCAAAAAGGGCTGCAGCATTTGGTATGAGTTGCATCGCCGTTGATCGTGACCCGGTACAACCTCTGGCAGAGGTAACCGAAGTCTGGCGTACCAATAGATTGCATGAATTATTATCCTGTTCTGATGTGGTAAGTGTCTGTTGCCCGTTAACCAGCGAAACCAGAGATCTTCTTGATGCGAGCGCATTTGCCGCGATGAAAGACGATGCAATACTGATGAATGTCACCCGTGGCGAGGTCATGCATGAGGCATCACTGGTGAGAGCCCTGCAGCATGGCCAGATCAGAGGTGCCGCTCTGGATGTTGCTCCAAGAGAACCCCTGCCGGCAGATTCACCACTATGGTCCATGCCAAATGTCGTTATGACCCCACATACTGCTGGGGCGAGCCAATTCAGGGTGCGCCGCAATATTGACCGTTTCATCCGTAATCTGAAGGCTTACACAACAGGCGGTAAGCTTGAAGGTGTAATCGATAAAGTGGCAGGATATTAACCGTTCACTGTAACTGCTGAAAACCTCGGGGGTATGCACTTTTAACAACGACAACTGTTGGCCTGTAGGCCGAGGACAAACAGGTCTGAGTCAGCATAAATAAATTCCTGCTGGGGCTACTGGGGCCATGTAAAAAAAATGAGTACCTAAGACATCAAAAAAATGATAAACAAGTCAATGTAAACTTGGATTGAACGCCTGCCGATCAACGGATTAACGATTAGCAAGCCTATTAAAAAATGGGATTAATAGAATAAGAGGAATCACCATGATGTTAAGAAAATGGTTATACATGGCAAGCGTTGCGGCTCTGCTGCTGACCCAGGCGGCTTCTGCAGAAGAATACGTCATAGACAATCAGGGTCAGCATGCCTTCATCACATTCAAAGCCAAGCATCTGAATTTTTCCTACATTATTGGTCATTTCAACCGTTTTGAAGGCCATTTTAACTATGATGCAGAGCAGCCTGAAAACAGTAGCGCCAAGGTCGATATAGAGGCCGGCAGCCTCGATACCAATCACGCCGAACGGAACAAGCATCTAAAAGGCGAAGATTATCTGGATGTAGCCCAATATCCGAGTATCAGCTTTACCAGCAGTTCGTTCGAAGGTGGTAGTAAAAGTGGTGTACTGCACGGCAATTTATCCTTCCATGGCGTCACCAAAGCCGTTGCCATCAACGTTCATCAGGTGGGCGAGGGAGATGACCCATGGGGAGGATATCGCAATGGCTTTCAGGGAAATATCACCCTCAGCGCTGGCGATTTTGGGCTGGCAGCGTGGATTGGTGATGTGGAGGTTGAATTGATTGTCGAGGGCATCAGGCAATAGCAAATAGCTAACCTGGATGCACCTGCTTGATATCATCACCAGGCCGATTTAGCCCGTTTAGGAGATCCAGAAACCATAAACGAGCTGGGCGCTTAAACCTGAGATGGTGCCCTTAGGCAGTTGCTAATTATCCGCATCAAAGACCCTTTAAACTGCCACACACGGGAACAGCAACATAACAGCCGAATTTAGGTATCCCGGGCATCTTGCGGAGACGTTATTTGAGATGAAATTTCTGGTGTGGAAGTTGAAGGAGAGGTAGTGTCACAAGCACTTGAGGGTATTCGCGTACTTGATCTCAGCAGTGGACCTGCGGCAGGTATGGCCACCATGATACTTGCCGATTTCGGTGCGCAGGTAGTTTCCATCCAACGCCCACCCCTGGCGCCGGCAGATGGCCTTAACCAGTTACCCGCGACCCCTATGTGGCGGCGTGGCAAACAGCTGTTAACGCTGGATCTGAATCAGAACACGGACCTCGAACAGTTTCATCAGCTGGCCTCTGGCGCAGATGTACTGGTATGTAACTGGCGCAGCAGTGCCCTGGCGCGGCGACAGCTTGACTTTGAACATCTGCACAACCAACACAGGCACCTGATCTACTGTCACATCACCGGCTTTGGCAGTCGCGGGCCCATGGCGGACAGCCCAGGTTACGAACATACTGTGGCAGCTTACAGCGGCCGTATGCGCTTGTTTTCAGGTATCGTAGACCGCGCCGGCCCGGTATTTTCTGCGCTTCAGGTTGGCGTCCATGCCTGCGCACAATCGGCAGTAGCAGGCGTACTGGCAGCGCTCCTCGCCAAAGGCAAAAATGGCGCTGGACGACTGGTAGAAACAAGCCTTCTCCAGGGTATGTTGCCCTACGAGATGGGTGCCATGATTGGTATGCAATTCATGGAGCAATTCCCTGATCTGGCCCCGCTCATCGCGACACCGTCGGCACAACCACCAATACCAAGCCTGTTTTACCATCCCGCCCAGGCTGGCGATGGCCGCTGGATGCAGTTTGGTAACCTGTTACCCCACCTGTTCGATAACTTCCTCATTGCCACTGGCCTGATAGATATCATTGCCGACGAAGACTTCAACCCCAAACAACTGCTGTTAAAAACGTCTGAGAAGCAAGAAGCCTTTCGTGCGCGCATGCTCAGTAGAATCCAGGAACGATCAACAGCCGACTGGATGCAGGACTTTATCAGCGATGGCGGTATTGTTGCCACGACCTATCAAACAACCCAACAGGCTCTGCAAGATCCAGATATTGTTGCCAATGGCCATGTCATCGAGGATGATAACGGTGGCCTGCAACTCGGCCCAGTTGCCCGCTTAACTGACACCCCCGCGCTGCCGGGGGCTGCTGCTTCGAAACAAGACAGCTGGGCACTGCAATGGGCAAAAACCCCTAGACCCAAGTCCACCGCAAAAGAACCACAAGCCCTGCCACTGACCGGCATACGTGTTATCGAAATAGCGACTATTATCGCTGCACCTCTAGGCGCTGCCTTTCTTGCTGACATGGGTGCTGAGGTCATAAAAATCGAACAGTTAGGCGGAGACCCGTTCCGAGGAATGCTGTCCGGCCTGGGCTCGGCCCGGGTCAATGTCGGCAAGCGCAGCATCTCTGTCAATATGAAAACCGATGCAGGACGCCAGATTGTATTAGATCTATTAAGGGATGCGGATGTAATGATTCACAACTTCCGTCCAGGTGTCCCGGAACGCCTGGGCATCAGTTACTCCCAGGTCAGCAAGATAAACACCAATATTATATACCTTCAATGTAACGGCTATGGCAGCAATGGTCCGGGTGCTTTAAGACCGAGCACCCACCCCATACCCGGGGCAGCAATGGGGGGTGTCATGTACCAGATGGGAGAACACTTACCGGAAGAACTACAGGATACCGACAGCCTGAAAAAGTGGTGCCGGCGATTAATGCGCGCCAATGAGGTCAACCCAGACCCAAATACCGCTTTGGTGGTCACCACTTCGGTCATGCTTGGATTACTGGCTCGACAGACAACTGGTAGAGGCCAGCGGATACTGGTTGATATGTTCGGCGCCAATGCCTACGCTAACAGCGATGACTTCCTGACCTATCCCGGCAAACAATCCCGGGCAATGCCCGACGCTGACATGTATGGGTTATCCCCTATATACCGACTGTACCCGTGTGCACAGCAACAATGGATATTTCTCGGTCTTAACACCGACCGTGAGATTGAACAATTCTGTAACGCCCTGAAAGCGGCCAATCTTCCTGCGCCAGACCCGAATCAAATGCGCACTGGCGAGGAGAGTTTAATCAAGACATTAACCAGTCTGTTTTCCAGAAAAAATGCCGGGCAGTGGCAATCCCTGTTAGGACATCTGGGTTGTGTTCAGGCAGATGGCCTGGCACCTAACAGGTTCTGGATCGAAAACGAGCAAGCGCAGGAAATGGATTTAACCAGCGAGGTTGAACACCCCGCGTGGGGAACCTACCGCAGGCACGGCCCTGTGGTCATGTTCGATGGCAAACAACAATCTCTGGCTGCACCGCCTCTGGCGGGTCAACACAACACTGAGTTGCTTTCACTGCTGGGGTATTCACAAGCGCAGATTGATGAGTTTTACCAGCAAGGCACCCTCTGGCAAGAGTCTTAGTAGGCCACTTCACTTCTCCAATGAAACGGGTCAACAGCAGCTGAAATTACGGACGGTTGTGTAGAGGAGATCTGCCGCTTCAAGTGGCAGGCGAGTTCGCTGGCCATGAGTTAACATCCATTCAAACAGGCTTCGATTCAGGGCGGTTTATGAGTATGCTTGATGCTCCTGGTATAGGGCCTTATCTATGACTGACATTATACCTCTGACCCTTGAAGACGTAGACCATGAATGGCTGACGCAGATCTTCCAGCTGAATGACATTTTACCGTCATCAATCAACAAAGTTCAGATGGACATCATCGGAGAAGGTTCTGGGTTTATGGGTGATGTGCTTCGCCTGACAGCTCACCTGAATAACGGCGATTCAGCTGATTCTATTATCCTCAAACTACCGACAGCCGGCGATAATCGCAAGGTTGGGCAGAGCCTGGGCGTGTACGAGCGCGAAATAAGGTTTTATAGAGATTTCCAGCCCCTTATGCCCATCAGGACTCCCCGCATGATCTATGCAGCCATGGAAGAATCAATGGCACCTGAGACTGGGCTGATGATCATCAAATTGATAAACAAGCTTCCCATTGGCGTAATGTGGCGTATTTTCCTGTTCCTTAACTGGCTGGGTAGTAAGGTCACGAAACGTTACGCGCTGGTAATTGAAGATCTGGGACAGCTTCGACCCGGAGATCAGGTAACAGGTTGTTCCCCGGAAGACGCCCAGATAGTCCTCATGGCAATGGCGAAAGTGCAGGCCACCTTCTTAAATAATAGCCTGCTATCCGAGACGCCCTGGATTATTCCACTGGAACTGACTGTCAACTTAAGCCAGCAGGTGTTTAGACAAGCTTTACCCGCTTATCTGAACCAATATGCCGGGTCACTTTCAAACGGAGCCAAGCAGACACTTCACTGGCTCGACGAAAATGGTATCAAGCTCATGAAACTGCTGGCCAGGCAGCCATCGACTCTGAATCATGGCGATTTCCGGCTCGATAACCTTTTCTTTGATGACAGTGCAAATGAGATTGTTCTGTGTGACTGGCAGACGCCTCTGTCCGGACCCCTGGGCATCGATCTGGCTTATTTCCTGAGTGCATCCCTGACAACCGAGAATCAAGGCGAGATTGATAACCTTCTCAAATTTCACCTGCACCAGCTCAATTCTCTGGGCGTTCAAATCGATGCAGCAACATTAACATGGCAGTATCAGGCAGCGATGTTAGTCATATTACTCCGTGTAATACCCGCTGAATTTCAGGACCTGCTGGACCTGGGCGACAATCGCGGCCACCAACTGGCCATAACCTGGCTGGATCGGGTTTTTACCCGAGTCGAAAAAATTCAGCTCGACCTTATTCTGGCCGGACCGCCTTTATAGCAAGGGCTGTACGCATCAGTAGGGTGAGCAGGAACCACCTCCACGCTGTCATCGGGTAACTGGGCATTCTCTGCCACGCTAGCGATCACTGTTACAGCGGTGAAACTCGCCCAACCAGGTTCAGGCGGCCTGGTCAACTCGTTTTAACCGTGTTCCTCGACTTGATCTGCTCCTGTAGGATCTGCTGCTCGGCTTCATCCAGACTAAAACCACGGATCGCAAAATAGGCGAGTGCCATGGCTATAACCGGTATAGTCAGGTAGATCATACGGAAAGCAAACTTGGCGTCCTCGCTGTTGCCACCCTGCGCATCAAAACCAACAAAAGCCAGTAGCGGGTAAGTTATGCCAATTGCCAGGGCGCCTCCTGCCTTGGCGGTGATTGCCAATAGAGAAAAGTAGAGCCCCGTTCGCTGCCCACCGGTTTGTACATTGTCGTAATCGACCACATCAGCGGCCATCGATCTGATCGCAAACTGAAGGCCGGAATGTGCAAACCCCGTAAAAAAAAGCAGCAGAATGAACAGTGCCACGTCACCCTCTCCCGGGAAGTAAAACGAAGCCGTTGTCAGGCAGAAGGCAATCGCATTCACGGCAAAGCAGCGATGTTTACCTATTTTCTGCGATAATCTGACCCAGATGGGCACGCCAATGATATGGGCGGAAAAAAAGAAAATGAGTGCCACGGAATTGAACTGTGAGTCACCAAGCAGTTCCGCCTGATAGAAAATAAACAGCCCCGCCATCACCGAACCTGGCATTGATGCAGCTGCATCTGCCATTAGCAGTCTTCGCATATGCGGATTTTTTAAGACCAGCAGCAGGCCTGTTATCAGGCCGATTCGAGGTGCAGGGGCAGTGGGTCGCTCACCGACTAGCGTCACAGCAGCAAAAACGCACAGCGGTGCTAATATAATCGCCGTAATGCCGAAGAATGAAAGGGCCTCATGGCCAGCCGGTGGTGTGCCAAAGTACTCCAGCACAGCAAGGGGCGTTAGAATTAACAGGGAGCCAATATAGCCGGCAAACGAATTAAAGCCGGCGATACGTGAACGCTCATGATAGTCACTGGATAGTTCGGCCGCCCAGGCTGTATGGGAAATGGTTTGCATGGTTGTTCCGGCATATAACACCATCAGCCAGAAGCCCAGATACCAGACCGTAGGCGTAGCCGTTGGCATGTAAGCCATAAACACACCAAGCATCATGAACGGTAAAGCTATCACCAGCCAATGCCGACGGCGTCCCCAGCGGCTATCAAATCGATCGCCGATAATGCCCATCGTGGGATCCGTAACAATGTCAAACAGCCGCACCAGCATGAACACGAAGCCAACTTCGGCAAGGCCGAGACCCAGCGTTTTTGTGTAAAAAGGGGGTAGGAAAATAGCCAATGGCAATGTCATACCAACAGTGGGGAAGGCGATAGACGAAAACCCTGCTAACCGCCACCAGGAAATCTGCTGTTCTTCTTTTATGGTTGATGAGGACATGCCGTTCAAGACTAACCTGATAAACGCATAGGTGCCAGACCAGCAGCTAAAATTCTAGCCAACAACTGCATGCTCACTATAGACTGATCCATGTTAAGCCGCGTCTGTCACCGCCAGCTAAATAGGGACGACTGAACATCCATACGAAAAGGCTCATAAAAAAGCACATAACAAGGTATATAAAAAAGTATATAAAAAGGTACATAAAATGCGCCCCTACACTGTTTTTTTGCTTCTGCTGGTCCTTACTGCATGCTCTGAATCCGAGAACACTGCCATCACTGCAAATCAGGCAGAAATAAGAGGCCCTAGAATACAGCCTGGAACTTCCGGTGGCATGTATGCACCCGAGCAACATGAACGCTACGACGGCCGTTTCAGAATAAATGGTACGAAAATCTATCAGACTGGAACCCTGCATGATGCATCTCCCTGGGATCATATGGACAACGATGCCAAAAACCTGCGTGAGGTAACAGGAACGCTGATCATTGATGTCGATGAAATCCTGAACACGGGTACTTTCAGGGCTGACCTGACCTTGCCGGAAGGCGACTTTGTAGTGGAACTTGAACGCTTTCACGAATTTTCTACCTGCCAGGATGGCGGGATTGCTGCCTTCCTGTTTGAGCATGGTAATGCTGGCTGCGGGGATTCAAATTGGCCTAAAAGCCTTTTGTATGTTGCCGGCTGGGGATACGGCAAGGCCACCCTGAACGGCCATATACTGTACCAGGACTATGAAATTCACTTCATGGTAACCCAGGGTATGCGTCATCGAGGCTCGCTAAAAACAATCCTCTCACCAGCTTCCGGAGAGGCTGGTTCAGTCAACCCTGCAGCGCAGCAGCTGGATTTTTATATTCGCAGCCCTGAACGCAATCCTTCTAATCACCCCGGCCGAGCCGTGTTTGATCACTTTTTCGCAATGCATGTAACCTGGCTGTAAACCATCAGCCAAAGCAGAGCTGCTACTGCAGCGGACCTGCAAGCCCGGCCATGGTTCAATCAAAACTAGCGTGGGACTCCGTTCACGATTGAGTCAGCGGAATCACTTTTTCCCCAAATTCACTCAACCGATCCATGCCACCAGGACCTGCAAAGAAGAATGCTGGAACCATAATCCGGCCAACACCCAGTGCAGCCATCTGCTCTACCCCCGCCTCAGGGTCTGCCATCTGGATGCCAAACATGGCATTGATCTCAATGCTATTCGGGTCACGCTTGGCTTGTTCTGCTTTCCTGCGCACGCGATCAATTAACTCACCTAGACGGCCAATATCACCTTCGCCAGGGAAATAACCATCGGCAATACGCACGGCTCGATCAATCGCAGCTGGTGAATCTCCGCCAACCAGCACCGGAATAGAACCATTAACCGGCCGCGGGCTGCAGGTCGCAGGCTCGAAATCAACGAACTCGCCATGAAATTCAGCATGAGGCCCAGCCCACAGAGCGCGCATCGCCGCTATATATTCATCGTTTCTCGCACCGCGTCGCTCCCAGGGAACGCCCAACGCATCAAATTCTTCTTTCATCCAACCCACACCAAGCCCCAGTTCCACTCGACCGCCTGAAAGGGTATCGAGCGTAGCCAGTTCCTTGGCCAGTACCAGCGGGTTACGCTGGGGCACGATCAGAATACAGGTACCTAGACGCAACTTAGGTGCGACTCCAGCCGCATAAGCCAGCCAGATCAGCGGATCAGGAATGGGCGTATCTGGCTCCGCCGGGATCTTGCCATCCGGCGTATAAGGATATCTGGAAGCGATAGAATCCGGTAACAACACGTGTTCGCCTCCCCAGACTGATTCAAATCCTGCTGCTTCAGCGCGCTGGCAGATTTCAAGTGCCGCTGCTCCGTCGATGCCAACACTACTGGCAAAAGCGAGTCCTACTTTCATTAGCTCAACCTTTATTTCCTGTGATAAACCCTATGGTACATGAAATCGTATAATCTGTGAGGTTCCATTTCAGGTAGGGATACATCAAGTCATTGGCGCTGTTTCCCTTAAGAAGATACTGGGCTACATTGCTCCGGCGCAGGCGATCATGCAGCTCTGCTAAATGCCAGCCAGGGGCGCGGCAATCTATAACTGAGTTCATCTCTACAGGAAAACAGGCAGACCATCTGCCGGTGTCCAGATTCATGCCTCTTGAGTCAAAGCAGGCTCCTCATATTCAGGCACAACTGACCTCGGTAATATTGCGACCAAAGCCGACGCGGGGTAGGCTCCTCATCACAACCAGACTGGAAAGACCCGATGCATATACCAACAGTATCAGCTGAGTTCACTAAAACATGGATGGAACAGGCCTTGCAAAGTCACCTCAATGGAGCAGAGATTACCAGAATAATCGCTGCGCCGTTTGATAACCCCGGGCAGACCGCTGATATCGTCACTATCCAAGTCGAGTATAGTCGGGATACCAGACTACCAACCAAATTCATCGCCAAGATAGCAGCGCAGGACGAATCCACGATGGAAAATGTGGTGAAACCGCTCGATCTCTATTTCAAAGAATACAGCTTTTACCATGAAGCCATAGAAGGCATAAAGTACCCTAACTGTTATTACTCAGACTTCGACCCCGACACTCAACATCTGGTTCTGCTGTTGGAGGATATCTCGCATCTCGACTCACCGTCCTGGAGACCGAGCCTGCAGCAGGTCGATACTGCCATAGAAAAGCTGGCCGTATTCCACGCTCGCTGGTGGAATGACGAGTCCCTGAAAACCAAACCCTGGCTGACCGCGCAAAGCGACCCAGCGCTGATGGGCATGTATATTGACCTGGCATACCAAGCAATACCTATTGTCGATGACCTGATGGATGAAGACTGCGGCTATACTCATAAATTGATTCGTGCTTTTTTTGAAAATAAGGCCGCCGCCCTGAACTATATTGAAAGCAGGCCGTACACTTTCGTGCATGGCGACTATCATCCCAAACAGATGTTCTTTGGCAAACCCGGTTCCATGGAAGACTTTGTCATGATCGACTGGCAACTGCCCTTGCGCGGCCCCGGTGCCAATGACCTTGCGAGAATTATCGTCCTGGCAATGGATACTGAAACCCGGCGGAACCAGGAACCCCGGCTCATGCAGAAGTATATGAACCTACTGCATGAAAATGGTGTAAACGGCTACACCATGAATGATCTCCTCGAGGACTACCGCACCGGAATTCTGACTTCTACCGCGATACACTATTTTGCAGCCGCAACGGATGTACAACGATTCATAAACGAAGTCAGCGCCCTGGGACTGGACTGGCAGGATTTGGCAAATTATCGATTAAGACGAGCTCTGCAGGATCATGATGGACATGAACTGATTAAAATCTGGGAGGCCTGGACCTGAGGTTTCAGTTCAGCAATTGCCTGCAGAAAACTGCATCGCCTCACTGGCTGGGCCTCACTGGCTGGGCCTCACTGGCTGCGCTTAAACTCAGGAATCTGCCCATAAGTCAGGCTTCTCCATAACCATTCAACGGGTCCGAACTTGAAACGTTGCAACCACCAAATACTAAACCACATTTGAAATATCCAGATCAGCAACACAATGGGATAGAGCCAGCCCCTGGTGAGTTCACCAACCAGGGCCAATCCCAGGCCACTAAAGATTAACGCACAGATAAGTGACTGCATCAGGTAGTTGGTCAATGCCATGCGACCCACTGCAGCCAGGGCTTGTCGAAATACCGCCAGCACGCCTAACTGACTGAGCCAGACAATCAGGCCGATATAACCTAGTGCCATACCCAGGCGACCAAACTGGTAGGTAGGCTGCATCTGGGCGAAGGTCGCGATGAGATCAAAGCCGCTGTTAAATGCCCTGTGGACTTCGTAACCATTGACCATCAGGCCTACTGCCAGCCCAGCCAGCATCAAACGAAAATAAAATGACGTTGACTGCCCCCCTTGCAACACGTTCGCTTTGTACAAGGCCATTCCAAGGATCATCATGGCCAGCGCATCCCAGAGCAGGATCACCGGCATCACAAAAAACAGCATCTCGTTAACTTTCTTCGCATTCCAGTGAAAGGCGGAAGCATAATTTTCACGTCGCTGACTGAGTTCGTCCGCCACTGCCTGTTGATCAAGCTCAAGACCGGCTGCAAATTCCTTCCAGCTATTCGCACCCTGGATGAGACTCGGACTCAGGGAAGCAGATTGCTCCGAGCCGGCCACAACCTGGGCAGCAGAACGCGCCTGACCCAGGCCATAACCGGTACCAGCATAGAGCAACGAAATCAGCACAATGAGCAGACCTGCAATGCTGAATAGCGTCTTAGCCCCAAAATTTCTGAGCGGGTAAAGCATGAAACCAGCCACCGCATAGGTTGTCAGGATATCCCCATTCCAGAGCAGGACATAGGCGTTAAACAAGCCGAACAGCAACAGCAGGAACGTACGTCTGTAGTGCAAGGAACCACTTTTCCCGCTGGATCCAGTTGTAAACAGTAAAACCCCAGCACCGAACAGCAAGGAAAACAGGCACCGCATTGCCCCTTCACCGAATAGCTCCACAACAGCCCAGACTGTTATATCAATGGTTTCGGCATTAATCAGGTCGAAACCCGGATTTGAATAAGAAGCAGAAACCAGGCCAAACCCCAGGATATTCAGCAGTAGAATGCCCAGCAGCGCAAACCCGCGCAGAACATCAAGGCTCTGGATTCGATTGGTTTCGGGTACAGGGAGCATGTCAATAGAACCAATGTTTTGCTAAATTCTTGCACGGCTATCAGCTTTATTCAATATCTAAACCTGGTCGTTACCACGCCTGAAGAAGGCTTTGCAAGTTTACGTTGAAACCTCGATTCCCCTTTGCCTTGGATCACTATAATGGTTAGCTATACTGCCGATGGCAGCAGAAACTCTCGATTTCATTGATCCGTCTGGCAAACAATATCTGTTCTTCCTATACTGAAATCCCTGAAGGTCACATGGATAGGATA
Source organism: Gammaproteobacteria bacterium (assembly GCA_012960535.1). Lineage (GTDB taxonomy): Bacteria > Pseudomonadota > Gammaproteobacteria > Pseudomonadales > Azotimanducaceae > UBA9926. The sequence continues at coordinate 34,368 of DUBB01000016.1, forward strand.
TGCAACAGCTGGAAACAGGCGGTTGTCTATGCGGCGCCATCCGGTATTCTTTTGCCCGGGAAGCAGCGGTATCAGCCCATCATTGTCATTGTGATGATTGCAAAAAAAGCACCGGCAGTGGCAAGGCAACCATCCTGCTTTTAGCGGAACAGGCCTTGAAGCTGGAAGGCCAGGTCAAGTTCTATACAGTGGTGGGCAGTGATGGCAGCCATGTAACCCGGGGCTTCTGCCCACAGTGTGGTTCACCGCTGGTAAGCTTTGTAGAGGAAGCTGCCGAAATCAGGTTTGTCAAAGCGGGTTCATTAGATGATTCATCCTGGGTCCGCATTGATTCAAGCTACTGGCAACAATCGGCGGCTGAGTGGTCTCCAATCGATAATTCAATACCGTGCTTTAAGGGCAACCCTGAGCCTGATTAGCGTTTATTTTTCAACTTCATATGGCTAAAAAATTATCCACACTTCCACGGATGGCTAACGAAGAACCCATGAAAGCAGGAGGGTATGTTGATATGAATAGACACCCGGAAATCGCACCTTGCCAGAACAAGCTGTAAGGCTATGCCATCAGCTGAACATTCCAACCCCAGGCCTGAATAGATACCTGGCTATGAAGGTCTTCAAACATGACTGATTATAATCGACTCAACAAAATCATCACCAGGGAGATGCGCGATGGCAACTTCCCCGGTATGTCGATAACTATAAATAACAACGACGATGTGCTGTCCAACTTCTGTTACGGGTCCATGGATAAAAATGGTCGCCTGCCTGTAACATCTGACACGCTGTTTGGGGTCGCTTCATTAACCAAGTTTATGACCGCCCTGATTATCATGCAGGCGCAACGCCTGGGCCTTTTATCCGTAACAGAACCGGTTGCGCACTATTATCCAGAATTACACTGTGCCCAGGATGGCCAGATGCGCCTTGAGCATCTACTAACTCATTGCTCAGGGCTTCCTGGGCTTTCCAGTCGATTCTTTGCAAAAGATCTGGCAGGACAAATCCAATCAGATTCAAAACCACAGCTACTGACAACCGCCGATCTGATTTCGCACATTAACCTGCTGGCAGTGGCAATGCTTGCTCCACCAGGGGCTCTGCACAGTTATAGCAATGAAGGCTATTGCATCCTGGGAGGGATCATTGAAACCGTTTTTAAACTACCCTACCCTGAAGTGGCAAAAAAACGGGTGCTTGAGCCCCTGTCCATGCACAACAGCGCCATAGGCGGGCAACAGGCACAAGGTTTCGGTGCTATTGCGACACCCCTGCAGCACACGGAACAAGGATTACGCGAACTGCCCTATTGGGATGCGCCCCTTTTTTACCCTGCCGGTGGACTGCTGACCTGCCCGAGTGATCTGATCCGCTTATTATCGGTGCTCAGAGGCGATAGCGAACTGCTAAGCCAGCAGCAATGCCAGGTCATGATGACCCGCCTGCAGCCTATTGCTTCGCGTCCATCACTGGTCTTCGGCTACGGCTATGGACTTGAAATTGAACAGTTGCGGGACGACCACATCCTGGCCTGGCATACCGGTCAGCGGCCTGGGCTATCGAGTTTTTATGGCATTGTACCGGAACAGCAACTATCCGTGGCCATCGCGATTAACGCTTCCGATGCGCCCACTGCCCACCTGGGTCATACCATCCTCAATGATATTTTATCCGATTTCACTGATATAGATTTACCCTGGCTAACAACCGACTATCCTGACGACCCACAAAGAGAAAATCCCGACCAGCTGAGGGGCCGTTATGGTTCTCTGGAGCTGGGGAATGTCGATGTTGTGTACTGCGATGATCAACTCACCCTGCAGACTTCAGCGGGGAGCTACCCCTTTGAGTTTCAGGGCCAACAACACGGCGCAGTCGCCGGGCAGACATTTCAATTCATCGTCAATAATCAGCACCGTTGTACAGGGCTTGCTTTTGGGCTGCGAGTACTGCCACGATTACCTTGACAACCCAGACGAGATAATACCAACCTTTCATGAATAGCGCCGCTGAATCATCTTCCGTAACCCCGCCCCCGCCCAATATCGCGTTACTGGGATTTTCTCTCGAATGCAATAGAAGTGCACCGATCACCGACAGGAAGGCATTTACTGATGCGCTCTACCTAGATGCTGCAGGCATACATCGAGAACTTGATCGTGATCAAACCGGTTTGCCGGCAACGCTGAGTGGCTTCTGCACGGAAATGGATAAAGCAGGCTGGACACCAGTGCCCATCCTGCTAGCCGAGGCACCTCCTGGTGGGCCCGTTGAACACGAATTTTTCCAGGAGATGTTAGCGGCCATGCGCGCTGGTCTAGACAAGGCGAGAAGCATCGATGGTGTCTATCTATGCGAGCATGGTGCGGGGCTCAGTACTGAATTAGATGATGCCGACGGCGCTGTTTTTGAGATGGTCCGGGACGTGGTTGGACCTGATGTACCGATCATCTCTACTCTGGACTTACATGGTCACGTTACCCCCAGCATGCAGCGCGCAGTCGATGTCATGATCGCCTACCGCACCAACCCACATGTAGACCAGCGGGAACGGGGCGAGGAAGCCGCTGGCGTCATGAAATTAATGCTGGCTGGGATGAAAACCCACAGCTACCTGATAAAAGTCCCCATGATCAGTCCTGCGGTAAGCCTGCTGACATCAGCCGGGCCCTACGCAGAGCTGATTGATTATGGCCAATCGCTGGCTCGAGCCCCCATTATAAATATTTCCATCCTGGCGGGATTTGCACCGGCAGACGCATCCACTAATGGCATGTCGATCATAGTAACAACCGATGCCAGGGTAGATAACGCTTATCAATTAGCACGGACTACAGCCCGGCACCTGGCTGAACGCGCGTGGGCAGACCGGCATCGCTATACTACCCAACTGACCAGCCTCGACCAGGCAGTCATACTCAGCAAAGAAGTTCTCAATGATGCCAGAAAGCCGGCCATCATCCTTGCCGATGTCGCTGACAATCCAGGTGGTGGCGGTCGTGGCAATACCGTTTTCATATTGAGGCGGTTGCTCGAAGAAGGCATAAACACTGGAACCCTGGGCATGATGATAGATCCAGCGCTTGCAGCGCAGGCCCATGACAAAGGCATTGGCACCTTGTTTCGGGCAACCTTCAACAACAATGACCCCATCCGATTTTCTGAACAATATAGCGTTAACGTTCGGGTGCTGGAATTGAACCAGGGCAGCTGTGTGGGTCGACGCGGCGTCTATGCTGGAAGACGCGTTAATCTAGGCCTGTGCGCGCTGTTACTGATAGAAGGATTACAGGTCGTGGTCGCCTCAGCCCGACATCAATGTGCGGATCCTGTGTTCCTCGAACGCATGGGTGTGGACCTCAGTCGTCTGCGGGTACTGGTCGTTAAATCAAGGGGCCACTTTCGCGCCGGCTTTGATGAGTACTTCGCAGCCGAGCAGGTCTTCGAAATAGACGCGCCGGGGTTAACCACCCCGGTAATCCGGCAATTGGGACTGACCCAGGTACCCCGCCCGATTTACCCACTGGATCCGGAAATGCAATGGCTGGTACCCGAATGAGCTTTATTGGCCATGGGCATTCAGCCTGGAACTCAAACCTGGCTAACCTTTAATTCGGAGAAAAACATGCATCTATCCCGCCTCCCTCGTCTTCATTTTGCTCACCTGCCAACCCCTCTGGAACCCCTGCCAAGGCTATCTGAAGTACTTGGCGGGCCTAATCTATGGATAAAACGCGACGACTGCACTGGCCTGGCAACGGGGGGTAACAAAACTCGAAAGCTTGAATTTCTAATGGCTGATGCAACGCAGAAAGGTGCAGATTCCATTATCACCCAGGGCGCAACACAATCGAATCATGCCCGACAGACTGCGGCCATAGCAGCCAAACTGGGCTTCAACTGCCACCTGCTTCTGGAAGACCGTACCGGCTATGCAGATGACGCCTACCAGCGAAATGGTAATGTCCTGCTTGACTACCTGCATGGGGCAACCATTTCCAGATACCCGGCAGGCACGGATATGAATGCTGCAATGAAAGAACTGGCACAACAGCTTGCCAATGAAGGACAGGCCCCGTACATCATCCCCGGAGGCGGATCCAATGAGATTGGTGCGTTAGGCTATGTTAATGCAGCCATGGAAATGACCGCCCAGGCGAATGACCAGTCACTGGTGATCGATCATATTGTGCAAGCCACCGGTAGTGGTGGCACCCAGGCAGGCATGGTCCTGGGAATGGCTGCGCTGCAAAGCGGTATTTCCATTACCGGTATGAGCGTACGCGCGCCCCGACAGCAACAGGAAGAAAGCGTATTCAATCTGGCTCAGCGAACAGCTCGCCACATGGGCCTGGCCGCCGAAACTGTCAGCCGGGATCAGGTTGTTGCAAACGCCGACTATGTCGGTGAGGGTTATGGTCTACCCACTTCCCTGATGATCGAGGCTGTGCAGATGATGGCCCAGCACGAGGGTATTCTGCTCGATCCAGTATATACCGGAAAAGGTTTCTCAGGTCTTATTGACCTGATTCGCAAAGGTCGCTTCGCCAAGGACGACAATGTCGTTTTCATGCATACCGGAGGCATTGCTTCATTGTCCGGTTATCCTGGCATATTTGGCTTGCAAAGCTAGGTTTAAGCCCGACTCATAGGGCCTTGCCTTTACTGGGACTTTTGGCGCATTGAAACCCCGCTATGATGCCTGGCTGAAACAGCACATCAATCTCTGTCAGGATTGCCATGCTTAACAGGGAGTCAGGCCTGGTCAGATTAAAAATACCTTAACGTCGTATTTAGGCTGAACACGCTATGCTCTTAAATGCGAATACTTGCTATGGTTTTACCCTAGTTAGAAAACGACACATAATAGTTACCAGGACAATTCACAGGGAGAGCCAAAATGAAAAGACGTGATTTATTAGCAGGCGCTGCCGCACTTCCCTTTATGGCTGTGCTGGCAAATCCTGTCCAGGCAGAAGCCATGGGTAGACCATGGAATAAACGCAGGAATGCCCTAATCATGGATGCGATGGGTGAACTGCGGGAAGTTTATGAAGACAGCCTGGTACAGGAAATGCTTGACTCTGGAATCCGTAGCATGACCGTTACCGTTGCCGACCCAAAAGCACAGGAACAAGCCGCTTACGATGACACCATCAGGGGTATCCTGTACTACAACCGTTTCTTGGATGAAAAATCCAAGTTTTACAGCCGTTCAAGCCACGTTGCCCATATCGATAAAGCGCGCAGGGAAAACAAAATGGCCGTTTTTTACCTAGCCCAGAACTCAACCCAATTCCAGCGTAATTTAGACAATGTCGATGTGTTTTTCGCTCTGGGATTACGGGCCAGCCAGATCACCTACAACTACCAGAACTGGGCAGGCGCGGGTTGCAAGGAAACTAACGGTTCAGGGTTGACCGTTTTTGGTCATGCGTTAGTCGAGAAGATGACTGAAGTGGGTATGATGATTGACCTGTCTCACGCCAATGAGGAAACCATCGCTGACACGATTACAGCATCCAGCAAACCAGTCATGATTTCCCATGCCTGCTGCAAGGCTTTGTACGATCACGAGAGAAACGTATCAGACAAGAACCTGAAAGCACTGGCCGACCGAGGCGGCTTATTCGGTGTGACCCAAATGCGACCCTTCATGACATTACAAATAACCGATGCTTTGCCTGTTTACTATGATCATATAATCCACGCCATTGACCTCTGTGGCATCAACAATGTCTGCATCGGCAGCGATCGAGATCATCGCCGCCTGGTGATGAGCAAAGACTACATCGCCGAATTACAAAGAGAAGAAGGCGCCCAGGCTGTCGCTTCGGATTATCCATTCTACTTCGAGGCGTTAAATGGACCACGCCGTATGGAAGTCATATGGGATGGTCTGAAAGCACGAGGATTAAGCGAAGCGCATCTGGAGCGGGTGATGGGCAAGAACCTTTATGACTTTTATGAACTGAGTATTGGCTGATAAACGTCCAGCCATGGCGACCGGCTCAGCAACTAAAACAGCCTATAGGCTTGGCCGGCTCCGGCCCAGTCATTTGCCTAGTAACCACCCCCCTGCGTATATTAATCAATCTTAAATTCTTCCCTAACAGGTGATTCATCATGAAAGAACTTGAAGGTAAAGTTGCACTGGTTACCGGCGCAGGTCAGGGTATCGGCCAGGGTATCGCGTTTGCTCTGGCAGACGCAGGCGTCAATATTATGGTTACAGGACGAACACAGGAAAAACTCCTGAACACTGTAGCGGAGATAACCAAGCGCGGCGGGCAAGCCCTGGCCTTAACCTGTGACGTCAAGCGCAAAGAAGACCTGGAGCGCAGCGTTAGCCAATGCATCGCCCAATATGGAAAACTCAATATTCTGGTTAACAATGCGCAGGAAGTACCCAATGGTTTACTGCATGATGTCTCCGATGAAGCCTTTGCTGCTGGCTTTGACTCAGGACCGCTGGCAACGCTGCGGCTGATGAAACTGGCCTATCCTTACCTGAAGGGTGATGGCTGCATCATTAACCTGGCTAGTACCGCAGCCAAACGCTGGGATATGTCCGGATATGGTGCCTATGCAGCAGTTAAAGAAGCAATTCGTTCACTGACTCGGGCCGCTGCCTGCGAATGGGGTCCGGTGGGTATCCGCACCAACGTCATTCTGCCCCATGGCAAATCTCCCGGGCTGGCCTGGTGGATGGAGCGGAATCCTGAAGAAGCCGCAGAATTTCAGGCGTCCATACCGCAACGCAGAGTGGGCGAATGTGAAGAGGACATTGGTCGTTTTGTTGTCCAGCTGTGCAGCGATGGGTCTCGGTATGTAAACGGACAGACTATTGCGGTTGATGGCGGTCAGGCCCATCTGGGCTGACAGAAAGCCAGGCAGAGCCAATCCTTAAATGGTTATCAGATACCTGGTCTAATTTTAGCGGTTATATATTCAGCCAATTGCTGATAATCTAGGTCCAAGTGTCTTTATATAAAGACGCTTTATAAAAAAAAGATTCATGAAATGGCGATCCGAAGAATGATTTCTGAAAATGAACAACACAACAGGGGTATTCATGAAAATTAACAGCACCGTATTATTCATAGTGATTATTGCATGCACCTTCTACAATCCTGTCACGCTCTACGCTGAAGAAAGCTCAAGTGAAATGGAAGAGGTGGTAGTAACCTCCCGACGGCGTGATGAATCAGCGCAGGACGTTCCACTTTCAGTTACCGCTTTTGGTAGCGAGCGAATCGATCAATTAAAACCCACCACCCTGCGCGACTTTGACGGTCTTGCACCCAACGTCTATATCGGTATGAATACAGCTGGTCCTGGGGCTTCTGCTCTATACATCCGGGGTATCGGTTATGCGGATATTGAAAAAACACAAAGCCCCCAGGTTGGTGTGATTGTTGATGGCATTCAGATGGGTTCGTCTACCGGACAACTCATCGACACTTTTGATGTGGAAAGCATCGAAATTAACCGGGGTCCTCAAGGGGTGCTTTTTGGCAAAAACACCATTGGTGGAAACATCGTTGTGAATCGAGTTAAACCGAGATTCAACGACTTCGGTGTGAATGCCAGTGTTGAAGCCGGTAACTACAACTCAAGGCAATTAAAGGTCCGGCTCAATGTTCCCCTGATAGAAGATGAATTGGCCCTGAAGGTAGGTGTAATTGATCGTAGCAGGGATGGGTTTTATATGAACGAGAACATCGGCGGTACAGCCGGTGACGTCGATTTTCGGTCAATTACAGCTGCATTGCGTTGGGCTCCTTCTGACACTTTTGAGGCAACCCTGACCTACGACAATATTGATGACACCAGCCAAATTCCGCCACAGGATCCTCGATATGATGGCAGCAATCCCTTCGTCACGCTCTCCGATAAGCGCGAACCGACAACTTATGACGTCGATCAGGTCGGTATCAGGGCGACACTGGAACTGAGTGATAGTGTGACCTTGCACTCGATCACGGGCTGGCACGACGGCGCAGATGGCGTCAATCAGGATTTCGACGGGGCGGGCGTTGATGGCCTGGCCATACCATTTGCACAATTGCACACCCTGCGGGAACAGCAATTTGAAGTCCTCACCCAGGAAGTGCGCGTTACTGGCTCGTTTAATGACAATCTAGACTTCATGGTAGGCTATTATTACTACGATTCAGAACTCGATTTCAAACAGCGCACCAACAACATCCTGCAATTACCTGCAGCGGCTCTGGGCCTGACCGGCATCCCCTGCGCCGGTATCCCAGCCATTGGATTGATTCTGCCATTCAGGGCGAATCCAACGGTAGGTGACGTGTTCTGCCAGTTTCCAAATGCTAAAAGCACCCAGCTTTCAGCACAGGATGTTGTATCCGATGCCTTTTTTGGCTCGATCACCTGGCGGCCAAACGACGCATTGGAAATAATGCTGGGCATGCGCTACATCGAGGAAGAAACTACTGCACAAACGGCTTATTACGACCACTCTACTGGTACTTTTGATACCGGCGGTGTGGAGTCAGAGCATGATTTCTCCGGCCTGCCTTCCGTGCTCAGCCCGAATGGCTATGATTCAGGCGATTACTGGGAAGACAGCATCTTCACAACCTCAATTAGCTATGCCTTCACTGGCAGCAACCGAGTTTATGCGAGTTACTCTGAAGGCTTTCGAAGTGGTGGTTTCAGTATCCGATCTGCAAGAGCTGCAAGTGAAGCACCGTTTGATCCTGAAACAGCAGACCAGGTTGAAATAGGTTCTAAGAACGAACTTCTCGACGGTAGGCTGCAGTTGAATATTGCTTATTACCGAATTAATCGGGAAGGAGGTCAGTTCAGCTCAATTATCTCATTACCACCAGGCTCAATTCCGGGTACCACCACCATCATCAACAATGGCGGAACCTCTACTACAGATGGTTGGGAATTAGAGTCGCGCTGGCTGATCAACGACAACTTCACCTTCTCGCTCAACTATGGGTCTCTCAATGCTGACAATGGCACCGTCAGTATAGCTTGTGAATACCTGGATGGATGTGCTTCCAGCATACCCGGTAATCCCAACGATCCTGCTGGAACAATCAGGACCTTGGGCGGCAACAGTGACTCACGTCAACCTGAAAGCACCTTTGCAGTTAACCTTGCTTTTGATCAGGAAATGGGTTCAGGAACATTTTACGCTAATGTCGGCTACAAGAAGACAGGGGAATATCTGCTGGTTAATACTGGCGCGGGGGCTGAAAATCGCACCTATGACGGCGACTATGGGCAGGTGGATGCTCGCATCGCCTATGATATGAAACTCAACAACGATTCAACCTTAAGCCTGTCCCTGTTCGGTAAAAACCTCACCGACGAAGTCTATCGTGAGCAGGCCCTGTTCCTCGGCGGAGGAACAATGCTTTTACCCAGCGGTGGCCCAAATACAGGCTTCCAGGGCTGGGGGGCACCTCGCACTTACGCATTCGAGGTTCGTTACTCAATGTAGAATCGAGCTAAAGCAAGGTAATAAAAAGGGCTGCTAATGCAGCCTTTTTTATTCAAATTACACTCCTGAACCCCTTCATGGCCAAATCAACATATCCTGCCGAATCAGACTCACCAGAAGGTTTTGGCTTTTAGCCGTCAGATTTCAGGTGCGCTCAAGCATAAACTGGATCAGAATAAAAAGATGAGCATAAAGAGAAAAGCCTGACTGTGTACCGGAATCCCAATGTAGCAGGTAGAAACCGTCAATGAAGGTCGCAATTATCGGCTCAGGAATACTCGGCGTCACCTGCGCCTACTTTTTAAACAAGCATGGCATTGACGTCACGGTTTTTGAGAAAGAATGCGAACCGGCGCTCGGTGCCAGCTACGGCAATGCCGGCTACCTCCAGGCAGGTGTGCCTGACCCCTGGAATGCACCCGGTGCATTTATGATGTTAGTGAAAGCCCTGTTGAATAGCTTGACAGGCAAAGGCGATCAATCAGCATTTTCGGCGCCAATTCAGGCACTTCCTGGCCTGACGGCATGGGGCCTGAAATTCTTACGCCACTCAAACCAGCGAACTTTTCTCAACCATTTAATCAAAAACAGAAATCTCGCTCAATATACCAGCCATGTCATGGCCACCATCAATGAAACCGAGCAACTATCCTACTGCCAGTCCAAATCCGGCAGCCTTATTATTTTCCGCGATCAGGTTGCTATGGATGGTTACGCGCAAACAGCCGATTATGCCACTGCTTATGGCGCTCAGGTGCAACTCCTGGACAGAGATGCTCTGTTACAAACAGAAGGCTCGCTCATCTCTGCCAGGGGAAACCTGGTTGGGGCCGTGTATTATCCCGAGGACCATGCCGGCAATTCACGGCTGTTCTGTCACCAGATTGCATCGATAACCCAAAAAGAAGGTGTTAGTTATCGTTTCGGAACCACAGCAGATCGCATCATCGCTACCAACAACCGCGTCAAGATCCGGCTAAATAATAATGAGGATGTCATCGCCGATGCGGTTGTCATTGCCGCAGGCGTCCACTCCAGGAAGATTGCCGCAACTGCCGGCATAGCCGTTGCTGTGGCACCGGCCAAGGGATATTCCATATCAGTTCCTACCCAAGGATGGACAAATCCACCCAAACATATTATCGCCGACATGGCTATTCATGCCGGTTTCAACCCCCTTGGAGATGTGCTCAGAGTCGCCGGTACGGCTGAATTCTGCGGTCTCAACAAGACCGGTATATCGACAGCCAGAACTCAATATATGATCCAACTGGTGGCGGAAAATTTCCCAGCGTTCGCCAGCAGTATAAACCCTGAACATATCGATCCCTGGGGGGGATTCAGGCCCTTGAGCGCAGATGGACTGCCCTTCATTGGTGAGAGCCATGTCAGAAACGTTTATCTGAATACCGGCCATAGCGGCCTTGGCTGGACTCAAGGGGCCGGCTCGGCAAAGGTCCTGGCTGATCTTATTGCTGGCATCAGACCTGAGATAAAAATTGAGGACTATGATGCCCAGAGGCTGGTTTGAACAATCCCTGGCCTGTGTTTAAAAGGAGAACATCGTGTCATGGCGGGCACCAATCGGCAATCGAGCAAATCTGGGGCAGAAAATAATGAACACTAAAGGCTGCGCAAATTAGGTTGTCAAGACCTCCTCGGTAGGTTTTACTGAACACCTGTCATTCTATTGGTTATTCTTTTGGTTATTCTTTTGGTTATTCCTTTGGCTATTCCTTTGGTTATTCCTTTGGTTAAGGGTTTGCTAATTCAGTTGTCAGTGGTGCAAACATATTTATCTGGAAATGACTTCTATTCCAGTAGCGACAATCCGTTTAATTTGCCTGAATTGCGTCCCGGAAAGCCAGAAATGCACTATACAACCTGGACCAAGCAAGTACTTTGCTCACTACGGATTTCCTACTTTAGCTGGAAAACCCTGCGGGACATACCAGTCACTCCAGTGTTAAACCAATACCAGCAACTCACCCACGCGCAGGACCACATCTCCTGAGGAACAACTGGTCAGATAAGGCCTGCACGGGGAAGAATACATCAAACAAGCTAAACCAGGAGACAACAAGTGAAATTCGGATTATTCGTTTATTGCACTATTGGCCGCCGCAAGGAGCTTGAAATGGGGATGGCCGGGCGCAAACCTGATCTGTACCAGAGGATGCTCGACGAGCTTGCTCAGCTAGCAGGGTTTGCAGAAGAAAGAGGTTATTTCTCGTTCGGCCATCCAGAGCATCATTTACAGATCGAAGGTTTTGAAATCTCCAACGATCCCTGCCTGATGGCCATGTGGCTGGCCCAGCACACAAAAAAAATGCGTATTGTTACCTGTGGTTTTGTCAGTACAGCGAACAATCCATTGATGACCGCCGAGAAAATAGCAACTCTGGATCATATGCTTCAAGGTCGTTTCGGGGTAGGCCTGGTAAGAGGTTATCAAGCCCGCTGGGTGGAAAATTACAAAGTCAAAGCTGAACTCAATGCCGTGGGGCCCTGGAATACCCGCTCTGCCGAAGATGAATTGAACCGTGCTTATTTCTCCGAGTTTGTCGATATCGTGGTCACTGCATTGGCCAAGGAAACTTTTAGTTACCAGGGTGAATTCTGGCAGTTCCCTCCACAGGGTTTCGTTAACCCCCATGATCATCCGGTCTACTACAAATATGGCCAGGGTGTTACTGAACAGATGGCTGTACAGGAGGTTGGAATAGCGCCCAAACCCTTCCAGCAGAACATACCCCTTTACGGCGGCTTTTCACAGAGCCTGACAACGGCAAAATTCTGGGCTAAATACAAAGGCAGGCCCATCATTCTGTCCGGAAACACCGAATTCCTGTCCCTGCTGTGGCAGGAATGGGAGGAAGAAGCGAAACGATGGGGGCATGAGGTAAAACCTGGAGACCAGGCCTGCTGGGGTGGCCTCATGATCTGTGCCGAGACTGATGCAAAAGCACAGGCACTACTGGAGGATATGAAGTGGTTCTGGAATACCTGGGCAATGCCGTTTGGTCAGGGTATACCGCACCTGCTGGTGGGCAGTCCTGATACCATCAACCGGCAGATTGAAGAGATTACCAAGACGGTGCCTGTTGACGAGGCTTTCCTGTTGCTACCCCAGGGCATCCATACACCGGAACAATTAAACGAATCACTGGATTTATTCTCCCGTAAGGTGATGCCCAATTTTTCTGACCCCGTCTAGCCATTCAGCCAAGGAGTGTATCCATGAACTATGAAGATTATAAACATCTGTTATTCGAGCACAGGAGCAATGGTGTATTGCTGGTGACCCTTAATCGTCCTGACGTACTCAATGCGACCAATGCCAGGATGCACTACGAACTGACTCAGGTCTGGGCAACCATAGACGCTGACCCACAAACCAATATTGTAGTGGTCACAGGAGCAGGCGATCGCGCCTTTTCAGCAGGTGGCGACCTTGAATGGATCTCTGGCATGGTTGGCAATCCGGAAGTTATAAAAGGCGTACAGAGAGAAGCCGGAGACATCGTCTTTAACCTGCTAAGTCTCGAAAAACCGGTAATATCAGCCATCAATGGCGTTGCAGTGGGCGCTGGCCTGGCAGTGGCACTGATGTCAGATATCAGCATTATGTCCGAGACAGCCCGTATCACAGATGGTCACGTCAAACTCGGTGTCGGTGCCGGTGATCACGCCGCAATAATCTGGCCGATTCTGTGCGGCATGGCCAAAGCGAAGTATTACCTGATGACTGCTGATTTCATCGATGGTGTCACTGCAGAGCGTATCGGCCTGGTCAGCCTCTGCCGACCCCAGGACCAGGTTCTACCAGCTGCACTGAAAATTGCTGATCAACTTGCCGCTGGGAGCCAGGGCGCAATCCGCGGCACCAAACAAACCCTCAATGGCTGGATGCAGATGGCGGCACCCATTTTTGAAAACTCCCTGCGCATGGAGATGATGGGCTTTCTAGGCGAAGATGCCAAAGAAGGGGTTAGCGCCATGCGCGAGAAACGAGCCGCTGTATTCCCGTCTAGCCGCCAGGGAGGCAACAAAACTCTCTGATACTTTACAACGGCTGATCAGACTACCAGACACTGATTGCCTGCCCGCTATCGTAAGCCGCTTCATCGGGAAGAACATAAACCACTTTAAATTCCAATAAAACAAAAGCTTGCAAGTAAAAAGGCGAGCTGATTGTTGTCCTATGAAATGCAACAATTCACGATTACGGTAAATTTACGCTATAGATGAAATATTTTATCCTCATGAGATTCGTGGAACCGTAGAGTGTGGCCAATGCTTCTTTTCCCCAGGCTCATTTATTCATCTTATACGATCTATAATTCGTAAATTAAGGAGAACGCCATGTTAAAAATAGCCTTCATCGCAATCGCTATCACAATGATTTCGGCAACGACCTTGAACTCTCTAGTACAGGCGCAAGACCATTACCCGCCTGTATAAAAATTGCTTGCTAGCTCCAGGACCATCATTGGCCAAACTTTCCAATACCCAGGCGGCGAACCAGCGATAACTGCTGCAGTGGTGACCATGTTACCTGGGCATAGCACCGGCTGGCACGAACATGACGCCCCCCTGTTTGCCTGGGTTCTTGAAGGTGAAATAACTGTTGACTATGGCCCTGATGGCCAACGTGTGTATGCTAAGGACGACGCCTTTGTTGAGGCGTTTCGCTCGGCTCACAATGGCATCAATTCAGGTGATGGGATTGCCCGAATACTAGCGGTGTTCTCTGGATCTCATGACGTCAAGGACACTATCATGGAAGACGAAATAGCCAAAATGAAACCTAAACCAACTACCGAATAAATCCCCCAGGGCCGCAACTCGGATCCTGGGTACGCAAACGCCTAAAAATCGGATAGTACAGGGTCATAAACACCAGCGCCACATAGGTTGTTAGCGGTGGTCTGGAATAGTCTTACCACACTTGGTCGGGTCAACCATGCATGGTCAGACCACCAGATACACTGATTGTCTGACCGGTGACATACGCAGCTTCTGCAGAAAGAAAATAGCCCACAAGGGCCGGAAAATCTGAAGGCTGCGCCAGGCGGCGCATGGGTATTGCCCTCTCAAGGGCAGAAGCAAGTTTACCGCTTCCATCCTCATCAAACGTGGCCAGCAACGGCGTATCTGTCGGGCCCGGACAGATTGAATTAAAAGTAATGCCGTGGCGGGTATGTTCTCTGGCAAGTGTTTTCATCAGGGCAATGATGCCTGCCTTGGCCGCAGAATAAACCGCCTCGCCTGACGAACCCACTCTTGCTGCATCGGAGGCGATACTGATAACTCTACCCTGCCCCTGCTCAACCATTGCCGTCAGGCAGGCATGGGTGACGTTTATCGGACCCTTTAAATTGATAGCAATCACCTGATCCCAGAACTCTGGCGTCGTTTCTATAAAAGGCATGGCGCGATCCCAGCCAGCATTATTCACCAGCGCGTAGAGTACCGACTGCGAGGCCTTGCCGAACTCAGCTACCGCTGCCTGCACCGCCTTATAGTCGGTAATATCCACCTGATAACCCAGACATTCACCGCCTGCGCTGTTAATCGAACGGCAGGTTTCATCCAGGCCTTGTCTATTCTGATCAAAAACAGCAACGATCGCCCCTGCTTCAGCCAAATAGGCAGCGATGGCCCGGCCAATGCCACTGGCACCACCGGTAACGACGATAGGCTTCCCGTGAATATCCATGCTTGCCTCCCGCAATATGACTGAACTGCCCATCTACTCACTGTCTATGGTACAGGCCAAGATTGCAATGTAGCACAGCACTGAGGTGGTTTGGATAACCCTGGCTGAGTAACAGGATACTTCTACCCCCACATTTACCCGAACATCGCGCCTGATCGGTACTGAACTGCAGGTAAGGTAAAAAAATAACAGCGGAAGTAAACACCAGAAAAAGAACTTCGACCTGGCTGACATCCAATTAAACAAGCTATCGCTGGCAAGTCTGAATTACAGGGCTTCCACCTCTTCAAGCAATTCAACGATCCGACTGGAGCCCGGGCTGAGTGCCTGGGCCTGCCTAAACGATGCTTTCGCCTGTTCATAATTTTTCATTTCAAGCTGTGCCAGCCCACGATTAAGGTAAGTCGTGGTATGAGCACTGCCGGTTACCTGAAGCGCCTGGTCATAGTTAGCAACGGCTTTTTCATATTCACCCATCCTGAAATAGACATTGCCAAGATTTACTATGGCTTGAGCCAATAAAGGCCTGATCGCAATAGCTTGATTATGATCCCTGATGGCAAGGTCATAGATACTGTTAGCAGAATAGATAATACCTCTATTGGAATACGTGGCGGCAAGATCTCGCTTGGACAGTGATTCATTATCAGCAATAGCCCGATCACAATAGCTTATGCCACGAATCGACTTGCCCCATCGGCTCTCCTCAAAGCACAGGTAGGCATCGCTCGGCCCCAATACCGTATCCGCCGCTAACGTCGACTCGACAATAATCAACAACAGGAGAAACAAACTGGCATTGCCGGCCAAAATCAATCTGATCGACTTAGGCAGGGTAATTCCCTCCAACCCAATTTTGATTGATATATTGTGTACCTCATTTTACTCTGCTGCAACCAGCTGTGCTGGTTGAATGGCCTATCGATACCGTCGACATACCGAGTCCACGCCCAGATTTACACCCAAATTCTGCATTGCCCACTTGACCCCCGTCTATGATTCAAAAACCTGCAAATCTCGCCAATGACTTTTAGAATCTGGTTTCGCTCTCCCCTGTCGCGTTTGAAGCAGCAACGACCTATTTCTGCTTCAGGAATTCAGGTGATCGAAGAATGACTCCCCCTGCCTGAGTGGGCGGCGCACAGTGAGCGCCTCAAGCGTTTCACCCGACTGATAACGTCCGAACAGCACTTCCGGTTCAAACTTAATTCCAATGGGATTTTCCACGAAGGCATCAGAGGCAATAAACTCATTGGCCTGATCAGAATTTGAGAACAGATCAATCTGCAGCTCTGCTCTGCTGCCATCCGGATCTGTATAATAAAGCGAGAGGGTGGGCCCGTGATTAATACACCAGCCTGGTTCTATACCAGCTACCTTCAGGCGCTCATAAGTGGATATGAGATCGTCCATTGATGCATAGGTGTAGGCCAGGTGATCCAACCCAGCTGTCTGACCTTGATTATCTTTTAATCCAGGGACACTGACGATAGCCAGCCTGTGATGTTCATCATCATAGGTCATAAAACAAAACATGGCATCTTGATGGGCAATGTCTGCATTGAGAAGCGTTTTCCAATACTTGACCATTTCCTCAAACCGACTGGTCTTGAGTACAGCATGAGCGAAGAACGATGGCGTTACTTTCTTTTTTTGGCTAGACATCGGATCCTTTCCTGAGCTTTCAAAGGTGACACAAGAGTATGCTGAATCTAAACACAAGGCTCAATATGGTTTGATTGCCTTGACTACTATTTGATATCGCGTACATCAGCACAGACCTTGCATCGAGATCTTCCTGATTTGGTTATCATGGTACAATTTCATGCATCCTGTTAGCGCTTTATTCAGAGGCAAAACCTAGACCGGCTCAGCGCGCCTTACCGACCTGCAACGTAAACTGAGATGGAGAATACGATTGAAGTATTTACTAGTACTCTTACTATCAACAATGATCTTTCACGGCACCGGAGCAGAACACGACAATGCACTGATTATAGACGTTCGTACGCTCAAAGAATTCAATGACGGTCATCTGGCATCAGCCCAACACATACCCTTACAGAATATAGCTAAACAGAGCACCACGTTGCTTCCTGATAAAGGCCAGAAAATATACGTTTATTGCCGAAGTGGTGTCCGCTCAGGAAAGGCAAGAAATATTCTCCGACAACTGGGCTACAGCGACGTTATCAATGCAGGCGGGTTAAATGTTGCAGGTAAACTTCTCAGCGACGAAATTATCGTTAATTAGACAGTGCCACTGATTTTCATCAAAATCACACCGTTCTGGTTTGTATTGAAGAGGTCTGGGGTCTGAGCTCAGTACTCACCCGCACTAACGGTTTGCAACAACATCAATCGTCACTTACAACACTAAGAAAATACAGCCACGCCGCTATCGCTTTAATATGTTGCAAACACATCTATTACTTCAACAAGATATAAACATCGGTAACCAGATCGTCGATGGCATCACTCCAATCGCCGTAGACCTCCCAGGATAACCCAGCTGCTTCAGCAGATTGCTGCCTGCACCAAAGATTTAATTGACCCTGCGCTTCGTGGAGTTGACTATAACTGCCCCGATGTTGAGTGTGTGCTGCTCGACCACCGGTAAACTCGAAACACTTTATCTCTGCTCTATCTTCGAACAGGCTGGTTACCGGAACACCGACACGCATCCGCATACCATCAGGACTGAACTGATCATACAGGACATGATTGTGACCCGATTGCTCAATTCCAACTGCCAGTAACCCGGCATAGACCCGGTCGAACAGCCTCGGAATCCGAGCGGGAATATCTGAAACCCGCACCCTGGATTGCCACGACGCCAGTATGACCGAGGGAAAATCGACAACCGTAAACTGATAATCGTACATGCAGATTACCTCACAAAAAACGACTCGAACAAATCTTTCCAAGCAGGATAGGTAATATAATGCGCTGCGCTACCCCAAGTCCAGACTCTGGCGAGTAACCGTTGCCCAAGGTCGCAACGCCCACGGGACCTGGCCGGCGGATGACTGATAATCACAGCAGTAAAAGCCGCAATACCTTGGCAATAAACATCTATAGGCTTCTCAGCATGATGCCTAAGGGCATCTAAACAAAATACCGGTAAGAACGTCGAAGGAAAGCTAAAGATGATATCTATCCCAGGAAACGGTAGAGTCTATGCATGGCTTTATCACTACCGAGTTCGAAAGCCTGGCAAGCCCTTTGCCGGGATGATAGCGAGTTCATGCTGGCGGCCCGGCACTGGCATGGTGGACTGAGGCTGAACATTGGCGACCAGACTCTGGCAATGTTCCTAAATGATGGCGTTGTCTCAGGTGCACCCGACAAGCCTGCCCGCATCATTTCATACTCCGGTGACACCTCAGTCTGGCAGGGACTGCTGCAAGCCGTGCCACCTCGATTTCATAACGACCTCCTGGCTAACCTTACTGCAGGCCTGGGTATCACCCGTGACGGCGATTCCCTGCTGCATGCCCAATACTTCGCTGCAGTGGTGCGAGCTGTAGAACTACTGCGCCCGCCAACCCAGTATGACCAGGCAATCCCTCACCTTCATAAGAAAGAGGGTGTCATTGACGCGCCAGTCGGCAGGTACGTGCACATTGAACTTCAGGGACACGACCACCGGATCTACTTTGAAGAGGCCGGAGCAGGTATTCCATTATTACTGCAACACACCGCTGGCGCTCATGGCAGTCAATGGCGCCACCTGTTCGAGGTTGCCGAGATCACTGATCGGTTCAGACTGATCGCTTACGATTTACCGTTCCATGGTAAATCCGTTCCGCCGGTAAGCCGACAATGGTGGCAGGAAAAATATGATCTGAAAGGAGAATTTCTGCGCTCAATCCCGTTAAAGTTAAGCCAGGCGCTCAACCTTAATCAACCGGTTTTTATGGGTTGCTCAGTGGGAGGACTGCTGGCATTGGATCTGGCACACAAACATGCCGACTCGTTTAAAGCTGTGATCTCTGTTGAAGGCGCTCTGAACATCGAAGGTGCTCTGCAGAACTTAGATGTGATGTGGCATCCACAGGTCAGCAATGAATATAAAGCGAAACTCATGGAAGGGCTCATGTCGCCGACCTCGCCAATCGCTTATCGAAAGGAAACCAGCTTCGTTTATGCCAGCGGCTGGCCACCCGCATTTATTGGCGATCTTTACTATTATATCGCCGACTATGATTTACGTGGCCAGGCCAAGGAAATAGATACCAACCAGGTGGGTGTACACATCCTCTCCGGAGAGTACGACTACAGCGGTACCGCAGAGCTGGGCAAAGCTGCCAGCCAGGCCATTACCGGTTCAACCTGGGAAGAAATGAAAGGCGTGGGTCATTTTCCAATGAGCGAAAATCCGGAAATTTTCCTGACTTATCTGTTACCCATCCTCGATCGAATCGCTTCCTGATTGAGCAGATGAAACGGTCAAAGGTTCTTGCATCCTGGACTGAGCCTGGCAATAGTAAGGTAAAAGTCCATTCCAACAGTTAAGATTACCTAGTAATCACTTGGCCATGGAAAATATGAGCCCAGCAATTCCAAATAAGATAGTGCGACAGTAACGCTCAGGGTTTTGAAAACAACCAACCAGTTTTCAAGTATTATCGGTACCAGCAACCTGATAATGAGACCCGCTATCGAAGTTATAATAAGTACGGTATTGTCAGTCAATTAAGAAGAGAGGAATTATGAGCGAATTTGAGAATAAGGTAGTTGTAATCACCGGTGCCGGTGGCGGTTTAGGTAAATCCCATGCACTGGAATTTGCCCGCCGCGGGGCGAAAATAGTCGTCAATGACCTGGGCGGCAGTGGTGATGGTACCGGCGCCAGTGACATGGCCGACCTCGTTGTAGACGAGATTACCGCAGGCGGGGGCCAGGCGATTGCCAACAAGGCATCGGTTGCAAGCATGGAAGGGGCACAGTCAATTATTGATGATGCACTGAATGCCTTTGGCACTGTAGACATCCTGGTTAACAACGCAGGAATTCTTCGTGACAAGAGTTTCAAGAATATGGACATGAAAGACTGGGACATTGTCATGGACGTGCACCTCAATGGCACGGGTTACGTGACCAAAGCAGCATGGCCAGTTATGTATGAAAAAAACTACGGCAGAATCGTGTTCACCAGCTCAACTTCTGGGGTGTTTGGGAATTTTGGCCAGGCCAACTATGGCGCCGCAAAAATGGGCATGTTGGGTATGATGAATGTACTTGCCATCGAAGGTCTATCTAAAAACATCAAGGTGAACTGCCTGGCGCCAGCAGCCGAGACGCGCCTCATCGGAACCATTCCTGGTATCGAAGTTAACCCTGATGACCCGGATCCAATGCGCCACCCCAAACTGGTGACACCGGTGGTATTACTGATGTGCGCCAAAGATGCACCCACCGGGCAGACATTCCATGCGGGTAACGGTCAGTTTTCACGTAGCGCGGTGTTCGTTAATCAAGCCCTGGAATTCAATGCCGACGTTACCTATGAAGATTTACTCGATAAAAAGGACCAGCTTATCGATATGTCCAGTGCCCAGGAAATGTCGGGTCTGATCCGAGTGATGCAGCGAGCAAAATCCTGATTTAAGGCTCACTGGAGCCGCGTTAATAGTGCCACTCTAGTGATCTGCAGGCTCAAGTATCACGGAACTCTGACGAAGATTTGCCGCTGCGCCGAGACCGAGAAAATCAAACAGGCGAGCATCAAGGTTGTCCAGGGTGTGAGCAGATAGGCTAGCATTCCAGTTGGTCTGGGGTCTTATGAAATCAGCCGTGTAATAGCCGAACAGGAGGGCTCGCTCCCGGTCACGGGTTACATTTGCGCCTGAGGTGTGCCAGAGGCGACCATCCATGGCAATCATGGAACCCGCTGGTGCTTCAAAAGCGACCATAGCCGTCTTCATGTCTGGTGGTAGTTCACTGACACGGGCGACTTGGTGACTGCCCGGTAAATACAGGGTTGCACCATTGTCTGGGTAGACATCATCCAGACACCAGATGATATTGATCGCCCAGGGCTGTAACCAGGGTTCGGGTATGACAATAGCCTGATCTGCGTGAATAGCCATGGATTCGCTACCCGGCAGAGCGATGTTGGCAGTGAAATTAGATATCAGGAAGTGCTCGCCAATCAACGCTTGCACCAGCGCAATAGCCTTAGGCTGAAGAATCAATTTACGAAAGATCGGGTCAAGGTCCAGTAAATTAAAAACGCGAACATTCGCTTCATTGGGATCTAAGCCCTGAACATAAGTTGACACCCCTCTACGTTTGCTTTCGACTGCCGCATCGATCAGGGCACGACGGGTGGCCCTAACCTCAGCAGCGTCTAGCACATCAGTGAGGATACAATAGCCATCAGCTTTAAGACTTTCCAGTTGCTTGTTCAAGCGTCTCAGACATTTTTCAGGCATTTTAGCACAGAACCAAACCAGCCTATGAACACCTTCATGAGATAGTTAACCGATGAGGCTGATGCCGGAAACCTACCAGAATCCAGCAACAATCAATCCCCCGGCAAGAGGCACGGTAGCCACTAGAAATAAAATGAACGAATAGGAAAGGACTTTGTTAGCCGGTAACCCAGTCATAATCAGCAATGGAATGACCACAAAAGGGTGAATGATATTGGTCCACTGGTCTCCGTAGGCAACACCCATGACTATCAGTTCCGGCGCCGTTCCCAGTGCTTCAGCCGCCGCCAGAAATGCAGGGCCCTGTACAGCCCACTGGGCCCCACCTGATGGGATAAACATATTAATGACACCACCGGAGAAAAAGGCAATCAACGGCAGTGTTTCGGCTGTGCCAATTCGGGCAAAATAGTCTGCCAACTGGGCGACCAGACCCGTGTTCAGCATGACTCCCATAATACCTGCATAGAGTGGGTATTGCAGCAGAGTTGGCACCACCGCACGTCCAGCCTGCATCAATACCTGGCTGAATTCTGAAGCAGATCGTGTCAACAAAAGACAAGCAGCCAGAAATGTCCAGTTCACAATATTCAGGTCCAGTTGTATCCCTTTTGAATAAAACCAATTAGCCACATAGACAATCAACAAGACACCCAGAAAGGAGGTTAACCAGCGACTGTTTTCCAGCCGGTAAGCAGGTCCTGACCGACCTGGCAACGGTCCTTCCTGATTCTCCTGCTTTGAGTCCTGCACTGCGTCGGATTCATCAATTTCCTCCAGTTCAGCATCAGCCGGCGCCAGCAAACTAGCTACCAGGGCGACAGTAGCCAGTGTCAGAACGATGGTCACAAGGTTAAAGGTAGCAAGGGTTGTCTGGGTGACCGGTAACAGTCCGCCCAGCTGTTCCTGCATGGGATTACCCTGTGTGGCTACCAGCAGAGGCGCCGAACCTGAGTAACCCATGTGCCAGACGACAAAACCACTGAATGCAGCGCCGCCCAGCAAAGGATAATGGACTTTCTGACCTCGATGTCGAAATGCCAGTGCCACCTGCCTGGCCATTAAGCCACCCAAAATGGTTCCCAGAGGCCAGGCAATCAAACTCACGCACCCCGCAAACACGGCCACAAATGCATAAGCCCCCTGGGCAGTGCGAGGCAAACCCGCCAGTCGTTCCAGGTAGGCGGGTACCGGTCCAAGATGGGCCAACGCATAAGCAAACAGAATAGTCAGGCAGACCTGGGTAATAAAAGGCAATAGTGAAGCTAGTCCGTTACCCCAGGACATGACCACCTTTTCTGCGCTGGCGGGCGTTAGCCACCAGGTGAGTACCAGGGCAGCAAGCGTCATAACGATGCCAAACGCAAAGGGTTCTGGCATATATCGATCGAAGGCTCTGATAACGGCTCTTGTTATTTTCTGCATACCTCTATTCATCCAGATGTTGACTTGTTTTCCTGACCCGGCCAGGGGTTCGGGTTTCACTGCGCAATAGCATCAAGCCGAGAGCAAGCCGTGTTTAACGAGCCGATCAACACCATCGAGATGATGCCGTAGCGCAAAAGCGCCATAGCATTACATTAACTGCAGGCATTAACAGGAGGAATTAACCCCGACCAATCAGACCTGATATCTACTCCCAGCTGACATTGAATTATTCAACCCAAAAAATCAATCATTCCGGCCTAAACCGGTGTGGCCCGATGGCACCTTACCATCATCGCGGCGCGCCCACAGATCCGTCTCATATCGCATCTAGGCATATAAGGTCCAAGTGTGAGTGCGAAAATTCTTTACACATCGTATCAGTAGGTGGAAACTAAATCTAAAGACGACTAACGATTTAACAGGATTCCAAATGCCCAGATTAAATACACTACTGGAAGCAAAGGGAAAGCAGGTCTGGTCAATAGGGCCTGCCCACTCAGTCTACCAGGCTATTGAAATGATGGCTTTGAAGTCTGTCGGGGCGCTGACTGTATTGTCAGACGAGGGCAAGCTTATCGGTATTATCTCGGAACGAGATTACGCCAGAAAAGTTATCCTCCAGGGAAAATCATCGAAAGATACAAAAGTATCGGAAATCATGACCAAAAATGTAATCTACGTCGATCCAACATTAAAGGTTGACGAGTGTATGGCCTTGATGACCCAAAAGAGAGTCAGGCATCTGCCTGTCCTGGATAAGGGCGAACTTATCGGGATGATCTCAGTTGGCGACCTCGTAAAATCAATCATTGACGAACAATCCACTGTTATTGACCATCTTGAACGCTATATCAAAGGAGAAGTAGCCTAAGTTTCTGTTCTGCTCACGCAGGGTTACACCAGAGAAGACGGCTTTTAACGGGGACAGACTGATTTCAAATCCTGTTTCTGCGGTTGTCCTGATAGCAAATTACCCCTCCAAACCCGCCAGAGAATGGGTATAACAGGTTAATTACGGCGGTAAATCTGCGGTTATACCTGGACCATCAAATGACCATTGTATTCGGGGGTGAGTTGCGCATTGAAATAAAGCCCGATACTGTAAACGCATTAATGCAGTGAGAACTCATCATGAATGACACTCCCGACCAGGCTAATGCCTGGAGAGTCGAGACCCCAGGAAACCTAGATTGGCCCAGAACTGCTCGACCCGGCGATCAAAACAAGTATTTTATGGTCTCAGCAGATGGTCACGTGCAGGAACCCTCTGATTTCCTGTCCTCAAGAATTGACAAGGCATACCACGACCGTTTGCCAGGTGTGGTACTGGATGGTAAAGGCAATACCCTGCAGAAAACAGAAGGTTTCCGACCAGTACGAATTCAAAATATCAACTTTGCTGGCGAGGACCTGCTTCGAAATCGATCAGGGAAAACGCCGCAGGATCGAATCAAGGATCTGACCCTGGATGGTGTGGATGCCGAGGTGCTTTTTCCAAATAAAGGCTTAACCATCTGGGCCACACCAGATTCAGAATTCTCCCTGGCCATGTGTAAAGCCTACAACGAGTGGGCCTGGGAGACTTTTGCCGATTACAATGACAGGCTCTCGCCCATGGCCTGTGTTGCCCCGGGGTCATTAGCGGGAACCATCCAGGAAATTCAGCGTTGCGCCAAACTCGGATTCAGAGGCTTGTCCCTACCCTGCAAACCTGTCTGGGGAGCCCCTGACCATAACAACGCTAATTACAACCTGCCAGAATTTGATGATCTCTGGGCCTGTATCCAGGATGTCGATCTACCCATAACCTTTCATATTTCAACGGGAAGAGACCCGCGAACGTCGCGAGGTAACGGCGGCGCTATCATCAATTACGCTGTGCACTCTTTAAGCCCAACCATGGAGCCTATTGCCAACCTGTGTGCTTCCGGGGTTATTGATAAATTCCCTAAGATTCGGTTTGGTACCATCGAAGCTGGCATCGGCTGGGTAGCCTGGGCCTTGCAGGCGCTCGACGAAGCATACCGAAAACATCATATGTTTGTGCGCCCAAAGTTAAACCGTCTGCCCAGCGAGTACTTCCGTTCAAACGGCTTTGCATCCTTTCAGGAAGACAAGGTCGGCCTGGATCTCGCCAGACAATATGGCCTGGTAAACAATTTCCAATGGGCCAACGACTTCCCCCATCACGAAGGGACCTGGCCACACTCAGCCGCAGCCATTGAGCGTACCATGGGTGGATTATCAGATGATGAACGAGCCAGAATACTCGGACTGAACGCTGCTGAAATTTTCAAATTCCCGATCCCGGAAAGGTATACCTCGCAAAACGATGCTGCAGCAGTCGCTAAACAGGTCGGCACCATAAAATGAAAGAGCGATCCTTAAGGGGCACAGTTGCCGTTGCCGGCGTCGGCGAAACAGCCTATTACAAGCGGGGAGAAGCGCCAGACGCTGAATTCAAACTTGCCTTGAAAGCTATTAAAGCCGCTTGCGAAAATGCCGGAATATCACCGAAGGAACTCGATGGTTTTGCATCTTTCAGTAACGATCGAAGCGATCCTTCGCGTCTTGCAGCTGCCCTGGGTTGTTCTGAACTGAGGTTTTCCAATATGCAATGGGGTGGCGGTGGCGGTGGCGGTGCAGCCGCTGTGGGCAACGCAGCTGCCGCAATCGCAACCGGTATTGCCGATTGTGTGGTCGTTTTCAGAGCCCTTGCGCAAGGTCAGTTTGGTCGATTTGGCCAGGGTCCTCGCCGTAATACGATTGCTGGTGATTTTGCACACACAATACCCTATGGGCTCATGTCGCCGGCACAGATGTTTGCCATGAAAGTGGTTCGTTTTATGCACGATCATGGCGTTGCGCAAAATGCACTGCGCTCAATATCACTTGCCGCCTACCATCATGCCCAGAGCAATCCCCGGGCTGTCATGTATGGTCGTCCACTAGACGAAGAAACCTATGACAGCTCACGTTGGATTGTCGAACCTTTCCATTTATACGATTGTTGCCTTGAAAACGATGGTGCAGCGGCCATGGTTCTTGTCTCAGCCGAACGAGCAAAGGATTTCCCCCATAAGCCCTGTTACCTGCTCGGTGCAGTGGGTGGCTCCCATTACCGTGCCGGCGCATCGGTTCATAATACACCGCAATATGCATCTTCCACTTTTCCGAGCCTGGCACCTCACCTGTACGACATGGCCAGGATCACAGCGAAAGAGGTCGACGTACTGCAGTGCTACGAGAATTTTACCGGCGGGGTCCTGATGAGCATGGTAGAGCATGGCTTCTGCGAGCCAGCTGAATGTAATGATTTCTTCGTCAAAGAGCGCTTTCTGGCTCCTGATGGCGACTTGCCTCTGAACACCTCAGGTGGCAATCTCGCTGAATGTTATATGCATGGCCTGGGCTTAATCATCGAGTCAGTCAGACAAATCAGGGGGGATTCAACCAGTCAGGTAGAAAACTCTGAAGTATCAATGACCATCTCCGGACCCATGGTAACACCCGTCAGCTCGTGTATTTTTGGCGGGGAGACTACCCTGTGACTGATTATTATCTTGCAACCGGTTTGCCCCAGCCCAATCCTGCACCCGATGGGTTAGATGCGCCTTACTGGCAGGGCCTACAGGATGAGAAAATCCTGCTGCAATCCTGTACCGATTGCCACAAATGGCAATGGGGACCCGAGTGGATCTGCCATCATTGCCATTCTGAACAGGTGACATTTGCCGAGGTTCCCCCGCAAGGCATTATCTATTCTTACGAGCGAGTCTGGCACCCCGTACATCCTGCCCTGAAAGAACAGGGACCCTACATCATTGTGCTTGTAGAAATACCTGCAGCGGATAATGTTCGCCTGGTGGGCAATCTGCTGGGGGACCCACAGCAGCCAGTCGTCATCGGTTCAACTGTGCTGGCCAAATTTGAGCATCACAACGATTCACAACCCCCTTTCACCCTGCTGCAATGGCGGACTGGCTGATTATTGCCGTGCGTCAATCTGGATGGTTCAGGACCTAGCAATTTCATTTCATCACGCTGCTTATACCGTTTCCTCTGACGCGTAGCAGGCGGTAATCGGCAAGCAAAAGCTGCAATCCCAAAGCGCTGTGATCATGACTAAAGCACTGCCTGGGCTGCCTGGTTTCAATAAATTCGACTCCAGTTTCAAGAACAACATTTCTGCATTGCCCGGACAGCCAAAAAATGTTTAATTCTTACTTTAGTTTTCAAGGGCATACCATGAACCCACACTACCAGGTATTGTTTGATAAAGTCCCCATTGGTCCGGTTGTCGCACCTAACCGCTTCTATCAGGTACCCCATGCCAGCGGTATGACCGAAGCCAATCCTCGGGTGCGAGCAGCCTTCCGTGGACTAAAGGCTGAGGGCGGCTGGGGTGTTGTTTCAACCGGCGCAGTCTCCATCCACCCATCATCCGATGACTCTCCTCTGCCCTATGCACGACTGTGGGACGACAACGATATTCATGCCCATGCCTTGAGTTGTGATGCCATACATCAGCACGGCGCTCTCGCCGCGATCGAACTCTGGCATGGCGGAGCTTCCGTCATGAACAGAAGCTCCCGCATTGCGCCCTACTCACCTTCCGGTATTGGCTGGGCGGCAACTCATGTTGGCTTCATGGGCCAATTACGCCCGAAAATAATGGACACCACGGATATTCAGGATGTTGTTCGCTGGCAGGGGCAAGCGGCTATACGCGCTAAAAAGGCCGGTTTTGACATTATCTATGTTTACGCAGGAATGGGTTACCTGCCCTACCAGTTCCTGATCAGTGAATACAACCGTCGTGATGATGCCTATGGTGGCAGCGTCGCCAATCGCGTCCGATTTGTGCACGAATTAATTGATGCGACCCGGGACGCCGTGGGCGACAGTTGCGCGGTCGCGCTGCGAATAAGCCTGGAGGAACTAAGGGCAAAACCCAGTAACCATTTTGAATCCGAGGCCCATGAAGTTGTCTCGCTGTTATCTGAAGTTCCCGATCTCTGGGATGTCAAGATGGATTCCAGCCCAACGGACTGCAGCGCTTCGCGTTTCAGACCAGAAGGTTCGCATGAAAGCATTATTGATTTTGTCAAACAGATCACCAACAAACCAGTGGTGGGCGTGGGCCGTTTTACCTCGCCCGATACCATGACATCACAGATAAACCGAGGCATCCTCGATCTCATCGGTGGTGCCAGGGCAGGCATAGCCGACCCGTTCCTGCCCAACAAAATCAAAGCTGGCCGGGAAGACGAAATAAGAGAATGCATCGGCTGTAACATTTGCATATCAAGCTGGCATGATGGCGTTCCGGTTCGCTGCACCCAAAATGCAACTGCGGGTGAGGAATGGCGCAAGAACTGGCACCCTGAGAAATTCAACAGAACATCCAGCGAAGACCGACTGCTTATTATTGGCGCCGGTCCTGCTGGCCTTGAAGCTGCCCTGATCGCCGCCAAACAGGGCTTCCAGGTCACCTTATCGGACCAATCCAAAACCATGGGCGGAAGACTCAACTTCGAAACAGCCCTGCCGGGCCTCAGCACCTGGAGGAGAGTCATTGATTACCGCCTTTATGCCCTGAAACAAATGAACAACGTCGACCTATATAGCAACAGTGAACTCAGCAGAGACGATATTCTTGAACTGGGCCACGAGCGGGTCGTTGTCGCAACCGGTGCAAAATGGACAAAATCCCTTTATTCCTCATTGGAGATACCGGTTGGTGAACTGAACCAAGCCAATGTTTATACCCCGGACGATATTGCTGCGGGTATAAAAATCAATGGACCGGTATTAGTCTACGACTTTGATAATTATTACCTGGGAGGGGTATTAGCGGAAAAATTAGCGGCACAAGGGCTTTCGGTCAGTTACGCTACGCCCGCCGGCCATGCTTCCGCGTGGACTATCATGACTAATGAGCAGCCTTTCGTGCACCAGAACCTGGAAAATGCGGGTATCCCTGTGATAACCCAGGTGCTGCTACAAAGCCATGAAAATGAAACAGTTGGCCTGGCTAATATCTTTACTGAAAAATTACAGCAACTGGCTGCAAAATCGGTACTCATTGTAGGCCTGAGAATACCTAACGATAGCTTGTATCAAACCCTTATTTCAAACCCCAATGCAACCCTGGCAGCGGGTATTAAGTCTGTAGACCGCATTGGAGACTGCCTGGCCCCTGGCGCAATTGTCCATGCCATCTATTCCGGGCACGACTATGCTCGCAACCTGGTCACCACCCGATCTGATTTATATCTCCGGGATATCCCTATTGCCGTTAATCCACCGGGGGCTGTGATCTGATCAAAATCACTCGCGGCCAAGCCAGCGATGCTCAATCAGCAGAACTGACACGACTGCCAGAACCGGTCCGCTGGACCTTACTTAGATACGCGTGGCCTTGACTCACCTGGCCTGATTCTGCCAGGCATTAAGCCGTGATTTAAGCGGCAGACGCCAGGCCACTGCACTGAAGGAAATCAGCAAGACGCCCAGCCATCAACAGCGCATAGAAACAACCGAGC
This sequence comes from Gammaproteobacteria bacterium, assembly GCA_012960535.1. GTDB lineage: Bacteria > Pseudomonadota > Gammaproteobacteria > Pseudomonadales > Azotimanducaceae > UBA9926. Next base: position 63,995 of record DUBB01000016.1, read on the forward strand.
TTGCAGTGAGTCAGCCTTCGCACCTTGCGTTAACGCATCAGCAGATGGTCGGACCTGACTAGCTCCGCGCTTTGCCTTGCTTCAATATGGCCAAAGCAGCAAGACAGCCACCACCACATAGTGCAGCTATCGTTAAATAGAGATACTGATAACCCTGCGCACCAGGAAAAGTATCCAGCAGGAAACCACCCAGCAGGGGCATGAAAACATCCGGTGTGAAACCAATCGCCGATATTAATCCCGCTGCCGTGCCTGTAACTGCCTGGGGAATTCCGCCTTCCTGCAATAGCGCGAAATAAATACCCCGCATTGCAAAAATGGCAATGCAAACCAGAGCCACATTCACTAGCATGAGCCAAAAATAATCAGCACCTCCTGGGATAAAGGCAAACCCTGTAAAGCAGATAGTAATTACCAGCATCATAAATAATACCGTTTTAGCCACGCTAAAACGATCAGCGGCCAGGCCCGCGGTAAATGAAGCCAGCGGTTTCAACCACATCCTGGCAACACCGATTGCACCGCCTGTAACTACGCTGACGCCAAACACATCACTGGCATAGGGGGTAAAATAAAAAGACCCCCAATAAGCACTGTAAGCTGTGAGTACCACCATCGCTATCAACCATACCATCGGCATCCTGATGACCTGAACAACCTCCTCAACACCAGGTAGTACCAACGACACCTCATTCCTACCACCCTGCTCATCAACGAGTACAAACCAGGCCGCTACAGCCAGTACAATATTGGACATGGCGAACAGGAATATGACCTGTGACAGAGCGGTTGAGTTACTGCCAAACCAGGCAAAAACAGCCAGGAATAACGTACTACTGAGCATTTCTGCAACCCCTCGCCCACTCTCTAAAGTGCCAAAGGCACGGCCCTGCTGATTTTCCGGCGCCCAGGAACGTGTCGTTTTAATGAGCGCGCTCCAGAAGACCAATGAGATACTAGCCCCCCAAAAGGCATGCAGAACGATACTGGCGACGTAACCCGGGAAGGTTGCAAAGTAAAAACCACCCAGACCTGTGGTCAATAATGCGCTACTGATCAGTTTCCTTGGAGAATATCGATCAGCAACCCAGCCCCCAGGAAAATAAGCGAGCAGTGATAACGCACCAAAAACACTCATCAGCACGCCCATCTGGATGTTGTCATAACCAAAGGCCTGCTGCATGGGGATGTAATACACTTCCCGCAGAAAGGGCAGCATAAATATGATGCCACCAGAAAAACACAAGATAGTCATGATCAGCCAATGGCGAAGATTACTCATACTCATTCTTTCTAATTGAAGAATCTGAAATTTTCCCGCAACCCCAGGTACATACCAGCAAACCACCCCTTCGCCAACTCTTTAACTGCAGATCGTGTAGTCATAAGGGCCATGCCTGATTGACCAGAAACTGAACACCGCTAAATAGCGGGTTCCTGGCCTTCTCTTGCATCGCTAAGAATTTCGTCACGCCACTCAGAAAGATTATTCTCAATAGCCCAGAATCCCAATATCCACAGCGACTGATCCCAGGCCCACAACCAGTGCCCTTTATAAGCCCAAAATGCTGCGTGAAAAAACAATACACAGTAAAAAACCTTAGAGATACGGGCCAACAGCATCAGGTAGCCTTCGGCGACCCCCTGGTTCTGCAGATAAACCGTCAGTTCAATGGCCGCCACAATCAGCAACCAGAGCAGAACATCCTGCAAATCAATCCAGGCATTCACACCCTGAAGTGTATAACCATCCGTATCGGTGACGATGCCCTTTTGTAAAACATATAAACCCTCACTACGAGCCAGTTGCAGGCAATTTTCAGTATCAATCGGGGTGTAGAGGTTATTTTCAGTAAAAACAAAATCCCGCTCCACAAGCTGACACAGACTGGTGACCTCGATTTCCTTTTCAACTGCGACATATTCAAGCGTATCGGTTACGCGAGCCATGACGGTATGAATCAACAAGCCATAGCAGAACAATCGAATCGTATTCAGTCCCAGGCGAACCTGCCATCGCTCGACAGTTTCATCTGACAGTAGGTAGGTCTCGAATTCGAAGACTATAAGCAGCCCCAGCCATCCAAAAACATCCAGTGTTGTGGAGAATTCGTTGGACCATTGCAACAAGGTGCCGCCGCCTCGTAACACCTGTGACGCGACACCTAGGTCCTCAACCAAGTAAAAACCAAAATTAATGATCAATAACCCGTATACAAACCACTTGAGTAACTGGCCATTATTCAAAAATGCGGCCAGGCTGCTGACAAAATTTGGGAAGGCGTTGATCATGATCAACCAGAATCACTTTAGGCAAAACGATTTAGACTAGTGTAATGCCTCAAGGGAGGTCATGCCAAGCGGTGAAAGGCCGCCACTGCCTACGCAGAGACTTGGGGGAAGCAATTTATGCTGAGCGCCACTGACAAGTACTGATCAAACTCATGATTTTCGACAACCAACGCCAAACACAGCATACTTCCTAGCCAGCATGCTTGTTAATAAAACCTTTTCCAGAATTATCAATTAGAAGGCCGGCTCAGCTATGACGGATACCAATACCAATAAATCGAATACCAACGCTACGTTGCAATCATCACTGCCGGTTGAACTCTATCTGGACCCAGTCGTGTATCAGGAGGAGTTACGCAACGTCTGGTACCGGCAGTGGCTCTACGTCGGACGCGCAGACCAGCTACCCCGCCCGGGGGACTACATACTGCAGACTATCGGCGATCAATCAATTATCGTTACTCGCAGTGAAGACGGTGGTATCAGAGCCTTCCATAATACCTGTCGACATCGTGGTTCTGCACTGTGTCAGACTCCCCAGGGACAGTTCACGCAGGGGCGGATCATGTGCCCTTACCATCGCTGGAGCTACTCTCTGAACGGTGAGTTGCTGAGCACGCCATTTCTTGATCTTGCCAACGAAAGCAAAAATTTCAGTTTATACTCTGTCCCGTGCGAATCCTGGAGAGGTAATATTTATCTGAACCTGGATACCAGCAGTTCAGTAGAACTCGGCAAAACTGCTGACCCGGGGTTCGCTGTGCTGAACAACTGGCCATTAGAGCAACTGAAACTAGGCCATAGCCACCAGTTTGAACTGGCCTGTAACTGGAAAATATTCTGGGAAAATTATCTGGAATGTTACCACTGTCCAGGCGTTCACCCGGAACTGTGTAAACTGGTACCCCTGTACCAGGCAGCATTATCAACCGACAGACTTGACCCGGACACCGAGCTGGCAGATGCCGTAGCCTCCGGAATTGAATCCTGGACCACCACAGGAAAAGCCATATCGTCACCCTTCCCCGATCTTTCCAGGGCAGAATGCGACGCAGGTCATACCTTCATGGAACTATACCCTAGCCAGTATATCGTTGCCCATTCTGATTACATAAGGCAGGTCTCAATTATTCCCCTGGCCGCTGACCGGACCCGTATTTCAGCAGAATGGTTATTCAGCCCAGAAGCGATGGCCAAGGCAGATTTTGATCCAACACCGGCGATAGCATTTTCAAAACAGGTGCTCGCCGAAGATGCCATGGTCAATGAATTAAACCAACAGGGCATAACGGCGCTTCCTCATCAACAAGGCTATCTGACACCACAGGAAGGTGACCTGGCACTTTTTCACCAGAGGTATAAAGCGTGGATGAACATCCTGGACTAAACCACATCTGATGTCTGGTCCGGCCTGGATTGGTCCGGCCTGGATTGGTCCGGCCTGGATTGGTCCGGCCTGGAATGATCCGGCCTGGATTGGTCCGGCCTGGATTACTCTCCAGAGTATAGTCATCTCTCGAGTAAGGGCGTTCATGAACATCCTGGTTAAGGGATTGATAAGCCAACGCTGATCGAACTGTGCCCTTACTAAAACAAGTTCAAACAACGCCCCAGCAAGACAATGATCCTGGTGACCGAAAAAACCTTCTCAACAATGAATCTCTACCCTGTCAAACTGTTGTGCGCAGCCTCAATACCAGCCTTTAATTTGGAGATCAGCTCATCAATCTGTTCCAGCGTAATAATCAGAGGTGGAGAGAGCACGCAGACATTAATGAGCGGCCTGACTATCAGACCAAACTGGTAGCAGTAGTGATCAACCAGTTCACCCAGGGCATAATCGCGATCCAGCAGAGTGTTGCCGGTAATAGCGTCCGGTGCCTCCAGTTCTATCGCCGCCATTAGACCGAGGCCGCGAACGTTCTTCACCAAGGGCAATTCAAGCAGACCCTGCAACTTGTCCTGAAAATAAGGCGCTACTTCCCGAACATGCTCGAGCAACTGCTCGTTGACAATAATATCCCAGACAGCCAGGCCAGCAGCGCAGGATACCGGGTTTGCAGACCAGGTATAACCCGTGGGGAAAATATAACCGTCTGCATTGTCCAGGGAAATTTCGGCCATAAACGCGTCCGATACGGCGAAACCGCCGAGGGGCACGTAACCTGAGGTAACGCCCTTCGCGAAGGTGATAATATCAGGGCACACATCAAATATTGCTTCAGATGCAAACCAATGGCCCAATCGGCCAAACCCGGTGACCACCTCATCGGCAATATATAATATGCCATGGGATTTAACAGTCTCCCAGCAGCGGCGATTGTAATCCGCCGGAGGTACAATTACCCCACCTGACCCCATCACCGGTTCAGCGATAAAACACATGACATTATCGGCGCCAATGCTGGCAATAGTGGATTCAAGCTCCTCAATCAGGAAATCACAGAAATCTTCTTCGGTTCGGTTCTGCCCACTCTGAGACAGATCAGGTGCCGACAGAAAATGTACATTTTCTGTGTCAGTATCCATCGCAGACTTATCTCTCTCCTTACCGGAGACCGATGCAGCAAGATAAGTACTACCGTGGTAGCCTTTCTGCCTGCATAGGATATGTTTTCGATGCGGTTTACCTTTTATATTGTTAGCTAACTGGCAGAGACGTAGAGCCGCATCTACAGCGGTTGACCCGCCTGTGGTGAAAAAAATTCGATTGAGATCACCCGGTGTCACCGAAGCAATTTTCTGAGCAAGTTCTGTTTCACCCGGGTGAAAAACCGAAAAAGTGCTCGCATAGCCGAGCTCCATGATCTGTGCAGACACTGCATCGGCAATTTCCTGGCGACCATATCCCACCTGCATACACCACATGCCACCAGGGCCATCAAGTAACTGATGATCGTTGTTGTCGTACAAATAAACACCCTCCGCACGGCAAATCTGTGGCGTCGAATCATCTTTGCCCAGAGCAGGAAGATTAGCCCAGGGGTGTAGTAAATGCTGATTAAAACTTTCTCTTGATTTCATATGCAATAGAGGCCCATCCCGCAAGCGCAATGCCTCCTTTCTCCTCAAACTCTGGTTGATCTCTGTAATTGCTCCTGACCACAGAATCGTGGTCGATCATCATATCCCAGAATCGCGTTAAACGCAGGACTTAAACAATAGCAGCAAAAGTGTTCTTGGCGGCCTTGATCATCGGTGCAATTAATCAAAGCCAGGTGCAACTATAAATGTCCAACCAGTCATGGGTAGCGATTGAACATGGCTGCCACGCCTGATAAATTCTGTAAATGCCCCCTGCCAAAAAGAAGACCTGCTACTGCGTTGACTACCTTCATAGAGGATACCTTCAGACTCTGAAATTAGCTGTTCGACTTACCTGTATGCTGATCGTGCTGTTCGGTGCAGGTGCTTTCGGTGACTCTACCTCAGATGATCAAGCAAACTTAGCTGACAAAGTAAGCTGCCCGCTGTTCGGTGCCGCCACAGGGCTGGATGCAACCCTGACGATCCAAATACAAAACGTCCAACGCTCTTATGTCTTACACCTGCCGGAGGACTATAATTGCGAATCGAAACATCCCTTGGTGATAGGCCTGCATGGCTACACAGGATCCGGCTCAGATTTTCAACACAAGACAACCGGCATGTTCGCCAGCATCAATCGATACCGTTATATAGGGGTCTTTCCAAATGGTACTGAGTCTGCACCAGGCAGTGGTCTAACCTCTTTTAACGACCTTGGCTCAAGGTTTGACAATGGTCCTCTTGGCCCTACCTGCGCACCCGAATCCTACTCCTATGACGATTTCGAAAACTGCCCGAAAACAGAGCAGACACGTCAGTGTCACTGGGGAACAAGTTGTGCAGACGATCTGCTATTCCTACGTAGATTAACCGATCACCTACAGGCCCACTACAGCATCGATGCAGCCCGAATTTTTCTCATGGGCTTCAGCCAGGGTGCACAGACCGCTGCAGGCATCGCCTGCGGTCTTCAGGATAAACTGGCTGCTGTGATCCCGGTTCACGGCTTCCCCACAAGTGGATACGCCTGTGGCCCTGAAAGCAAAGTATCTCTCCTCCAGATCGTTGGCCACCAGGATCAGGTCGTTAACGGTCTGGGCCAGGCCAGTGCAGACGGTATGATCTACGATTCCGCAGCCACCACTGCATCGGTCTGGGCAAAAGCCCAGCACTGTGCCAAAAACGGCAATACACCTTACCCCACCGTTTCAGACGGCTACCAAGGCTGGCAATGCTCTGAACACGCCAACTGCGCCAGCGCCGCGTCGATTGTCACCTGCTCCTGGCAAGGCGGCCATGTCTGGGCAAAACAGGGCGCCAGAAACATCGGTTTAGAAGCCATATGGGAGTTTATGGGGAACACTTCGAAATAAACTGACTATCAGCTATTAGGCAAACTGGAAAATATGTAACTGGAAAATGGTCAGACAATTGGCGACAATAACATGGTTTCGGTTCATGAAAGTCAGACACGATACCGCGTAGGACGATTAGGGTTAAAAGCACATCAAAAGGAAAATGATGCTATTCAAGTCCATAGAAGGCGCCTACCGGCATAGCGCAGCAATCGTATATAGCCTGGCGACCTATACTCTGGGCTGGTCCCTATTGTTCTTCTCCGGCTGGGCTGGCTTTCTGCCAGGTCTATTTTTGCTCGCTCACGGGCTGATTATCGGTGCCTATTTAATACATGAGTGTGCCCATAACACCGTGTTCAGATCAAACAAGCACAATGCTTCACTTGGCAAAATACTAGGCTGGCTATGTGGTTCCAGCTACGGAACCCAGGAAGATATTCGCTACAAACATTTTCGCCATCATGTCGATAATGATGATGTTGTCTGGTTTGATTATGAAGCTTTTTTCCTCCGCCATCCGCTATTTTACAGGGTCACCGTACTACTTGAGTGGTTCTATATCCCAGCCCATGACCTTCTCATGCATACCATCATGATGTTCAGCGCTTTTATCATTCCGCAAAGACATTCGCAACGAGTCCGCAATTTAATCGTTATTACTATTCGAGGCAGCCTGATCTTAACCCTGGCTTTATGGTTCCCGGTAGCATTGCTGGGCTACATCATCGCTTATACGCTAATGATCATCGTCTTGCGATTCATGGATGGTCTAGAACACGACTACCCTTATCATTTAAGACTCTATTCGGATGAAGTCTCCGAACATAAAGGGGATCTGGCCTGGGAGCAGGAACATACTTTCAGCCCCATGATATCCTGGCGCCATCCTCGGCTTAACTGGCTAGTATTAAATTTTGGCTATCACAACGCCCATCACGCCAGACCCACCACCCCCTGGTATGAACTACCCGCCCTGCATGAAAAACTGTTTGGCAGTTCTGCAGAGAATATAATCCCGCTATGGCCTCAGTTAGTGATGTACCATCGTTACCGCACCTATCGTATATTTCATGATGCCCCCGGCCTGACCCCTGTCTCAGGTCACGCATTTCTCAAGGCAACCCAGCAGGCCAGAGTCACTGGCGGAAATGCGGCATCTTTCCTCACCTCCTTTTAGGACTTGCTTTGCAAAAATTAGAAATTTACCAGTCACTATGGGCAATGCAACAACGCATTCCAGGTAAGGCCGAGCGGTCCATGCCTGAACAATTCAAGCAAATTGCTGAAGCTGGCTACCATGGCGTGTGCCTGGATCCCGCGGTTGACGAGATTAATGAGTGCCTGGCTTTAAAGCCTCTTTTTAAAGAATATCAACTAGGATGTATGGTCAATGCTTTTCCATACACGGCAGAAGAACTGGCGCCACTACTGGACATGGCAACCAGCCTCAATGCCAGCCAGGTTAATATTATCGGCGGCGTCATGCCCTTACAGCCCAGTGCAGCGGCCTCTGTAGTACGCTCGTGGTTAACTACCGCTGAGCATTATGCCATGCCTGTGCTGATGGAAACCCACCGCAACGGCACCTTAAACGACCTGTTCTATACATTGGAAGTCTTGCACCAGGTTCCAGAATTACGCTTATGCGCTGATCTTTCACACTTCGTGGTTGACCGGGAATTCCCCTTACCCTTAAGCGAGCAGGACGGTCAATATATAGACCAGATATTAGAACGCTCAGATTCATTTCAGGGCAGAGTATCCAATAACGAGCAAATCCAGATTGCCCTGAACTTCCCTCAGCACAAACAATGGCTCGACCAGTTCCTTGCCTGGTGGCGACAAGGGATGAGCAAGTGGGCTGCGCGCAATGGACAAGCTGCCACCCTAAGATTCCTGGTCGAACTTGGCCCGCCGCCCTATGCCATTACAGATGGCAATCAACGGGAACTCAGTGACCGATGGCAAGAGGGCCTGCAGATCAAATCCCTGGTCGAACAAATCTGGCAGGACATATCGTTACAGTCGACACCCTGAACAGCATTAAAAGCAACGGTTTCTTGAACTCTACTGCTGTACCGGGCAATTTCTATCCAGGCAGCACGGTCATTATCTGATCCGGTTCCAGTTATCTTTTCCGCGTTCAGCGCCTACCTTACAAAAAACATATTTCCTGGTTTGCAGTCAGGCCATGTGGTTGTGGTTACAGTTTTTCGGGACAGGCGTTCGTTAACGTTGACAGCCCGGAGTGAATTGTCCAGGGAGAGCTCAGGATGGTTTAGCTTTCTGCATCGCTTCAAGATAGTGAAGCGCTTTCCGCGAAATAAGTGAAAATTCCGTGTTTTCGATGGAACACTGCTTTATGACCCTGGTTTTCATCGTTCCTGTCCAGAATTTTTCAAGATGCTGAGCCACCTGAAGCGCTACCTCATCATGACTACCATTGGCACTCATATTAAGGGCAATCTGATTGATCATTTTAACGGGACGTGTCATTGGTGCTCCCTTCTAATCCAACCCTTTCAACCCGGCAAACGCTGTCGGCCAGTATAGATTACATGACGTTCTGGTCTTGTAAATGCCACCAGCGTCAAACCACTTTGATTGGCCAGTTCAATAGCCAGTGAAGTTGGCGCTGAAAGCGTTGCCAGTAACGGTATATTTGCACTGGCCGTCTTAAACACCATCTCATAACTGGCGCGACTGGTAACCAGGGCAAACCCCGGGCTATCAGCATCACCTTGCCGGTTTCTGGCACCCAGCAATTTATCCAACGCATTATGGCGACCCACATCCTCGCGAATAATCAGCAATTCCCCGTTTACGCTACACCAGGCAGCTGCATGTACAGCCCCTGTCTGCCTTTGCAATTCCTGCCTCTCACCCAGCGTTACCAGGGCACTTTGCACAGCGCTGTGAGTCACTCGAATATCTGATGTTATCAACGCAGGTTTATTCATGACCTGATCCAGTGATTCTATGCCACAAATGCCACAGCCTGTTCGACCTGCCAGAACCCGACGCCGATGTTTGAGTCGGGCAAAGGGTGCTTCTGTGATAGTCATGGCCAATTCAATGCCTTTGGATGTTATATTTTCTTTACAATCCAGAAGTTGAAGCGGTGAATCCAGAATACCCTCACTCATGCTGAAACCAATTGCAAAGTCTTCCAGGTCACTGGGTGTTGCCATCATCACAGCATGAGATATATCGTTGTAAACCATCGCCACAGGCATTTCTACAGCGACCTGATCCACGCCAGAAACAACCTTGCCTGCCTGCCAGACAACTCGTGAGAGCGCTCTTGCTTTAACTAGATCATTCATACCTGCTGGGCTTTTTCGAGCAGCCGAAGCTGCTCATCATGGTAGTCCTTTTGTCGCCTCTGCCAGTTTGATGGCTGGCTGACCTTACTCACCTGCACCGCGGTGACTTTATATTCTGGACAGTTAGTTGCCCAATCACTGTTATCGGTGGTAATCACATTGGCGCCGGAAACCGGATGATGAAAGGTTGTATAGACCACGCCGGGCTTGACTCGGTCGGTTACCTCAGCGTGCAGTACAGTTTCCCCCACCCTGCTCTGTATGCCTATCCAGTCACCCGGGCTGATACCACGTTCCTCCGCATCATGAGGGTGAATTTCCAGAGTATCTTCAGCATGCCACTGACTGTTGTCCGTGCGTCTGGTCTGAGCACCGACATTATACTGGGACAAAATGCGCCCGGTTGTTAAAAGCAATGGGTACTTCCGGTTAGCACGTTCATCGGTAGGAACATACTCGGTAATTGCAAAGAAACCCTTACCACGGACGAACTCACCAACATGCATGATTGGCGTCCCTTCGGGAGACGCGTCATTGCATGGCCATTGAATACTTCCCAATTTATCCAGTTTATCGTAGTTCACACCGGCAAAAGTGGGCGTCAATCTTGCAATCTCATCCATGATTTCCGATGGATGCTCATAAGTCATGCTACACCCCAACGCATTGGCAAACGCCATAGTGGCCTGCCAGTCAGCTTTACCGCTCAGAGGCGCTATGGCTTTCCTTACTCGCGAGATGCGTCGTTCTGCGTTGGTAAAGGTTCCATCTTTTTCAAGGAAAGTAGCTCCAGGCAAAAACACATGAGCATACTTGGCGGTTTCATTAAGAAAAATGTCCTGGATCACCAGGCATTCCAGGGATCGCAAAGCCGCTTCAACATGCTGCGTATTCGGATCAGATTGAGCTATATCTTCTCCCTGGCAGTACAGACCCTTAAAATCCCCATCCAGGGCTGCATCGAACATATTCGGAATCCTAAGGCCCGGCTCGGGATCCAGTGTTACCCCCCATTCTGCCTCAAACAGCTGTCGTGTTAGAGGCTCAGAAATATGCCGATAGCCAGGCAATTCGTGAGGGAATGATCCCATATCACAGGAACCCTGGACGTTGTTCTGCCCTCTTAAGGGATTAACACCCACCCCATCGCGACCCAAATTACCCGTTAACATAGCCAGATTCGCGATAGCCATTACCGCAGTAGATCCCTGGCTGTGCTCTGTAACGCCCAGCCCATAAAAAATAGCGGCATTGCCTGCTCCAGCATAGAGCCGAGCGGCGCTACGCAGATCATTAGCTGGGATCCCCGTAATATCAGCCGTCGTCTCCGGTGAATGCTGTTCAGCAAGGATGAATTTCTGCCACTTTCTGAACGCGTCAAGATCACTTCGTTCCTGAATATAGTCCTGAGCATGAAGCCCTTCACTGAGGATCACATGAGCCAGTGCATTGAGCACGGTAACATTAGTTCCTGGACGTACAGGCAAGTGAAATTCGGCGCTGATGTGGGGTGAACTCACCAATTCAATCTTTCGGGGATCAATGACAATCAGTTTCGCCCCGGCACGTAAACGGCGCTTGAGACGTGAGGCAAAAACCGGATGCGCATCAGTGGGGTTTGCTCCCATAACGATGACCACATCAGCCTCGTCCACTGAAGCAAAGGTCTGCGTTCCTGCAGATTCTCCCAGGGTTGTTTTCAACCCAAAACCGGTAGGTGAGTGGCACACTCTGGCACAGGTATCAATATTATTATTGCCAAATCCCGCGCGCACCATTTTCTGGACCAGGTACACTTCCTCATTGGTACAACGGGATGACGAAATAGCACCGACACTGTTATTGCCATGTTTTTGCTGTATTTCAGTAAAACGCTGCGCAGCATACTGCACAGCTTCCTGCCAGGACACCTGGCGCCAGGGCTGATCAATACTGTCCCGAATCATCGGCTGGGTAATCCGATCTTTATGATTCACATAACCAAAAGCAAAGCGACCTTTAACGCAGGCATGACCTTCATTGGCTTTTCCTTTTCTATCAGGCGTCATCCGAACTACCTGATCCCCTTTTAATTCTGCCTTGAAGGAACAGCCCACGCCACAGTAGGCACAGGTGGTTGTAACACTATGCTCCGGCTTACCCAAGTCGATAATACTCTTCTCAACCAATGTCGCTGTAGGGCAGGCATCGACGCAGGCACCACAGGATACGCATTCAGAATCCATGAATGCTTCACTTTGCCCAGCACTGATAACCGAGGCAAAGCCGCGACCTTCAACGGTCAGCGCGAAAGTTCCCTGTACTTCCTCACAGGCACGTACACAGCGAGAACAGACAATGCATTTGGCCGCATCGAAAGTAAAATAAGGATTTGACGTGTCCTTTTCTGCAACGAGATGGTTGCTGCCAGCATAACCGTAGCGCACTTCCCTCAAGCCAAGCTCTCCGGCTGTATCCTGTAATTCACAATCACCATTGGTTGCGCAGGTGAGGCAATCCAGTGGATGATCAGAAATATATAGTTCCATCACATTACGACGTAATTTAGCTAATTCATCAGACTGGGTCCTAACTTCCATTCCTGCTTCTGCTGCCGTGGTACAGGAAGCAGGGAAACCGTCTCGTCCCTGTATCTTAACGAGGCACACCCGGCAGGAACCAAAGGGTTCGAGTTGGTCTGTTGCACATAGTCTTGGGATCTTTATTCCGCCCTGCATGGCTGCACGCATCACGGAGGTCCCCTCGGCGACGGTTACTTCAATGCCATCAATGGCCAAAGTCATCATTTTCGAACCGGTACTGACCGGTGTACCACCATCTGGCTGGGGCTGATAGAATTCAAGCATTTCCTTGTTCTCCCAGGTCATGGTTTCTAAAGTCTTCAGAGAAATGACTCAACGCGCTCCTGACCGGTGCTGGCGTCAACCCGCCCATGGCACACAGCGAGCCGGCTTCCATGGTGTCACACAGGTCATGTAACAAGATTAAATTATCTTCACGATTTTGGTTAGCCCTTATTCGATCGATAACTTCAACACCCCGGGTTGAACCAATTCGACAAGGCGTACATTTACCACAGGACTCAACAGCGCAGAATTCCATAGCAAACCGCGCTTGCGCCGCCATATCCACCGTGTCATCAAAAACCACAACACCGCCATGACCAACCATAGCGCCGATTTCCGCAAAAGCTTCATAGTCCATGGGCGTATCCCAGTGGGATTCAGGCAGGAAAGCACCCAAAGGTCCGCCCACCTGAATAGCTCGAACAGGCCTACCACTCAAAGTTCCTTTTCCGTAGTTATCTAATATCTCACGCAGGGTCAATCCAAAACCAACCTCGATAAGTCCGCCCCTTTTGATATTTCCAGCGAGTTGAACTGACAGGGTTCCCCGCGACCGATCCAGGCCGAGGTCACTATAGGCTTCGCCACCCCGGTCAAGAATGGTCGTTGCTGCTGCTAGCGTGAGCACATTATTGACGACAGTGGGTTTACCAAAAAGTCCCTTCAAAGCAGGTAACGGGGGTTTAACCCGGACCATACCTCGCTTACCTTCAAGGCTATCCAGCAATGCCGTTTCCTCGCCGCAAATATAGGCCCCTGCGCCCAGTCGCAGCTGCAGATGAAAATCTCTGCCCGAAGCCATGATGTCATTGCCAAGAAATCCCGCGGCAACAGCATGTTCAATCGCCTTGCCTAGCAATTCAAAGGCAAGGCCATACTCGGACCGCAAATAGATATAGCCTTGCGTGGCACCCACCGCCAAACCCGCAATAATCATTCCTTCTATGAGCTGGTACGGATCAGCTTCCATGAGCAAACGGTCAGCAAAAGTGCCTGAGTCGCCTTCATCAGCATTACACACGATGTATTTTTGTTTGCCAGGGGCATCCAGCACGGTCTGCCACTTGATTCCTGCCGGGAATGCTGCGCCACCACGCCCTCTCAAGCCAGACTGCTTGACCTGATCAACAATCCCCTGAGCCGTCAATAACAGTGCCTGGTGCAAGCCTTTAAAACCATTCAGGCTTTTATAATTATCAAGGCAAATTGGATCTCCTATGCCAGCACGAGCAAAAGTAATACGCTGCTGATGGGCTAGATAATCTGTTTTTTCGATATCACCCTGATAAAGAGAATGCCCGCTGGGATCTCCCTCAAGCGCTGTTAATATGCTGGCTATATCGCTATCGGTTACCGGACCAAAGGCAATCCGCCCCTGGTCTGTATCCACCTCCAGCAGCGGCTCAAGAAAGAACAAACCGCGAGACCCGGTCCGCAGCAAAGAAAAGTCAGCCTGACGGTCAGCATATTCTTCAACCAGTTGCTGGCCAACTGCATCTGCTCCCAGAGCAACTGCAGTGGTATCCTGAGGAAGATAGAAACAGGTGGTAGCTTGCTCGCTAACCTGGCTCCTGGCAGGCACATGAACGCAGTCATTGAGTTCACCGATAAGCTCATCAAAGCGGCCGGCATCAACCCGGGCGTGAACCTTGCCGTTTATTTGCACCGAGGGAGAGCAGGCACAGTTGCCTAAACAGTAAACCGGTTGCAAAGTAATATGACCATCGGCTGTGGTCTCTCCAAACCCTATTTCAAGGGTTGCCTGGGCGTATTGTTCCAGATCTCTGGAACCCATGGCCTGGCAAGCTTCCGAGCAGCAAATCTGAACAATATGCTGACCCGGCGGATGCGTATTAAAGTCGTGATAAAAACTGATCACACCATGCACTTCGGCCTGGGACAGATTCAAGCCGGCCGCTACAGTTGCAACCGTTGAAGGCGGTATATGGCGGAATCTCGCCTGAATGGCGTGCAGTAATGGCAGCAGAGCCCCTGGCAGGCCCGCAAACTGCTCTACTAGCCTCCTGATATCAACCGCTTCAGACTGCCTTGCTAACATTGGATTCATCACCTGCACAAAGAATATCAATCATATATTGGCTAGCAAGCCATAGCCTGATCTCAATTAAACCTTGTCAGAGCGAAGCTGGCTGCCTTCTGGCTAAATCTTATCTGCTTATAGCGGTGATCGCATTAGTAAATAACAGGCCACTCATATAACGCCCTAGGGTTAAACAGTCAAAAAACTCAATCCTGCCCAGGCGACCAGGCTAGCGGGAACACTGCAGGAAAATCACTCAGCAGCTGACCATCCTTTGGCGAGTGCTCATAGAGGGCATAGGGATCTGGAATAGCCTGACTACGCCGTCTTAGATAACGAACATCTGAACCTGCCCACAATGATGCGTGGGATCTTCTTGGATGCGGCAAATTGACGCCGCCTCTTGCAGAATGCACTATGTTGCCGTGGAACAAAATCACATCTCCGGGTTCGTAATCATCCCAGCCGAGAATATCAAAAGAGTCACGAACAGCCTCAATATTGGGTAGCTGAGGCAGACTTGAGTCCAGGAACGAATCAAAATAGGTCCATTGCTCATGGGCTTCCTGGCCAATCAGTACTTTTCCTTCCGCAAAGGCCACTTCAAGTGCTGCCGCAGCCTGGGGATCGCTGGAAGGGTCCATGCCCACCGGTGGTCGATAGGTCACATTCCACAGGTGAGACCCTCGCAATACTTCCAGGCTGACCTCCCTGGGTACCGGATCCGCGCACACCCAAGCACGAACCAACTGATGCCCTTCGACATTGTAATAGCAGGTATCCTGATGCCAGGCGCTCGGCGCAATCATACCAGCGGGCTTATAAAACATCTGATCCATGTAGAACCTGACCGGAGACTGCAACACTTTGCCAACAATCTCTGCTATGGGAGAGTCATCCATCAGTGTTTTCAATTGGGACGAATGGCTCGCAGGGAACTGGTCTATCCGCAAAGGCATGGATACACCAAACGACATGCCATCAGGGTGGTCATGCGCGTGCTCCAGGCCATCGCGCAACAATGTAACCCAGGACTCGTCTAATACCGCTTTTAACAGGACTGCTCCATCGCGATTAAACGCATCAATTTCTGTCTTCCGTATAGCTCGTGCAGGCGCCGGATTTTTCATAGCTTGTGTCACCCTGATCAATTGGCTTACTAGATTTAACTATACCAGCATATGGCGCGTCCATCCCTGTGGCTGAGAATGTGACAGCAACACGCCACCTGGCATTAACAATTCGAACCAGACACCTGGCGCTTCCTAGTATTTCATTGGGTCACAATGCATAGCGACCACCAAGGGCTTGAATTGGTATAAACTCAACCCACTATTCTGTAGCTGGAGCCAGTTTGAACACTGAAAACTTTAAGTACATTACCTATGAAGTCGATCGTGGCAGAGCCCGCATCACACTGAACAGACCCGAAAAACGTAATGCGCTATCTATCGAACTTGTTGAGGAACTTCGAGACGCCCTCTGGGAGGCCGATGACGACAAGGCCGTGCATTGCGTCATTTTAGCTGGATCAGGTAGTTCCTTCTGCGCAGGCTATGATCTAACCCCGAGCCGTGCTTCAGGTGAGGACTCGGTGGAGCGGCGGCGCGGTCGTGGTATCGATGATGACAGCTGGATGATCGAAAGATTCCAGCGAAGCCTGAAGACGCTATGGGAAATGCACAAACCATCCATAGCCCAGATTCATGGCCATTGCCTGGCAGGCGGTACCGACCTGGCCCTCTACTGCGATATCCTCATCTGTGCCGACAACGCTAGTATCGGTTTCCCGGCACTTCGCAATATGGGTGCTGCACCCAATCAACTCTGGTTATATCACTGCGGGCCGCAGTGGACTAAGCGCCTGTTGCTTACAGGAGACACTGTCACAGGCACGGATGCTGCAAAAATTGGCCTTGTTCTAAAATCCGTCCCTGAACATCTGCTTGAAGGCGAAGTAGAAGGCCTGGCAGATCGCCTGGCCCATATCGATGCGGAAATGCTCTCCGCCAATAAGCGCACTATTAATCTCGGTATGGAATTAATGGGTGCGCAAACGCTGCAACGCCTGGCCGCTGAAAACGATGCCCGGGCACACACCACCCAGGCAGCACGAAATGTCTTTAAGCAAATTGCCACAGAAGGTCTAAAGGCGGCTCTTACGGAACGCGATGCCCCATTTGGTGACGGCCGAGCCAGCGTGTCTAGGCCGGAACTGCGCGATGAGAAAGGCTTCCTGACAAACCCTGATTAACAGCAGGCCTCACTGCAGCATGGTTGTATGGGCTGACACCCATTCTTGTGCTGCATTGAAACAGTCCCGGCCTGGTGTTACTGACCAATGCCCCAACGTATGCCTCTTCTTAGCAGTTCGTAGAAGATCGGATAATTCCAGGCACAACGCGTGACCGGTACCACATCAACCATAGGCTGCATGTCGTACTTACCTGTGCAATGCCCCAGCATGAGATAGAGCACCTGGCCTTCGCCGACCTGATGAACATACATCTGCGGTTGAGTATCTCGATCCAAGCCAAAGTCCGACCTCGCATAGCCCATTGAGGGCGCCTTATAACTGGCATCCAGCAGCACATGATTGTCACCAAAAAATTCGCAGTAATAGGGTTCATCTTCAATATCAAAGTCATCAATTCCAACGGTTAGCGGATGCGTCCTATCCGTCACTCGCACCCTGAAATTCTGAACCGCGGGATGCGCCACAAACCGGGAACCCAGGCTCTGCATTAAACGAGGCGCTTTGTCCGGTGTGTCCGCCTTGCCATCCACTAACTCTACCAGAGCATTGGTGCCGTGCAGTGCTAGCCATCGCCCACCCGCTTGCAAAAATATTTCCAAGCCTTCCTGCTCCGCTTCGGTGGGGCAAAGATCGCAGGTATAGGTCACCAGTAATGTAGAGGACTGTATCGAGGCGATATCTGCGTAACTATCGGCTACCTTCACCCACACATCTTCCTGCTCTGCCAGTAATTTAAGCAATTCCAAACGGGCAAAATTAGTATCGTGATACTTGGCATTGCAGACAAGATAAACGTCAATCTTGTTATTCATTGCTGTTCCTCGCTTCGAATAGATCAAGACACTGAGAGTATCACAGCTAACAGTTGAACAAACGGTCTATGCCAATCAGCAAGGCTGCAGCTGACGGGCAAAAGACCATGCTGATGCAGGGCCGCTCTTCATTTTCGTAAATCAAGGGATGGATAGCCTGAGTGCGAGCATTGCTGTCGCCCTGCTATCAAGCCTGAAACCCTCATCAGCATGGCACAACCATAGCATAACGATGCTGGCATCCCCGCGATCTCTGGGTTGGTACAGATTGCCTATTGTTGTTTACTCTTATTTACGTTTACGTTAACGTAAATAGCATCAGTCACTGATCATTGCAGACAGGGGAATACTTGACCACCTACTCGATTTCCGAGATGTCCAGCGAGTTCAAAATCACACCTCGTACGCTTCGTTTCTATGAAGAGAAAGGTCTGCTTACACCTTCCCGACAGGGTCGGTCCAGGATCTACGATGCCAGTGACCGCGTCCGCCTTGAACTCATTTTACGCGGCAAGCGACTTGGCTTTTCACTGGAAGAAAGCTGCGACATTATCGACATGTATGACCCAACGGGCAACAACCTGGACCAGCTAGAAAAAGTCACCGCAACCGTCCGCATGAAAATAATCCAGCTCAAGCAGCAGCAACGTGACCTCAAGCGCATGCTCAGGGAACTCAAGACCTGGGAGGATAACTATCTGAAAGCAATTCAAGGCCTCACCAAGGTCAATTCAGGTGAGCCAGCAAAACACGCGAGGGTGACCCCATGAACACTTCTTATCCAACCCTGAATTACAATCTGGGTGAAGACATTGATTTACTGCGAGACTCCGTTTATCAATTTGCCTGCGAAGAAATCGCCCCCAGAGCCGGGCAGATTGACGTTGATAACGCCTTTCCTGACGACCTTTGGCTGAAACTGGGCAATCTGGGACTCCTTGGCATCACTGTCGAAGAAGCCTATGGCGGCTCCGGTTTCGGCTACCTGGCCCACATTGTTGCCATGGAAGAGATCAGCCGAGCGTCAGCGGCAGTGGGTTTATCCTATGGTGCCCACTCGAACCTATGCGTAAACCAGATCAGGCGTAATGGCAGCGAAGCGCAGAAACAACAGTTTCTACCGAAACTGTGTTCAGGCGAGCATGTAGGCGCACTGGCCATGTCAGAGCCCAATGCAGGATCCGATGTCATCAGCCTCAGTCTCAAGGCACAGCGGGACGGTGACCACTACATTTTAAATGGCAACAAGATGTGGATTACCAATGGGCCCGATGCTGATACTTTTGTCATTTACGCAAAAACCGATCCTGAGGCCGGATCAAGAGGAATCACTGCCTTTATCGTGGAACGGGATTCCCCGGGGTTTTCCCGCAACAACAAGCTCGACAAGCTAGGTATGCGTGGATCAAACACTTGTGAACTGATATTCGAAGACTGCCCAGTGCCCGCTGTGAACATACTGGGCTCTCTGGGCAAAGGCGCAGCTATATTGATGAGTGGCCTAGACTATGAAAGAACCGTCCTGTCAGGGGGCCCGATCGGCATCATGCAGGCCTGCATGGATGCGGTGGTACCCTATGTTCACGAGCGTAAGCAGTTCGGAAAGAGCATCGGCGAATTCCAGCTGATGCAGGGCAAACTGGCCGATATGTACACCGAACTTGCTGCTGCCCGTGCCTACGGCTATGCAGTAGGTCAGGCCTGTGATCGAGGTGAAGCAACACGAAAAGATGCAGCCGGGCTAATCCTGCACACAGCAGAAAAAGCCACCCAAATGGCACTTCAGGCAATCCAGGCTCTCGGTGGAAATGGCTACACCAACGATTACCCGACTGGCAGGCTACTGCGAGATGCCAAGCTTTACGAGATTGGTGCCGGTACCTCCGAGATCCGTCGCATGCTCATTGGCAGAGAGCTATTTAAAGAATCTGCCTAATCAACCCAGTCATAGAAGAGGAGAGAAATGACACTCATCAAATCCAAAATAAATACCAGTAACAGTGAATTTTCCAAAAATGCTGAAGCGATGAATGAACAGGTTGCTGACCTGCGCGAAAAGGTGTCAGGCATAAAACTTGGCGGCGGTGAAGCTTATCAGGCCAGACATGTAGCCAGGGGAAAATTACTGCCTCGGGAAAGAGTCCAAAACCTGATTGATCCAGGTTCACCGTTTCTTGAACTGTCCCAACTGGCTGCTTACCAGGTCTATCAGGACACAGTCCCATCTGCCGGTATCATCACCGGAATCGGTCGGATTCATGGCCAAGAATGCGTGATTGTTGCCAATGATGCCACCGTCAAAGGTGGTAGTTATTACCCCATCACTGTCAAGAAACACCTGCGCGCACAGGCCATTGCTGAGGAAAATCACCTGCCTTGTATCTACCTGGTGGATTCCGGTGGCGCTAACCTGCCTCTGCAGGACGGTATTTTCCCGGATAAAGAACACTTTGGCCGTATATTCTTTAACCAGGCCAATATGTCATCCATGAATATCCCACAGATCGCCTGCGTCATGGGGTCCTGCACAGCCGGTGGTGCTTATGTGCCGGCCATGGCTGACGAGGCCATCATCGTGAAAAACCAGGGAACCATCTTCCTCGGCGGCCCGCCGCTTGTTAAAGCTGCTACCGGCGAAATTGTCAGTGCAGAAGCGCTGGGTGGTGCTGATCTGCATTCGCGTACTTCCGGGGTAACTGATCACTACGCCCAGAATGACCAGCATGCACTGCAACTGGTTCGACAGGCTGTACAGCGCCTGAATCGAAAAAAAAATATCACGCTGGATATCGCCGAACCGATCGAGCCTGTTTATCCTGCTGAAGATATCTACGGCATTATCCCGGCTGACCCTCGAAAACCTTACGATAGTCGGGAAATAATCGCCCGCATAGTCGACGCTTCAGAATTCTCTGAATTCAAAGCGCTGTTCGGTACAACCCTGGTAACGGGATTTGCACGGATCTTTGGCTACCCCGTAGGTATTGTGGCTAACAACGGTATCTTGTTCAGCGAATCAGCGGTAAAGGGTGCTCATTTCATCGAACTCTGCGCCCAACGCAAAATTCCGCTGATCTTCCTACAGAACATTACCGGATTCATGGTGGGTCAGCAGTATGAAGCCGGCGGCATCGCCAAGCATGGTGCCAAGATGGTTACCGCGGTGGCCTGTGCGAAGGTACCCAAACTGACTATTCTGATCGGAGGTTCCTTTGGCGCAGGTAACTATGGCATGTGCGGTCGCGCCTATGATCCACGCCTGTTGTTCATGTGGCCGAATGCCCGTATTTCGGTCATGGGGGGGGAGCAGGCGGCTGGTGTACTGGCTCAGTTAAAACGCGACCAGCTCGAAACAAAGGGGGAAGCCTGGTCTGCTGATGAGGAAGCCGCATTTAAACAACCCGTTCTGGATACCTACGAAGCTCAGGGACATCCCTATTATGCTTCAGCCAGATTATGGGACGACGGCATAATCGATCCACTGGACACGCGCATGGTGCTCGGGCTATCCCTGTCTGCAACTCTCAACAAACCGATTGAGGATTCTCGCTTTGGTATCTTCCGAATGTAAAGGATAAGGCCCATGTTCAACAAAATACTCATCGCAAATCGCGGCGAAATCGCTTGCCGGGTGATCAGAACAGCAACCTCCATGGGAATCAAATCGGTTGCCGTTTATTCTGAAATAGATGCCGATGCGCTACACGTACAGATGGCAGACGAAGCCATTCAAATTGGCCCTGCGCCGGCAAAAGACTCCTATCTTGATATCGGTAAAGTGATCCAGGCAGCCAAGCTCAGTGGTGCCAATGCCATCCATCCCGGCTATGGCTTCCTGTCAGAAAACCCGGCCTTGGCAGAGGCCTGTGAACAAAACCATATTACATTTATTGGCCCCAGTGCTGAGGCAATTCAAAAAATGGGCTCAAAATCTGCCGCAAAACAGATCATGGCAACAGCCGAGGTGCCGCTCATCCCCGGTTATCACGGTGAGAATCAGGACGATAGCCTGCTAAAGCAACAGGCCAGTGATATCGGTTACCCGATTTTACTCAAGGCCGCCGCTGGGGGTGGTGGAAAAGGGATGCGACTGGTCTCAGAGGAAGCAGAATTCGAGCCTGCGCTTGCTGCCGCCATACGTGAATCCATGAGTGCATTTAACGATGACAAGATGCTGGTTGAAAAATACCTGATCGAACCGCGACATATCGAAATACAAATTTTCTGCGATCAGAAAGACAATGCTGTGTATCTGTCAGACCGAGACTGTTCGGTGCAGAGACGTCACCAGAAAATTCTGGAGGAGGCACCAGCTCCAGGCATCTCAGCCGCGTTAAGGAAGCAGATGGGTGAAGCCGCGATTCGCTGTGCACGGGCAATCAATTATGTTGGCGCTGGCACGGTCGAATTCTTACTGGACCGGAAAAACGACTATTACTTCATGGAAATGAATACCCGTCTGCAGGTTGAGCATCCGGTAACAGAGATGATTACCGGGCTGGACCTGGTCGAATGGCAATTGCGAATCGCAGCAGGAGAACCCTTACCCCTGTCGCAGAAAGATGTCTCCCATTACGGCCACGCCATAGAAGCCAGAATCTATGCAGAAGACCCCGATAACAACTTCCTACCCCAGACCGGGACGCTAACCTATTTATCACCACCACCTGCCAATGCCCATGTTCGTGTCGACACCGGTGTCATGCAGGGGGATACTGTGGATGTATTCTATGACCCCATGATCGCCAAGCTGATCGTCTGGGATGAAGATCGATCCCGCGCCTTACAACGTCTGGGCAATGCCCTGACGGATTACCACATCAGTGGCATCACCACCAATATTGGCTTGTTGCACAAGATCGCCGAGCACAGTGCCTTCCGCTCAGGGCAGATCAATACCGGTTTCATAGATCAACATCAAAACGACCTACTCGCACAAGAGGTCAGGGCTGACCAAACACTGAACTGCGTGATGGCCTTTTACATGACCCAGGAATTGCAGAGAATGTCATTTGAGCAGGCTGCCGAATCAGAAGACCCGCACTCTCCCTGGAAGCAGAGCCGAAACTGGCGATTGAACGAGGCTTATTGCCAACAACTGCAACTAGCAGTCGGGTCTGAGCAGATAACCGTAGAAGTAGAATTTCGACCAGGCAGCGAAAACTATACAGTCAGGCTGCCAGCCCAGTCGTTTGAAGTCAGCGGAACATTACGGGATCAAACCCTGACAATGACCATAAACGGTAACCGAAGCAAATACATCATTGTCAGGGACCTCAGCGGCCACACGCTGTTCTCATCCGGTGGTCGTCATCACTTCCACCTCATCGAACCCGATTACGACAGCGAAGATTCACTCGCCGATAGCGGTGGCTTAAATGCCCCCATGAATGGCATCATAGTATCTCTACTGGTAAAAACAGGGGAGAAGGTCGATAAAGGCGATGCGTTGATGGTGATGGAGGCCATGAAAATGGAGCATACCATCAGGGCGCCGTCTGCCGGTTCAGTCAACCGGTTCAACTGCAGTCCGGGAGACAGGGTCGATGGTAATACCAAATTAATCGATTTCGACACATCCTGTTGATACAGCAGCATAGTCTGCAATAGCTGTACTGAACTATGCCGCTGTCGTCCTTGATGCCCAACTGCTTCGCTTTAATAACTTGCCTGATTAAAAGCAGGCTGTATTTGATCAACTGTTCGATGCTTGCAAATTGCAGAGTAAAACCCAGGGCATCATCTTTATGGCAGACGACATGATTCGGTCCAGCCTGGATAATCCCTGACGCCTTAACCAGCACTTTCGCGTTTGCTCCAAAAAAAAGTAGACTGAAAGCATCTCCCAGCAAAAAGCAAACTGCCGATTTCAGTAGCTGAATTTGCCTGGTCCAGGCGCTTTCCACACATCAAATGGTATGCACGATCTTGCTCAACCATGTGAAAAGTGGTTTATTCAACCTGATTTCGTTCATACATTGGATGTGCATTCTTGGCAATGACAATTTATAGTAGGTTGCCTGGGTGCTGAATTGGCAGGAGCGGCTTACCTGGTACCCAGGCTGCCGGAAATCTGGAAGCCGCTAAAGCAAGAACGTTATACCGAGGATAATATTAACGGCCCATGGCCACTTTTTTTGGTTATTCCAGCTTCGCAACTTATGTTTAGATAGGTGGAATATAGTCGGGGAAACTTAATATGAAGATTCTATTTTTGACGGTAATCACAGTGTTCACCATCATGATTACGCCAGGACAAAGCAAGGCCCACCATTCTGTTTTCGCGGCCTTTGACATCAATAAATCGGTAACAATCGAGGGGATTATCACCGATGTCTGGTTTAAATCACCCCACATTCGCATCTTCGTCGAAGTCATCAATAAAGATGGCGAAAAAGTAAAGTGGAATACTCATGGCCATAACCCGATCGCCCTCAGGCGTCGTGGCTGGGTACGCGACACGCTCGAAATCGGTGAAAAAGTAACCATGAGCGGAGACCCAACTTACGATGGTTCAGCCAAGATGTTCATTCGGACTATTCTTCGCGCGGACGGTTCAATTCTAGAGAATAAGGTAGGTAACTAATGAAACTGTTAACCGCCATCGGCGTGCTGCTTAGTTTATCCATGCAACTTGAGGCTAACGACAGTTTCGCCGGAAAGTGGGATCTGACCCTCATTCAACGTGGTTTCGCTATGGAAGGCCTACTGGAGATTCGGGAAACCCAAAATGGTTTAATTGCTTACGCGGAAGGTGGCCCCGCGCTCCTTTCCATAACCGGACAGGATATCGAGATGGGTATCGATGACCGAACCGCTGCTGGAATGCCTTTCGAGAGAACCCTTCGCGGCAGATTATCCAACGGAACAATGTCGGGCAAGTTCGGACCCAGGGACGAGCCAACACCAGAAATCAAGTCACTTTGTAAAAGACTACCACTGGCCTGTCCAGCACCAACTGGGACCTGGAGCGCAAAGCCACATCTAGTCACACAGCCGGAAACTCCGCAGAAGCCAGCAGATCTGTCCGGAAGCTGGGTTATTGATGTGGGGGGAATCAGACGCTGGACAGCTGACCTGACTCCATCCGCAAAAGCCTGGAAAGCTGATTTCAACGTCGTCATGGACCTTCCCGCCCAGCGCTGCCAGCCATCTGGTCTGGTTCTCAGTTGGGGGTTTCGGGGTAATGAACCCGAGATCTTCCAAAACAGCGATAAGATCACCATTGCGCTTGGCTCTACCTTGCGGCGGATTTACCTCGACGGCAGGCAACCACCAGAATATACGGACTGGTATCCCATGGGCTTCTCCTCGGGTCAATGGCAAGGCGGTACACTGATTGTCAAAACCACCCATCTACAACCAACAGTCCGGGAATGGATGGGCGACCCGATCTCAGAAAACACTACCGTCGTTGAGCGATATTCCATCGATGAAAAAGGACGCCTGGTGGGAGTTTTAACCATTCATGACCCTGACAACTACAACGAGCCCATGGTCAAGCGAGCCCGCTGGCGCAAAGAAACTGGTACCAAAGTGCGCTTCCCCTCACTTTGCGATCCTGACTCATTCTATCGTGAACTATTTGATGACGGCCTTTTAGAAGAATACTGGCAACGGTCAAACCGCCGTTACTAACACGGATAACTAACCGTACGGTGAATTAGGAACTGGTCTTAACGACGCCCGTTAACTCCAGCAAACATAGGTACACCTGCATCAAACTGCGCCGGCCCTTGCTCAATTAACCCAAAGAGGCTTATTCTATGCAAGTCGCCTGGACATCTTCTATTCCAGTCGGCTTTTAAGGAGCGACCCATTAAGACGCTCCCTAGTAAGAAGCTGTCTAATAAGAAGCTGTCTAATAAGAAGCCAGCTAATAAAGCGCTACCTGATAAGGAATTACCGAGAATCACCGACCCATTTCAACTTAACCCTAAAAAAAATTATAAGAGGCATCACCATGTACGATCTAATCATCCGCAATGGGACAATCATTGATGGAACCGGTGGAGACCGCTTCACCGGTGATATCGCGGTTAACGACGGAAAAATTGCCAAAATCGGCCAAATCACGGATACCGCCACGCAAGAGATTGATGCCCATGGCAAGCTGGTTACCCCAGGGTGGGTGGATATCCATACTCACTATGATGGCCAGGCAACCTGGGATCCCCTGTTAGCACCATCAAGCTGGCACGGTGTCACCACCGTGGTCATGGGAAATTGCGGTGTGGGTTTTGCCCCCGTTAAAGAACAGGACCATGACTTTCTCATTGAACTCATGGAAGGCGTAGAAGATATTCCCGGCGCTGCCTTGTCCGAGGGTATTAACTGGCAGTGGGAAAGTTTCCCTGAGTATCTGGATGCATTGGAATCCTTTCCCCGGGCGATCGATATAGCGACTCAGGTCCCCCATGGCGCTATCCGTGCTTACGTCATGGGTGAACGATGCAACACCGATTACGCCCCTACCCGTGCGGAAGTCGATGAAATGGCAACCCTGGTTCGACAAGGCGTAGAAGCCGGTGCGCTGGGCTTTTCCAGTTCAAAAACCCTGCTACATAAAGATATTCACGGCCAGTACATGCCAGGTACTTTTTCGGGAAATGAGGAAATGCTGGCGCTAGGTATGGCAATGAAGGGCCTGAACAATTCGGTTTTTGAATTGGTATCAGATCATCTTGGCGATGACAAAGAATGGGCCTGGGTTACAGAATTCCAAAAACAGACTGGCCTGACTGTCACCCTGATTGCAACCACAGCCCCTGCTTATGAAAACGGTAAAATGTACAAGATTGCTGAACAGGCCAGGAAAGAAGGCAGAGAAATCAGACCTCAAGCCGCGGGTAGGCCCACTGGCGTACTGCATGGTTTGCAATCCAGCTTCCATGCCTTTATCGGTCACCCCACCTGGCGTTCAGAACTCGCTAACCTGGATCATGCTGCCCTGCTCAAGCGACTCTCTGACCCTGACACGAAAAGACAGATTCTAGCTGAGGAATCCATGATCAAATCAGGCCTCATGCAGGATCTTAATAGTCTCATGGGTCAAGTGTTTCCACTGGGCGAAAATCCTGACTATGAACCTGACGCGGAAGCCAGCATCGCCGGAATCGCCAAGGCTAAAGGTATGGATGCCATGGAAGTCATGTATGATTTACTGGTTGCAAATGAAGGTAAAGAACTTTTCTACCAACCGCTGGGTGGCTACCAGAATTATTCTCTGGACACTCAGAAGAAGCTGCTGGAGCATCCAAACGTTCTGTTTGGCTTAAGTGACGGTGGCGCTCACTGCGGTGTTATCGCTGATGCCGGTATGCCCACATTCATCATGACCCACTGGGGCAGGGACCGAACCAAAGGCGACAAACTGGAGCTTGAATTTATAGTCAAATCACTGACTTCCAATACAGCAAACGCCTTCGGCATGTTTGATCGGGGCCAGATCCGGGAAGGCATGATAGCGGATATTAATATCATCAACTTTGACACCTTGCGTTTACATCGCCCCGAGGCAGTTTTTGACCTGCCAGCCCAAGGCCGCCGTTTAGTCCAAAAGGCAGAAGGTTATGAGGTCACTATCAAATCAGGAGAAATCATTTTCCAAAGTGGTGAACATACCGGCGCATTACCAGGTAAATTAGTAAGACGCTCCAATGATAGCAGTGGCGAGCATCTGGCGACTTCGATGTAACAACCACTAATATTCACAACTAACAAGATTAGCAGTCGCAGCTGTCGCAACTAAGAGCACTGATGCAATCGCGATTATTGCTGGCGCTGGCGCCTGCTTAGCCGACGGATTCCTTTAAATTCAGAACCGTCCCGCCATTGCGGCCAACGACCTGAATTGCCCAGGTCTTCTATGATCAATTGAAACAGTTCAACATCCTGAGCGGCACCGCCAAGGTCCCAGTCTGGGTCCCAGGCATCACAAGTCTGATGGTAGCAACTGCTAATGTAATCAGCGATCCATTTATCGCCTGCTACCCGGCCTCCGTCAACTAGATCGGCACCACCGGCAATTCCCATAAGCAACAATACCGGCACGCCGACCTTGGCCAGGGAGAAATGATCCGCGCGAAAGAACAGGCCATTTTCAGGCAAGCTCTCCGCTGTGATGGTACGGCCCTGAACTGCAGCGGCTCTGGCCAGATCCAGTTCCAGTTCACTTTGCCCCTCGCCTACCAGAATGACATCCCGAGCCAGACCCGCGGTCTGCAATATATCCAGCGTAAGATTGGCCGCTGTGGTTGCAGGCGGGTAAACCGGGTCCTGAGCATAATAGGCCGAACCCAGTAAGCCGCTCTCCTCAGCCGTCCAGAGCGCAAATACGATACTCCTAGCCAATGCGGGGCCCTGTTTTAATACTCGGGCCAATTCCAAGACCCCAGCCACACCGAGCGCATCATCATTGGCGCCTGGCCTAACCACTCTGCCCAGATCATCGGCTGCCCCTACACCATAAGCATCCCAGTGTGCCGATACCATGATAGTTTCATCTGCCTGGGTCGTGCCCGGAAGCAGCGCCAGCACATTCTGGCTCTCGATGATTTCAACCTTAACCAGCAAATCAGCACTGAACCTCAGCTTCTCTAGCTCAAAGGCCTTGAACTCCGGCTGTCGTGCCTGGATTTTCAGTTGATCCAGGTCCAGGCCCGCTAATGCCAGCAGCCGCGTTGCTGCATCAGCCTGGAGCCAGCCCTGCAATTTCAATGAATTCTCATCTGCATCCGCGGTCGCAATAGCATAGCTTTCACCAGGAGAAGATGAAGCCACATTCCAGCCATACCCTGCTGCTCGGTCTTCATGAATGACCAGGGCTGCAATAGCACCTCGACGCGCAGCTTCTTCAAACTTATAAGTCCATCGGCCGTAATAGGTCATCCGCCGGCCACCAAAACGGCCGGCTACTGCCTCCTCGAGTTGGGCCGCGAAGTCCGGATCATTAACCAGGAATACGGCTACCTTGCCACGCAGATCAATATCGCCATAATCATCCCATTGCCTTTCTGGCGCAGTTGCACCAAACCCGACAAAAACCAACGGCGCATCATCTATACGAATATGTTCATTCGCCTGGTTTGTACTGACTTCCAGATCAATCGCCTGTTGTAGTGCCCATTGCTCCTGACCAGAATTGATCACCACATTAAAAGGTAATTGCAGCTGGCTATGCATCAATGGCACGGCCTGGGTCCAGCTACCCTGCTTGCCTCCCGGTGATAACCCCAGCGCCACAAAATAATCTTTCAGGTACGCTAACGTCTTGACCTCCCCTTCCGTCCCGGGAGCCCGGCCCTGGAATTCTTCGGAGGCCAGCCGGCTTACGATTTCGGATAGCCTGTCTTTTTCTATGTGCCGAGAGGGGTTACTCCATAAAAGGAGCAATACCACCAAGACAAGCGATACAAGCCATAGGATCTTTCTATTCATAATCTAAACTCAACATCAGGTAGACGTGCTAACAACACTACAACAATCACCCCATAACAGAAACATGGTGTATGCTTACATCAACCTATTGGTGCACACGCTTATTATCTAGCAACGACGCCTTGATTCTGCGGTTTGCAGCCACGAAACTCAGCGCTCTAATCTACATCCTTAACAGAGTCAATGTAAGACCGGGCAATAGCCCGCCTCCGGGTCGCGCCAGGCTAATAGGCCAGATAAATTTACAGAGAGTATTACTATGGCCAAGCAATCAGTTAACTATGATGATGTAAAACAATATCGACTCGATCCGGAAAGGGAGCAGGAACTACTACATAGCGCTGGTGAGTGCGTCTTTATCTGGGCCAACAAGGCAGGCCATCCCATTGGTGTCATTACAGCCTATGTGCCGGTACAAGGGAAAATATGGATGACAGCGACACGGGAACGTGTCCGCATCAAGGCTATCGCCAGGGATGGCCGGTCTTCCTGTGTGATGAGCAGTAAAGGCACCGCTATGGGAGGTGGCAAGACGGTTACCTACAAAGGCCACACCCTTATTCATGATGATGAAAAAACCAAGCGCTGGTTTTACAATCTGCTGGCAGCCGGTATGGCTGCCTCCGGAGATGATGGCAATGCATTTACCAGAAACCTGAAGCCGGAGCTCTTCGTCAGGTTTCTCGACACCCCAGAGCGAATCGTACTGGAGTTTACACCGGAGATGTCCATCCCATTTGACGGTGACAAGATGGCTGCAGGGACCGCAGCCGCCTATGCGCAGTTCGCTGCAGAAGACCAGCCAGACCCCTAACCCTGCTGGTCCCAGCAAGGTTTTTTCAGAACCAGGCCAACAGATCTTAATCCTGAACAGCTATCAGTGCCGACAACAGGTGAACCAGGGCAAATCTGCACGCTGAAAATAACGCAGTGCACATTTGGGAAGCCATCATCCACAATTGCCTGGTCGACCGAAATTGGTTTATTCTAGGGAGGTTAAACCGCCATTGACTAAAGAGGTTCACCATGACATTTAGTTATACAAACTCTGCCTACCCCATTCGAGAAGACATCACGCAGGCCTATCAGGCGTTCTGGCATAAACTGGCTCGACCCGGCGCCTGGTGGAGTGGAGCGCAGCGTATTGCCATTGCTGCAGAGGTACGCAATGCCGTCGAATGCCAATATTGCCAGGTACGAAAATCAGCCCTGTCTCCCTATACGACGCCGGGAAAACATAAAAAGGGGAACCTTCTGAGTGATACCGCCGTGGATGCAGCCCATATGATTATTACCGACCAGGGCCGAATCACGCAGGCGTTTATTGATAAAGCGGCGCTGCAAGGCCTTTCAAATGAACACTATGTCGAACTCACCGGCATTGTAGTTGCTGTGTTCAGTATTGACGAATTCAACCGTGCACTGGGAATACCAGTTGAGCCGTTGCCCCAGCCTGTTGCAGGCGCGCCCAGTCACTACCGACCCGCAAATTTATCCACAGACACAGGCTTTGTACCCATGGTTTCAGTCGATGGCGCCGTCGGTAACGAACGCGGCTTGTGGCCAACCGGGCGATCGGCAAATGTTGTCCGTGCGCTGACCCTGGTACCCGATGCACTGCGCGACTGGTTTAACCTCGCTTCGGCTCAGTACCTGTCTCTTGAGGGTATGAGCAATCTTGTCAGGGACGACAATCGGAGCATAAACAGGATGCAGATGGAACTGATAGCAGGGCGGGTCTCTGCCATCAACGAATGCTTCTACTGAACCAATGCCCATGCAAGTATGCTCCGTGTGAGCGCTAAAGCCACCAATACCACCATTGATATCCAGGGCATCAGTGGAGATGCCAGTGCTGCAGCCCAGGGCATTGAATATGGCCCTGAGCTGATGCGATTTGCAGAGAGCCTGGCAAGAAGAAATGAGCCGGATTTGACTGCCGCTAGAAAAGATCTGCTCGAAGCAGCTGGGCCAGGCGTACTGGTTGATGCGGCTGGAGTTGCCGCTAATTTTCAGAGAATGGTGCGAATTGCCGATTCGACCGGCATCCCGGTTGATAACCTCGATAACCCTTTAAGTCAGCAGATCAGAGCCGATTTAGGTTTAGACACATTCTCAAGTGCGCGAAACTCGCTGGCGATCACTGCTACTAGTTCCTGAAGACCGGTAAAGTGCTACCCGAGCAAAACAAACTGCTACCCATTATCCGTAGCCCTGCCACAGTGGGATGTCTGTGCTCGAGCCCACCTGATGAAACTCAGCGAAGCGAGTTACCAACCCTATCGCCTATTACTAAGGGTGCTGGAATCCCTTGCTGGATAACTGTTCCTTAAGGAATAAAGATAAGCTAACCTAAATATCCTTTAATTGGACTCAATTCGGCATGTTCTCACTCCCCCAGCAAGCACTGGCCATCAAATCTGATGTCGAGGATTTCTTCAATAAACAGATCCTGCCCAACAATCATCTCTGGCACGAACAGAGCCAGCAGGGCCAGGCCATTCCTGCCATCGAAAACACTATTAGAACCAAAGCAAAGGAACTCGGCCTCTGGAATATGGCACTGCCACAACTAAGCGATAGTGAACCCGGGCTGCGGCTAAGCAATCTTGAGTTCACCGGCGTAGCCGAGGTGCTTGGCCGGCTCGGCTGGGCATCCAGAGTATTTAACTGTCATGCACCTGATGTCCCAAATATGGAGTTGTTACAGCTTTTTGGCTCTGATTCACAGAAAAGCCGCTGGTTAGAGCCGCTCCTGGATGCACAGTTTGGCTCTGCATTCGCCATGACAGAGCCTGATGTGGCTTCCTCAGACCCGGCGAATCTGGAAACCAGTATCATTCGCGATGGCGACCAATGGGTAATAAACGGCACCAAGTGGTTTGCGACAAATGCATCAAACGAGAATTGTCGGTTAATCATCGTAGTCGGTGTGACCGATCCAGAGGCTGCAAAATCCAGACGCCAGTCCATGATACTGGTGCCCACGGACACACCGGGTATAAAGGTGAAACGTAACTTACCGGTATTCGACCATACTTCAGCAAACGGCCTGCATCCCGAGCTCGAATTCACCGATGTACGGGTTCCCGTAACTAATTTACTGGGGCAACAGGGAGCGGGATTTGCCATGGGACAGGCCCGCCTGGGACCTGCACGGCTTCACCACTGCATGCGCGCAATTGGCGAATGTGAGGTTCTAATCAGCTTGATGGTGAAACGCTCTACCGAGCGAACCACCTTTGGTAAACGCATCGATGAGTATAGCTCGACTCAGGCCGCAATCAGCCTGTCTCGAATAGAACTCGACCAATGTAGATTACTGGTTCAGCAGACTGCCCATCAACTGGACACTGTCGGCAATAAAATCGCACGCAAACAGATTTCAATGATCAAGGTTGCTGTTGCCAGGTCCTACCAATCTATAGCTGACCGAACCATTCAGCTTTATGGAGCCCGTGGCGTCACCAATGACACGCCAGCGGCCTCGGCATTCAGTCGTGCCAGGGCTTTTCGTATTTACGATGGCCCCGATGAAGTCCACCTGCAAACTATCGCCAGGCTAGAACAGCAAGAACAGTCAGGTAGTTTACTGGATCATTACCTGCTCAATCAGGAAGTCTGAGCCTCAGAGGCCTTCTTGATGCAGGTCAGAAAGCTACCCCATGCAATGCTGGGCCGACGTATACGCCCCGGAAGTGCACATCCATAACAAAGACAACTGCTCAATAAAGGCTTGCACCCGGACATGAAGTACAATCATCAGAAGAAGCCAGGAGATAAGCATGACAATCAGACACGCTGAAACTGCTGATTTGCCGGCATTGGCTGTACTGTTCGACTTATACCGGCAATTCTACCAATGCAAGCCTGACTACGCGCTTGCCAAGGCTTACCTTGAAGCGCGCATGAGCAGGCAGGAAAGCCACATATTGGTAGCAGAATCCCGGGGCCAGTTGGATGGATTTACCCAGCTTTACCCGACATTCTGCTCAATTGATGCCGGCAGAATTCTCGTTCTCTACGATCTGTTTGTTGCCAGCGAGCAACGTCGAAAAGGCATAGCAAAACAGCTCATGGATGCTGCTCATGCTCTGGCAAGAGATGAGGGCGCGCTGCGACTAGACCTGGAAACAGCCATAGATAATTTCCCGGCGCAGGCACTCTACGAAAAACTTGGCTATCAGCGCGATAACGAATTTTTCAAATACAGCTACACCCTCTAAAACAGAGCCAAATGCCGAGCCAGATCAGTTACAACAGGAAAACCGGTAATTGATTCACCCTCCAGCAGGGACCGATAAGTGCGGTCGCCGACCAGGTGCAAAAAAGAATCAACGATTCGGGCCGCGCTCCATAGGAAAAGGTTGCCACCTCTCGAGCGCGACCTTTGGCATCACCGTTGGATTAACCGGGCTCATTGGCCATTTACCACGCAGGGCCAGGGCAATTTCCTTAGCAGCGCGGCGACGGGTTTCTGGTCGCATTCGCGCTGTTGCGGAGGCCGAATGTGGCGTAATAATCACATTATCCATGGCAAACAGCGGATTATCGATTGCTGGCGGCTCGTGCTCCAGCACATCCAGCCCTGCTCCGGCCAGCTCACCCTGCTGCAAGGCCAGGATCAGCGCCTGTTCATCAACCACCCCGCCCCGACAGGTATTAATCAGGTGAGCAGTGGATTTCATCCTAGAGAATGCCTGACTATTCATGATATGCCGGGTTTCATCATTTAACAGGCAATGTAGAGAAAGATAGTCAGAGCGTTCCAGTAGTTCATTAAAAGAAACCGGCTCGACCCCGTCTCGCGTCATCTTAATCTCCGTGATATAGGGATCATGGGCAATGATATTCAAACCAAACGCCTTCGCCCGGCGCACGGTGGCTTCGGCGACATTACCATAGGCGAGGACCCCTAAAGTCTGTCCGATCAGGCGTGGCGTGTCGTTTAATAGCGGACGACCCTCATACCACCTGCCTTCTCGGGCAATTCTATCCTGTACTTTTAACTGTCGGTAACAGGCCAGTAACAGACTCATGGCATGATCAGCCACCTCTTCAATAAAGATATCTGGCGTATTAGTCACGACGATCCCATTTTCGGTGGCTGCATCGACATCCACCATATCCACACCGACACTGCCGACTCCAATCACGACACATTTCTCAAGGGATTCGATGATATTGCGTGAAATGGTAATGCCCCATGAAGTCAGTAAAGCATCAGCATCCCGGGCACCTGCAATAAATGCTTCCTCGGTACTGGCATCAACTTCGACAATCTCTGCTACAGCATCCAGGGCTTCCAGTTCCAGAGCGTAACGAACCGCGAGATCAACACTGGCCTGGCGGGGTAGCTGTACCACAACTTTCTTTTTCATTTGTTTTTCCGCGGATTCAAAAAAGGCAGTATTCCACAGCCTCGACTGGAAAACGACCGCCTTTTTAATCCTACCGTGCAGTTTTTTCATCCGCCTCGGCGGGAAATACTCGCAAAAGGTCTATGACCTCGAACTGAGCAGCGGGTTAATTAGGCATAAGTCGTTCTAGCACAGTAAACTGCTGTCTATAACTCGGCATGAACACCACACAGAATATTAACCTGCCTAAAAGTTCTAGGCGCCTGATTGGACCTTATCAATTCGATCCAGTGGCCTTGGGGGGGTTTCAGCATCAGCATCAATAAGTACAAACTTCTCGTAATCTGTCTTCTAGCCACCTTTCTGATCTCCGGCATGGTGACAACCCTGGGTCTGATCATACCCAGCGCTGCAACTTACTTTGGCGTTGAGGTAACTGTGATGGCGACCCAGTTCACCTGGTTTACCGGTGCCGTTTTCGTTGGCTACCTGCTGTCCTTTATTGTGTTCGATCGATTTACTATAAAACAGGTGTTGATAACGGCTTATGTCGGTTGCATCATCTCTACACTGCTCATGCACTACATAAGAGATTTTAATTTGCTGGCGCTCTGGCTGGTGATCTTTGGCCTGTCCATCAGTATCGCTTCCTGCGGTTCAAGTACTTTAATCACCCAGCTATGGCAGGACAAAGCCAGGCAGACAATCCTGGTAGGGCAGGATGCTTTCTTTAATGGCGGCGGTGTTATCTTCTCCCTGATCGCCAGCTGGTTTATTGCCCGTTCATTCCAGTTCAGCAGCACCTATATGGTGGTAGCTGCAATCACCCTTTTTGTATTGGGGCTCATTTTCATATCCGATTTTAACCAAAGTGATGGCCGAACGGAGATAACAGCATCTTCCAGCGTCGATCCACAAACCCAATGGAATTCAGGGATTATCCTCACCGGATTCAGTCTGCTGTTATTTATGCTGGCTAAGATTTCAGTCTTCATCTGGGCTCCTCTTTTTATAGAACAACGTTTTTCCGTCGATAGCAGTGTTTCCGGGAACTTTATGTCTAATATATTTTCCGCAGCCCTGGTAGGTTCTCTCATTGGTACCTGGCTGGCTTCCCGAATACCAGTG
This sequence comes from Gammaproteobacteria bacterium, assembly GCA_012960535.1. GTDB lineage: Bacteria > Pseudomonadota > Gammaproteobacteria > Pseudomonadales > Azotimanducaceae > UBA9926. The sequence continues at coordinate 99,881 of DUBB01000016.1, forward strand.
AAATACCTGCTATATAGCTTCGTCGTTATTTCCACCGCATCCATCTGGCTACTCCTATCCAGTGAGAATATCGAAACTGTACTCATGCTGGCCCTTATGTACGGTATTTCAGTATCGGCGACATTCAACGCCTACATGGCCTATGCATTAACCTTCGTTGCAACGCCTACCCATCGAAACATCGCTTATATGTTAGTGATGTCGGCCTTGGGCGGCGCACTGGCACCCTACTGCAGCAGTAAAGCGGTGGAACTGGGAGAGGGTACTGATGATGCACTGCTGTTCTGTTTTGCTGTGCTGATCATTGTGATGGTAACCTTGGTGGTGAGTGAATTACTGGGTCGGTCAATTCAACACCGGCGCAGCCAGACTTTACACCCCAAGGGAAATACGCCCGGAGCGTGAACCCTTTGAATAAGCCAGGCAAACCATGCTAGAGAAAGGTTAAAGTATGAACGGACAGCCCGCACCAGTCCTTGACCTTAAAAGCCTCGATCAGAATGATAGTCCGGTACTGTCCGAACTGAATATTTATGGCTATACCGCAGCCTCATGGCTGGCTGCTGTCAGCCGCATTGGACCCATCTTCAGGACCGAACTAGCAGGCAATGACTGTATTGTGATTGCAACCGCTGCAGCAAACAAACTGGCCTGGAAAACACCTGACAACTGGAGTTATCGAGATACTGATACAGGCACTTTCTTCCGGCGGCAAATGGGTGAAGATCATGTTTCCGCCCTGGATGCTGAACCTCACCGCCGCCTCAGGAAATTATTACTGCCCGCCTTCGGCGCTGCAGCCCTGAGTCGAGATATTGCCACCGCCGGTGCATGTATGAAGCAGGCCTTTGCGGAAAAAGTGGGCGTTACCAGCAATTTTTATGAAACCCTCAGCCAGTTGTGCATTCGCTCACTCAGCCAAACTCAGGTGAAAGTGACTATACGCCAGGACCTTCTGTTGACGCTGAATCGCTATGAAGAAGAATTCATTAACGGTCAGCAGTTATCTCTTAGCGATCAGGATAAATGGTTCAAACGAATCAAACACCAGGAACTTCGCACCAACGCATTCGACTTTTTCCATACTACGGCACTGAAGCGAAAATCAGGACCCCGAATTGACGACTCTCTGGATCTGTTACTGCAGCGCAAGCGTGTTGCTGCTGGTACGGTCCCCCTTACCGATTCCGAATTAACAGAGGCTGTCTATCTACTGACTGTTGCGGGCGTCGGCAACATCGCGAGAATACTATGCCCGCTACTGTGGTCTATTAATGACACCCAATGGCTTCCCAGGCTACGCCGGGAAGTTCGTGGATTTGACCCTGCCTTATTGACCGGTATGAAGAATTTCCCCGTTCTGCGAGCAATTATCGCTGAAACCGAACGCTGTTTTGCCCCGGCGCCCATCGTCCCCAAACGGACCACAAAAGAAATCGAGTTCATGGGTGTCAGCATTCCCGCTGGAACGCTCATTATGCATCTGCATGCATTATCTCATTTTGACCAGCAGCGCTACCCTGACCCACTCGAATTCGACCCAGCGCGCTGGATTGCTGCTAACCCGGAAAAACCCAATGCATTTGGAGGCGGCAAACATATGTGCCTTGGCATGGGCGTCACGAGAATTTACCTGCCGCTGATTCTGGCCACGTTGTTTTCTCAGCACGGTTTGCAAATAGAGCATGCGCCCTTGCTTGAATCTCTGGAACCTGGGTTCCAGCCAGCTCCTGTATCCACCGTGATGAATGCAACCCTAACTTAATAGACACACTCATGAGGGATTATGAATCAATTACCAAATCGATATCTCAGCTTGATAACAAAACTATCTATAATGGGTTCAGCCAAGGCATCCTGAAACAGGTTCGAAAAGTTATCTCTACCCCGGTTAGGAATGTTACTGCCTCGCGTATAGACGACAAATAAATCTGACAGGGGTGCCAGTTCCCATCGATAACGCAGCTGTGCAGTCAGTCGGCTTATGGTCAAATCATAAGCATCGGTGGACAGTCCATGAGTCAATGGGATCAAGTGTCCATCGGTAAGCGGAACCTGGTACAAGTCCTGGGCTCTGGCTTTGATGCCGACCCACTGTAACGAAAACCGGATCTGCTGCTTGGCTGATAGAAAAATATCCATATCGATTTTGGGCTGCCACTGCTCACCCGCATAGGTCGCAAAGGTCTGGCCATTCAAATGAATCAACCAGTCAGTTGTCCATTTGTAGCTGAAATCAACATCCACCGACAAGCGATCGTTTGGTTTATAAGTCATCCCTACCTTGGCAACATAAGAAAGATCGCCAAACACTTCAGTCATGATCATCATACCCATACTGGTACTCAACACCTTGCTGGTATCGGTACCATAGGCTATCTCACTGATCAGGCCTTTTTCATAGCGATAAGCACCATGGCCTCGACTATTGATATCATCCCATTGCGGTGGCCTAAGCATGGCTATGAGATTCAGCTTGCTCTTGTTATGAAATGTACGAGAGTTTCGATACCAGATTGAGGACCTGATCGACTGATGCTTATTATTGGTAACATAGGACAGAGAAAGAGAATTATCCAACTGGCGCAACGTCTTATGGTCAGAGGTAGAATGGTTTAACAGGTAGCGCGCTGTTATTACATCGTTGCGCCAGATAAAACCAAGGTCACTGACATCGAGGGCATCATCATAGTAATCCAGCGTTAATTTATGAAACTGGCCTCGCTTGGGAATGTAATTAAGGTCAACATAAGCGCCGTAGCCTTTTGTTCCATCGACGTCACTGTGCATTAACTGCGCGTCCCAGAACAGGTTACCCTTGGCATTCAGATAATGCGCATCGATGCCATGCGTGCTGGCCTCTGAATCCTCATGGGCGACCAGCGTCGAAATCATGCCGATAGACTTTCGGCCCGTCTGTGTGTTTTCATAAAGCAGCCTTACCACGCCAAAGTCTCGTCCACTTTGCTGGACGTTTACGGTCGCCACTGAGCCATCGTCCAGAGCCTGGCTTCCAGCAAATTCGCTATCATTTTCAAAAGCAGCTAGAACACCATAGCGCAACTGCTGGTATTGCCCGGTCACTTTTACGGCGCCTTTTAACTCACTGGGGCTGCCCAGGTCCACATCCGCCACGGATACACCTTCCGCCAGCACAGGCCGTCTTGCAGGTCCGCCTATCCTGCGGGTATTCATCAGGGTAGTGGGTTCAAGAAAGAAGCTAGAAGAAACAGGCCGTGCTCCCGTGGTCGCTCTGGAGCCCTGTGTTACAGCGCGCGGTGAGGTAACAAAAATCTCGTTACCTTCAAGAAAGAACAGCCTTTTCTCCGGGAAGTAGGTTTCCTGAGCGGTCAGGTTAACCACCACATCATCTGACTCAACCGTTCCAAAATCCGGGTTAAGGCTTGCTGTTACCTGCAGGTTGGACGAAGGCCTCCAGAATAGATCCGTGCCCACCCGAAAATCAGTTTCATCATTAAGATTATTCAGTCTGACTGCCGTAAAAGGGAAGACTGCCAATTGTTGCTGGGTATTAATATCTTCCAACCTGAAAATCTGCAAATCAGACAGGAAGCGGGGTTTGGTATCAGGCAGTGGCGGGTAGCCCCATTCTTCATCCAGATGCGCAACATGCCTTGATACATAAAAGCCCATGGTTCGCTCACCCTCTCTATCCGGCATCTGCATGATCGACCAGGGAAGATACATTTCAGTGCTATAACCATCAGCGGTTTGTAATGTCTCTCCCAACCAGGGGCCATCCCACAGTCGACTGATCTGCCGCTCGGGGAGAATAGTGCCATCAACCAGCGACCCTCCCAGGTTGACCCCGAAGAAAAATCCATAAAGCCCTTCTCCAGAAGTATCCAGGTAGATAGCGGTGCCATCTCGACTGATATCCTTATCTCTGGAACTGAGTCTAGGCAGAAGGGTTTCTACAGGTTGCTTTGACTCAATCCCCACATACAGACCCTTATCCGTATAGAAAAGTCGGGTGGAAGTCTGGAATCGGGGCACAGCCAGGGTATCGGGTTTAAGCACGGTCATATCAGTAGACGTGAGCCGGTTCTGCCAGATCGCTTCATCCAAGCTACCATCAATTGATACCTCTGCATCAACCGCTTTATGCAGCGTCAATACAGCAGCAGTCGACTCTCCATGGGAAAACCCATACAGGCAAAGATTCAGGGCCAGGGCAAAAACCAGGTCAGTCACGGGGAAATACCTGCCACTGGCAAGGGATAAAGGGATAAATTTCTTGTTCAACGCGCCTACTATTGGATGGTTATCTCTTCGACGGGTGAATCACCCTGTTAGATTCATAGAAGTACAAGCAGTTGATTACCCACCTGACTAATGTTTTAAAGAATAGTGACCTAGGGGTCTTTACACTACCATTATAGAGATCATGAATAAGACAGGATGGCTATCGGATACGCCTTTGTTGCCCGCTTAGCTGCCGAACATAGCAACCGGACTATGCAGTGATCATCAACCCCTCAGCCGGCAACCGTCGGCTTGGCCAACTTTCACAGTTTCTTCGGACCACCCGCAGATCTGGCCAAACCAGACATTTGCCATCAGCCATAGACACAGGCAAGGTATCACCAGACATTGACGTTGGAGACGCTACCATGGCTTATACGATCAAGAAATTCCCCCATACGGGCACCATAGATGCGGATGGTCATATTCTCGAACCAGCCGATCTTTGGGAAAACTATCTGGAAAAACAGTACAAGGCTCGTGCTCTACGTATTGCTGTTGATGGTGATGGCTATGAATACCTGGAAATTGACCGGCAACCCTCGCTAAGGTCAAGAAGAGGTTCCCTGGGATTACTGGGTGCCATGGGAGAAGAGGATATGCGCCCCAGTCCTGACCGCCGGTATTCAGACAACATGCCTTTCGGATCCTGTAACCCAGAAGAACGCCTCGAGCTGATGACTCAGGAAAATCTCGAATGTACCCTGCTTTACCCCACTATTGGACTATTATGGGAAGTGGAATTAAAAGACCCTGATCTCAGTCTGGCCTATTGCAGAGCTTACAATCGCTGGATCGCTGACTTCTGTCGAGACTCCAGAGGCAAACTGGTGCCGATCGCTCAACTAACCCTGCTCGATGTCAACGGATCGGCGATGGAATTGGAGCGCGCCGTAAAGGATGGCTGCAAAGGCGCCTGGGTAAATCCATTTAACCACCATAAAGTCATTCATGGTGATGAAACACACGATGTCCTATTCCAAAAATGTGTTGAGCTGAATGTACCACTGGCAATACATCCTACTTTTACACCCCACAGCGCTGCTGCCGGCATTTTTGACTGGCCACGCCAGGGCCGGGCCTGGGGAGAAGCGATCTGGCTAAGGGCGATTGTCCAGCAAGCGTTGATATCCTTCTTCTCACTGGGCACGCTGGAACGATTCCCCGAGCTTCGCCTGGGTGTACTCGAAGCTGGCTCAGGCTGGATCGGCGCGATGCTGGACCGAATGGATGCATTCTCAGCATCGATGAACATCCCGAGAACATCTGCAACAGCGCTATTTCGGCGCCAATGCTTTATCTCTGGTGACCCTGACGAGACTGCGGCGCCCCATATAATCGACCATGTCGGCGCAGACTGCTTCATGTGGGCCACCGACTATCCGCACCCTGATCACCCCCATACCTGGGTTGACGACCTTACGGCCTACGCCGCGAAATTAACTCCCGAGGTAAGAGACAAGGTCCTGGGTGGCAATGTAAAACGTATCTATAAACTGGATTATTAAAGCTTCGGTGTAAAGCCGCTCGGCCCTGTCAACCAGTGCCGGGATCCAACAGAAACCAACCGTGCCTGGGCTGACGGCATTGATCTATGGGAGCTTAGCCGATATGTTTTATAACCAAACCGAAAATAATTCGACTTAGAGAGGACGGACAGGGATAGACCCGCCTCTTAATTAGGAGAAAACGCCATGGACATCGCCGATTACCAGAAGGCAGTAAATATCGACCCTGTGATGAATGAAATCGACAACTACAACCTTTATAAGCATATCGTTGAATTGGAAGCCTACGGCTTGACGGTGGTGCCACCGGAAACCCTGGGGGTTGATGAAGACTTCATCAATCGCCTGCGCACCGCCATCGTGCGAACCTGTGAGCAGCGCAACAACATCCGTATGGGCGACTATCAGACCTCTACCGCACCAGCCAACAAAACCTTTAAAAACAGCTGGGACCTGTTGGAGGAAGACGAAGTGTTCGTTGAAGCGGCCATCAATCCGGTACAAATGGCTTTGATTCGCTGGCTGCTCGGCCAGAGCGCAGTATTTTCAGGGCAAACCTGGATTATCAAAGGCCAGGGTGCACCTGGGATTGGTTTGCACAGTGACTCCCATGGTATTCCCCCTGGTGCTGGCCAGATCGCCCACATGTGCAATGCATCATGGCTATGTACCGACTACGCCGATGCAGCAGATGGGCCCACCGTGTTTGTACCGGGTAGTCATCGCTATGGCCGAGCGACCTTACCCCACGAAGCAGATACCAGCAATACACCCTTTAGCTACGTTCCACTAATTGCCAAAGCAGGCTCTCTGGCCCTGTGGAATGGCGCCACCTGGCACGCATCAGAAGCGCGCAGCAAACCCGGGTTCAGGATCACCCTGGTTCAGAATTATATGCGCAGTTATATGCGGCCCCAGCACAATTATGAAGTCGGTACTTCACCGCAACTATTGCAGAAGTATCCGGAGCTGGAAAAGATCATCGGTAAAGCTTTATACCCGTACGAGGATAGCCAGAATCCAGAACCTAAAAGAATCATGCCGTTCATGCATACCGGTACTGATCCATTTGCTTAAGCTATTTCATCTAGCAGCGCCTGCTTCAGCCAAGGGTATGGCAGGAACCGGTAGAACTCTAATAAACCAGGCAAAGCCGGGGGCACAGGCCCAGAAGTGAGAAGCAACTAAATCATGAACCCTGATTAGTCCAGTCGGTAAACTCTACCAGCGGTACCACTGAACAACGCTGATTTTTCGGCATCACTCAGCCCCAGACGAGCAGCAATAAGCTTAAACATATTCCATAGCGTGCGATAAGAAACGCATTCCTTGTCTACCGGAAAATTACTTTCGAACATGCATCGGTCTGGCCCAAAAGCTTCAATCACATAACGATAGTAAGGAAACAGCAGATCACAGAGTTCCTCTGAATTAATCGGCTCTCGACGCTGCTTATTATGAAATACCGGTTCCCAGGGCCCGACCCTTTGCTGGGCACCACCTACCTTCATATAGGCATTTGCACAACCAGCAACCGCGTCGATGTTCTGCCGCCAGTCAGCGAAAGCAGCTGAACCTGCCTGGTGATCTATCTTGCCACCCAGGTGGTTTACAATCACAGGGACCGTAGGAAAGGCCTTGGCAAGTTCAGCGAGCACAGGCAATCGCCTGTGGTCCGGTGAATAGTTATCAAAACTGAGCTTCAGTTTCTCCAGAATCTCATAACCTTCCATAAAGAGTGGGTTCAAATCCCGTGGAAAGGCACTTCGAATACCGCGGAAATTAGCTGACGCTCTAAGGTGAGCCTCGAGGACTGATTGTACGGCTTTACCAACGCGTAAATCCGCTGTGCCAAATATCCCTGCACAGAGCTGGGCTGAACCATAGATTCCGGACCGACTCATGGCCACAATGCCCTGCACGAATTCCGTTTCTCCTACACACTTCATCGCATCCGGGCCATCGAGTCGATAAAAGGCACCACACTGGGCGAAAACAGTCTGTTTAATATTATGACCACTGGCCTGGATGTCTTTGGTTATTTCCTCACACAGGTACACTTTTTCCTGAAAACTGGCGTGAGGTTCTTCATCAAAGCTTCGAATATCCCATAGATGGTGGTGAGGATCGATGATAGCAAGCTCGGGTTCAAGCACCGTTTCTGCTGATTCCTGGGCCAGCCAGTCTGCCAGGGGCTGGTTTTCCGGATACAACATATCTTCTCCTCTATTGCTCTATTGGTTTATAACAGGCCTGTTAGCCATGCCAGTGCCATTTTCCGCAGGGTCCTCTAGCAAGCTTACTTCTCCGCAACCCTGCCTTTGACCCTATTCTGACAAAGACTGGCTTTGCCTTATCAGGCTGGCCAAGGAGCCGATAGGCATCGGCAATTATTCAATAATAGACTATTCAATAATAGACGATGAAAAGCGCGCCACTCTATGAGACCATGACCCAAAGTTTATCACTATAAGGAACCATTAATGGCTGACATGGATTTATTCGACGTTATGTATCATTGTCGCGCCATGCGCAAACTCGATAGCAGACCCGTACCTGAAGAACTGCTGGTAAAACTTATCGATGCAGCGAATCAAGCACCTTCAGGCTCTAACATGCAGGGGGGAAGATGGCTCATCGTTCGCGACCCTGAGGTCAAACAGCAGCTCGCTACGCTGAATCGCCAGGGTGTTGAAGCTTACATCGGACCCATGAAAGACAATCCCGGGTCTTTACCCCATCAAGACGAAGACAAGCGACGACGCATGATGCATGCCGTAATCTGGCAGATGGAGCACATGCATGAATTACCGGCCTTGATCATTGCCTGCATGGATTTTGGCGTAAAAGTGGACGATAACATGATAGCCCGCGGTGGCGGCTCAATCTGGCCCGGCATTCAGAACCTGTTACTGGCCGCACGGTCACTCGGCCTGGGCGCAGCGCCGACCACACTGGCGCTAGGCAATCGTGCCGCCGTTGCTAAAACCCTGAACCTACCCGACTCAATGGGGGCTTTCTGCCTCATACCGGTGGGATACCCACTGGGCAAATTTGGCCCGGTCACCAGAAAGCCGACAACGGATATCATGCGCTTTGATCGCTGGTCCTGAACAATTGTGCAGTTCCGTAGTGTATCACTAGCCCCTTTCGAAACTGTTACTGCAGCGTTTCCCTGATAGCCAGGGTCAGTGCTTCCAGGTGCTTGCCATAGACGCTGGCCACGGCAGTGGGCGCATTGCTGTGAGCGGCAATAACGAGCCGGGACTGCCTATCAACAAAAATCTGTTGCTCGAAAATACCCAGTGCTGCAAAACTATTATCATCCGCAAGCCACCAGAGATAACCGTAACCGGCATAACCTCTGGATGGCCGGGTGGATTCTGCCATCCACCCTGCTGGTAATACCTCCGTACCATCCTCAAGCCTGCCACCAGCCAGGGCGAAAATGCCTAACCGGGCATAATCACGCAATGTCGCACTAATACAGCAGCCACCGGTTTCCCCACCACCAACCTGGCCCAGTAGCCAGTCAGCATCATCTGCCATGCCAAAGGGCTGCCAGACCTTAAGGGCAAGATAAGTAGACGCATTGTTACCAATAGCGGCCCTGAGAAGTTCACCGGCGAGGTTGGTTTCACCGGTGTTGTAATTGAAAACGTGCCCTGGCTCAGCTACTTTGGGTAAATTGCCAAGATACTTCACCAGGAAAAGCCCATTGGCTCCACCGGCTCTTGCCACATCAGACTCAGGATCAGCATAATCTTCATTCCAGGAAACCCCGGAAGCCATCTGCAAGACATTCTGGATTGAAGCCCCTGCATAGGGTGACTGCCTCAGTCGCGGCAGGTAATGGACTACCGGCTCGTCCACGCTTTCGATATAGCCATCTTTAATCGCTGCCCCAATTAACATCGAGGTAACAGATTTAGTCACCGAAAACGACATCCAGCGAGTATCCGGGCCATGCCCCTTCGCATATCGCTCCAGTAAGATAGCATCGTCCTGGATAACAATTAGGCCCCTATTGCCCGGAAACCCATAAAAGTCAGCCAGACCATAGGATTTCCCATCAACCTCATAAGTCAATTCAGCCCAATCCTTCGGCTTTTCGGTGAGGGAGTATGGCCTACTGCCATGTGGAATCTGTCGAGTCGGATAGAGCTTGCTGATGTTTGCAAAAGCAACCCGCCGCTCCTCTTCATTGAAGAAAAGAATACGGCCGGGGTTGTCCTGACTCTGATTCTGCAATCGCTCTAGTACGACCCTGTCTGAATCATCAGATGGCTGGCTGGTTCGTTTGCCTTCATCTGCGCCAAAAACAGCCACACTGCTGACTAGCAACAGCGTCATGATTAGCCGGTAATAAAAATCCATTGGATAGAGCCTTGCTGATAATAATCTTTCTGATAACTTCCCTGCACGGCATTCATAGCCTGGCATAGACCACCTTTCAGCCACAATGCCGCTGCCTGGGACTGCTAGCGTATAATCAGACTAGTCGACAGACCCGAAAGTGATAATACCTTTTTCTAAGTCAATCACTTAACCAAACGCGCTTAATCAAATGCGCCGGTAATCCTGTACAGAACCCGATCACTTTCACCGGGCACATACAAATTATCCTTATCATCCATGGCAATACCGTTAAATACCTGCGACGGCGGCTGCAGGTCACTCGCGGCCTGGGAGCCTTTCGGTACGGTGGCCAGAATCTGGCGCTCGCCGTTGGCTCGAATAAGGGTTACGTGGCCATTATCTGCCTCGACTACCACTATGACCCCTTCGCGTATAACGAAGCCCTCTGGTGTGGTCAGGCCATCTGCTACCACCTCTGGCGCTTGCAGGATGTCACCCTGGGAGGTTAATTTCAAAATCTGCCCCAAGCTGCGATCGCTGACATAAAGCTCGCCATCGTAAACCACCAGACCCGTCGGCGCAGGCAGGCCAGTTGCAAATACCACCTCTTCAATACTATCTTCTGCAAATCCGACTACCCGGTTCGCACCATGTTCAGACACAACTACAAGATTCTTAAAGCGCACCGCCGCAACGGGTGCGGCCAGTCCTGATTTCTGCCATAGCCGCTGTTGATTGCGCTGGTCCCAAACTCGGACATCACCATCAACCCAGGAAACCAGCAGATAAGCATCACCATCACTGGCTATATTCAGAGCGCCCCCCATAACCCCAGTGCCCAGCACATTTCGCTGGGTGAAAGCTTCTTGCCCGTCGACTTGATAACCCCTTATGGAGTGCAGGTCTGCTGCTACCAGAATACCCTGATGGTAGGTAATCCCGCCCGCATGAGCCATTCCACCTGGTTGCAGTTCGGTCACCGAGCCATCGGTATTAATACGTTTCACAAACCCATCGGTAAAGCTTGAAACAAAAAATCGACCCGATTCATCGATTACAAAATTATCCAGGCCAGGAGACAGACGAGCGACCTCAATATTGCTGCCATCCTCTACACGATAAAGTGCGCCGGTGCCAGTATCGAGCACATGCAACCGCCCCTGGGCATCGAACTTAACCGCTGCCGGCGTTGCAAAACCGGTGGCTTCAACTCGCATGCTATTATCGTTAACATCAAAACTGACCACCTGTTCATGAAACCAGCGAGGACCATACAGTCGACCGTCCGGCCCCCAGTCCATACCATTGAGACCGCAACCCGGCCCCAGTGTGTCGCTGATCAGGCGCGCAGGGTCGATCCCCCTGGGATCTACCTCATAGAGATTAGTACCAAAGAAACACTGTGCTACGAATAACCGATCATCATCGGAAAAGGTAATCGGGTTAACACCCGGCGCCAATTGTGCAGCAATGACTTTATCGCCCTGCTGGGTGAAACCCGCGACCTCACCGGTCATAATCGAAGTCCAATACCAACTGCCATCCGTGGCAAAGGCAATATCATCGGGCCCTATAACGCCCTGGGCTTCACCATATTCTTTTACGATCTCACCTGTCTCGGGGTCCATGACGGTAATGCTCGATCCTAAGACAGAGGCGACGTACAAATTCCCATCAGGGCCCAGCGCCATACCATTAGCCCCAGCCAAGTTTGCCCCCGAGGAGATCGCCTCTACAGTGATAGCCGGGTCTAACACCTCGGTCTCGATCGGTTGCTGTTCGGCCACATCACAGGCCAGCACAGCCAGGCTTAATAGGATCAAACCGGCAAACTTCCCCTGCTTGTTGCTCGTATTATTGCTTATCCCCATTCCACGCTCCTTATCTATGCTCAATATCTAGGCTTATTATCTAGGCTTATTATCTAGGCTTAATATCTTTGCAGTTTTAATCACTCTCTATCAAATGCAACCGGGTCTGCCTGCCATCCATATACCCCACACCCCTGGCAGAGAAGATCGCCTGCTCCTCCAGCATGATGCGAATTTCCTTATTCCACTGAGGCAGGAAGCTCGCTGCATTGAGTTCTATTGAATACGCGGTATTGAGATGCAAAGGGTAATCTCCATGAACCGGCACGCCATCCTGCGAATCCCACATCCCCAGCGTAGTACCGGCGCCATGGCCATGATAGCCAATGGGATGGGTATAGATGGAAGGTTTAATGCCTCTGGCTATGGCCTGCTCCCGGGATAACCTCAAAACTTCGTTGCCGGTTCTGCCGAGTTTAAAATTTAAGGTGAAAATATCCTGCAACTGGTTGGCTTTGACCAGGGCGGCTTTGAGATATTCAGGCGCGTCTTTTTCATCGGCTCTGAGAACATAAGCATGTTGCTGCTGATCTGTCTGCAAGCGCAAATAGGTCAAGCCAAAATCAACATGGAGCAGATCTCCTGGCTGGATAATGCTTGTTTCAGCCTGTTCACTGAAAGTCTTAAGGTGTTCGAACTGCTCCTGACTGGCCCTCTGAATGGAAACCGAAGGGTGAAACCAGTTCTGTAATTTCAGGGCACGCGTTTTTTCGCGCAGCCACCACACGACATCTTCTGTGCTGGTTTTCCGAGCAACAACAACCTTGTTCGAAAAAGCCTCGCTGATAATGTCATGGCCCAGCCTGACCAAACCAGGATACACATCCATTTCCTTGCGCGTCCGGGTTTCAAGCCATGCCAGCGCCAGAGGTTCAGCAGAGACAACTCTCTTCCTCATTTCAGCATTCAGCTCTTCAAGGAATTCCTGATGAGCAGTAGCCGTGATTCCATCTGCCAAAGCAAAATGAGTCGATCTGTTTATGGCTATCCGTTGCGGATTTTTCTCGTTAATCAATGCTGCCAGACGCTGCCACTGTCTCCCTTGAGTCTCTTTATCCCAGGCTTTCCTGAATAACTCGCCAACCTGGTAACGCGCCACGGCCAGGCGCTCAAGAGGCTTTCCTTCGCCAGGGTCAAATATCACCAGAATTGTCCTGCGCCGAGCTGACAACCAGGTTGACGGCAAAAAGGTCTTTAATACGGGATCTTCATTGTACTCGCGCGAGATTAAAACCCACATATCAATCCCTTCTCGGCGCATCAGTTGCGGCAGCAGGTTTTCCAGCCGGTCAGCCAGAATCTCATCGATAAGGGCAGACCGATCCTGCATTGGCAGTACCACTGATTCAGGCGCGGCAACGCTACTGAGCAGCCAGAGAACAACAAACAGCGACAACCTCATAAAATAACCGGTGATAAAGTATTCGTTAACTAGAATTGGACAAAGCGGCATCATTTACAAGTGTTTATCACTTATTTACCAGTGGTAACCCATAATTCTAACTGGCCTTAAGGGCCATTTCCTGGAGCAAATAGTGGCAGCGGTAGCCTGATATCATCTACAATCTTAGCCACAAAGCTCTGGGTAAGCGCAATTCCATACTGCCCTCCACCCCATAAAGCATTAGCCAAAGCCCTACTGGAGCACACAACATGAATTTGCCGGTCAATCCCAAAAATCTTTTCATTTTTATCCTGGCTGCCAGTATCGCCTCGACCATCGGTGGGCTACCGTTTAATTCTCTTCCCGTCATGCTGGGCAGTCTCGCCGATTCCTTCAGCCTGAGCAGCGAGTCGGTCGGCCTGCTTGGATCCATCTGTTTTGCCGGCTACCTGCTCGGAACCCTGGGCGCACCATTTTGGATCAATCGCCTGAACTGGAGAACCTTAACCATTGCCAGCACCATCGGCACAGCCACCGCATTTGCGGTCAGTTCACAGCTTAAAAGCATCGAGGCGCTCTACCTGGTGTGGGCCTTCATTGGTTTTTTTGCGTCGACCATGACCTGCCTGGGCATGCGGATTCTTGCCGATTTACCGGACAAGGTACGCGCATTTGGAACGCGCCAGGGAATTGAGCTTTCAGTTACCGCGGCGGTACTATTTGCCCTGCCACCGCTTATTATCGCTCAGTGGCAGTACCCTGGTGCTGCCCTGGCTCTGGCTGTCGTCGTCGGGGTATTAGGCTTATCCGCATTCTGGGTCCCTCAGGGTCCTTTGCTTGCGATAACGGAAGAAAACCAGACAATAACAAACCATTCCCGAATCCCACTGCCCCGCAGTTCCTGGGTTTGCATGAGTATTTTCTTTGTATTTCTGGTGGGTAACATTGCCTTGTGGGCCTTCCTGGAACGCATCGGTGCCGATCTCAAGCTAGCCGGTGCTGAAATCGGGATTGTTTTTGCCGTACTTAAACTGCTGGGAGGGGTCGCTGCCTTTTTTGTAGCCTGGATAGGTGATCGTGCTGGTGTTAGATGGCCCTACTGGATCGTACTGCTCGGTGTTCTGGCAGGGCTGCTTTTCCTGCTCGGCGCAGGCAGTTTCTTACCCTTCGCGCTGGGCGCATGGATCTGGGAATTTGCGTTTACCTGCGGTTGTGTATTCCAGGTTGCAGCCATCGCCCGTAGTGATGCTTCAGGGCGCGCAGTGGTGCTGGTACCTGCTGTGTTTGCGCTCAGTTCAATGGTCGGTCCAGGGCTTGCAGGCCAGCTCGCTGCGGGTGGCAGCTTCAACAGTGTTCTGCTCTTGGCAGCAATCTGTTCCGTATTACCTGCGCTGGTATACAGCTTCTGGCAACCAGCCAAGAGCTGATTCGATTACCAGCATTACACAATCAATGCTGACTCAAGCAGATCAGCCGTGCTTTCAATACCTAAACTAATGTCTCTGCCTGGCCCGACAACGGCTCAGCGGGCTAATCAACCATTGCTACCCTGCCTTAGCAACCGGTAGTCATTCAAGTCAACATCATGGGTCGTCGCCCAGAATTCCTGTAGGCTGAAAGGTGAATTGTTCACTACCTCACCGGCACTGTTCTTGTACCAGCTGGTCACATTGGCATGGCCCCAGGCCAGATTCCGGCTCAGCGACTGGACCCGCTTATTATAGGCAGTATTGATCTCAGCCCTGACATCGATAGCCTGCAGCGACTGCTCCAGCATCTGGGTAATACACTGCATGGTGTAGTGAATCTGACATTCAATCTGATAAATGATGCTGCCCCCATGAACAATATTGGTATTGGGACCATAAAGGCAAAATAAGTTAGGAAATCCTGGCACACTGGTGCCTTTATAAGCATTAGCGCTATCACCCCATACATCAGCAAGACTGCGACCTTCTACTCCCAGCACCTCCATAGGCGTCAATAAACGATTAGATTGAAAACCCGTCGCCAGGATCAGAACATCAAGATCAATATGCCGGCCATCTAAGAGTTTTACGCCTTCCGGCGTGATGCACTCGATCGTCTCCGTGACTAAACTCACATCTTCTCGGGCCAGCGTTTCATACCAGCCATTATCAACAATAAGGCGTTTACCCCAGACCGGAAAGGCCGGAGTGCAATCTTCCAGGTATTGATTTTTATCTCCCAGGCCTTCCTTGATAAAACCGATCAGGGCCTCGCGCATACCATGATTAGCCTCGTTCATGGACAGCGCCTTATCTGGCCACTCAGGGTCACCAACCACCACCGGCCAGGAACGATCACCGAATATCAGTATCATCCTTGCTCGATGGAATTCGGCATAATAAGGGATATGTTCCAGAGCCCAGAGAAGGCCCTGCTCAACTGGCCGGTAATAATCTCTGGCCGGTGCTACCCAGTGTGGGGTGCGCTGAAAAACATGGCTATGCTGAGCCTGCTCAGCCGTTTTGGGCAGCAACTGAACGCTGCTGCATCCCGTGCCAATAACGCCGACTTTCTTGCCTTCCAGACTGTCATCCTGCCATCGCGCTGAATGCCACATAGGTCCGCTGAAAGTCTCCAGGCCTTTTATATCAGGCAAGGCGGGACGGTTTAGCTGCCCCACGGCACTGATCACCACATTAGCAGCTAAATTGCAGCGCGTTCCCTTGTTGTCACGATATTTAACCAACCAGCTGTTCGATGCAACATCAAACTTCGCCTGCTCTACCTCGCATTCAAAAAGAATCTGGTCGCGCACATCAAACTCATCAGCACAGTCATCAAAATAGGCAAATAATTCATCACGTTTGGAGAAATATCCCGACCAGCCAGGATTACGGTGAAAGGAATAGGAGTAAAAGTGGTTCGGCGTATCCACGCCACAATCAGGATAGCGGTTTTCGTACCAGGTCCCACCAACCTCCGAATTCTTCTCCAGGACAGTGAAACTCAGGCCTGCAGATTTTAGTTTTGCGGCTATGCCAAGACCGGACATACCCGCACCGATTATTACCGCGTGAAAGCCCTGAGCCTTACCCGCGTTAGTGGCAGCCAGCAGATCATCCCGCCACTGCTCATCGCGATCGACAAATCTTGTTTCCTCCATCAACATGGCTACCTGGCCAGCATCGACGGTTTCCGCGGTGGAAAAATTAAGCATGCGATGAAACCGCTCGAGACTCGGCGTCGCAGCGATCTTCTGGTGACCGTCCCTGACCTCACCGATTACTGCCACTGCTGCCTCGTGAATTTCCGCAGTCAACTCATCGCTATACCCCCCGCTATCGTCCGGGAACAGACTTCCTTCGGGTGCCTCGATTGGAGCAGGCGCAAAACGGGGTTCAAGCCATTTATCATCACCCGTTAAACTTGCCAGCACCAGCAACAAGGTCGGTGTATTTACGTCCAGCAAGGCTTCACGCAGATCGCTGTCATTACCCGGTATATTCATCAGTCGCTCTCCAGCTGCCTGTACATGATATGTCCTGATTCAACTTAGCATCGCAACAGATGATTCAGCAAGAATTCTTAGTTACACTTTAACCACGCATTTCAGGGCATCATCGGTGCACCCTGTCACTTTCATCAGAGCATTAGCCATGACTCAACAAATCAGAAACCTGGGCGTGAACCTGCCGGGAAAGCCGGGAGCCAACAACGCGATTACTGATGTTGCCGGTGTCAGCGTCGGCCATCACACCCTCATCAGCGGCCACGGACAACGCATAGAAGGTCAAGGTCCGGTACGTACCGGTGTGACCGCAATCATACCCAGCAGCCCGGATCTAAGATCCGTATTCGCCGCTGGCTATTCGCTCAATGGCGCAGGGGAACTCACTGGCATGCACTGGATTGAAGAATCCGGAATTCTGACCGGACCCATCTGTATCACCAATACCCATAGCGTAGGTGCGGTTCATGAAGCAGTCATTCAGTGGATGAACCAACGCGAGATGGCGAGTGATATGCCCTTCTGCCTGCCCGTGGTCGGCGAAACCTACGATGGCTTTCTCAATGACATCAATGGTTTTCATGTCAAAGCAGAGCACGTGTTTAAAGCGCTGGACGGTGCCAGCGCGGGCAAGGTTGCACAAGGCAATGTGGGCGGCGGTACTGGCATGATCTGTCATCAATTCAAGGGGGGTATAGGCAGCGCCTCCCGCCAGGTAACAATAGACAGTGCTGACTACACCTTAGGTGTACTGGTCCAGGCCAACTATGGCCAGCGCGAAAGCCTGACCATCAACGGTGTACCGGTGGGAAGTCAAATAACCGATCTGATGCCATCGATCGGCCTGGGGGAAAAAGGCTCAATCATTGTCATCATTGCCAGCGATGCGCCGTTACTGCCGCATCAACTCAAACGCCTGGCCAGACGGGTACCCATGGGCATGGCACGGGTCGGATCCTATGCAGGAAATCTCTCAGGTGATATCTTCATCGCATTCTCCACCGCTAATACAGTAGCAGCAGAGTCTCCACTGATTGATTTGCAAATGCTGCCAAACCAGCAAATCGAACCTTTGTTCAAGGCCACGGTCGAGGCAACAGAGGAGGCCATTCTGAACGCCCTGACCGCTGCCGAGACCATGACCGGTATTAACGATACAACGGTACACCAGCTACCTCATGATCGAGTGCGTGATCTCATGGGCAAATACGGTCGATGAAAATGCTTAGCCTGATTGACAACCTGACCCTGTATTCAAAAGACTTCCTGCTCGCAGAAAGCAGCTACCACAAACCTATGGCGAAAAAGAAAAGGGTGACTGAATGAACAGTATTGGGGCACCGGTTATGAAATCCAGATGGCAACAAACCCTGATCTTGACGGTGCTGTTGCTACCTTTAGCAGCAACAGAAGATACCCTGCAGGATGCGCCTGGGCTATCTAATTCAGAACATCAGAGCGATGCCACTAAAGAAACAGGCAACCCTTCAGATCAAAAACGTCTACTACCTTTAAACAACACCCGAAATACCCGGGATCTGGGCGGTTACAGCACCGTTAACGGACGTCACCTTAAATGGGGACTGCTGTTTCGCTCAGACAGCCTGGCAGATCTGGATGCTTCCGACCTGGCTTATCTCGAAAGGCTGCAACTCGCTGCAGTAACCGATTTACGTAGCGACACTGAAAGGGCCCAGGCGCCCTCTCAGCTACCCCGGCAATCACCTGCCATTGTCTATCAAACCCTTGATATCAACGACCCGGCAATCAATGTAGCTGAACTAAGTCGAAAATTTTACTCGGGCCAATTGTCCGAAACCGAACTGATCGCACTAACCGATCGAACCCGTTATATCAGCAATACGGCAATCAGCAGGACCTGGGGACAATGGGTCGCGGACCTCGCCAACCCGGGCGCACTACCGCATCTGTTCCATTGTACTGCCGGTAAAGACCGTACTGGTTTTGCCAGCGCCATCATTTTACTGACCCTGGGCGTGCCCAGGGATGAAATCATGCACGATTTCGTGCTGACCAACCAGTATCTGGAAGATCGCATCGAAACAACAGTGAAAAAGATACAGGCAAATTCGACGACTGACGTGAATGCCGATGTGCTACGGCAAGTAATCGGCGTCACCCCGAATAGTCTGGAAAACGCTTTTGCGGCCATGGAAGATCAATATGGATCCATTGATCTGTATATCGAACACGGCCTTGGAATCGATAAAGCCACCCAATCTAAACTGCGCGCATTGCTGCTTGAGTGATTAGTCGGGCCTCGTTGCTGGCAACCTCGTGGGCATGCCCATTGCCTGACTATCATAGGCAATCATTGCAAGGGAAACTTATCTAGACCTTCAGATGGCTCCCCGTGGGATCATACAGGGGTTTGAACTGAACTTTCACTGGATACCGCTGACCGGCAACTTCAACTTCAAACTCGCCTGCCCGGATCCATGCGGCATCAACACCAGCAGGGTCTTGAACATCGGCAACCGCCAGGCTCTTGCCGACTCGATGACCCCAGGCAGCCGATGTTGTCAGACCAACAAAGCCACCATTTCGATAAATGGGTTCATCGTGAATCATAAAAGGGGCATCATCTGCTTCAATGGCAAGATTAACCAGACGTCGGGACTGCCTGCCTTTTGCAGCAACCAGCGTATCGCGACCGATGAAATCGCCCTTATCAAGATCCACACTGAAGCCAAGTCCCGCCTGATAAGGGTTGATATGATCATGGATATCATGGCCCCAGTGGCGGTAGCCTTTTTCTATTCGACACGAATTCATGGCGTGAAAACCAGCATGAACCAGACCGACACCTTCACCCGCTGAGATTAATTTCTCATAGACAGTAACCGCTTCTGCTTTACTCATGCAGAGCTCATAGCCTAATTCACCTACATAACTCAAACGATTAAATCGAACTGGAATGGTGGAGATAACATGGGTGTCAGAATGATAGTAGGCCTGATCAGCCAGCTCCCCTGGTGTATCACAAAGCCCACAGAGCAACTCCCTGGACCGGGGTCCCATCACCCCAATAATCGTGGAATCAGTATCATGCGAGACAGTGCAATCAAAGCCCTGTTGATGCCGCTTCATCCAAAACCAATCTCGCCTTTCCGACGCCCCCGCGGAGACGACCATGAATAGATTTTCATCCAGGCGGGTGATGGTGATATCAGACTCAATGCCACCGTCGTCATTCAACCACTGGCTATAAACAACCTGGTTAATATTAACGTCGATGTTGTTACCTGACAGATACTGCAGGAAGGCCAGCGCATCTGGTCCTTCTACGCGAAATATGGGGTAACTGTTTTGATCAAATAGAGCGACACTACCAGCAAGACCATCACACTCGGCCTGGCAGGCATCAAACCAGTTCGGCTTGCCGTAAGTATATTCATAGACCCTGGCATCTCCTCGGGCATACCAGTTCGGCCGCTCCCAGCCCGCCGCCTCTCCCATAACCGCGCCCTGATCCAACAGTTTTTGATGCAATGGGCTCAATCGCACATTACGGGCTGTCTCAAATTGGCGGTTGGGCCAATGCATGGCATACAGCAACCCAAGAGTTTCTTTGGTACGCTCGAACAGAAAAGACTTGTCTGCTTGATAAGGAAAAGTGCGGCGAACATCAACATCCCAGAGATCCATGCTGGCTTTGCCATGCTTAATCCACTCTGCCAGCACTTTACCGGCCCCCCCTGAAGACTGAATGCCAATGGAGTTAAAACCACAGGCGACAAACAGGTTCTTGATTTCCGGTGTTTCTCCAAGTAAATAGCGATCGTCCGGTGTAAAACTCTCTGGCCCATTAAAGAACAGGCTTACCCCGGCATCGCCAAGTTCTGGGAAGCGCTCCAGCGCCATCTCAAACAGCGGTTCAAAATGAGGAAAATCCTCGGGTAAGGTGCCAAAAGCAAAATCCTTGGGTATGCCATCCATACCCCAAGGTTTGGCTTTGAGCTCAAAGCAGCCAAGTAATAACTTGCCGGCATCGAATTTGTAATACACCTGTTCATCGGGCAATCGAAGCGTGGGCCGCATTTTAGTAAAGTTATCCAGCGGCTCCGTAACCAGATAGAAATGTTCGGCAGCGTGCAGCGGCACGCACACATTATGCTGCCCGGCAAATTCTCTGGACCACATGCCACCCGCCAGTACTACGGTTTCTGCCTCGATAAGGACCCCATCATCCAGATAAACACCCGTCACTTTATCGTCACGCACTGCCAATCTTGCAACGTTGCATTGCTCTTTGATAACCGCCCCACCGGATCGCGCGCCCTTAGCAAGCGCCAGGGTGGTATCGACCGGATTAGTCTGACCATCGCCGGGGAGATAAACGCCGCCTAAAACATCTGTGGTTTTAAGGCCGGGCCACTGTTCATGGATGAAATCGGTTCCAATAAGCTCGCACTCTACGCCGAATGCCTTTGCCATCGTGGCCTGACGAGCCAGCTCTTCGAGGCGTTCAGAGTTCATTGCCAGGGTCATCGAGCCCGTTTTCCTAAAGCCCGTTTCCAAGCCGGTTTCTGCTGACAGGTCAGCAAATAATTCAGTAGTGTATTGGGCTAACCGTGTCATATTCTGCGTTGCACGAAGTTGCCCGACCAGGCCAGCCGCATGCCAGGTGGTCCCACTGGTCAATTGCTTGCGTTCCAGCAGCAATACATCGCCAATGCCTATTTGAGCAAGATGATAAGCAATCGAACAGCCAACAATACCGCCCCCAACAATCACCACTTGCGCTGAATCAGGAAGCGCTGCCATAAATTTTCCTTAGCAATTTGCAAAGAATAACCAGACTACCAAAATTGAAGCCACCCGTGTTGGCAATTTCGAAGATTCCAGCTTGACTGTTTAGGCCTGCTTGGGTTTAATGCGCCAAACCCGAATAACTTTGCTAGAAATCTTTGCTGGAAGTCTTAGCTAGATAGATAACAAATTTCCCTCAAGACTTTAAAGATATTGGCCAGATAGCTCAGTCGGTAGAGCAGAGGACTGAAAATCCTCGTGTCGGTGGTTCGATTCCACCTCTGGCCACCAATCGGTCTGTAGGCGCGCAGCGCCGAAGATCCGAAACCCCCGCGAATTTACTGGAAACGACAGGCATTTCAAAGAAATGCCGAGAGTGTCCTGAGCCGTGCTTGAACAAACTATGCAGGCTTTTGCGTGGGTGAAAAAACGGGAAATCCTAGCGGCCTGCACTCGTGGAGAAATAATCGGATATTACCAATTCTCTACCAACATATTGTTAATGCGAATCAAACTAGATGGTCTAATCTTCTGAGAAATAGCCCATATCAACGCCCTTCCCTTCATATATCTCACGTGTACTCACACCAAGATTTGAAAAGCGGTCATTACATATCGAACAAGCTAAAAGTACGCCGGTGAAGATTTGATTACATCTTCACTCCGTTTTGCTAGGCTGTTCTGAATCATTCACACAGCGATGGTCTACTGTCCGCGCAATTTCGTTTAAGAAAGTGAACTGATGGATCGCGACAACATTCCGCCATCATGGTCGAGTGTTCTTTCTTCTCAGCAGATAATCAAACAGGACCCCCGGTACCAGTAGAAGAATCAGTACCAGCAGGCGCGGCGCGGCCAGGTTGACCGTCGAGTTGGTTGGGGAGACTGCCGCGTGGGCTATACCTGATGTCCTGTCCCGGGCAATCTCCTGGTAGGCATCAGACGTCACCATGGCAAGGAAATCGCGCCGCGAGCGGTATCTCACCAGTATTACCTCGTCCCAGTAAGCCTCGTCGGAATCTTCTATGAGCAGACGTGTGAAGAACTCACCGGAGTAGATCGGATGTCCGCCGTTCTTGAATATCATACCGATCACGGAGGTACCATAAGACTGGTAGGCGGCTGGCACTCCGACCTTCGGTTCATCGTCAGCATACTTGTAGCGATTCAGGTTCAGCATGAAGATTTCTTCGCCGTCGTCGTCGGCACCCAACTTCCGCATCCTGTCCAGGAAATCAACCCTCTCAGAATCCTGCGGAACATTCGCAAGATACTGTTCAACTTCGGCAGTCGTCATCGGGCTCATGCCCCAGCCGCCATACCAGGCGAGAAAAACCAGGTACAGTGTTATGAGTACGCCCGCGTTGATGAGTCGTTTTGTCATGTTTGAGTCCTTGAATATCTTGTGACGAAAGCCGCAGTTTACGCGCTGACGCTTGGGTCGAACCTTTGGCAGTCATGATGCTTTAACACTGCACGAGCAATTGATGCTCAAGGCCGGCCTCTCGGTGAAAATGAATTTTCTGGTATTCTTCACTTGTCGTCATGCTCATGAATGTCGCTACCGAAGGGTATTGAACGATGGATATCATATCCCATTGGAGTTCGCCATCACCGATAACCAGGGTGCTGAGCTCGCCACTAAAAACAATTTCACCACCTACTTTATTGATAATCTTAGTGACTTCCACGCCATAACGCTGGTTGTCCGTCGTCAAACAAATGGAACAGATGAGCATCTCATTTAAGGGCGTGTTCTGCTCATCGATTTTCATCTTATGCAGCATGCCGTTGATAATGCAAACGACGTTCTGCAAGGGTGTTTCGTTTGATCCTTTGTCTGTTTCT
>DUBB01000017.1 GCA_012960535.1 Gammaproteobacteria bacterium
ACCCAGCCTGGCGGAATTAAGGCGGTTCTTCTAAGGCGAGTCCTACTCGCTGCTTTGTAAGTAATTATCGATGGAAGTGGCCATCATCTGGTAAAACCCCTGCAGCATTTGAGAGACGTCTTCAGCGGACTGATCTCCCAGGTCATAGCTGGAACTGAACATCACTTGCGCCTTGCCAGCCTCACTGTTAACAGAAATCGTTGCCTGGTAACCTTCAACTGGCACGAAGGGATTCTTAACAACGCCGTACTGCAGGCTCTGCTGTTCATCATCCAGGTTAATGAGATACTCCGTTATTGGCTCAATACCCGGCATATGCAGTAATCTTGCTACCTGGCCCTGATAGGTCCCTGTGGTGACTTCCTGCACCCCCATCATCCAGGGAATATCGGTAAATTCTCTAAGTAGATGCCATACCACCTCGGCGTCGTGATCGAGTGAGCAGTTGTAAGCCGTGCTAGACATCGTCGCCTTCAGGCAAAATGCGCCCCCAGCGATAATCATATTTCAGACCTTTAACCGCCAGTGTTGTGTCAGCATGGCGAACACCCGGCAGGGTCATAATCTCCTCGTTGACCAGTCGCACCAGTTCACCACCGTCATGAACCAGGGTAATTACCAGCAGGTCGTACCTGCCGAGCATGGACGCAACAAATCTGACGAATTTCATCTCGGCGATCACTTTTGCGATATTGGCGACCTGCGCCAAGTCAGCACGGACACCGATATAAGCCAACTGCGGCGTTTCAGGCCCAATAAAACTGGTCAACGCCATAATTTTGATAATATTGCTTTCCTGCATGCGTTTTACTCGACCCCGCACGGTTCCCTCACCCAAACCTAAGGCCTGGGCTATTTCCCGGTTACTCTTGCGACCATCCTGGGACAGGTGTTCGAGTATCCGGCGATCAATATCGTCTATGACTCCCTTGCTCACAATTTTGGCACCATCTCTGATTGATACTTATAGACTTCGACCGTTAATCCCGGGGATAACCGCCCTATACCTTGAATCTGGGCAACTTCTTCGTGCAGGAATATTGCCAGTTCACTGAAAGAACGCGCCCCTACAAGGATTTCCAGATCAAACGAGCCTGTTGTCAGGTTCACGGCAAACACCTCCGGTAACTCAGCTAAATCCATGCCGACCGCCTCAGCATCGCGGCTTTCGACTTCTATCCCGATCGCCAGTAGCACATCATAACCTGCAGCGGTAAAGTCAGTGACTGCAACGACCCGCATCGTACCCGTTTCCTCTAACTTGCGGATGCGCTTCCTGATAGTTGATGAGGTCGAATCGAGGCTGGCGGCAATATCCTGAGTCGACATACGGCCATCTTTCTGCAGCAGGGCAATAATTTTCAGATCAAGCTCATCGGGCAGATAGCTGCTGATGTTAGTGGCGCTTTCCTGGACATTCATAAACGTTTAATCTCACCTTGGCTCGCGCAATCGGATAATTTTAAAGCCAGCCGTTTTCATAATGCGCAGATTATATTAACATTTAGCGAGAAATAGGAAAATACCATGCCTCTCACTAATTCCGACAAATCGATTGAGCAACGCCTGGATCGACTGGAATCGACCGAAGAAATTCGTCAACTTGTTGCCAAATACTCACTGTCACTGGATATGCGGGATCTCGATGCCCACGTCAATCTATTCGCCCCTGACATACGCGTCAGTCGCGAACACACCGGCCGAGCTCATCTTAAGCGCTGGCTTGATGACACGCTTCGATTGCAGTTTACGGGCACGTCCCATCACACTGGTAACCATATTATAGAATTTGACGGAATAAACCATGCTCATGGCCTGGTTTATTCAAAAAATGAACACGAAACCGGATCTGAGTGGGTCATTATGCAGATGCTCTACTGGGATAACTACGAACGTATTGACCAGCAGTGGCTTTTTCGTAGAAGACTGCCCTGCTACTGGTATGCAACCGACCTGAACAAACCACCGGTAGGCGAGCTGAAGATGCGCTGGCCTGATCGCCAATCATACAGCGGCGCTTTCCATGACCTGTTCCCCTCCTGGGAAGACTTCTGGCAGAACCCACCAGACAAGGGCGAACCGCAAGTGGCTGAACCCGCCCCTTTGGGCGAATTTCTAGATACCCTTCGTCGTGGATCAGCTGACCCGAAAATACGGGTTCGCTAAACCCCACAAATAGAGCCTATTGCCATGCCAACCCAGGTAGAACCCAACCCTGCTTTACTGACCATTCCGGCTATCCTGGAATCAGCGGCTCATAGATGGCCAAAGAAGGTCGCGGTGGTAGAAAACGCTCAGGTCACTACCTTCGAGGAATTGCATCAGCGTGCGCGAGTATTCGCAAAGGCATTCATTGCCCATGGTCTGGCATCTGGAGACCGCTTTGCTATCTGGGCACCAAACTCAACCCTGTGGCAGATCATCGCCCTGGCAGGACAACTTGCTGGCTGTGTCCTGGTGCCATTGAATACGCGCTACCGGCAGGCCGAGGTCAGGGATATATTGGTGCGATCAGAAAGCCGGGTTGTTTTTCATATTGAATCGTTCCTGGGAACCGATTATAAGGCGATGTTATCCGGTTTAGACGGCGTCCAGGTAAACCAGGTGGCCCTGTCAGAGCTGGATAATTGGGCACTGGCAGGACAGGCGATCACCGACAATGAACTCGAGACGCGTATCAGCAAGGTAACTGAGTCAAGCCTGGCAGATATTCTCTTCACCTCCGGCACAACCGGCCTGCCCAAGGGCGTCATGTGCAGCCATGGCCAGAATATTCGCGTGTTCCAGACCTGGGCTACAGGGGTTACTCTCAGCAGTGACGATGAATACCTTATCGTTAACCCTTATTTTCATTCATTTGGTTATAAAGCCGGATGGCTGGCAGCGTTAATACAAGGCGCAACAGTCTACCCCGTCGCCGTCTTTGACATCGACCAGGTGCTGGCATTAATCCAGCAGCACGGTATTACTTTTCTCCCCGGCGCACCATTGATTTTCCAGAGCCTGCTCGGTCATCCAGAACAAGATACTTATGATCTGTCTACCCTGCGCTGCGCTGTGACAGGGGCAGCATCGATTCCGGTGCAGCTGGTCAAAGACATGAAGAACCTGCTTGAATTTGATGAGGTGTATACCGCTTACGGCCTGACTGAATCCACCGGCGTCGTCTCCTTATGCCAGTCCGGCGATGATTTTGAAACTATCGCCAATACCTCTGGTAGACCCATGAAGGATGTGCAGGTGCAGATTACCGACTCAACTGGATTGCCTCTAGGCCCTGGCCTGGCTGGGGAGATCTGGGTGCGAGGCTTTAATGTCATGCAGGGATATCTGGATGACCCAGCAGCAACGCGGGAAGCAATAACGCCAGAAGGCTGGCTGAAAACGGGCGATATCGGTATTCAGGACGAGAATGGCTATCTGCGCATTACCGATCGGATCAAAGATATGTACATTTGCGGCGGATTCAATTGTTATCCCGCCGAGATTGAAAACAGCCTGCTGGACCACCCAGACATAGCCGATGTGGCGGTACTGGGTGCGCCAGATGAGCGCCTGGGTGAAGTCGGCTACGCCTTTATTGTTGCCCGCGAAGGTTCAAATCCTGATCCGGCTGAGCTCATCGCCTGGTGCCGCGGACAGATCGCCAATTTTAAAGCACCGCGGCACATCAGTTTTATCGAAACTTTACCCAGGAACGCCTCTGGAAAGGTACAGAAATATCTACTCAAGCAACAGATGGAAGTGTCATGACCACGATTAACATAACCGACCGCGATGGCCGGCAACATACTATCCAGGCCAGTGATGGCGATGTTCTGATGGAGTTACTCAGAGATGAAGGGATGGGCATTGCCGCCATCTGCGGCGGGCAATGCGCCTGCGCAACCTGTCACTGCTTCATCGATCCCGCCTGGTACAGCCAACTTGAAATGCCGAGTGATGAAGAACTGGAACTTCTGGAAATGCTCGATTACCACAAACCCGGGCAATCAAGATTGACCTGTCAGGTGTTTATCTCGGATCAGCTTGACGGTCTTAGCTTAACTATTTCTCCAGAAGAATAACTAATAAAAACATCTGATTGGCTTGGTTAATTAATGTTTATTTAGAAGAAATAACTCCCGCCGTTAGCGACCAGCACCGAACCCGTGCACATACTGGATGCATCGCTGGCGAGCCAGCTTACTGCCTGGGCAATCTCACTGGGCTCAGCCATACGCCCCAGTGGAATAGCATCTTCCATATCCTTGATCCACTGCTCAGGAATGCCCTCCATTATCGGCGTATTGGTCGGCCCTGGTGCAACTGCATTAATGCGGATATTTCGACTTCCCAGCTCACGTGCCAAAGCCCGGGTCATGCCAATCAAAGCAGCCTTGCTGGTCACGTAATGTACTGGGCCTTCTCCCGACTGAGCGGCGGTGGACGCTATGCTGATGATGGAACCCTTGATACCGGAACGCACCATGGATCTGACAGCCGCCCGGGTGCAGTAAAAAGCCCCATCGAGATTAACTCCCATCACCCCCTTCCAGCCTTCATCCTGCATATGAATCAGGTGGTCAACATGGGTTTTGGACTCTCCATTAGCGGCAAGTTCCTCATTACGCTGCCCCATCAATTCATACATTTTATCACTACCATCACCCGCTGCTCGGCCCGTACCGGCATTGTTTACCAGCACGCTGACCTCACCCAGCTCTGCTTGAAGCTCAGTAAAGGCGCTATTAACGGCAGCGCTATCGCTGACATTACAGGCAATTGCCATGCCCGAGCCCGTAAAAGCAGCCACTGTCTCTTCTATGGCAGCAGAATTAAGGTCCAGGGCTGCAACTCGAGCGCCCAGCTCAGACAGACGAAGCGCGATCGCTCTGCCCATGCCCTGCCCCGCGCCGGTGACCACGGCTACTTTCCCTGTTAAGTCCTGTTGATCTGCCATTTTAGGCTCCTGATGTCCTGATCCGCGTCAATGTCATAATGCTCGTTGATAGTACTCGTTTATAGTGCTCGGCCATCTGTCAGCCACCGGGGGGTGGCGGCACCACCAGCTGAACTGCCTTACCGCCATCGATGGAAAGGCACACACCGGTCACATAACTTGCCTCATCAGACAACAGAAAACAGGCCGCAGATGCCACTTCTTCGGGTTGGCCGAGCCGGTTCATGGGTACCCCACCGGCAACCGCCTCGGTATACCCGGGTATGCCACCGAGCGCATCGAGCGTGGCCGTCGTTGAGATAACGCCTGGCGCTATCACATTGATGCGCACATTGGCTGGCGCCGCCTCCACTGCAGCACACTTTGAAAAATGAATCAGTGCTGCTTTTGAAGCCGAGTAGGCCGCCATATTGTCAATGGCTAACAATCCATTAATGGATGCAACGTTAACGATAGCACCCCCACCCTGCTGCTGCATTACCATCATTGCAGCGCGCGTACTGGCGAAGGCGGCATCAACGTTAATCCTGAAATCCTGCTGGAAAGCATCTATCTCAGTATCTACAATTGGGCTCCAACCAACATGCATGGCATTGTTTACCAGCAGATCAAACCTGCCATGCGCCTGATGCGTGTGCTCAACCAGGTCAGCTAGCGCCTTTGTATCGCCCACATCAAGCACGATCGGTGTGCACTGCTCGCCGAGTTTTTCTGCCGCGGCGCCAAGAACATCAGCGCGCCGCCCACAAATGACGATATGTGCTCCCTCCTGGATGAGCCTTTCTGCAATGGCATAGCCGATGCCCTCACTTGACCCTGTCACCATGCCAACCTGGCCTGAAAATCTTTTCATCTGCGCTTCCCATATTCGCATTTTAAATGTAGTCTATCTGCGCAAAAGGGAAATTAACACCCTAATTATGTTCTAATTGCACGGATTGGAGGCATATTGACTAACGATATTAAAAAACAGTACCAGATTCGAGAAACGTCCTTTGGTGGTCAATCCTATCGTGTATTTAAGGACAACTATCACCATCTGGCAGAAGTCTTTCGGTGCTTTGAGGAATACGCCGACAGAGAACTGGTAATCTATCAGGATCAGCGCCTGAGCTATGCCGATATGGGGCTCAGGGCGGCCCGCCTGGCTGCTGCTCTTGAAAACCAGCACAACGTACGAGCAGGTAGCCGAATCGGTATTGGATTGGCTAATTCACCGCATTGGCTGACCGCTTTTATCGCTGTCTCAGCCCTGGGCGCGATCCCGGTCCTGATTAATTCCCGAACCACGTCAGCTGACCTGGCGTACTGCCTTGAATCAACTGGCTGCCAGCTCTGGTTCGGTGAAGCTGCCGTCGCTGGTATCTCCGCGCTCTGCCTGACCAGAGCCGATATAGATTTGATCACAGCGAGCCAGAGCCAGGCCAAACTACCTTTGGTTACGCGTCTTCCTGAGGACGAGGCTATCTTGATCTTTACCAGCGGCACAACTGGCAGACCCAAAGCCGCAATCCTGACGCATCTGGGCGTGCTCACAGCACTCAAAACAATTGCCTATTCCAGTGCACTGATCACCCAGGACATGGCCCGACAATATGACATGGATTATGAAACCCTCGCCAAGCTCAAACCACCGCCTGTGACCCTGCTCATCTTCCCCTTGTTTCATATCAGTGGCTGTCATGCCGTGTTCCTTTCTGCACTGCTGCAGGGCGGCAAGCTAATTCTGATGGACAAGTGGGAACCGCTAGCCGCAATGCAGCTTATGCAGGCGGAGAAAGTAACTTCTTTCCCGGGTGTTCCTACCATGCACTGGGACCTGTTACGCGTGGAACAGCGCGATCAATTCGACCTGTCGAGTCTGACCAGCCTGTCCGTGGGTGGGCAGGCCACACCACCGGCTTTACTTGCTGCCATACACCAGGCCTATCCACAGGCTGTTATTGGTACTGGGTATGGCATGACCGAAGCTAATGGAACCGTGACTTTGGCTGTTGGCAAGCAGTTCCTGGACAACCCGACCTCTGCCGGGGCACCGATATCACTGATAGACACCGAAATACGCGATGATTCAGGCGATCGACTCGGTACCAATGCAATAGGGGAAATCCACGTTCGGGGCTCAACATTGATGGCTGGATACGCCAACACTGATGTTAACCCATTTGATGAAAACGGCTGGTTTGCCACAGGTGACATTGGTTATCTGGACGCTGACAATCAACTCTATATAGTCGACCGGCGAACGGACATGGTTATCTCTGGCGGTGAAAACATCTACTGCGCTGAAGTAGAGCAGGCCATCGATCTACATCCATCCGTTATGGAATCTGCCGCCATTGGCCGGCCAGATGAGCGACTCGGAGAAAAGCTCATCGCTGTTGTCGTGCCCCTGCCCGGCAAGACCGTCAGGACCCAGGAAATCATCGACCTGTGTAGCGAGCACCTGGCTAAAAACAAAATCCCAAAAACCGTGCTGATCAGGACAGATCCACTGCACCGAATTGCTTCCGGTAAAATCAATAAACGCATGATAAGACAGGAGCTTGACCAGCAACAGACCACCACCCCACAGGGAGCGCAGCAGTGAATAAGCCTGACGATATCGGGGTTGTGGATTTAATGATGGGTATCCCGGTGAGCGAAACTAACCAGGAGTGGTATGACAGCTTCCTGCCCCTGCTCAAGGACAAAGAAAGTATTGAGCAATTTAAAATGCCGGCGCAGTACCTGTTCCAGGACATCCCACAACTTAAACAAACCGATGATTACGTTACATTCCTGGTCGAGGAAATGGATAAGTACCGCATTGATATCGCTATGGTTGGTTATTTTGAGGGCTCCCAGGCCGCTTCCGCAGCAAAGCGAAACTACCCAGATCGATTCATTTTTGACTTCCCGGTTGACCCCAATGGCGGCATGAGCACCGTCCGCGCCATCCGCAGGGCACATGCCGAGTTTGGTATTAAAGCGGTAAGCTGCTTTCCCTGTGGCTGTAACCCCCAGGTGCCGATCAATGATAAACGCCTATGGCTCATCTATGGCGTGTGCTGCGATCTGGACCTGCCGATCCTCGTTAATGTGGGTGTACCCGGCCCCAGGGTACCGATGGAGCCGCAACGGGTCGAATTGGTCGATGACGTCTGTTACCACTTCCCCGAACTTAAATTCATTATGCGCCACGGCGGCGAGCCCTGGCAGGACCTTGCCGTTAAACTAATGTTGAAATGGCCGAACCTGTATTATTCTACCTCAGCATTTGCACCCAAGCATTACCCCCAAGCCATTTTGGACTATGCCAATAGCAGGGGCGCTAATAAGATAATGTATGCTGGTTACTATCCCATGGGGCTTCCCCTGCAAAGGATATTCAGCGACCTTGAGCAGGTTTCGTTAAAATCAAATGGGGTATGGCGCAGTTTTCTTAGCGATAACGCTCGGCGAGTGTTTAACCTGCCTGGCATAGGGTCAGGATAGGCAACACGCTTGTTCGTTGGCTGAACAGGCGGTGCATCGCAGCATAAAGGGCGCTGGCATCATCAAACACGGACACACCGTTAACCCAACAATAGAACCTCACATTTCTGGAGATGACATGACTGAAACTACCGACCTGCTTGATTCGAGAACAGATCCGGTACTGGTCTGGGACCAGCTTAAGAACTTGACGCCAGAAGAGATGATCCAATGGCGAGTTGCGCCGCTGAACAAGGGTCTGTCGGCGACAAAAAGAAATATTGATCTGCCTATCCCATTTGGCTGGTTCGCCATTTGCTACAGTGACGAGCTCCAGGCCGGGGAAGTCAAACCCTTGAACTATTTCGATCAAGAACTGGTGGTTTGGAGAGGGGACGATGGCAATGCCAGAGTCCTGGATGCCTATTGCCCGCACCTGGGTGCCCATATGGGCTATGGTGGCAAGGTTGATGGCAATCATCTGCAATGTCCCTTCCATGCCTGGCGCTGGAATGGCGAAGGCGCAGCGGTTGCCATACCCTATTCAAAATCAATCCCCCCCAAAATGAAGAAACCTGACTGTGAACGAAGCTATCCAACTCGAGAGGTAAATGGCTTTATCTGGGCGTGGTACCACCCGGACCATACAGAACCGCTATACGAAGTGCAGACCTTTGCGGAAATTGGCGATCCTGCCTGGACCCCCTACGAAAAGCATGAGTGGATTGTCCATGGGCCGATTCAGACAATTGCCGAAAATGGTGCTGACAGCGCCCATTTCCAGTACATTCACGGTGTTGCTAACAGCCCAAACTACGACATTTCATTTGACGGCCACAGACGCAGTGCCGAGGTACGCGCAAAAATGGGAACACCGCGCGGCCTGGTCGATGGCACTATCGCTTATGGCGTTGATGGCTCGGGACAGCCCTGGACCCGGTTCAGTGGCATCTGTGAAACACTGCTGATTACGGGTGTAACACCGATCTCGAAAGATCTAACCCACTTGCGATTTGCCTTCACCCAGTTAAAGAGCGACCGCGATGGCGAAAATGGGGGTGTAGCGCGCGCCATCATTAAAGATATCTGCAAGCAATTAGATCAGGATAAAGTCGTCTGGGACCGCCAGCGATATATTGAACGCCCCCAGTTATGCGCCGGCGATGGTCCGATCAATGATTTCCGAGACTTTTTCCGGCAGTTTTATGCTGGCAGCCAATGGGATAAATACCGTGACTCTGCCATTAAAAGAAAGATCTCGCGCTAGTCGCCCTAGCATGCAATACGATTATATCATTGTCGGTGCCGGTTCAGCGGGCTGCGTCCTGGCTAACCGGTTAAGCAGCCAGACCCAATGGAACGTGCTGCTGCTGGAGGCCGGTCGTTCGCACCGCCACCCACTTATTACTATCCCCCTGGGGTACGGTAGCACTTCGGTTTCGCCGGATTTCTCCTATCTGTTTAAATCAG
Source organism: Gammaproteobacteria bacterium (assembly GCA_012960535.1). Classification (GTDB taxonomy): domain Bacteria; phylum Pseudomonadota; class Gammaproteobacteria; order Pseudomonadales; family Azotimanducaceae; genus UBA9926. The sequence continues at coordinate 9,869 of DUBB01000017.1, forward strand.
AACCTGATCCAGGCACCAGCCTGAGGCAGCATAACCTACCCCGGGGAAAGTGCCTGGGAGGCAGCTCCTCAATCAATGGCATGATCTATATCCGGGGTCAGGCCAGAGACTATGACCTCTGGGCGCAGGCAGGCGCAACCGGTTGGGACTGGTCATCAGTTAAGCCCTATTTCGTCGCCAGCGTCGATCAATCTCGCGGCCAGGACCCGTGGCACAGTGCAACAGGGCCGCTGCGCATAGAAGATATCAAACACAAGCCGCCCATCTGTGATGCTCTGGTTACAGCGGGCATCAACATGGGCCTTGCCTATAACGAGGACTTTAACGGTGCAGATCAGGAAGGTATCGGCTATTACCAGACCACCATGCGTAATGGCAGGCGCTGGTCTGCTGCCAACGCTTACCTGGACACGATCAAGGACCGGCCTAATCTGACCATAAGAACCCATGCTGCTATTGACCGAATCAAATTTGACGGAGATCGGGCTATTGGTGTTATAACCGATGGTGAAGAGATACTGGCAACAAGGGAAGTCATCGTATCAGCCGGCGCCTATAGTTCTCCGCAGCTACTGCAATTATCCGGTGTGGGCCCCAGGGCAATCCTGTCCAGCCTTGAGGTCGAGCCGGTGGCGTATCGAGAACAGGTCGGTGAAAACCTGCAGGATCACGCGGGCCCGCCCATGGCCTGGCAGATGACCAGCAGGCACAGCAGTCTTAACCACCAGCTTACGCCCCTGGGACTCGCCAGGAATGCCATCACTTACGCCTTGTCACGCTCCGGTGTGCTCAGCATGCCGGCTGCTACTGTGGGGATTTTTGCCCGAAGTCACGAGCAGGCCAGCAGGCCTGATCTGCAGTTTCACTGCCTGCCCGTCAGCGGCCAGGATTCAGATGACGCCAGCCAGCAGCAGGTGGACCCTTTCCCGGGATTTACCATCATGCCTTACCTCATGCATCCAAGATCCAGAGGCAGGGTATCGGCAACGAGCACGGGCGCCCAGGCAGACCCCAGTATTGAGGTTAATTACTTTGCTGACAGGCACGACCTTGACGCGGTTGTCAGCGGTATGCGCCTGGCTCAGCGCCTGGTTGAAACACAACCGTTTGCAGCAGCGGTAAGTGAACGTATACGGCCCCTGGCTGATGTATCAACTGATGCAGACTATGCTGCCTACGCCAGGGACCATGCTCATACCGGTTATCACCCGGTAGGAACCTGTCGCATGGGAAGCGATGCCGAGGCTGTGGTCGATCCAGAATGCCGTGTCTATGGCACTCAGAATCTGCGGGTGGTCGACGCCTCGGTCATGCCGACCCTGGTATCGGGTAATACCCATGCCGCGACTATCATGATTGCAGAAAAAATTGCAGCAGAGATAATACGGCTGGCGCCCCAGGACAGCCGATGATAGAAGCAGAACAAATGCGGGGAAGCACCAAGCGGTGCCCTGGCCGGCTTAAGCTGGCCAGTCCGGTCTTTAATCCAGAATCTGGGCCTGCCCCTGGGCCTGCAGGTACCAGATAGGCGAGCTCCAGGCGCGTTCCTGGATGACCGGCGAATAAAAGGGCTGCTGGTCGGGGTCAAGACAGCACTTACCATAGACATCGCCGGTAGAGCCCAGCCGATCAGCAGCATCCTGATTGGCTTGTTCCGCCTGATCAGCACAATCAACAGCAAACGGGTTAACGCCGCCGGCCTGACATTGCCAGGTTGACCAGCGACAGGTTGGGTTTTCAACCAGCCGAGCATAATAAAATGCCGGCACAGCCGGATCAAAGTCAGGATCTTGCCAAACGGCACATAGTTGGCTCTCACCACGCCCTAGGCGCTGACAGTTATTGGGATCAACACCGGCACCGTTGTCAGCATCACCGGCCACATCAACGACCTGCTCGTGAGACTGCCCTGATGCATCGACCCAACCTTTGATAATCTGAATTCGCTGAAGGTCTGTGCCCGGATTACTGGCAATACCAGGATCTTTCTGGGCCGATACGAAGAATTTCAACGCTGTCTCGACCGAGCCAAGATTGCCCCCCATGGGAACCCCTCTGGCATAAGCGTTGGTAATGCCCTGGGGGTCAGAACAGGCATTATCATCAAGTTGAGACCCGCCGAAAAACCTTAGGACAGGGCGGGTTCCGCTGGTGGCATAGGTTTCCTTGCGCCGAATCGCTGAAAATATAGCGTCTCTGGAATTCTCCTCGGCCCAGACAACGGCATGACCGCCCGGATTGGAAAAAAAGTGATCCTGCACATTTCTAAAGCCACTATCTCGTCTTCCCAGATGCCCTGTAAAATTGTCTTCCTGGGTCGCGCCGGGTGTCGCGCTATGCGTATCAGTCGATCCAATCACACCCATCACAAAGGGGTTGGTGCCACTGGCCTGGCCTAATACCAGCCCGTCCTTATAGACATTTCTCACCATATTTCGCCGACCAAAATCAGACAACTCTGTTAGTTTGGCTCTGTCGGTGTACACAACGCCGTTAACAGTACCGAGCATACCTAGATTGTCGCCGGGAACCTGCTCAAAATCACAGAGTTCATCTTCGGTCGATAATCCTGCCTGCAGGTTTCGATCCCAACGGCATTCAGATGCGCCCTTATGCTGGATGAGCTCGACCACAGGCTCAAAAAACAAACGATCATTGAGCTCATCCTGCGACTGGGGGTCTCGAAACATCAAGCCACCGGACAAGTTAGCGTTGTGCGGTATGGCCATCACATCGCAGCCCTTGCCAGCCTCAGTACATTGCTGTCGCAGACCCCGCCAGAGTTCAGGGAAATTGTAGCGACCGGTCTCATAGGTTGTGATCGGCTTATCAATCACGACATCATTTCTGAAGATGACATTGCGATGCATGTTCTGACGCTCTGGGCTATCCGTGTATTCATAGCCAACAAAGGTGGTGAAACGACAACTGTCACTACGATCATAGTGCTGCTCTGCCGCCTGCTGGATTTTATGCCAGACACTGCTGCCTGCTTTCCTGCAGTCGGACAGGGTGCAGGCAAAAGACTCGGATTTTTCCGCCTCTTTCTGACCGGCAAGACCGGTCCACCAGTCAGTCGCAAATAATTGTACCCACTGCTGGGTCGACCGGGTCATGGAACAATGCGGCCACCAGTAACCAAGCTCGGATGGATCCTCTGTACAAACACCGATCTGCCCCAGAAATTCGCCATGATCGGTAACCGCTGCGAAATCCAGCGGCCGGTTCAACTTTGATTTAACGAAGGAGACGCCATCTGCAGCGGGTATTTGAAGGGGCGCGCCCTTTGCATACCGGTACGCATCCGACGGATCCTGGCGAAGACTCGATACATAAGCATCAAACGAATAGCGGGTATGGATATGCAGATCGCCAAACAGCGGCTTCCTGTTTAACTGGTAATCGGCGCAGGGCTGCCGCTGTTCGGTACGCTCAAAGGCGTGTGCGTCCTGCAGCAGAAAAACCAGGGCCACCAACAACGGCCAGTATTTCATCCTAAATTTACCATTGGCACATGCGCCGCGGTAAATCCGCCATCAACCGGAAGCGTTGCACCGGTAATGTAGCTGGCGTCATCGGATAACAGAAAACAGATAGCAGTAGCGACTTCCTCGGCTTGGCCAGGCCTTTTCAACAGGTGCATAGCGATAAATTGATCTCTGAAGGCACCCGCGTTTTTGAGCATATCGGTCATGGGCGTCTCAATATAGCCCGGACCAACCGCATTGACTCTTATACCTGAAGCACCGAGATCTGCAGCCGCACACCGGGTTAATTGCCAGATCGCAGATTTAGAAACGTTATAAGCAATGTTTCCCGGGCCACCGGTCAAACCATAAGCACTGCAAAGATTGACGATAGAGCCCTGAGTATTGGTAGCCAGCATCACCTCGGAAGCATATTTGCAAACCAGCATGGTACCGGTGACATTCACGTCCATGACGTGCTGCCATTTCTGCTGATCAATCTGCTGCAGACTACCCTGACCGACAATGCCGGCCGCATTAACGACACCGTCCAGATGCTTTAAGCCAGCAATCGCGGCCTGCACCGCTGCGGCGTCCGACACATCCAGGGTCAGGTTCTGGTGTGGCACATCAAGGCCAGTATGTGTGGCAGGGTCATCTCTATCGGCCGCGATAACGATGGCGCCTGCCTGCACACACTGTCTCACCACCGCAGCACCTATACCCGAGGACGCGCCGGTGACCAGGATGGTCTTTTCAGTTAATTTATTCATGTTCTAGCTCCCTATTCTAACTACTGGATTAAGATGGTTAGCCCCTGGGTTCTTTGGGTAAACCCAAGGCTCGCTCTGCAATGAGGTTTCGTTGTATCTGATTGGTACCCGCATAAATAGTGTCAGCACGGGAGAACAGGAACAATCGGGTCAGGTCGCTTAGCTGGTAATCACTTCCAGTCATCTCGCCGTCCTTACCCATGACATCCATGGCCAGTTCACCCAACTGCTGATGCCAGCTTGCCCAGAAAATTTTATAGGTGAACTGAGGACCCGTCAGCGTGCCTGCGTCAGTGTGAGATAACATTCGCAAAGCACTGGCGCGCATCGACTGAAGGCCTCGCCAGGCTTTAGCAATTCTCTGCCTGATGAGTGGCTCCGACGATTTCCCATTGGCATTCGCCAGGGCGATTATTTCACTGAGTTCGTTGCGGAAATGCATTTGCTGAGCGAGTGTAGAGACGCCTCTTTCAAAGGACAGGGTACCCATGGCCACCTGCCAGCCTTTACCCGGTTCACCAACAATATTCTCCTCAGCAGTCACCGCTTTATCGAAGAAAACTTCATTGAAGTCCGACTCCCCGGTCATTTGCCTGATAGGACGAATATCGATACCGGGTTGATGCATGGGTACCAGCAAATACGACAGACCGTGGCGACCTTGGCTTGCCGGTTCGGTCCGACAGATAACAAAGCACCAGTCAGCAAACTGCGCTAGAGAGGTCCATATTTTCTGCCCCTCGATAACCCACTGCTTTCCAGAGGGCCCCTCTTGCAGGCGCGCTTTGGTATTAACGTTAGCCAGGTCAGAGCCTGCATTGGGCTCAGAATAGCCCTGGCACCACATTTCCTGCCCTGCCGATATGCTGGGCAGGAAGCGCTGTTTCTGGTCGTTGCTGCCAAAAGCCAATATAGTCGGCCCGGCTAATTCAACCCCCATGTGGCCTAATCGACCTGGTGCCCTGGCCCGGGCATATTCTTCTGCAAAGATCACCTGTTCGGCCAGATCGGCCGCTCGGCCACCATACTCCTCTGGCCAGCCAATGGCGCTCCATCGGGCCCTGCCCAGTTCCTGTTCCCACAGAATTCGTCGCTGGGCTGCTGCTGTTTGCGATGTGACCCCTCGGATATCAGAAAACGCCCCGGTTAACCGGGTCTCGAGCCATTCCGAGATCTCTGTCCTGAAAGTTTCCTGAGATGCTGTAAACGACAATTTCATGATGCCACCTGGCTGTTTAGACCTAGTTGCTCGGCGATAATCTCATCTAATTCTGAATTCGTCTGCAACAGGGTCGCTGTAGACCGGGCTCGCTTGAAATACAAATGGGCATCGTGTTCCCAGGTAAAGCCAATGCCGCCATGTAACTGAATCATCTCTGCGGCACAATGAGTCAACGCTTCACTTGCCTGGACCCTGGCCAATGACGCCATTTCCGGTAACTGTGCAGGGTTTTCTGAAACACTACAGGCGCTGAAGTAAACCGCTGACCTTGCAGCTTCAATATCGACCATCATATCTGCAAGCTGATGCTTTACTGCCTGAAAACTACCAATGGCCCTGCCAAACTGGTGACGTTCCTTAACATAGTCCACCGTCATGTCCAGGCATGATTGAGCTGCACCTACCGCTTCCGCGGCCAGGGCAATATGGCTGAATTGATGCGCTCGATTAGCCGCTGCCGCAGCCAGGCTGCCCTTGCCTGCCTGATACCCGTTTAGCTTCTGAGCAGGCAGCATTTCCACCCGGCTCATGGATCGAGTCTGGTCCAGCATCGTTAGTCGGCTAACCTTGATAGCGCCGTGATGATGGCCTGGTCCTCCATCAAGGATCGTTAGCTGATGATTGTTGTCATCTTCACAGAGGATCAGAACATCAGCACCCTGTGCGCCGATAACATATTCAGCGACACCGTTATCCAGTCTTGCAAATGCAACCGCACAATCACCTGCTGCTATCCGGGGAAGCCATTTTCTCTGTAACGCCTCATCGGCTAGCGAGGTCATTAAGGTTACCGCCATCACGGCTGTTTCCAATAGAGGACTGGGTAGCAAGCGCCCGCCAAGCTGCTCGAAAACCAGCACGGTATCTATCAATTCTAATCCCTGCCCGCCAAACTCAACCGGGACAAGTAATCCGGCGAGGCCCAGATCCACACTCATAGCGTGCCAGGATTTCTGATCATAGCCCTGCTCAGTCGCCATCGCCTGCCGGATCTGCTGACTGCTGGCATGGTCGCGGGAGAAATCCAAGACCATTTCTCGAATCATGGTTTGTTCTTGAGTAAACTCAAATTGCAAGGCGTAAGCTCCTGTCAAAGGTCATTTATTATGATGGGGTAATACAGAGGGGTAAACCATTTGCGTATTTATTTTTTAATTTTTAACGCATAATGTCATCTGGTTTGTATTATATTGCTAATAATCGCGTATTTAGGGTATAAATATGACAGAAAGTTATTTAACCGATCTTGCTGACCCGCTCTGGTCAACTGATTTACTCATCGTCGGTTCCGGTGCTGGCGCACTCACCTCGGCAATTACCGCCGCCGAGCACGGCCTGGACACGCTGGTTATCGAAAAAGGCCATCTATGGGGCGGCACCTCTGCCACTTCAGGCGGCACACTGTGGATACCTTGCACGCGACATATGGCCGCTGCCGGCGTAGAAGATAGTGAACAAGAAGCCTATACCTACTTGAGTGCACTGATCCAAGATGAGGTTCCCCAGGTAAAGCTCCGTGCTTACATCGCCAATGCCAGTAAAATGCTGCACTTTCTCGAAGATCACTGCAGCGTCCGTTTTCGCGCAGTAAAATATGCCGATTATCATATGGATCTGGCCGGTGCGAAGGAAAACCGCTCGCACGAACCGTTACCCATCAAAGCCGGGCAACTGGGCCGGGACTACGCCACCCTACAGCCGATGCATGTCGCCGCCCAGGCATTTGGACGGGTCAACTGGACAATAGGCGAGGCTCGACCCATGATCACCCGGCAACCCGGTTGGATGTGGACCATGTTCAAGGTCATGGCCAGTTATTACATGGATCTACCACAGCGCTATCGAACCACCAAAGACCGCCGGCTTACTGCTGGTAATTCATTACTGGGCCAGCTCAGGAAGGCTTCAAACAGCAGAAAAATCCCACTCCAACTCGGCGTATCACTCAAGGAAATTATTATTGAGAATAACAGGGTTGTCGGCGCCCTGGTGGATTATGCCGGAGAGCAAAGGGCTATCCGGGTTAACCGTGGTATTGTACTTGGCGCCGGCGGCTTTGAGCGAAACCAGGATATGCGTCAGGCTCATTTCGCGACGAGCTCGTCAAGCCAATGGAGTGGCTCCCAGGCGAACAACACCGGTGATGCGATCCAGGCCGCACAAAGAATCGGTGCACAGCTGGAATTCATGGATTCTGCCTGGTGGGCACCCTGTATAAAGTTAGGCGATGAAGACCGCGCCCGGCCCATGTTCGTGGAACGATCGCTGCCTGGCTGCATGATTGTAAACCAGCAAGGTATGCGCTATATGAACGAGTCTGCTTCCTATCATGTCGCTGGTGGAGAAATGATGCGCAAGCATTCTGATGATTGCTCCACAATTCCTTCCTGGTTTGTATTTGATGGTCGCTATAGAAGCCAGTATAACGTTGGCCCATTAGTCGCCGGCCCGCCAGCTATGGACCGGACCATGAAACCCAGCTTACGCGATGTGTTACATAAAGCCGATACCATCGCAGAACTCGCTGAAAAAATGAACGTGCCTGTTACTGCCCTGGAGCAGACCTTTGAACGCTTCAACAGCTATGCGGTCGAAGGTAAAGATCCGGACTTCGATCGAGGTGTTAATGGCTACGATTTGTACTATGGTGACCCCAGAAATGAACCCAATCCCTGTCTTGCACCACTGACCAAGGCACCGTTTTACGGCTTAAAAATATTCCCAGGCGACATCGGTACAAAGGGCGGTGTGCTCACTGATGAAAACGGCTGTGCCCTGAATCAAGATAACCAGGCTATTGCGGGTTTATATGCTATTGGCAATACCAGTGCATCTGTGATGGGCCGTAGCTATCCCGGTGCGGGCTCAACACTGGGGCCCGCTATGACGTTCGGCTACCTTGCAGCCCGGCATGCTGCACAGTTAAGCTAATACCGATAAACAGATAACGTTGACCAAAACCCAACTTCAACTAATCAGGTAACCAAACATGACGACGCCGTTCACTCTCGAAGGAAAAGTTGCCATTGTTACCGGCGCGGCAAGAGGTATTGGTCGTGCGATCGCCGAGGCATTTGTTCAAGCCGGCGCGAAACATGTCGTCTGCACTGATGTCCTGGGCGAGTTGCTCGCTGAGATCGAAGTGACCTCACAGATCAGCACGCAGATCCTGGATGTCAGGGACGAGGCTCAATGGAATGCTCTGGTGACCTCGGTTACGGCCAGTCAGGGTGGTATTGATATTCTGGTCAATAATGCCGGCATTCTTGTCTTCGGCACGATAGAGGAAACCCCACCAGACGATTTTAAGCGTCTGCTTGACGTCAATATAACGGGTACATTCCTGGGCATGCAGGCGGTGATACCCGTCATGAAAGCGGCCGGTAGTGGCGCTATTGTAAATACCTCATCTGCCTCCGGTATGCTGCCGAGTAATTTCGTGGGAGCCTATGCAGCCAGCAAATACGCGGTACGCGGATTAACCCGGGCGGCTGCGCTTGAATTGGGCTTGCACGGGATCAGGGTCAACTCCATCCATCCTGGCGGAGTGAACACGCCCATGACAAATCCAGCTGGGCAGACTCAAGAAGAGGTAGATAAGGCCTATGCCTTCGTGCCTCTGCAGAGAGGTTGTACCGTAATGGAAGTCGCCCACGGTGTGACCTACCTGGCTTCTGACGCAGCATCGTACTGCAATGGCACAGAACTGGTAATTGATGGCGGCATGACCGCTGGCATCTACTTCCCAGGGTTACCCGGCGCGCCTCAATAGCCTGGCTTTACTGCCGCTTAGTTGGCTCGGTGATCTCATTGTGCAGGGTCTCACTGGCATGATCGGCGGCTCGTAATCCTGAAAACACACAGTCAGCAATAGATAAGCCACTCATATAGAGATAGGAAGGTATTCCTACGGCAGTCCGGCCGGCTGCATACAGGCCTTTGATGACGCCGCCCTGCAAATCTTTTACCTGACCGGTAGCCTCGTCTACGCTCAGCCCCCCCATGGTTAATACAGTGCAGGGTAATAGCTTTGCTCCCAGTGACACGTCGATAACGTGCAAGGGAAATTCCAGGCTACGTGCATCTGTTGCCGCTTTTTCAAATTGGTCGACGCGGCTGCCTGCTGCCAGTTCTGCTGAATCTTTTAACGATGCCTGTAGCACAGATTCAGAAAACCCGTAATAGTCACATACCTCCTTCATCGAACGAAATTTCTTCTTCGCCAGTAGCATATTCAGTGCACCCAACTGCCATTGAAATGGTAATACCTTGGTAGGCCAGATCTGTTTCCAGGCATCGCGAACTAACTGGCCATCGAGTATCAGCCAGGCCTGCCCGCCTGCCCTTTCAACCATGGCATCACCAATGGTTGCACCATAACAGGTCTCGTTAACAAACCTCCTGCCCTGGCTGTCCACCATGATGCCCTGGGACCAGGCATAGGGCGGGTTGATAAAGCGCCACGCAGTGGCTCTGCCCATATGCACAGTTGCGCCGCCTGCACTCTGCCCCAGACGAATACCGCTACCATCATCGGCTGGCGTGCCTAAAGGAAAACCGGCGGAGAAATCCGGACAGTATTGCTCTACCATGGGGCGGTTAAAGATGAATCCGCCTGCGCTGAGGCAAACACCCGCTCGGGCCCGGTAAGCCACTATCTGGCGATTTTCGGCTTCAATCTGGGCTGCGCGGGTAAAGTATTTCCTGGCCCAGCCTTGCACACGGCGAGCACCGGGCAGGAAAAATGGATAAAGCCTGCTGATTAAGTTGCCTCGAGCAAGGCAACGCGCATGCTCTTTGCAGGCATCACTACCCGGCACCAGCTGACGTGCTCTTACACCTAACACTGAGCCATCACGTTTTGACACAACTAGCTGAAAAGCCTCAGTTTTTGTCTCAATATGGACACCTCTGCTGCGACACTGAGCCTGTAGCGGTGAGTAGATCGAGCCGCCGAGGTCAACAGCGCTGCGACCCTTTGATATAACGCCTCTGTGGCCCCGTGCAGCAGGTGATGCCCACTTCGTATAGGCGGGCAGCAGTGAATTATCCGAATGGTAAAGGAAGTAGTCCACATTCGGATAGGATGTTTTTTCTTTCCAGACCGGGCCGCCAAATTTAACACCCTGCTGCATGAGCCAATCCAGATTATCAGCGCTGGTCTGGCAGAAACGCATCAGGGTATCATCCGAAACAATACCGCCGGTCTCGAGTTTGAGGTAGTTATACATATTCTCTGGCGTGTCCACCTCACCCAGTTGCTGCTGAATTCGGGTGCCACCGCCAGCATAGAACACGCCACCGCTGGCTAGTGTTGCGCCACCACCGTCGGCTTTATCCAGTGCAATCACAGCCAGTCCGTTCTGGCTGGCCCGCAAGGCAGCGGTGGCACCAGCGCCACCAAAACCAACGACCAGCCAATCGGCGCTGTGCGTCCAGATTTGCTGACTCTCATCATCGATGACCAAAGGTTCTTCAACGAAAGAGTGCCAGTTAGCGCCTCCAGGCATTTCATCTAAGCAGTTATCTGATGCCATCTCCCTCAGCCTTTTCCCAAACCAGTCTTGCTAGGCTACCACCCTGACGCAACACGGGCCTAATTAAACCCAGGGTTATTGCCTGGTGCCATCCATTTACGCGCAGGGCTGCCTATGATCACCCCGTCAGGCTTCCCCCATATCATGATAAATATTCACTATCCGCAGTTTTAAGCCTATATAATACGTTTATTGATAGTTTATACTTCATTTTATTGCAATATACACAATAACTGTCTAGATTTCATAGAGACTAACATCGCATCAGGAGAGAATAATGGATAAGGCTAAAGTTGCCCTGGTAACAGGTGCCAGTCGCGGTGCAGGCAAAGGTATTGCCCTGGGTTTCGCAGCAGAGGGTGCCATTGTCTACATTACCGGACGATCTAAAAGTGAAGCAACCGAAACTTTGAAGGGAGAACTTCTCAGCGGAACACTTGATGAAACGGCCGATGCTATTATTGCTGCCGGTGGCCAGGCAATCTGCATCGAATGCGACCACGCAGATGATCAGCAGACTGCACAGGCAATCCAGAGAATTTCTGACGAACAAGGTCGATTGGATATACTGGTTAATAATGCAGCAGTAATCCACGAGAATCTAATCGATCCAGGTGGTTTCTGGGAAAAGCCACTGGCACTGGTGGATATACTTGATGTGGGGCTTCGCTCAGCTTATGTTGCCAGCTATCACGCCGCAAAAATGATGGTTCATCAACAATCCGGCTTAATCACCTTTACCTCCTCATTTGGTTCAGCTTGTTATATGCATGGACCTGCCTACGGTGCCCAGAAAGTGGGTTATGATAAATTCGCAACTGACATGGCAATCGATCTGGAGAATGATGGCGTTGCTGTCGTGTCTCTCTGGCTGGGACCTCAGTTAACTGAGAGGACCGAGATCGTTTTGCGCCATAGAGGCGAGCAATATGACGACTTCATGGCGTCAGCAGAGACACCAGAGTTTAACGGCCGTATCATCCATGCCCTGGCAGCAGACCCAGCGGTAATGGATAAATCAGGACAGACACTGGTTACCGCTGAGTTAGCTGTTGAATATGGCATTACCGACCGTGGTGGCCTGCAGCCACCATCCTATCGGGATCAGCTAGGTGAGCCTCGTATTCCCCATCCTGCCAGGGTCATCTAGGTAGAAATGACGATGACAGACACTATCAGCACGGACCGTATCGATCCATTTTCGCCCTGGAAATTAAGGACGCTTGAACTACCCAACCGGTTCATCAAAGCAGCGACCTTTGAAGGCCACTGCAAGGGTGGCAAGCCGGACCGAGAGGGCCTGGGCGCTTTTCACGAAGCCTTCGCGGCGGGCGGAACCGGGCTGTGCACGGTGTCGTACGGTTCTATCGAGCCGGGTGGTCGTACCTTTAATGACCAGATGTGCCTGCAGGACGATATCCTCGATGATCTCAAAGAAGTCACCGACCGAATACATAAGCACGGAGCCAAGACCGCTATTCAACTGGCGCACTGCGGAAATTCCTCCAAGTGGAGCGGTTGGATCGGTCGACGCGCAAGAGGCCCCAGTAATGGATTCAACGCCCTGGGTACTTTCGTCGGCACCCCTTTCGCGCGGGCACTGAAGAAACCAGAATTGGCTGAACTGACCAGGCAATACCGAAGCGCTGCCGAACGCGCAGTCATGGCTGGCTTTGATGCTGTTGAATTGCATATGGGCCATGGCTATCTGCTCAGCCAGTTCTTGAGCCCGGCAGTGAACAAACGCAAAGATGAATATGGCGGCTGCGCAGAGAACCGTGCCCGATTTCCAGTAGAGGTCCTTCAAGCGGTCCGGCAAGGCGTTGGCGATGCCGTGCCAATCATTGTCAAAATGAACCTGAGGGATGGCTTCCGTGGTGGCGTTGAGATCAAGGATAGTATTGTCACTGCCCGACTCCTGGAGGCTAATGACGCAGATGCCCTGGTGTTGTCCGGTGGATTTTCCTCAAAGAACGCCATGTATCTGTTTCGAGGCCCGACCTTCGTTGAAGCACTCATCAAGGTACAGCGTCGTAAAATTGATAAGCTGGTTTATCGCATGGCCAGACCCGTATTGAAATCCCAGCCGTTTGAAGAACTGTATTTTCTTGAGCTTGCTAAACAACTCAGGAAGGAAGTCTCTTTGCCGCTGATTTGCGTCGGTGGCGTTCAAAGTCTTGATAGTGTGCATCGCGCCCTGGCGGAAGGCTATCAGGCGGTGCAACTGGGCAGAGCACTGATTCATGACCCTGCTCTGGTCACGCATTACCAGCAGGGCCTCAAAACGGAATCCGGCTGCACAGTGTGCAATCTGTGTGTAGCCGAGATGGACAGAGACGGGGTTCGCTGCGTCCTCAATGACGCCTTACCTGCACGCACCCTGACTGAATAATCAAAGTTTAAGACCGAGTCACTGTTATACCCAGACAGTCACAGTCATAGCCCGACAAAAACCGACGGATAGCCTGCAAGCCATGCTGATGCGGCTGAAGCGTTAATACTTGCCGGCTGCCGACACAGCCAAGGGAGCAGCGGGCATCCATTTCACTGTATAGACACCATCCACACTTGAATGTATTGCTTTGGCATCCTCGCGCGGACGATAAAACTGACCGTACCATTGGCGCGCCTTATGATAAGGGCCATCTGCTTTCAATTGTAAAATCTGAACAGCCGGTTTCTTTGCGGACCAGACTTCAAAATCCTGTAAAAATGCCAGCTTACTGGCCTCCTGAAATGCCCTTGATTCCTCAATGTCTTTCTCCGACGGATGCTCAGCTCCGGGTCTAACCATCAGCCCATGCCAGGCCCGAACAACGCCATCGCGCACTGGCGTATGGGTAATGTACATAAGCGCATCGTATAAACCGGTCACCCTGGACAGCAGGATCCCTGGCCCCGTGTACCAGGTGTCAGTTTCAAGCATGGCGTTACCTTCGACCAGGGTTTTGTGCCCTCCGCCCTGACGCTGAATTGCAATATGGCCGCGAAATTCGTTCTCGAAGTATTCCAGCGTAGAGCCGTGGATAGGACCCAGATGGCTGATATCGACAATATTGTCAATGATTTCCTGCGGATGAGACACGAGTTCGCCAAGCTCGTCAATCTCCCAGTTCACCCATTGTGTCGCCTGCCACTCAGGCAGCTCTGGTAAGTCATAATCAGGGTCGCCACCTTCCGGGTCATGCCACGTATAAATACTGCCGTACCGCTCCTGCACGGGCCAGGTCTTGATGCAAGCCGCCTCTGGAATAGGACCATCATGATAGGGAATATCATTGCACTTACCATCCGGTCCAAAGCGCCAGGCGTGATACGGGCAACGAATAGAATCGCCTTCGATCTGGCCATCGATAACCACATATGAGGTGGTATTCTTAGCCAGGTGCGTGCCCATATGCGGACAGTAAGCATCCATCAATACCACTGCGCCGCTGTGACCACGATATAAGGCAAAATCACGACCAAAAAATGTTAATGCAAGGGGTACATCAGTCAACGCTGCAGAGCTTGATATCATGAACCAACCCCTTGGGTAGGTAAAACTACCCAGACCATAATCTTCCGTTTTTGCCATTTACTTTCACCTTCCCTGAGTGTTCACCAAATAATGAGTCGTAAAGCCCTGACTGCCCAATGCGGTTGCCCGCCTGTCAGTAACGTCCCCAACTTCGCATTGAGGCATATCCACATTCTGCACTAAATCTCTGCGCTAAATTCTGCACTAAGACTCTGCGCTAAAACTCCGCGCTACATCTCTGCACTAAAACTCTGCGCTACTTCTCTGCACTACCTCTCTGCGCTACATCTTTGCACTAAATCTCTGCACTAAAACTCTGCACTAAATCTCTGCACTAAGACTCTGCGCTAAAACTCCGCGCTACATCTCTGCGCTAAAACTCAGCACTAAATCTCTGCACTAAAACTCTGCATTAAACCTCTGCACTAAATCTCTGCACTAAATCTTTGCACTAAATCTCAGCGCTACAAACCGAAGTTTCTTATAGTCACGTATTTTTTGTCAACTGTATTTACGCAAACCGAAAGCTTAATGCGCACTTATTACGCATTTTATCAATTATAGGCCTTATTTTAGACGACTAGTGCTATTTGTTGAATCGCTAACTGCTGAGTTCTGGTCAGCCTAACTACCAGCCTAACTATAGGTACATAGGGTTTATAACGCCTCGGCACAGTCTTTCAGCCCGTGTACTGAAGATACCATCGACAAGCTACAGGTGATATACCCGCGCATACGGGGACAAATTGATTGTCCGGGAACCTTGACAGATTTCAAATTGCATCGTAAATGGCTAGAAGCCCCTTAGAGGTTCCGACATAGGCGGTACCATCCGAGCCCAGGGTAATAGGCGCCCAGTTATTATCAAAATTTTTACCATTGCCAGTATGAATTTTGAATAATGTTTCACCCGTAACGTAATCCAGCCCCATCAGGTACCAGGCGATCGTTCCATCCTCGGCTGGCATGAAATTGTAAAAATAGGCAATGCCCGTTGACAGCGCCAGCTTTGGTACAACAGACGGTGCGCGCTCGCTTGACTGCCATATAATATCGCAGCCACTTTCGTTTTCTCGCACATCCACCCTGACGATGCCGCCACCGGCTGTAGCCCAATCATGTTCACCGTAGACGCTGGTATAGCCGGCATTATTTTCAAGAATAATGGACCGGTTAAATGCGATCATGGAGTTTTCCGCTGCCGAATGCCCTTCGCTGAACAATGGCACCTTACAGACCAGTCGCTCAGAAGACGCGATTAACTGTCGCCTGTAGACAAGCAGATTGATCCTGCCGTCGGCATTATCGGTAAGGGTCACATAATCACTGAACAGCGTAGGCGCGGTACCACTGCCTTGGTTGATGCTGCCTACTTTTCGAGCCGAACCTCTGTCGTAGAGTTCCCGCCAGATAACCTCTGGCAATCCGGAAGGCGCCGCCCTAAAAGCGTACATCGCCTTATCAGAGACAATATAGACGCCGTCTTGTGCGACAGCAAAACCGTTCTGGATTTCTTCATCAGCTAGCTGAATCATATTTAACGCGCCTGATGCTTTGTTCAATGTGCCGACCCTTCCTGCCCGCGTTACCCACCAGATTAACCCGCTATAATCTGGCATGACCGCCGTAATTGGATCGCACTCACCCGCCGGGAAAGGATTGCTGGGCCTCAGGCAGTCGCTGGGAATGGTCGCACTCAGGTCCCAGCTTTCCTCCTGATAAAACTCCCAGCTACCCCGGCCTGTTTGGCGATAGGCAATGCGATGAATAACCTGCTCGTTGTCGGCCATCACCACCCTGTCCTCATGATCAAGGTAAAAATAGGCACCCGAGGTATCTTCCATGATAATGCTTCGATCAAGATGAAGCAGCGCACTGTAGCTGGATGATCGCATCGGCAAACTATATTCAGCTAACAGCCTGAGGGTTCTCGGCTCCAGTAAATTGATGCGAAAACCCATCATGCTGGCACACAAGGTAATTAGCTTGCCGTCGCTGCTAAACGTTGTTGTCGCGCACATCCCGCCAGGCGCCTGGCTGCCAACCCTGGATAGGATGGTGGCATTAAGCCCTTGCGGCCCAGCAACGGCGTGAACATCCGAATTATAGCTATCGCCATGCATGGAATTCTGCCCTGCCTGCGCCATAAAGGGGTGCACAGGCGGCATGTATGCCAGGGGCTGGTCAGGCTGCAATCGCGTGAAACCGGCTATAGGCTCGCCTTTATCAGAAGGTATGGCTGTGGGTTCAACTGGCTCGGTACAGGCTGGTATCACAACCAGCATGATAGCAAGAGAAGAGACACGCCTGAAAGAGACGACTGTTTCGCTGACTGCAGCGGATAGACTGAATTTCATTTTCTCATTCCCCTCAGGCGATGCCAGGCCCTGCGCAAGTGCCAGCATGGCAACCAGCGCCTCTGGCTCAGGACCGGAATGCAAATCCCGGATTTCGCATCCCCGCCGGCCGATACGCTGACAGGTTAGCGCACTTTACATCAGCAAAGAAAGAATGAACCGCATGCAGCCATCCCTGACCAGGTCAATACCAGCAAGGACGCCATTCATGATGACATCTGATGCCACTGCCAGGCGTCACTGACGATATCCGTCAAGGTTCGTTGCGGCCGCCAGTCCAGAAGTTCACCGGCCAGCTTGTTATCCGCAACCAGCACAGCAGGATCTCCCGCCCGCCGGGGCTCAATGATATGAGCAATGTCCTTGCCGGTAACCTGCTGACAGGTGTCAATGATTTCCAGAACACTGTGACCCCTGCCAGTGCCAAGATTGACCGCCTGAGCCCCGGCAGTGTCTTTGACATAACGCAAAGCCGAGACATGAGCCTGGGCAAGGTCCGTGACGTGGACATAATCACGAATGCAGGTGCCATCCGGTGTTTCATAATCATCACCAAAAACTTTTAAATAAGCATCACCTGGGGACGCGTCAGCCGCCAACAGTAGTGATTTCAGTACATTGGGAATCAGGTGCGTCTCTGGATCATGCGCCTCGCCAAGACCGCAGCTCGGCATTGCCCCTGCGGCATTAAAATAGCGTAGCGCTATAGCACGCAGGTCATTCGCTCTGGCACTCTCGGCCAGCATGGTTTCAACCATGGCCTTACTCATGCCATAAGGATTGATCGGCGCAATAACATGGGTCTCGTCGATGACCGCAGCTCTGGGGTTGCCGTAGACCGCAGCAGACGAGGAAAATACGAACTGATCAATGCCAGCCTGGGCAGCATAATCGATCAGATTCAATGACCCGGTGACATTGTTATCGAAATAACTGAGCGGCTGGGCAATGGATTCGCCCACCTGGGATAGTCCCGCAAAATGAATAATCCCGGTAAAGCTCTTTTTCCGCAGCGCACCAGCAAGCACAACCGGCTCGCGCAGATCACACTGGATCAGCTCAGCATCGCCAACCGACCAAGCATGTCCGGTTGAAAGATTATCCACAACAGTCACCTGATAGCCCTGGTCAAGCAGCAATTGCGTGGTATGCGAGCCTATATAGCCTGCTCCACCGGTTACCAGAATATGTTCGCTGCCCAAAGCTTCCTCCCACTTCATACCAGGTTATACCTGGCTGCTGAGTATAGCTCGCAGGCATTCAAATCACAGGGTCATTTCTTAAAGGTCTGCTGCCTTGACTTAATGCTATCGTAATTTTGGACAAGCATGGCCAGTTGAACGCAGCAAGAAACCTTCAGAACCTGTGTAATCCGGCGTAACTGCCTCTAGGACAATCTCAGCCAGACACGCTCGTGGGCATAATAGATAACAAATTTAGCGACAAATTCAACACTGCCAACCAGCATTGCTGCACTCACATTAGCCGTCACCCACCAGGTAATCAGCATCGTCGTCAGCGTGGCAATAACCCGCCAGCTGATGGCTTTTACAAGGCTGCGAAGCCGGGATTCATATTGCATGATATTACCTGCACTCATCTAGTCCACCGACTCATTGGTCGGCCATAATCAGTTTCACCAGGTCCTCGGCACACTCATCAACGGAATGCTCTGCGGTAAGCAGCACAGCCTCGGGCTTTTCAGGTGCTTCATAGTCGCTGTCGATGCCTGTAAAATTAGGCAGCTCACCCCTTCTGGCTTTCTTGTACAG
>DUBB01000018.1:0-669 GCA_012960535.1 Gammaproteobacteria bacterium
CGAACGATTGCGCTTAACAATAGTTTAACTCGGATTCAGATGAGATAATTTACGCTCCTTAATTTATGCCCCTTAATTTATCTGCCTGAGGACTCAGTTGGGTAACTCAGGTGAGTAATTTAGTCCGGGAACGAAATCCGGCAACACAGTAAAGAGGTTCAGTCATGTATACCGGTATAGTACAGGCGAATTTACCCATCGACACGGTCACCAGGAAATCGGGTCTGCTCACTTTTGCGCTGACCCTGCCAGAGCACCTGGCCCAGGCAGTGACCGAGGGCGGCAGTATAGCCGTGAATGGCTGTTGCTTTACGGTTACCCACATGCAATCGGTTGAAACCGGTCTCCGGGTCACTTTTGATGCCATTCAGGAAACCCTGGACCTCACCAATATTCGCCTGCTCGAAGCGGGCACCCTAGTCAACATCGAACGCTCGGCCAGGCAGAACGTTGAGATCGGCGGCCATGTCATCTCCGGGCACATCGTTGGCACCGCCGAAGTGCTTGAGATTACCGTCTCAGAAAACAATAGCCGAATGACCTTCAAAGCCGATCCGACCTGGCTGAGGTTCATCTTTGACAAGGGATTTCTTGCCGTTAACGGCGCCAGTCTCACCGTCGCAGCGATTGACCGTGCTGCCGATACATTCAGTATTAACCTGATACCGG
>DUBB01000018.1:708-4721 GCA_012960535.1 Gammaproteobacteria bacterium
CCCTGTTAACCCCGGGTAGCCTGGTTAATATAGAGGTGGAATCGCAGACCCAGGTCATTGTAGAGACCGTAGAACGAATCCTGGCCGAGCGATATGCTGATGCATAGTGAGTGAATTTTAGGCCCGCTTTCGATATCATGAGCGCCTGTTAGCTATCGCAATTCAGGCCAGGCAATGAACCCCTTACAACTCTTTGATACCTATGAGCGTAAAGTTCGAATCTTTGAGCCGCTTAAAGCCGGGCAGGTGGGCATCTATGCCTGTGGTCCTACCGTCTACAACTATGCCCATATCGGCAATTTGAGAACCTATCTGTTCGAAGATATCCTACGCCGAGTGCTCGAATTCAATGGCTACCAGGTCCAGCACGTGATGAACATCACCGATGTAGGACACCTCACATCAGATGCGGATACCGGCGAGGACAAGATGGAACTGGGCTCAAAACGGACCGGCATGACCGCCTGGCAGATGGCAGATTTCTATGGCGATGCATTTAAGGCCGACCTGGCTCTGCTGAATATCCTCATGCCGGACGTCTGGTGTAAGGCCACCGATCATATCGACGAGCAGATCGCATTTGTTGAGGATCTGGAAACCAAGGGTTATACCTATCGCACTAATGATGGTATCTACTTCAATTCCCGGCAACTTAGCAGCTATGGTCACCTGGCCCGTCTTGACGTCGATGGTCTGCGTCAGGGCGCCCGCGTGCAACCCGGCGAGCGGCGCTTTGTCACTGATTTTGCCCTGTGGAAATTTTCCCCACCGGGTGAGCAGCGGCAGATGGAATGGCCCAGCCCGTGGGGCACGGGATTCCCGGGGTGGCATATAGAATGCTCTGCCATGTCCGCCAAGTACCTGGGTGATTTTTTTGATATTCACTGTGGCGGCGAAGACCATATTCCCATTCACCACACCAACGAGATTGCCCAGACCGAGGCAAGCCGGGGCACACGTCTGGCCAATTTCTGGATGCATGGCTATTTTCTCCAGATGGGCGATGCCAAGATGGCCAAGTCATCGGGTGAATTCCTGCGTCTGGCGTCGCTGATCGATAAGGGCTTCGATGCCAGCGCCTATCGTTATTTCTGTATGACCGCCCATTACCGAACGCAGATGTCATTCAGCTGGGAAAGCCTGCAAGCCACCGATACCGCGCTGCAGCGGCTGTATCAGCTGTCCTATGACTGGGGTGAACCAGGCCAGGCGTGCAGTGACACGCTGGCGCAGTTTAGGCATCACATTAACGATGATCTGAACCTGCCCCGTGCCATCGCCGTGATCTGGGATATGGTCAAAACAGACCTGGCCGATGCTGACAAGAAAGCAACGCTACTGAAAATGGATGAGGTACTCGGCCTGGGTGTCGCTGACTGGCAACCCAAAACATTAACTGTTCCTGCTGAAGTGATGGCGCTGGTAGAGCAGCGCGAGCAGGCCCGCACGGACAGGGACTTTGCTCGGGCCGATGCATTAAGAACCGAGGTAGAGGCCCTGGGTTTCCAGATCGAGGATACCCGGCAAGGACCCAAGGTCACTGGTTAGACGCAGCGCTTTGCTGGCAAAGAGATTGGCCAGTGTTTGCTTGGCACCCCGGTTTACCAGTGCTTTAGGGGCGGGCGAGATAAGGTCGCTAATACCGGCGCAATAGCAAAAGGATGAGCCATGAATGCATTTTTTGACAGGATCAGGCGGCGGCAGGGCGAGGTGAACTCCCTGCTCTGCGTCGGCCTGGACCCAGACCCAGATCGCATCCCGGGTGAATTTCTCAGCCAGGAGAAACCTATTTTTGCTTTCAATAAAATGATTATTGATGCAACAGCAGACTATGCCTGCTGCTATAAACCCCAGATTGCGCACTTTGCGGCTGTTGGTGCTGAGGCCGAACTGCAACTGACCATTGACTATATTCAATCCCTGGGTATCCCAGTCATTCTCGATGCGAAGCGCGGTGATGTCGGCAGTACCGGTGATTTTTATGCCCGGGAGGCATTTGACCGCTATCATGCTGATGCCGTGACGGCAAACCCATATATGGGCGGTGATTCTCTAAAGCCTTTGCTGGAACGCGAAGACAAGGGTGTGCTGCTTTTGTGCCGGACATCCAACCCTGGTGGCGCCGACCTGCAGAACCTGGTGCTGGCAACCGGTGAGCAGCTTTTTGAGCGGGTGGCTGACCTCGCCGCAAATCAGTGGAATAACAATAACAATGTTGGCCTGGTGGTGGGTGCCACCCGGCCCGAAGAACTGGCCCGGGTACGGCAGATCACCGGTGATATGACCTTGCTGCTGCCCGGTATCGGTGCCCAGGGCGGTGACGTCAAGGCCAGTCTTGCAGCCGGGCAGGGCGGGGGACTCATCATCTCAGCCTCCCGTTCTATCCTTTACCCGCAGACTAGCAGCCCAGGGCAGGCGGCCAAGGCAACCCGGGATGAAATTAACCGGTATCACAGTGCCTAGCATTATCTGGCTGGCCAGAGCAGGCTTCCTCACTTGCAGCGCCGTCATACTGTGGCTGGCACTGGATCGACAACCTTTGATCCCTGGTTTCTATGACCTGGACAAGCTTAACCACGTCTTTGCGTTTGTTACCCTAGCACTGCTGCTCGACTATTCCTTCCCATTTACTGAACATTTCTGGCTTAAGTGGCTGCCGCTACTGTGTTTCGGTATTGCCATTGAATTACTGCAGCTCATGAGTGGTTATCGTTACTTTGAGTGGGGCGATATTTTCGCTGATGCCACCGGGTTAGCCGTCTATTTACTGATTCGGCCACGATTCAGGCCTGCTCTGGATAAGCGGCTGGGATTAGCCACAAAAACCTGAGAGCAGGGTGTCCTGCAGTTATAACGAAAACAGTTATACCAAAAACAGTTATACCGAAAAGCGGTTATAACAAAAATTCCGCCCAGATAGGGCAGTGATCCGACGGTTTGGTCATGCCCCGCACCTTAGTGTCCACGCCAGCCGCAGTGAGCTTATCCTGCATCGGCTGACTGGCCATGATAAGGTCAATGCGTAGGCCACGCCTGGGCTCGCGTTCAAAACCCCGACTGCGGTAGTCAAACCAGCTGAACGTATCTGCCACTTCAGGATGCAGGGCGCGGTAGGTGTCAATGAGGCCCCAAGCCGTTATTTCGCTTAGCCACTCCCGCTCTTCGGGTAAAAAGCTGGTCTTGCCGTCCCGGAGCCAGCGCTTCCTGTTGTCTTCACCGATGCCAATGTCACTGTCAAGTGGCGCAATGTTCATATCGCCCATTAGCAGTAAAGGTTGCCTAGGCTTAAACTGGTTCTTAAGAAGTTTAGTTAAGCCATTGTAAAATAGTTCTTTATTATGAAATTTAGTGGGATGCTTACGATTTTCCCCCTGGGGAAAATAACCATTCATGATGGTAATGCTACCCATGCCTGGCAGATCATAAGTCCCGGCAATAAAACGCCGCTGGGCATATTCATTCTCACCTGGCAGGCCTTTGATAACGTCAACTGGAGCCATTTTCGACAATAGGGCCACACCGTAGTGGGTTTTCTGGCCGAAGTACTCGGCGTGATAACCTAAGTCGTTAATGGCCCCCACGGGGAAATCCTCATCAGCCGCCTTGGTTTCCTGAATGCCGATGACCTCCGGCGCGTGGGTTTTAATGACGGCTTCCAGCTGGTGCAGCCGCACACGGATACTATTGGTATTAAAGGAAACAATACGCATGGGTTTACCTGTCATTAAATAAAGTCGATGATACCTCAATGTATCATAACGCTGTTATTCCGGCTTTCCCCCCCCCCCCACATACTATAGGTATTTACTTTAGGCATTCCATAATTATCGCCTCACCCTAGTTCCCGGTGTAATGCACCCCTTTTTTGTGGCTGATGTGGTTTTACTGGAGTCGACATAACCATAATCAGGCAATGAGCTAAATTGTTTTAGTAATCAATGAGGTATGTTTGCGAACAAGCTCTCATACCACGAATTTATTTATTTTTGATAAATGTCAAATTTAGACAAAAA
>DUBB01000019.1:0-18649 GCA_012960535.1 Gammaproteobacteria bacterium
CGTAATGAGCACCAACGAAGCAGATGTAATCCTGCTTTGTTAATCAATTAGTTACAGACGAAGTAAGAAGAGGTTAACTGAGGTAATTTATCATTTTTGCATTCATAACAAATAAGCAACTTATGGCATATACTATTCAGGCAATAGCTAGCACGACAGACTACAACTGGCATCAACCGGTAAAGTTATCACTTTAATAAGCCGGGTGTGGGGTATCGACTAGAACGGGCAGCGAAAGTGCTATCAGAGGAGGCGCAACATGGCTTATATCGATAATCGAACCATTCACGATGCTGACGCTCATGTAATGGAATTGCCAGACAAAATATTTGAGTTCATTTCAAGCAAATATCAAGAGGAGTTCAGGCCCCACCTCAGAACCCGTGAGCAGGGCTGGATTGATGAGATGAAAGCATTGCAGGAAGATCCTGAGTATCGTGCTGGTGCGCAACGCGAAATCATGCTGCGACGTGGCCACACCGCACTGGGTGCTTTCCGAAAGGAAGACCGCCCCAAAACAATGGATTATCTTGGTTTTACCAGTCAATTAATGTTTACCTCCGATGCGCTGGATAACTATGGTCTGGAAACAGGAAAGACCAATAAACTGGCCTGTGAAGCTGCACGAGCCCACAACCGTATGATGATCGATTTCTGCAGTGTTGATAAGCGACTACTGGCCACGGCTTACGTTCCTCTTGTTGATTTCGAGGAAGCGCCGCGCATTGCCACTGAGGCGTTGCAACAGGGTTGTAAGGCCCTGATTATTCCATCCCGCTGCCCACCTGGGCATAGTCCCAGCCACACCGCATTCGAACCTCTGTGGAGCATTGCCGAAGAAGCAGGTGTCCCCATCCTGTTTCACGTTGGCGGTGAAAATAAAATGAAGCTTGATTACCACAATAACGGCTTACCACAGGTACTCGATTTCCATGGCGGCGCAGAGAATTTTACGTCAAGCAGCTACATGACGATCCCGCTGTCTTTGTGGCAAACCCTGGCCGTGCTGATTATCGATGGTGTTCTGGATAGGCATGAGAACCTGAAATTTGGTGCTATTGAACTTGGCGCCAGCTGGGTACCGAGCTGGATGAGATTTATGGATGCAGGTGTGGCTGCATTTACTAAAGGGGAAGACCGCCTGAAGAGGCTATCTGCCAGGCCAAGCGAAATTGTCAGGCGCCAAGTTCGGGTAACGCCCTATCCCCATGAGCCAACCGGCTGGATTATTGACAATACCGGGCCTGAGGTGTGCCTGTTTTCATCGGATTTCCCCCACGTGGAAGGTGGGCGAAACCCAATGAAACGCTTCGGAGAAGCCATTAAGAATATCTCCGCAGAAAACCAAACGCGTTTCTACAGAGACAATTTTATCGATCTCATGGGCCAGGGCCTTGATCAATCCCTACATGATCATCCCTCGCAACGTTCAATGCAGTAGATCAAAATTTCTCTGGCAACAGGTGCTGACGGGTGAATTTGAAAACAGACCGTGTTTGCTCTACCAGCGGACAAAAGCTCTGCGAACAACTGTAGCTGAACATTTACAACGACAACCTAAACAAACCTTGTGCTCAACCAGACCAAAATCGGATGTATATTAGGCGAATTCTAAGCAAGCCCTGCAAAGAGCTCACAAGGCGCTTTACGAAGTTCAATCCACCCACTAAGCGTCCTTAAATAGTTAACCGAGCAGCCTGCCAGCCATAAATTTTCCTGCCCAGATACAATCGAGATTATCTGTTGTGATCTATTCGGCAATTGGATCAAGAATCTTCGGTGGCGCCGTGCCGACTATATGGCGGGCAATAAACTGGTAAGTATAATCAATTTCCTCTACCGGAACCTGAGGATGCAACCCTGGGTTGGCATGCAGGCGTTTATCAGTTGAAGACAAACTGTCAAACACGTTAAGACAACTATCCCGATCAAAAAGCTCATCCTCCAATTGCATCAAAAACAGAACCGGACAGTGTATCTGTTGCGCCGCATCAAGAATTTCATTGCCGTGCAAGGCATCTTTCCGGGCGCCGATTAAGCCAAGCGCAGCTACCCTGAAATCCTGCCTGCTGGCGATTAACGGAATGCCAAATATTGAACCCATGGAAAGTCCGAAATAAGCAAGGTTTTCAATTGGCTGAGCTAGGTAGTGAAGTACCGAAGCAATGGCGATATCCCAATCTTCACGCATTTCATCAATACATTCAGCCCTTTGGTACACCGGAAAAAATGCTTCTCTACCGCCGTTGCCTTGTTGCCTTAGACCATGTACCGGACCATCCAGGGACAGAACCGGCACACCTAATTCCTGGGTAAACCTGATTGCTAATTCAGATACAGGCGCCTGATAGCGATTACCGGAAGCGCCATGCCCCATACAGATCAGAGTTCTATGTCGATTTACCCGAGCCTGCCAGAGCGCACCCGTCACCAGACCCCGACCCGGCACATCAATGAAGAATTCGGTTGTAGCCTGGCCATTGCTGTCGGTCGCGTCCTGCCAGCGGACCCGGGGAGGCGCATTAGACCCCATTTACCCGCCCCTAGTTTCCCGAGGTGGGTACTTCACTAAACGGTATGCCCTTATCCACTCTAATATCCTGCGGCATACCTAATACCCGTTCAGCAATAATATTGGCCATGATTTCGTCGGTTCCGCCGGCAATTCGAAATCCTGGCGAA
The DNA here is from genome assembly GCA_012960535.1 of Gammaproteobacteria bacterium. GTDB lineage: Bacteria > Pseudomonadota > Gammaproteobacteria > Pseudomonadales > Azotimanducaceae > UBA9926. The sequence goes on from DUBB01000019.1 coordinate 2,683, forward strand.
GCCATATAAGTCGCTTGAAATAAACCCGCTCTCTCTGACAATTCCTCATCCCAGATGATGCCACTGGCATCAAGCAGATCAAGTGCAAAAGAAGCCATATCCTGCTGCTTGGGTGCACCCACCAATTTACCAATGGAGTTTTCCGGGCCCGGTATCTCACCTTTTGATAAAGCGGTCATGGAACGATAGCCAGTAAACCTCAGGCCAGCTTCCTGAACATACCAGTCTGCAAGTTTTCTGCGAACCCCGGTATCTTTTATTGCAGGCTGATCATCTACGGTAATGTTACTAGCCAACTCAAATACCGAATCAAAATTGACGCCACCACCACCACCGCCTATAGATGCTCGTTCATTCATCAGTGTTGTCAGCGCCACCTGCCAGCCTTGACCCACAGCACCCAGGCGCTGAGCGTCAGGGATTCGCACATCGTTGAAATACACCTCGTTAAAATTAGCACCGCCTGAAATCTGCTTGATTGGCTTGATCTCAATTCCTGGTGACTTCATGTCCAGGAAGAAATAACTGAGCCCTTGATGTTTGGGTAAATTCGGATCCGTACGCAGAACAAGTACGCCGTAGTCTGAATAGTGTGCACCCGAAGTCCAGATCTTCTGACCGTTAACGACCCAGTCATCGCCGTCCTTGACTGCCCGGGTCCGTAACGCAGCTAAATCAGATCCCCCAGCAGGTTCGCTAAACAATTGGCACCAGACGTGCTCACCGCTGGCAATTGCAGGCATATACTGTTTGTTCTGTTCATCGCTCGCCCACGCCATCATGGTCGGTGCGCACATACCTTGACCGATCCCGAAAATACTATCAGGCGTTTTATATTTACTTTGCTCCTGATCAAAAATCACCTGTTCAATAGCACTTGCGCCGCGACCACCATGCTCTGTCGGCCAGCGCATACAGGCCCAGCCTGCATCATATTTACGCTTCTGCCAGAGTTTAGCTCGTTGAATATAATCAAGACCTTCAAGCTCGGATTGCTTAGGCGTATTTCCACTTAACCAATTAGCGGCCTCTTCTCGGAATGCTGCTTCTTTTTGCGTGTCATTAAAGTCCATATTTTTCTCCTCGGTGCCAGCTTACGCTGCTCGATCTTTTTCAATTGCCTGGATTAACTTCTCCTGCCATACCGCTTCGCTGCCAATATTAATAGCCAGCAATTTTGATCGGCGATAAGGGAACTGACAATCAAACTCCCAGGTAAAACCCATGCCACCATGGGTCTGAATGTTTTCTTTGGATGCATAGTAATACGCTTGAATAGCAGAAACCCGGGCCGTGGCAGCCGCTATGGGTAACTCTTTCGCATCCGTTGATAATGCCCATGCACCAAAATAACAATTGGATCTCGCCAGGGTGTTTTTTACATAGGCCTGGGCAAGCTTATGTTTTATCGCCTGATAAGTTGCAATCGGTCGACCAAATGCGAACCGACCCAGGGCATACTCCTTCGCCATATTCAGAGCAGTGTCTGCACCGCCAACCTGTTCCCAGGCAAATAAAACAGCAGCGCGGTTATAGATAGAGTCTAATAGGGCCAAGCCCTGTCCTGATGCGCCAACAACCTGAGCAAGCGCTCCTTCGAACTTCAGGCAGGCGTGAGATCGACTCGGATCGAGTGTTTTAACCAGCTCACAGACAACGCCCGACTGATTCAACTCCACCAAACAGATTGTCGGGCCTTGATCATCATTGGCCAGAACCAACGCAAAGTCAGCAACATCACCATCAGCAACTGGTATTTTAACGCCGGTTAACTTCCCCGCTTCTAGTTTCGCTGCCAGGGCATTACCGGTCATCGGACCGGAACCCTCCGCTACTGCTAGACAGCCAATTGTCGCTCCAGAGGCCAGTTTCGGTAACCATTCGGATTTTTGCTCCGCCGAACCCGCAGCCATCAGGATTTCGGTGGCAAGATAAACTGAAGAAGAGAACGGAATCGGCGCTATGGCCTTGCCCAGTTCCTCTGCAATGACACTCAATTCCAGATATGACAAGCCCAGGCCATCATATTCTTCGGGAATCACAGTTGCCGTCCAGCCCATATCTACTACTTTCTGCCAGAGATCTTTGTCATAAGATTCTTCACCATCCAGGATGCGACGAACAACGGATGTCGAGCAATAATCCCGCAAAAATCCCTGAGCCTGTTCGCGTAGCAGATTCTGTTCATCGGAAAACTCAAAATTCATACTTTTTTCTCCCTAATTACCTTTACTTCCCCATTATGACCCAGCCTTTACAAACCGTTACTTCGATGTCCATCGGGGTGTTTCAAAAAGTACCATGTTGTCCTGTCTAACACCATGGCTGAGATGAATCGGCACCTGCAAACCACAGGAATAGAACGCCTGAAATAACCTCAGCCTATACACGACAGAACCTCCAGGAAAGACAGTCACGCCTATACCTTGACCCAGTTACCACTATTGGAAAAACGATATCCCATACTTTTATAGGTTGCATTCACTAAATTCTGACTGCGTTCATTAAGCAGGATACCGGGGCCCATCTTGTTCATGGCATAGCCAAAGGATATGCCCAGGTCAGGATCTGCAAAACCCAGACTACCGCCGGCGCCTGCATGACCCATAGCACTTAAGCCCAAAAGGCACGATTCAATATGACCACTGGGTCGATATCGATTATCCATAGATTTCATAAACCCGTAACTAAAACGACTGGGCATCAGCAAAGTCATATCCTGCCCACCCGCCACAGCGGTGGTCGCCATTATTTCAATCTGGTCTTCGCTAAACACCCTGACCCCATTAAATATTCCTCTATTAGCTAAAGGCGCATACAGGCGAGCCAATGCCCGGCCATTTCCTATACCACCGCCAGCGCCAAATTCGCACTGATAACTCTCCGCTGAATCAGCCTTGTAACCGCCGTTATTAAAATAGGCCAACGCCTGAATAGATTTTGGGGCCGCCAAAAGTTGCCTGGTAAAAGGCGCGTGCTGAAAGCCTTTTTCCGGCTTCCAGCGCAGCAATCTCGACACTCTACCGTGTTCTGAAGCGGGCAGCCCAATCCATAAATCAACTGCCAGTGGATCTGCAAAATGCGTTTTGAAAAATGTTCCAAGACTCAACCCGGATACCCGTCGCACCACCTCACCGACCAGCCAGCCGAAGGTGGTCATATGATAGCCGTGCCGAGTACCTGGCTCCCAAAACGGTTGTTCCGCTGCCAATTGCTCGACCATGTAATGCCAATCCAGATACGCACCCGGTTTCAACGGCGCACGCAGTGCCGGTAATCCAGCGGTATGATTCAGCAGCATTGCAATGGTAACGCTATCTTTGCCTTTCTGCGCGAATTCAGGCCAGTAGGTTGCTACCGGTTCATGGAGCAAAATATCACCCCTGTCCAGCAACCAATGGGCGCAGAGGGCGGTCGCGCCTTTGGTACAGGAATGAAGAACACAAAGGGAATCCGCCTGCCACGGTATCCTTTCTTTTATCGACTGATAACCGCCCCGCAGATTTACCAAAGTCTGATCACCCCGCATGACACAAAGATCTGCGCCGACTTCTCCTCTGGTCTTAAAGTTCTCAACGAAAACGTCGAGAACAGGTTCGAGTTCAACAACGCAGGTCCCCTGAATCAGGCCATTTTCAGTCCAGATCTCTCTTTGCACTGTTATGCTCCGAATTAATTACCAAGGCAAGCATACACCGGTTGCATAAAAACGGTAGAATCGCGCCTGAAATCCTCGAGTGCCCAGTCTTGACTCCAACCTCTACAGAATCAACAACGTCATTTTCCGGCTGGCGTATGGTGGCAGTCGCCTTCCTGGTCGACTTTATCGCCGTTGGATTCTTCTTTTATTCCTATGGCGTTTTCTTCAAGGCTATTGCTGTGGAATTTGGAGATTCAAGATTTGGGGTCGCTATCGGTATTACCCTAACTCAGTCTGTGGGTGCAGTACTGGCCCCATTTATAGGCCGGGCATTAGACCGCTATCCGCTTAAACGAATCATGGCCGCGGGTGCCGTGTCCATGGGCCTGGGGTTCTCTCTATTAAGCCTGGCCGAAACCGCGATGCATTTCTACTTGATCTTAAGCATTTTCATTGGCTTTGGTGCCGGTGCGATGGGCCAGCTCGCCACTTCAAAGCTGGTTAGTAACTGGTTCGTTCTTAAACGCGGTATGGCACTGGGTATCGCAGCAACAGGAATTTCTGCTTCCGGGGTTCTCATGCCGGCCGTCAGTGCTTACCTGGTTACCGACTTTGGCTGGCGACAGGGTTTTCTTGTCTATGGGCTGATCACCTTGGTCCTGGTTGTGCCTCTTGTCCTCAGATACGTGATTTCGCGACCGGAAGAAATTGGCCAGCTTCCCGACGGGGAAACAGAAATTGCTCGCCTTCCCAGCACGAAAGCACCGCTGAAGACTGCCGAATTTCTGGCCGATCGAAATTTCTGGATACTGGTGGTAGTCATTGGGCTGTTATTTTGCGTACAGGGTGCCACCCTTATCCACATGGTTCCGCAACTCACCGATCGAGGTTACTCACTGCTGTCAGCCTCACTTATTGCTTCCTGCACAGCCGCTTTTGGCATCATGGGAAAACTTATTTACGGTATTCTGATCGATCGCTGGGATGTGCGGCACGCGATCTGGCTGGCAATCGTATTTCAGCTATGTGGTCAAATTATCATGCTGTTAACCACCAGTTATACCTCGTTTCTGATCGGTGCCTGCCTGTTCGGCTTTGGTATGGGAGGAATTGTGCCAATGCAGGGCGCCATCGTCGGCGCTGCTTTTGGCAGAGCATCGTTCGGTAGGGTCCTGGGCGCAATGAGGCCGCCTATGGCGATCTTACATCTGACCGGTACGCCCTTTGCGGGCTGGGTTTATGACAAGACCGGAAGTTATCAGATTGCCTTCCTGACCTTTATCCTGCTCTACTTCATTGCCGCAATTATTATCACGGGTCTGAAGGTAAATACTAAGTCTAGTCGATAGCCCGTAAACCAGTTGCCTGCCCGGCGCTAATTGTTCGTCGCAACCATATAAAGCAGACGCACGCCGAAACCAGTACGGCTAAAACACTGCCGATGAAAATACCTCGATATCCGAACAACCAGTCACCCACCAGTGCAAATGGGATGGATAGAAATAGCATCTGCAGGGTAGAGATGATCAGCGGAGGTGCAGGCTTGCCAAGCGCGTTAAAGCTCGACGTGCTGATAGCAACCACGCCCATCAAACCCATCCCCAGCGGAACTATCATGAGATACACCCCGGCTACGGCGATAACCTCAGGGTCAGAGTTCACAAGACTAATCAAATATGGGCCAACCAGCAGCAAAACACAGTAAGAGAAAAAACCCCAGACCAGGGCGAAGAGATTGCTAAGCCGCAGAACCAACTTGACTCGAAGATATTTTCGAGCACCCCAGTTCTGCCCTATAAATGGCGCGACACTCATCGAAAGAGCCCACATTACCATAGCCAGCATAGTTTCAATTCTCGATGCTACACTCATGCCAGCAATCACCACAGCGCCATGCCCGGCCAGCAGGCGAGTGATAACACTCATTGAAATTGGTGAAATCAAATTCGCCAGGATGGCTGGTAAACCTACATGCAGAATATCCTTACAAGAACTCCAGAAGCCTTGAATTCTAAAAATGAACAAGTCATCTTTGTAGAGGTAATAAGAAAACAATAAGAAACTAACCAATCGGGCAAAAACAAAAGCAATGGCTGCACCTTCCAGTCCCAGCGCGGGTATTCCTGCCACGCCAAAAATAAAAACGGGCCCCAGCACAATCTGGAAACCAGCCCCCACTGCCATCAGGAAGGATGGCTTCACTGCATCTCCTGCAGCTCTCATCAGGGAAGAGCCAACCATCGATATGGCAAAAAGCGGGAACCCCAGCAACCAAATCTGCATGTAGTCTATCGCCAGCGGCAACACCTGTTGCCCAGCACCTAATAAGCCAAACAAAGTATCCAGTAAGAAGTACAGAGAACCGCTGAGGATGACAGCGAAAAAAACAACCAGGATAAAACTATGGGTAATCAATATCTTTGCCGGCTGTACGGCATTTCCACCAATACTTCTTGAAACCACGGAAGAGGCGCCAATGCCCAGACCCATGGTGACACCCTGCAGGGACATCACCACCGGGAATGTAAATCCTAAAGCAGCCAACTCAATCGTACCTACACTGCCTATATATAAAGTCTCTACCAGATTGGCACCCATCACGGCTACAAACCCCAACAGCATGAACCCGGTTAACGTGCTGAGGTGGTAATGAACAGAACCTTCGACAAAACGACCCGCTTCCGGTCCATCATCCGAGCGTTTTCTTTTTGCTAAAATGCCAGAATCTGGGCTCGTCATAGACAGCGGCTCGTCCAATGCGCCTGAAACAATAACTTAAAACAATGGACCAACATCGTTAGAGCCTCACCGAAGGTGCCGTCGGAATTTCTGATTCAGTCGTAACAGCATGGTAAAGGCAGTAGCAAGCGAAAGGCTGTTCCAGCCATTGCCTGGAATTACCGGCAGGGATACCTTGAATACTCTTCGCTATGCTGGGATCCCTGCCTGCATCAATCATTGCACTTAAATATTTTAGTCGCATTGATCCAATACTTTGCTGAATACTTCTGGCGATACATTACCACCAGATAAAACTATACCAGCCGAATCCCATTGACTACCATTTCTCAGGTCCTGATTTAACGCCGCTAGAGAAGCTGCACCCGCTCCTTCAGCCAGATTATGAGTGCACAGAAAATAATCTGCCATGGCCGTTTGTACTTCTTCATCAGTAACGCAAACAATGCCAGCCAAACCTTCCTGCAGTACGCTTAGCGCCGTAGCATCTGCGCATCGCACAGCCAAACCATCGGCAAGGGTATCTGCACTGTCAGTTGCTACTACCTCTCCCGCAGCCAGCGATTGTGCATAGGTGTCAGCATGGCTGGAGACCACGCCAATGACTTCAACTTCATGATCAAGTGCCTGTTTTGCAGCAATCACCCCGCAGGCACCAGAACCCATCCCGATCGGCACATAAATCCGTTGCAGCGTCTTTAATTGCTCCAGCATTTCAAGCGCATAGGTAGCCACTCCGGCAACCAGGTTTCGATGGTATGAAGGAATCATATGATAACCTTCTCTGTCTGCTAAGCCCTTACAATATACAACCGCCTCATCAAAGTCCCTGCCGTATTCTATTAGTTCCGCACCCAGGGCACGCATCGCCGCATTCTTACCTTTGTTATTGCCTTTGGGAACGACTATGACCGACCGAATTCCCCGCTTACCGGCAGCAAATGCTAAACTTTGACCATGATTTCCACGAGTCGCTGCACACACACCCCTGATAGAATATCCCAGCTCTTCTTCAAGCCGGGCAAGATAGTAAAGACCACCCCTGACTTTGAACGCACCTGTGGGGTTGTGATTTTCGTGTTTAACCCAGATTTCTCCATTTACACGTTCGTTCAACAAAGGCCAGGTTAATTGCGCTGACGGCTGCATAAATCGATAAATCTCTTGCGCCGCACTTGTTATTTCATCTTTGTCAGGTAACTTCACCTCGATACACCTCAATAACTATATTTACAACAGACAAGTTTACACCTTTGCATACACCGGAGTCCCTTATGCCTTCGCTTAGAACCTGTTTCTGCCTGCTATTCTTTATGATGCCGCTGGCGAATGCAGCAAACCCTCTACCTACCCTGCCGGACCAGGATTTTCTTGTTTTAAGAACCCAACTTGAAGCCCAGGCACTTTCTAACCCACTCAATATCGAACAACAGTATCAATTGGCAATAAGCTACTGGCGACTGGGTATGCTCAAAGAAGCCAGAACCAGTCTGAATAAACTACTGAAGCTCAACCCTGACTACACGCAAGCCCACTACCTGAGCGGTATTGTTTCTCTTTCTCTGGTCGGCGAAGTCAATATATTCAGAAAAATCGGCATGGCTAAAAGGGCCCTGGCGTCGTGGAATGAGACCCTTACACTTAATAAACAACACGTTAAAGCTAATTTTGCCGTATTCAGCTTTTACCTGAATGCCCCCGGCATAGCAGGTGGAGACCTTGAACTGGCTGAAAAGTGGCTGGCCAAATTAAAAACAGTAAACTATCCATACCACCAAATGGCCCATGGCCTGTTATTGGCTAAAAAGGGCAAGCCGGAGAATGCGGAACAACTGCTGATCGAAGCATCAAAAACCATTGAACATCGAGCCACGCCACTATTTCAATTAGCCCAGTTTTATCTCCAACAGGAAAAATTTGTTAGGGCCCAACAGACCCTGAAAACATATCTGCTGCAACCAAGATACTGGCATGACCCGAGTGAGAACATGGTTCTATTTCTTATGCACCTGGCTGAAAAAGGACTCGGAAACCAGGAAGCAGCCAAAAAACACCTTGAACGAGCCATCGAGCTCACTGGCCAACCGTCAGCCAGGGCCAGAATGTCCAAAGCTCTAGATCAATTCTAAAATCCGTTGCAAGGCTTCAACGGCTCGCGGGTTCGATTAGCCTGTAACTTAAACCCGCTCTGTAAAACCACTGGCCCATCTAGGATCATCATCGCGAGCATCAATCTGATGCCAGGGGCTCGACGCTTGCTGGCGGGGTGTCGCAACGACTTTCAGGTCTACTCAACCACTCAGGTTATCTATGTACTCCTGCATCTTTATCTCGGCCTGATTCCCAAACAACAGTACACAGGCATCCCTGAGTCCGGGCGCTCTGATAATGTCGGCTTTACTGACCACTTGGGCAATCTTCGAGCGTCGTCTCAGAAAATCATCCAGCTTGGTAACCATCTCTCGCTCAGCTGCATGCCTGATTTCGCAGCGTAGATACTCAGCATTTTCAATCAGCAGTTCGGCCTCGCGCGGATCCTGCCTGATACTCTCCAGCATATGGATGGCATTTCTGCCATAACGGCGCCACAGCCTCTGACTCAGCAGCTCGGAAGATGATGACGGGGTCATACCATCTAGCCCAAGTAACCGGGCTCGGTGCATGAATTCTTCACGAATCGAGCTGTCGGGTTCTCCAAACCAGCGCTTGTCCGGAAAGGGTATAGGCACGCCTAACTGCCTAACCAGACTTACCACCTCATCACCTACATTCAGGCAATCTGTCAGCTTCCCTCCAAAAATACTGATGTGACTTCGCGTGCCATCAGTTTCAATGACATGCTTTCGTGACGCCTGTAACCAATCACCCTTGTCCTGATGGTCCTGCATGGCTAAAGGACGTACACCGCAGCGTTCGGCTATGATATCGTCGAGCGTCAAAGCGCTGGGCAGATTCAGAAGTCTATTTACGTTAGCTAACACGAACTGTCGATCACTCACCGTGACAACCTGCTCGGGCTTTTCCACCCAGGTATCGGTTGTACCAATGCAGCTTCGAGGGCCCATGGGTATAACAAAGAAAAGCCGGCCATCACTGGCAAAAAACGTGAGCACCCGTTCGGTATCGGTGATGCGGTTTACAATCAGATGAATACCTTTTGAATACTGGTGACGATGACAGCTACATTGGCCAGTCATTTCATTATGCTCATCCACCCAGGGTCCACAGGCATTAATGAGAACGCCGGAGCTGATCTCAAATCCCTCGCCAGTGAGCTTATCTCTGACCTGTGTTCGCCATCGGTTACCTTCACGGCTTGCACCAACGGATTCAACATAGTTGACGGCAATACAACCGTAATTGAGCGCAGATCGTACAAAATTAAAGACAAAACGAGCATCATTGTCATGCAGATAACAATCTGAGTATTCAACACCACCGCTGGTCTGTGCCGTATTGATTACTTTTTCACGCGCCTTCACCGCAGCCCGACTAAGCAAATGTGGTGCCTGCATGTGAAATCTGCCCATCAACCAATACAGCATTGAGCCAAGAAAGATAAACAATGCCGGATAGCGGAAGCCACGCCGAACCGTTGCCAGGAACCTTACCTCACGGACTGTCGATGGAAAGGCATCCATCAATCGATTCCTACTTTTGCACAACTTATTGACCAGAGCGTAGTCGTGGCTTTCCAGATACTTTATACCGCCCCAAGCCAGATTTGACGAATTCGAACTGGTTGCTCCGGCAAAGTCTGCGCGGTCAATCAACGCCACCTTGACACCGCGTGCGGCAAGGGCCGCGGCCGCCACGGCACCATTAATACCGCCTCCCAGGATGAGTACATCATAACGATCGGTACGAAGTTTACTGAGATTGTTTGCTCTGAGTTCCACGGTAGTAAGCTTAACTCAGTATCCAGAAAGAGGGTAGAACACAGGATCAATTCGCTCGCTCAATATGCTTTATACTGTCTATAACAAATACCTGAAGGGGCCGATGAAGTCATGGACAGTTGGCAGCAAAACATCAAATTATACGCAAGCTACCTCAGTGACAATCTGTTTATTCAGGCTAGCGCTGTCGTCCTCAGTTCCTGGTTATTGGCGCTGCTGATAGACCGTATCATCGCGAACAGCATCAAACAGTTCGTCAAGAGAACCAGGACACAATTCGACGACCATATCATCGAGTACATCCATCGACCGTTAGTGGTTTCTCTGGTTCTGCTGGGTCTGGCAAGCGCGACTTTACTGCTGGAACCGCAACAGCAGGTCCGCGATCTCGTGTTTTCTGTTTTTTACACTATTGCCATGCTGATATGGACCCAGTTTCTGCTGCGTCTAACCCTGGCAACTCTGCGCAGCTATGCTCAAAATCCTAATCGTGTCCCGGTACTGCACCCTAAAACCCTGCCATTGTTTGAGAACATTGCTTTTCTGTTGATCATCAGCTTCGCAATATATTTTATTTTTGTCAGCTGGGACGTGGACATGACCGCCTGGCTCGCTTCAGCCGGTATTATTGGAATCGCTGTGGGCTTTGCTGCCAAAGATACGCTGGCTAATTTGTTCTCAGGGGTCTTCATCATGGCGGATGCCCCCTATAAAATCGGCGATTTTGTGGTACTGGACAGCGGCGAGCGTGGCGAGATCACTCGCATTGGTATCCGCAGCACAAGAATGCTGACCCGGGATGATGTCGAAGTCACCGTCCCCAACGCGGTTATGGGTAATACCAAGATTATTAATGAGTCTGGTGGACGCCACGAAAAATACCGAATTCGAGTACAGGTAGGTGTTGCCTATGGGTCCGACATCGATCGGGTAAAGCAACTGCTGACCCAAATCGGCGTGGCAGAACCCAGCACCTGCGAAGACCCAGAACCACGCGTCAGGTTCCGTCGCTTTGGACCATCAGCACTTGAACTTGAACTGCTCTGCTGGATACACCAACCGGTGCTTCGGGGACGTATTCTGGACCGGCTAAACAGTGCAGTCTACAAAGCATTTAATGAGCAAGGCATCGAAATACCTTATGCCAAGTACGATGTCTTCATCAAGTCAATGCCAACTAAACCTGAATAACGTGCATAAATTCAAACCCTAACGCCATCAGACTCAATTTCAAAGCCTGCTCAGATACCTGACTCCATTGCCTTAAGATTAAGCGTTGTCCTCTTCAAAAATACTGCTCAACGCAGTAAAATCCAGATCATAAACATCCTCCGGATTCGCTCGAACCCTGGCATCCAGGCGATGCGCATCATCACCAACCAGTATCCGCCAGCGCTTTTCCCGAACACCGTCAAGAATCACCTTGGCAGCCTCCCCAGCAGAAGTCGGCGCGTTGTCTCTGAAAGCGATGCCCCGTTCATGCATGGCCTGCCTTATCTGATCATCACTCATGTTCATTACCACTTCTGACATGGGTCCTGGCTGATTCATCATATTTTCCCTAAGCACCCTGACTTCTTCCTCTGACATGTCCAGAGGCGCCGAATGACCCAATACCTTGCCGGAATTAATGGCTATTGAAGTTCCTATATGTCCAGGCATGACCACAGAAACAGAAAGGTGTGGCGCATTGATACGTAAATCATTAATCAGTGCTTCACTAAAACCCTTCACAGCAAATTTAGCAGCAGAATAACTCGTATGTGCGACCCCTGGTCCCAACGACGCCCAGAAACCGTTAACGCTGCTGGTATTGACGATATGTCCTTGATCACTTTTCAACAGCATTGGCATGAACACTCGACAGCCGTAGTAAACCCCATACCAGCAGACAGCGAATGTTTTCTCCCACTCCTGGCGATCTCCGAGGACAAAGCCACCGCCGCCGCCAATACCTGCGTTGTTGAATAACAAATGCACAACATCGCCATGTAATTTTTCTACTTCCCGCTGGAATCCCTGCATCTGGACTTCATCAGAGACATCACAGACATGGGTACTCACTTTTACCCCGCTGACGGCGCCTTCATAGCAAAGGGCCTGGGATTCAAGCATATTATCTTCTGATACATCGCACATGGCGACATGACAGCCCAGCCCTGCAAGCTGCTGACAGAGCTCCCGACCCATTCCGGTACCGCCGCCAGTTACCACCGCCACTTTCCCCGAAAATTGATCCATGCTATCCCTTCCTTAAAGATGATGAACTACGACTTAAAGCACCCGGTAAACCGATAGGCATAAGCAGAACTGATACCCGATCAAGGCTTTTCGACCCTATTCAGAAAACCGCTGCTTACTTCTTAACAAAACGACTGTCAATAACACAAAAGGTAGGGCTGCCACACCACCAAACAAGACACCGCCACCTCTTTCGTCAGCAACAGACCATACAAACATGCTAATCGCCACCTGTAGTGCGTAAATCCCGGCCCATGGCCACATCCACGATTTCATGTTAAGAAAACCGTAACTTCCCAGGGCATAGATGAGCCAGTGCAAGGGTTCGGTCAGCTTCGCCAACCAACCCGATAACAACAAGCCAAACCAGACTTCCTGATCTGCAGCAACAGGTTTATAGAACAGATCGAAAGGCATATAAACAAAAGTCATATAAAAACAGAACAGCATCAAACCATTCATCCACAAGGATCTTCCCTTAAATGTGGCCTTAAACAACTGGGTTGAAAAACGGGATGAGGTCATGACAGGTTCCTGAAAATAGTTCAAAGCGGGTGAAAGCGATACCTTGTGAACCGCTGCAAAGCAAAAAAATACCAGAGAATTCAGTCAGTTTCATATAAGTCGCGGCAAAGCGGACTGGCTCACCTGATAATTCCAGTACAGCAGAGCTGGCAGATTAAATCAATAACCTGCATCAAAGTCGTTACAACAAATATTGGTTAGGTGGCTAATCGAGACAATGATCAGGCCGGAGGTTTAACCTTCGATAAAGCTCTTCAGCTGCTCCGAGCGAGCAGGATGCCTTAGCTTTCGCAGTGCCTTAGCTTCAATCTGGCGGATACGCTCACGGGTTACCGAAAACTGCCGGCCGACCTCTTCAAGAGTATGGTCAGTATTCATATCAATGCCAAAACGCATCCGCAGTACCTTTGCTTCACGTTCCGTCAAAGCAGTAAGGACTTCACTGGTTGTTTCTCTTAAACCCTCATCAGAGGCATGTTCCATAGGAGATTCTATTGAAGTGTCACTGACCAGATTCCAAATGGTCGAGTCATCATCATCACCCACCGGCGTCTCCAGAGAAATGGGTTGTTTGGCCACATCGAGGGCTTTAATAACCTTATCCTGGGGTAGGTCCATTCTAAGACTTAATTCTTCAATAGTCGGAGCACGGCCCAGTTCCTGGACCAATTGTCGATTAAGGCGGTTAATTTTATTAACGGTTTCCATCATATGAACAGGAACCCGTATGGTTCTTGCCAGATCGGAGATCGACCGAGTAATCGCCTGCCGAATCCACCAGGTAGCGTAGGTTGAAAACTTGAATCCCCTGCGATACTCAAACTTATCAACCGCTTTCATCAATCCAATATTTCCTTCCTGAATCAAGTCCAGAAAGTGCAGTCCTCGATTCGTGTATTTTTTCGCTATGGAAATGACCAGACGAAGGTTGGCCTCAATCATATCCTTCTTGGCTGCTCGCGTGTTCAAGATAGCTCTATGTAACTGACCGTGTATTTCCTTGATGTCACTGATTTTCAGGTGTGTTTCTTCGGTAACACGGCGCATCGTTTTTATGGCATGGCGAAGCGATATCCGGTTTTCGGAAATTTTCCCAGCCCAGCTCTCTTCTGATTTTTCAAGTCTGTCGACAAATTTAAGATCTGTCTGATAGCCCAAAAAAGCTTCAAGGAAAACGCCCTTGGGCATTTTGGCTTTTTCAACACAGATATTCCTGATGAGTCGCTCCTGGGCCCGGATAACCTTCATATCGCCTTGAAGCATAGTGACAATAGGATCCATTACTGCTGGTACCAGTTTCAGTAAGGAAAAAATCTCCTGAAGTACAACCAGGGCGTTATTATATTTCTTTGATCCCCGAGCATGTTTTGCCGCAACTTTTGAGAAAGCGTTCGAGGCTGACTGGATCGCTTCAAACCGGGATGCAACCAATTCAGGATCCGGACCGTTGTTGACTTCAACTTCAGGCTCCTCAAACTTGCCACTCGATTTTGCCGCCGCAATCCGAGACGTATCCGGAATTACCGTTTCAGGATCCAAAAAGCCAGCCAGAATCGGTCCTATTTCCAGGTGACCTTCCTCTTCTTCTTTATTTTCCAGCAAAGTTTTATAAAGTTTCAGGATTTTTTCTACGGGGCCCGGATAACTGGCAAGGGCTCGCATTGCATCACGAATACCATCTTCAATCCGTTTTGCAATTACGATTTCACCCTCACGAGTCAACAAAGGCACGGTGCCCATTTCGCGCATATACATGCGCACCGGGTCCATGGTTTTTCCGCCTGCCTCAATCGTCGTGACCAGCGCTTCTTCGGAAATAGTGTCTTCTGAGGCAACCTTTAACTCGGACACATCCTTTGGTGCCACTTCCAGCACCATAATATGAAGGTCGCCCAGAGCCTGCACAATGGTATCAAATTCTTCAGAGCCTATAATACTATCGGGAAGCGCTTCTGACAGGCTATCCAGCGTCAAATAACCTTGTTCCTTGCCCTTTTCAAGCAGGGTATTCAAGGTTGCTTCGAGGCCTTCCAGGTCTTCATCACCATCGGTTGCCAGGACAATGCGACTAGTCAAAACTTCCAGTGCATCCTGGTTATCGGATGAGCTTTCGATGGCATCACTCTCAATTATCGAATCAAAATCACCTTCTGTAGTGTGATTTGTCATTTACAAATTCTCCATGATTAATGACAGGAATTTTTCGAAAGCACTAATCTCTTGTTTATCCCGCCATTATCCTACCTAGCAACTATAATTTAATGAAACAGTCGCGCAGAAGTCTAAAAGCAGATTACGTTCAAACAATTGATTTCGGCGAGAGTTTAACACTGAACGGGCCGAACAACACCCGACAAATGGGTTGAAACCATGCTTTTTCAAATTTGTCCCCTGGTTAAATCGACTTTATAGGCATTTTACCCATCTGTGACCCTGGATCCGTGGATTCACAGGTGTCGAATCCCATCAAATGTGGGCCTCAAACAAACGTTGCAAGTCAGGCGTTAGTTTCTGAACGCGCCACTTCTTACCCATACAGACCGATAACCGCCTTTTGACCTGACCCTTGTACGC
This sequence comes from Gammaproteobacteria bacterium, assembly GCA_012960535.1. Classification (GTDB taxonomy): domain Bacteria; phylum Pseudomonadota; class Gammaproteobacteria; order Pseudomonadales; family Azotimanducaceae; genus UBA9926. The sequence continues at coordinate 18,301 of DUBB01000019.1, forward strand.
AATTATTGTAGATCATCCACTGTCTTATACGCTCAGTTACCCAGCACAACTTAAGTATTTTTTTATTTTTTTCATAGACTTAAAACATCAAGCTCAATGTCAAGGGTCTTCCGGATGAGAAACTTCCATTTTTTATAGGTATTTATCCCCATTATTAACGAGTATATTCCCATGCCTCACTAGCCCAAGCTGTATGAACAAACAGTATTCTCCTCGGCAGGACGGATGCACATACAGCTTGGCTAGCTGAGACCAAATCCTTATTTCCCCCTAAGCTCTGAATAAAAGCTCTGAATAAAAGCTCTGAATAAAAGCTCTGAATAAAAGCTCTGAATAAAAGCTCTGAATA
>DUBB01000019.1:18659-120973 GCA_012960535.1 Gammaproteobacteria bacterium
TGTCGCCGACCACCAGAAATTCAGGATTCAGCAGGCTATCTTTCTGATTATAGAGCAGTGGCTGAAAATCCAGATCAAGCACCCGGCCGCCAGCAGCCTCAACGATTGCCTGAGCTGCAGCCGTATCCCATTCACTGGTGGGTGCAAGTCTTGGATACAAGTCTGCTTTCCCCGCAGCCACTAAACATAACTTCAATGAACTGCCCATGTTGGTCAATTCCACCTGTTTGAACCTAGTACGTAGTCCATCCAACAAATGTTCAAGGGCATCTGCCCCATGCCGCCTGCTAGCAACGACAACAAGAGGGTCACCCTCTTGCCTGGTCTGCATGGATCTCGCATGGATTTCTTTACGATGACCATTTTCTATGAACCAAGCCGCTGGCTTGTCTAACTGAGTTCCGAAGTAACTGGTTCCCTGCACTGGTACATGTACAACACCCACTATGGCTTTGCCTTGATCGATTAAGGCAATATTCACGGTAAATTCACCGTTACGCTGAATGAATTCTTTGGTCCCATCCAAAGGATCAACCAGAAAATACCTCGACCAGGCGCGCCTTTGTTCAAGCGATACCGAATCCGATTCCTCCGAGAGAACTGGAATTTCTGGATAGTACTCAGCCAGTCTAGCAACGATAATCCTGTGCGCTGCAAGGTCCGCCTGAGTTAGAGGGGAACTATCTGATTTTATTTCAACCTCAATATTACTACCCTCATAAACCTCGAGGATCGCTCTACCTGCCTCTTCTGCAATCTGTATAATCTGTTCAAACACGACAAAACTCCCGAAAACCCCATAGGTTACTATGGCCGACAGATGATTGGGAACTCTTCAATAGGAATAGCTATGCTGCAAAAGACCACCACCCTGTTCGTGGATATGGATGGAACGCTTCTTGACTTGCATTTTGATTCCTTCTTCTGGAATTACCACCTACCCAAGCGCTTCGCCGAGATACACTCGATACCTCCCATGGAAGCCTCAACTATGATCGCTGAGCAAATGACCAAGGCCAAAGGGACCCTTCACTGGTGCTCTAGCCGCTACTGGTCAGATACATTCGATGTCGACATTATCGACCTGAAGCATGAAGTAAAGCATCTCATAGGTTATCGTCAGGGGACTCGCGAGTTCCTGGCGGCTGTAAAGAAATTTCCCGTCAAGCTGGTATTACTAACCGATGCTGATCCCCATGTTATCGCCCTTAAAGAGTCGGTTTTGCATGAAGCCGGCCATTCCCTGTTGCAGTACATGGACAAGATCGTATCCAGCCATGAACTGGGTTATCCCAAGGAAAATGACGCATTATGGCATGCGCTTAGGCGGCATTTACCCTTCGAGCAATCAACCAGCTGCCTCATTGACGACAATTTAGCGGTGTTACGGGCAGCAGAGAATTACGGTATTGGGCAACTGATTGCCATAAGTCAACCTGACTCGACCCAACAGGATCAAACTATGGAAGGATTCAAGAACATCAATTCTCTTGACGAATTGACTGGGCATTCTTAAATGGCAACCAGAATCGATAAATGGTTGTGGGCTGCGCGATTTTTTAAAACCAGAGCAAAAGCTAAAAACGCTATTGAAACGGGTAAAATTCACATCAATCGAGCTCGTCCAAAACCGTCTCGAAACATTGTTATCGGAGATTTTCTAGCGATCAGGCAGGGCTTTGATGATCTAGTCGTTGAAGTAATGGATATTTCTGAGAAGCGAGGGGGTGCGCCTGAGGCGAGCAAACTGTATCGCGAAACCGAAACCAGCAGGCTTGCTCGGGAAGCTGAAATCCTAAAACGAAAAATGGCCGGCAACCTTGTCATATCCAAAACAAGGCCCAGCAAGAAAGGACGCCGTATGATCCATCAATTTAAAGACAAAAAGAATTCCGAGTAGCCACGACCAGTGCGACACCGGCGAGTTAATTAATAACCCGGAGCAACTGATAATACCGTGCTGATATCGCTATTTTTGTACACTAAAGTGATGTTATGCTCCTCGGGTTTTCTTGAATTAAGGCAAAAGTGCGGGTCCCGATCTAACCATTATCGGTGCGTGGCTAACAACAAGCCAAGGCAAACCCAACAAAACCTTGTCACTGATCAGAAGCCAACGCGATTATTTAGATTTCATATTTTAAGGGAACAGGATTTATGCGGAATGACAGTCTTTTAAGACTCGCAGACTCTAACGATGCAGAGGCAATCTTCACTTTCAACAGAGGCATCGAGCGCGAAGCCTTACGAATTCAACCCAGCGGCCTGTTGGCCAACAGCCAGCATCCGTCTGAATTCGGTTCCAAACTAGCTCATCCTTTGGTCACGACTGATTTCTCAGAATCCCAGTTAGAAATCATAACGCCCGTACATACCAGTAGTGAAGAAATACTGGCTGAACTTCAAAAGTTACACCAACATGTCTACCATGGACTGTCATCAGAACTGCTCTGGCCAGGCAGCATGCCCTGTATCCTACCCGCTGACCAGGATATTCCTCTGGCCAACTATGGTGACTCTAACCTGGGAAGGCTGAAAACCACCTATCGCAATGGATTAGGGCTACGCTACGGTCGGAGCATGCAGACAATCTGCGCAATTCATTACAACTTCTCACCCAGGCAGGCGTTCTGGTCTGCGCTGAAAAAAACATCGCCAAAGGAGCCAGCTCAAGCATTCCGTTCACGGCGATATTTTGATTTGATGCGTAATTTTCGCAGATTATCCTGGTTGCCTTTATATCTCTTTGGCTCTTCACCGGCATTGCACAAATCGTTTATTCAGCAGCCTGATCATGGATTGAAATTATTGGATCCAGAAACTTTGTATCTACCGTATGCCACATCGCTTCGAAGCGGACGCTTTGGCTATCAAAGCAGTACCCAGGCCGATCTGCTCAAAATCTGCTTCAATAGTCTTGACAATTACATTGATACCTTGCGTATGGGTATCACCACACCACACCAAAACTACCATAAACTCGGCTTCGAATCTGAGTCCGGCCTGCATCAGTTGAATCAGAACATTCTCCAGTCAGAAGCCGAATTCTATACCAGCGTCAGGGCCAAAGGGGCACCTCAACCGGGAGAAAACTTCCTCGCTCACTTGGAGAGTAAGGGCGTTTCCTACATCGAAATACGGCTGCTGGATGTAAACCCTTTTGAGCCTACCGGCGTTTCCACCTCCCAGGTTAACTTTCTAGATTTACTGTTGATGTTCTGCCTGCTGTGCGACAGTCCGGAACATGATGATGCACTCTGTGAGGCCGTCACAACAAATTTTATGAAAACCGTTTATGAAGGTAGAAAACCCGGCCTGAAACTGGATCGAGATGGGTCACAAGTAATACTAGTGGATTGGGCAAAACAAATCTTTGCCGAAATGAGACCCTTTGCTGAGGTTATTGATCGGGTAACTAACAGTAATCAATATTGCCAAAGCCTTGATCTTCACTGGGAGCTCATTACCCAGAGTCAACTGACGCCAAGCGGCAGGGTGCTGGATCATCTCACAAACAACGCCGAATCTTTTAAAGATTTTTCTCTGAAGCAAGCTGAAAATCACAAAAATTATTTTTCAGAACTGCCCATGACAGTCGTTGATCTCGCTAAATTCCAGAGGATCTCTGCACAATCCGTTGCAATGGCAGCAAAGCACACACCTTCAACGCCGGCTGCTTTCAGAGATTATGCTCTGAATTTCCAGACGGCTTATCTCTCATGATATTGTGAATTATCTAGCTCACCTTTATCTGGCCAGGGACAATGATGCTCTACTGCTCGGTGGATTCCTTGGCGATTTTATCAAAGGCAGGTTAACCGGTATCAGACCAAAGGAAATTGAATCTGGCATACAACTGCACCGAAATATCGATGCTTTCACCGATGCGCATCCCATCACCCTGTTGAGTCGAAACCGTTTCCCTTCATCCATACGCCGAATGGCAGGTATTTCGGTTGACATCATCTATGATCACCTCCTGGCTGTTAACTGGCATCACTACAGCAGTACCAGCCTTGCAGCCTTCGAGCAGGATTGCTTCCAGCGTTTACTGCAACCAGATTTTCGTGATTACTTTCCCGAACGCGCCCTGCACACCTGTCGACGCATGGCGTCGGCACAAAGTCTTAGCATGACCAAAAAAGAAGACTATATCACCAGGTCCATGCAATCACTTGCCAGCCGGGTTAAAAAAGGGGAACAGCTGTTAGCGAGTACACATGTATTTGCAGCCCACCGAAATGATTTCTCATCCGATTTTGATCTTTTCTTTGAGGCTCTGATAAAATTTGTTACTGAAAAAACCCTGGCCTACGCAGACGCCTCCAGACAAAGGACATAACATGCACTTAAGTGAATCGTTTACTCCCCGAATAATTTTTGCGGGCCTTGGCTTTATCTGCGTTGGATATATCGTTGTTGCCTTACTCATGGAACACCAGCTAGGTCTTGAACCCTGCCCCTTATGCATCCTGCAGAGGCTTGCCGTTATCCTCTGCGGATGTACTGCCTTTCTCGCAGCGATCCATGCTCCCAAACAAGGCATTAACATCTACCGCAGCGTGTTCATTTTAACGGCGCTGATCGGTTCTGCCATCTCGATACGCCATCTCTGGCTGCAGAGTCTTCCAGCAGATCAGGTACCCGCCTGTGGTCCCGGCCTGGACTATCTACTAGATGTCTTCCCATTAACTGAAGTGTTAAGTATGGTGCTCTCTGGAGACGGCAGCTGTGCCGAAGTCACCTGGTCATTTATAGGACTGACCATACCTGGATGGACGCTGATCGCATTCCTACTGCTTATAGCTATCGCCCACTACACCATTGAATCCACTCCCAAACAATAGTGGTCAGTGGCCCAGCGCTGATAATCAGCCGCTGGGTGCTACCTGGTGACCCGCAACAGCTCAAATTTTTTACCTTGTGATTAAGCTGTTTCTTTACCGCTTCGAGCTGTTTATGCTGTTTATCAATCTTTTCCTGAAACTGCATCGGTGCATTGACGGCGGTTTGAATATCTCCCGGCATAATGGAGAGTCCAGTTTCAGTCTTCACTCTGGGACTTTTGGTAGCTTTCATCAAATTGATGTCACCGTCAAAATGCACGATTTCATCACCGCCTGAACTCGACGGCTGATCAGAATAGACCCAGTTGCCATCCGCATCCTGCCAGCGATACAAACTGGCTCTTTTACCCTACTTGGCCTCCTCCGCTGGGGAATCCGGTATCAGATCTTCAGGACTCAACAGTGGTTGGCCATCCTGATAAAAAAGGGCCTACGATCGATACAAACAGACATAACAAATAAGGTATTTCACAACTATCTTCCTCCATTGAGACTAGCTGATATCAGCAATGTTACACTGGGGCTCTTTGAATCCTAACGTCCTATGCTTTCTTTTCAAAATCTCAGCTTAAGAAGAAATGGTGAATTGCTTCTCGATCAGGTATCGGTGACCCTGTACCAGGGTGCCAAAGTCGGATTAGTTGGCGCGAACGGTATTGGCAAAACCAGTCTATTCAACCTCATCACCGGAGAATTAGAGGTGGACACCGGCCACCTTGCCTTGCCTAGATCGCTCAAAATTGCGCATATGGCCCAGGAAGTCTCCGCCAGTCATCAAACCGCTCTGGCATACGTGCTCACAGGAGACGACGAAATCAATCAGATCCAGCTGGCCATACAGGCGGCAGAAGAGGCTGGGGCATACAGCCAACTCGCGGGCCTGCATGAATCACTGGCCGATAACGATGGTTATCGGGCCAGATCCAGAGCAGAGAAACTACTGGTTGGACTCGGCTTCCAGCAAAATCAATTTCAACAGCCGTTGCTTTCGTTTTCCGGTGGCTGGCGAGTGCGATTGAATCTTGCCCATACCCTTATGAAACAATCTGATTTATTACTTCTCGATGAGCCTACAAACCACCTGGATTTAGATGCCATATTATGGCTGGCAGAATGGATAAAAAGCTATGAAGGGACGCTCATACTCATTTCTCACGATCGCGAATTCCTCGATGACTGCGTGACCCAGATCGCTTTTATGCATCTCCAGAACATAAATATGTATTCTGGCAATTACTCGCAATTTGAACTGACTCGAGCTGAACGCTTGTCCGCACAACAAAAACAATTTACCAAACAACAAAAAGAAATTCGTCACATGGAAGATTTCGTCCGACGTTTTCGTTTCAAAGCATCAAAAGCGAAACAGGCCCAAAGCCGCCTGAAGGCATTAAATAAAATGGCCCAGGTAGCCGAAGTACATCTCGATTCACCTTTCAATTTCCAGATAAGAGAAGCTGCCCGGATGTCTGACCCACTGTTGGAATTGGAATCAGCCGACCTCGGTTATCAGATTCCTATTCTGTCCAGGATAAATCTCAGCATCCGCCCCGGTGACCGCATCGGTTTACTCGGCGCAAACGGCGCAGGCAAGTCAACCTTGCTAAAGTCCCTGCGAGGAGAACTGCCACTGCTGGCCGGAAAGCGTATCTGTGGAAGCCACCTTAGAATCGGCTATTTCTCCCAGCATCAGGTGGACGACCTGGAACTAGATCTTAGCGCACTGGAACAACTCCAAAAACTGGATACACAGTGCAGTGAGATTCAGTTAAGGAATTTTCTGGGCGGGTTCAATTTTAGAGGCAGCAAAGCAGAAGTCCCTGCACAGCGTTTTTCAGGTGGCGAGAAAGCCAGACTGGCACTCGCCCTGGTTTCCTTTTCACAACCAAACCTGCTGCTATTAGATGAACCAACCAACCATCTCGACATGGATATGCGCCAGGCGCTGACCGAGGCCATGAATCTATTTACCGGCGCTCTGATAGTTATTTCTCACGATCGCCATCTACTTGGTAGCACCGTTGAATCACTGTTAATGGTGCATGAGAGTTCCATATCCCTATTCAAAGGCGATCTGCAAACCTATCGAGCCGACCTTTTTGAGACTGTCGCGGCAACCAGCACAGCAACGACCAGCACCTCAACTGAAGATCCACACCACAAAGTATCAGTCAGCGAACAACCGGTGGCACCCTTGGGTCATAAAATTCAGAAACGAATGCAAAGCAGGGTCAAATCAATCGACAAACGACTCGATCGGTTGGCCTCTAAACTGACTGAGGTTGACAATGCATTGAGCTCACCTGAGATATATCGTGACCCCCAGAACTCTGACCTACAGAATTTACTGCGGGACCAACTCGCTCTAAAGGATAAGATCCAAACCCTCGAGGAAGAATGGCTGGCCCTTGAAACTGAACTCGACGCGGGTTAACTACCCTGAGCCACCTTATTCGGGTCTGCAGCGCCCGCTACAACAGAACGCCCAAGCGCAGGATAAACGGGAAGGTCCTTATCCGCTGGCATCTCCATAAACTGCTTCCGCTGCATGGCTGCCTCGATATAGGGTTTTAGTTCGGTATCTTTACGAGACTCCCGCTCTGCTTCCCGTGCCTTAAACTCAGGTAAAACCTCAGATGCAAACAATTCCAGTGATTCACAGATATGTTCATGTTTATTCATACCAGCCTGTTGAATAAAGGTCACCTGATCTACGCCAACATCTTCAAACTTGCGCAGGTGGTTTCTCATATCGTCCGGCGTACCAATACCGCCTCTCTCCGCCGCTAGCGACTGAGTGATATCCAGCGGATTATCAAGTAGTCGCTTTTTATGGATTTTTCTGAATTCATCAAAAAGATTCATACGACCGGGGCGATGCTCGCCAAAGCCATATAGCGACCCCAGCGCATAACCAAAAAATTCAAAGCCTTCGAGTCCACGATCAATTGCAACCTGACGATCCTGATGCAGGGAAAAGCTGGTGACCATGCAAATATTGGCATTAACATGGTGTCCGATGGGAACACATTCTTCGCTCTTGATAATGCTGTAATATTCGTCAACCCAGTGCCTTGCTTCCAGCGGGTCAACAAAGGCGAAGGTCAGAGCACCAATGCCCAGCCGGGCAGCCATTTTGATAGTCTCTCGATTTGAGCAGGCAACCCATACCGGTGGATGGGGTTTCTGCACTGGCTTGGGCACGATGTTACGACAGGGCATACTGAAATACTCGCCCTCATAACCAGGGTAGGGGTCCATCGCCAGCATGTTACAGATCTGTTCGGTGGCTTCCAGATACTGCGCTCTCTTACTGTCAACGGGAATTCCAAAACCACCTAGCTCAAGGATGGCCGAGGATTCACCGGTTCCAAATTCAACCCTTCCATTGGAGACTAGATCAAGGGTAGCAATACACTCAGCCGTTCGAGCAGGATGATTATAAGCACTGATAACCTGCCGAATACCGTGCCCCAGGCGAATTCTTTTTGTCCGTTGTGAAGCCGCAGCCAGAAAAATTTCCGGTGCTGATGAGTGTGAATATTCTTCCAGAAAATGATGTTCTACTTCCCAGGCATAATCAATGCCAATGCGATCGGCCAGCTCAACCTGTTCCAAGGCATCTTGAAACAGCTTCTGTTCCAGCCCTTCATCCCAGGGCTTAGGTAATTGATGTTCGTAAAAAATTCCAAATTTCATCACTATCCTCCTGTGATCTATGCCAGGTGCACTCCGGGTACACGAATGACGCCCTGGAGACTAAATTGTTAAGCCACCGATTCAGCTGTCGTCCCGAACGACAATTTAGGTTAGGCCTGGCAAATTGATGTTATCTCTACCAACGCTTTTAATAAATGCACTTAATTACTTCTACTTCTACTTCTACTTCTACTTCTATTAGTATGAGTGCTCTTACTGATTTCTATTGAAGCTACGAATAACCTGGCTTCTAGTCACTTTACTACATACAACAATTTATTTTCATCACTGTTTCACGCGAGTGATACTGATCAAAGTTCAATTCGCCTAATTTAAGAATGACGCCGACGCTATGTCGATGAAGATAATCCAGCTTCATTTTAAAACATCATCAACGTGAATGTGAATCGAGTCGCTGTGCAATTGGAATTGTTGATTGCAAGCAATGCGCAAGGCGTGTTATTTCTCTCAGACACATTTGCTAATAAAGATCATTGGGGTACCTTATGAAGATTGCGGTTGTTACGGGAACGAGTACCGGTATTGGCTTTACCACCAGTTTATACCTTGCCAGAAACGGATATCAGGTATTTGCCGGGATGCGAAACCTAGGCAAAGCTGAAGCATTGCAAACCGCAGCAGCTGCCGAGGACTTGCCGGTTACCATCGTTAAACTTGATATCTGCGATTCAAATTCGGTCATTCAGGCATTTGCAGAAATTGATAAAACCGGGCCTGTCGATGTGCTTGTGAACAACGCGGGTATCGGTGGTGCTGCGCCGCTCGAGTTGGTGCCGGAAGATGAACATAAGCAGATGTTTGAGACTAATTATTTTGGTTCAGTTCGTTGTGTACAGGCTATTTTGCCCTCTATGCGTGAGCGGCAGACTGGCTGCATTGTTAACATCACCTCTGCGGTTGGTTTGCAGGCTACTCCAAACCAGATTGCCTATTCTGCCTCTAAATGGGCGCTCGAGTGCCTTGGCGAAGCCTTAGCGCATGAGGTTTATCGATTCGGTGTGAGGGTGGTAAATGTTGAGCCGGGTGTCATCATGACTTCGATTTTTGAAAACTCGGCAGAACAGACGCGGTACGACAAGACTTCGCCGTATCAACCGATTATGCGCCGCAACGGCAAGGTATTCTCCGCCGGTTTTAAACGTTCTGTGTCCCCTGATTTAGTAGCGCAAGCAATTCTTGAATCCATTACGACCGATGATTACAAGTTACGTTGGCCGGTTGGGGCCGATGCTGAAGGGTTTATGGCGGCGCGGAATACGGTGCCCAGCGAAGATTGGATTGCGATGGGCGCGGACCTTACCGATGATGAATATAACGAAAAGTTCAAATCAATGTTTGGGATCGACTTATAGACTGCAACAATAACCTCTCGACACAAGCAGACATGGATTCACGCAAGTGACGCTGATCAAAGTTTAAATCGCCTGATTTAAAACCTAGCAAATTAAAATAACGCTTCAATCCGTTGTAAACCACTTTTAAACGTCCTTTCAATACTAGGCTATAATCGGGTTTTATAAAGGAATTCCCCATGGCCAGACAATATCCTTTAAGCCGACCGCGCCGGTTACGTAGCAGTACCTTTTCACGACGACTAACTCGAGAGACTGAACTTACCAGCAGCGACCTGATCTACCCGCTATTTGTCATGGAAGGCGAAAACACTAGCGAAGCTGTTGCCAGTATGCCGGGTGTGAATCGCCTTACCATTGACCTCCTGATTGAAGAAGCTCGTGCCGCTGAGGCACTTGGCATACCGTTGCTTGCTTTATTTCCCGTTGTACCCTTAGCAAAAAAATCCGACCAGGGCAGTGAAGCTTATAATCCCAATGGTCTTATCCAAACTGCAGTGCGTGCCCTGAAGTCTGCGGATATTGATATTGGCATCATGGCTGATGTAGCGCTGGACCCTTATACCAGTCACGGGCAGGACGGTGTCATCGATGATCAGGGTTACGTCGTCAATGACATCACCGTCGATATTCTTGTCAAACAGGCCTTATCCCAAGCTGAAGCTGGCGTTGATATCATCGCCCCTTCAGACATGATGGATGGCAGAATCGGCTGTATTCGAAAAGCCCTGGAAGAAGCAGGCTATGTCAACACCAAAATCATGGCCTATTCAGCTAAATACGCTTCAGCTTACTATGGCCCTTTCAGGGATGCGGTAGGGTCTGCCGCCAATCTAGGGAAAAGTGATAAAGCGACCTATCAGATGGACCCAGCAAACAGTAACGAGGCCGTCGTTGAAGTTGCCTTAGATCTGGATGAAGGCGCGGACATGGTCATGGTTAAACCTGGCATGCCCTATCTGGATATTGTTTATAAGATAAAACAGCACTTTGGTGTCCCAACCATGGTTTACCAGGTCAGTGGTGAATACGCTATGCACATGGCTGCCATAGAAAACGGCTGGCTTAGCGATCAGGTCATACTTGAATCACTTCTCGCCATGAAACGGGCCGGCGCAGACGGTATCCTCACTTATTTTGCAAAAACAGCGGCAAAAGCGCTGAGATGAAATATAAACATTTGAGTAATCTAATAAGACCGACTAGGATAACGCTATCTTAAATCTGGATACTCTGGAGTTCAAAACCAATGGCAAATATCGCTCATGTTACAGACGAATCATTTGAAACAGACGTGCTCGGGTCAGATTTACCCGTACTAGTTGATTACTGGGCAGAGTGGTGTGGACCCTGCAAGGTTATTGCACCAGTACTGGAAGATATTGCCGTTGAATATGAGGGAAAGATGAAAGTCTGTAAGCTGGATATAGACTCTAATGGAGAAACACCACATAACTACGGTATTCGTGGAATCCCGACTTTGATGCTTTTCAAGAATGGTAATGTTGAAGCCACTAAGGTTGGCGCCCTGTCAAAATCTCAGCTGGCGGACTTCTTGGATAGCAATATCTAAATAGTAGTCCTTGATAGCAATCATTGAATAACTAAAAAATAGACCTAATTAGGTAGCCATTTATAGCTGGAAGTTGTTAACATCTGACAATCAAAACCATAATGGTTTACGGTATCAATTCAATTCCGAATGGACCAAACAACAAAAAAGAGTTGACAAAAAGCGCTCAAAGACGCACTTTGCGAATGTAGCAATCAATATTGTCACGCCGATCTACTCGGGATCAACCGATTCCCATAAAAAAAAACTCCTTAAAAAGGCCTAAAACCTTTTGTCGGTTACTACAACCAAATCAATCTTAAAGTGAAAATCAATGAACCTGACTGACCTCAAAGCGAAGCCCATACCAGAGCTTCTCGAAATAGCCCACGAAATGGGCATGGATAATCTTGGACGATCCAGAAAACAAGAAATTATCGCCAATGTACTCCGTAAACATGCTAAAAGCGGTGAAGACATCTATGGCGATGGCACATTAGAAATCCTCCAGGATGGGTTTGGATTTCTTCGCTCGCCTGATAGCTCTTATCTGGCAGGACCGGACGATATTTACGTATCACCCAGTCAGATCCGACGATTTAACCTGCGCACCGGAGACACCGTTTCAGGTAAAATTCGGCCACCCAAAGACAGTGAACGTTACTTTGCTCTACTCAAGGTTGATCAAATTAACTTTACAGATCCCACGGAATCTAAGAACAAAATCCTGTTTGAAAACCTGACACCGCTATTTCCGGACGAACCATTAACGCTGCAGGGCGGAAACGGTAGCACAGAGGATCTAACAGCGCGCATAATTGATCTGACAGCACCTATCGGTAAAGGCCAACGCGGGCTTATCGTGTCGCCACCCAAGGCTGGTAAGACCCTCATTCTGCAGAATATCGCTCAATCCATTATGCGCAACAATCCTGAGTGCCATCTTATCGTCCTTTTGATCGATGAGCGCCCCGAAGAAGTTACCGAGATGCAGAGATCTGTTCGTGGCGAAGTGGTAGCCAGCACATTCGATGAGCCACCATCCAGGCATGTTCAGGTTAGCGAAATGGTTATCGAAAAAGCGAAAAGGCTGGTAGAGCATAAAACCAATGTGATCATTCTACTCGACTCCATTACCCGCCTGGCCAGGGCCTATAACACGGTCATTCCTGCCTCTGGAAAAGTCCTCACAGGCGGTGTGGATGCGCATGCCCTCGAACGCCCAAAACGTTTCTTTGGCGCAGCAAGAAATATTGAAGAGGGCGGCAGTTTAACCATTATAGCCACCTGTCTGATCGATACAGGATCAAAAATGGACGAGGTCATCTATGAAGAATTTAAAGGCACAGGTAATTTAGAACTTCATTTAGAAAGAAAAATTGCCGAAAAAAGAGTTTACCCAGCGATTAATATTCGCCGCTCAGGAACACGTAGGGAAGACCTCCTGATGAGCGAAGAAGAACTGCAGAAAGTATGGATATTGAGAAAAATACTGCATGAAATGGACGACCTCGCGGCAATCGAATTTCTGTTAGGGAAAATGAAGAAATCAACCACTAATGAAGAATTCTTCGCGTCAATGAAAAGAAGCTAACGGTTTATCATGAGAGTTGAGTGTGCTGTCGAGCAAATTAAATACCTCAGCGCTGATGTCAGACAATTGCTTTTAAAGCCCCCTCGCTCAGTTCCGCCTTTTAAAGCCGGACAATATCTGGAATTGATACTACCGGACAGAAAATGCGCTTTTTCAATTGCCAGCGTGCCCAACGAGCCTCTTTTCCAGCTCCACATCAAACCAACCCCGGATTCAGAAGATTCAACGATCATCGAGGCCCTACTGGACGACCTACCAGACTCACTGACAGTAGAGTATCCCCTGGGAGAATGCTTCCTCGATAACTGCCCGGACCGGCCCGTCATCCTGATCGCTGCGAGCACCGGTATCACCCAGATGAGAAGCCTGTTGGGATTTCTCGAGGAACAGAAATTCCGAAAAAACGTGTTCCTGTACTGGGGCGTATTACTCGAAGATGACTTGTACCTCCACCATGACCTGCTGATGCTTGCACAAGAATGGCGTTATTTTCACTATATCCCAGTAGTCAGTGAAATCACCAGATCCTCTTCTTGGCAGGGTAAAACCGGCCTGGTAGGCAATACCGTTTTAGCCGACATAGAGGACTTAAATACCCACTTAATCTACATCAGTGGTAGCCCGGCTATGGTATATGGAACTTTGGATAACTTTGTACAAAAAGGCTTCGATGAGACCAACATGCACTCTGACGTTTTCTCGTTTGCGCCGCGACAACTAATTAACTGACTACTTTGAGGGCCAGCTTAAACTGTTCCATACTGGCTTGCTTATCGCCCCGGTCGGCTAATAACAAAGCCAGCCGATAGTGAGCCTGAGCAGAAGAATCGATCTCTAGACTCTTCTGATATTCAGCCAGGGCCAATTCAGGTCTGTCACTCAGGTAGTATAAAGTGCCCGCACAACACCGATACGCTGCATTATCAGCAAATTTACGTGCCCAGGACTCAACCTGTTTTAACCTAACCGGCAAATTGGTCTGACCCAGGTCAGCGTAGGCAACAAACAACGCCGGGCTGGCGCGCTTGTCAATTTCCCGTCGCAGCACTTTCTCTGCAATATCCTGGTCAGACACAGTCCTGCAATAAGCGATTAAAAGCAATTCATCGCCATCTTGCATAATCGATAATGCTGATCGCCAGAGATGTCTTTCGGTATCAGTTTGCATCCCTGCAAGTGCAGCTCGCAGAGAATTTTTATGGTCCTGAGTCAGGATAATGTCATATTTCACCAGATCTTTACTCAGAGCTGCTAAATCCTTCCATTTCCGCATTTCAATAAACAACTCGAGCTTCAGTGAAGTGGTCGCACCATTAACCGGTAAGGTATCGAGCGTTTCCTGGGCAAACGCAAATTCATCGTTCGCTACTGCATCCTTTACCAACCCTAACCGCGCTGCAGTAACATAATCCTGACCTGCATCAATGGCGCTCTGCCACATGAGCTTTCGCCCGTCAACATCAGCCGAACTCATCTGCGCAAGTAGTAAAGTTGCTGGACCCTGGGTTGTTTCATGCTCTGAAGCTTTGACCAGAAATCTCATGGCTCTATCCTGTTGACCTGCCAGTGACAGAGCAAAGCCTTTATTCAAGAACTGCACAGCTCGGGATTTTGACTTTTCACCACGCCAGTTTGAAACTCGCTCAGGGAACGCTATCAGGCTATGGACTAGTCCCCATAGAAAATAACCGGCTGTTACCAGCACAATGATTAAAAACAAACCCACCCACAGACTGGTCTGCAGAGAATAATCCTGATAAACAATAAGAATATAACCCGGATCTCTGGCAATTAGGGTCCCTACTATCCCTGCGACAGTAACAATAATCAGCATGGCCGCTGCTACTTTCACTCAAGCGTCTCCTGCTGCAGCGACTGCAACTCATCCAGGGCTAACATGGTTTCTGTCAGCTTTGGCAGGGGTGCCGAAATAGGTATGTCATGAATTAGCCTTAACTGCTCGACAAGCTGACGCGTATTCGGAAGATTCAGATTAAAGTAATTCTCTACCCAAGCCTGCGCCTGTTCTATAGACGATTGAAAAACGCGCTGCTCACCCCGTAATAGCGCTAGCTGAGCTGTTTGCAACTGTAACAGTATGTTCTGCCTTAACACTCGTGTTTGTTCTGGTGTAGGCAGCGGTTTAATTTCAATATCTCCCCGTCGAAAATCAACCAAACTGAATACTTTCTGACCAAATTGGCTCAACAATGCAAGTAGTGAACCGAGTAAACCTGGCCTGTCTGCCTCCACAATCTGATTGCTTGACCTTCCTGAACTGAATCCCCTTGCTGCTAATTCCAGCGATTCGACTTGTCCTACCAACGAGGCAATTTCCAGAAATATACCAACCTGATCGATACCCTGGAAATTTCTGAGAGACCCTATATCGCCGGCAAGCGCTGCCCGCAACGCAAATACACCGGGTAAATCAAGGGACGCGAGTAATTCATCTGCTTCTTGCAGCGCCATCAAAGCCTGCCCTGGCTGCTGCTGCATAGCTAACGCATGTTCTGCAATTCTGACTAGATGACTGACTTCTGCCAGCCTCCATCTTGAATCACGACGAACCTGACCGGACTGCAAACTGTGCAGTTGTATTACATCGTCATCCAGATCGGATAATTTCTGATCAAGTTCCTGTCTGAGGATTTCAATAGACTCGGCCGAGAGAAGCTGAGCTTGCTGCAAATCAACCTGCTTGATTGCCTGTTCACGGCTCTGGCCAGTCAATGCTGACAGGGCTTGTTTTGATCGGTTCTGATCCCAGCTATTATAACCCGTCAACAATGCAGTAGTGATAAGTATCAGCCATAGCAACCAGCTAAAACCTGGCAATCCGGTCTTTTTGGTTTCACCCTTATTTGAATCTGATGATTTCTCAGCAATCTTTTTTTTCTCCTCATGCTCTGTCATTTACTCAATCCTGAATCATTAAGGTTTCAATGGCTTTTAACAATCCATCTGTGCTCGCATCGTCTGCAACATGCACCTTATTATAGCCCTGCCTGATTGCCTGTTCACCAATTCTTGCCGAGGTTGCTATCAATTGAACATCCTGCCTATGGCGCACCGAACAGACCAGACTAAACGAGTCCAGTATCTGTACACTGGACACCACAATGGTATCAATGCTGGCTTCGCGCATCTGCTGCCACAAACCGGCATGGCCGACTTTACGACGCTTGTATACTGCTAGATATTGAACCAATGCACCCTGGTTCGAAAGGGTATCTCCCAGTAAAGCTCTTCCGCCGTGGCCGCTTACAATGAGAATCTGTTTACCTTCAGGTTGACGCAGTTGAGCCAGTTCTAAAAGACCTTCCGAACCGGGCGAATCAGGAAATACCGATGCAATGCCAAGCTGCTTTAGTTCCTCTGCAGTACCTGGGCCCACAGACAACCATTGCAACTGTGGCCACTGCGGCCAGTAACTCTCCAGCACGGGTAAGCCAAATCGAACGGCATGCCGACTGACGAAAATGACAATATCATTTCTATCCAGATCCTCCATGAGCAATCTAGCATCTGCCTGTATATCAAGCTGGGTAATTTCAATGAGTGGGGTGATCTGATAAGAAACCTGCCGTAGCTGCAACGCACCAGCCAACGCTTGGTTTAAACCATCAGGCCGAGTCAGCAGTATTCCATTCAACATGACTCAGTCTACCCGAATGAGCTGTAATGCACCTTGATCTATCATTGCCTCTGCAACCCGTTCGGCCAACGCGCGGCCCTGACCCGCTGGTGCAGAATCACTTAGGCGCAGTGGTGTCTGACCGTCTTGACCGCTGATAAAAGTCTTCAACAGGATTTTTTCTCCGCCCTCAACATAAGTCGCAAAAGCAGCTACGGGTAGACTGCAGTTAGCTCCCAGCTTCTCACTGATTCTACGCTCACAAGTCACCAGCTCAAAGCTAGCAGGATCATTCAAGGATGACAGAATCGGAGTAAGGTCCTCCCTTTCTGACAGACTTTCAATACCAACTGCGCCCTGACCTGCACTGGGAACACAATCATCAACGGGAATTTGCATGCAGATACGATGGCCAAGACCAAGCCGTTGAAGCCCTGCTGAGGCGAGAATAATGCCATCAAAATAGCCATCATCCAGGCGCTTTAATCGAGTATCAACATTGCCCCTTAATTCCTTAAATTCCAGACCTGGATAACGATGCTGCAATTGAAATCTGCGCCTCAAACTTGATGAGCCTATAACAGCGCCCTCAGCCATATCCGCAAAAACCAGATTGCCCGCAGAGATCAACGCATCACTGGGCTCTGCTCTGGTGCAGATTGCAGTAATGGCAAGCCCCTGAGGAAGCTCAGCAGGCACGTCTTTCATGGAATGTACCGCGATATCAGCATCACCTTGCAACAAGGCATTTTCCAACTCTTTGACGAACACACCTTTACCACCCAACTGGCTCAAAGACTCCCTGCGGTTTCGATCCCCTTGCGTGCTCAGACCGATAATCTCCACATCGGTGTGGGTAAAAACTTGATTAATCTTCTCTTTTACAAATTTTGCCTGCCACAAAGCCAGGGTACTTTTTCGAGTTACTATCCTAATTTTTCGCACAATGCTCGACTTTTTTTCAAAGATGCAACACTAACCTCATGCGTCGTTCGAGTAAACCAATACAAGCAGCAGGTAAGCCAATTCAAGAACCGAATTTCCTCATGACAGTGCCCGCGAACTTAAATAAGGCGCTTTCAACCGACTTAGCCCCCTTACATGGCTGATTTTACGCCAACTCATTAATAGTTCTGATATATTGCGGTGATAATGCGGAAATAGTGCGGTGAACGACATCACAGTGAGTATCTGCAAGGGTGGATCCAATGACCTGGTAAAACAGCCAGCCAATTTTTACCTTAACCCCTCAAGAAGGTGACGCAGCTGTTATAATGGGCGTGCACTCAACCGAGACATGACATTGGCAAACCAAAAAGACAAACTTTGGGACGGTAGATTTACTGAAGCAACCGATGCTTTCGTAGAGTCATTTACAGCATCCGTTAACTTCGATCACATCCTTGCTGACTACGATATTGAGGGATCCATGGCCCATGCCCGCATGCTCAGCAAAGCAGACATTATCAGTGCACCTGACCTTGCCACCATGCTGGCAGGCCTCAGTGAGATTCGCCAAGAAATCAGCCAGGGCCAATTCCAATGGTCAGTGCAGCTAGAAGATGTTCATATGAATATTGAAGCTGCTTTAACGGCACGAATCGGTGAACTAGGTAAGGTATTACATACCGGACGTTCCAGAAACGACCAGATAGCGACCGACCTGCGCCTGTATTTACGAGAACAGATTGATCTGATAATAGGAAAAATAAAACAGCTCTTAACCGGGATTCTCGATCTTGCAGAGACTCACACACAAACTATAATGCCAGGTTTCACCCATCTGCAAATTGCCCAGCCCATCGTCTTCGGTCATCACCTGATGGCCTGGTACGCTATGCTTGCACGCGATGCAGAACGACTCATCGAGTGCCGCAAAAGAGTCAACTGCATGCCCCTGGGGTCTGCCGCTCTGGCGGGCACGAGTTTTCCGATTGATAGAGCCTATACGGCAGAGTTATTAGGCTTTCAGTCGATAGCTGATAACTCCCTGGATGCCGTCAGTGATCGGGATTTTGTCATTGAATTCTCGGCCTGTGCCAGCATGCTGATGATGCATCTATCCAGGTGGTCAGAAGAGATGATCCTGTGGACCTCACCGCAATTCGATTTTATAGAGCTCCCAGATCGCTTCTGCACCGGATCATCGATTATGCCCCAGAAGAAAAACCCGGATGTGCCTGAACTGGTTCGTGGTAAATCGGCCCGGGTGTTTGGTTCCTTACTGTCTCTGCTGACGCTGATGAAAGGTCAGCCACTGGCCTACAACAAAGACAACCAGGAAGACAAAGAGCCACTTTTCGATACCGTTCAAACCGTTATGGCCTGTCTCACGGCGTTCGCCGATATGGTGCCCAATATCATCCCAAAGAAGGAAAACATGCTGCGCGCTGCATCAACCGGCTACGCAACCGCAACAGACCTGGCAGATTATCTGGTCCGCAAGGGACTTGCCTTTCGAGATGCCCATGCCATCGTAGGCAGACTAGTGGCCACAGGTATAAACGAGCACAAGGATCTGGCTGAACTCAGCCTTGAGCAGCTCCAGGCTGAGTCTGATTTAATCCAGGAAGATGTTTACCAGTTTCTCGACATTCACGGGTCCGTAGCAAGTCGAAGTCATCCTGGCGGTACGGCCCCTGACACTGTCAGGCACGCCATTAACCGTGCCCGGGGGCTACTTACAAAAAACGGCTAACCTTTTCACCCGTCTGCTCTGAGAAAATTCTGTTGAGCAAAGCGGTTAACGACTCCGACGTAGTCCCGCAAAGCCATTGTCCGTTTAACCAGGCCAGGTGAAAACCACCTGAACGAGCTGCTACCCATACTTCACGCTGGCTGATCTGCCGACTCATTATAACTTGAGACTGATTCGGAAAAGTGACAGTTAAATTACCACTGCCCGCATCAATATCAAAATCCTGATCGAATGAGTCAATAATATCCTCGATATCAGAAAACAGGTTATCAAGCTTTTCTGTGAACGCCCGTTCACAAAGAGAATCATTCACTGCGACTGCTCCCCATCAAGTTCATACTCCAGTATACTAGCTCTCCTACGCCTACTCCGAATCAATATGCGCTTGATAATCATTTTATTGATACTGTTAGTGTTAACCAGTTGCGGCCAAAAAGGGCCTCTATACTTACCTGGCTCGCCAGCACAGCTCCTGGTTATCTAGTCATGCCAGCATTTGACTACCGCAATGGGTTTTATCACGTTGAAGACTTAGACTTGAGGGAACTGGCTGAGCAGTTTGGTACACCTGCTTTTATTTATTCGGAATCCGCTATAAGAGAAGCTTACCATCATTTTGAGCTCGCCTTTGCTGACCAGCCTCACTTGATCTGTTATTCCGTTAAGGCAAACTCTAATCTGTCAATTCTTCAATTACTGGCATCAATGGGTTCCGGATTCGATATCGTTTCTGGGGGCGAGTTAACCAGGGTATTAAAAGCAGGGGGTAGTCCAAAAAAGATCGTTTTTTCAGGTGTCGGTAAAACCCAAGAAGAGATATCGCAGGCCCTGAGTATCGGCATTCACTGCTTCAATATCGAGTCAGAAGAAGAGTTGACTAAAATCGAGAAGATTGCTTCAGCGCTCGGTATAGTGGCGCCAATCTCGCTTCGGGTAAACCCAGATGTCGATCCAAAAACACACCCCTACATTTCCACCGGACTAAAGCAAAGCAAATTCGGAATACCCACCGAGACCGCACTGAGGCTCTATCAGCAAGCCGATCAATCCGCCGCACTGAATATTATCGGCATGAATTGCCATATCGGCTCTCAGATAACTGAATTGGCGCCTTTTACAGATGCTTTAATAAAACTGTTAGAACTGGCTGATGCACTGACACAAAAAGGCATCTTTATGGAACATATCGATATCGGCGGCGGTATGGCGGTTCAGTACCAAAACGAAGACAGCGTAGCTATTGCCGATCTGGCAGAAGCCATAACTGAACTCATGTCAGGACGCCCGCAGAAAATCTTGCTGGAACCCGGTAGAAGCTTAGTGGCCAACGCCGGAATTCTACTAACCCAGGTCATCTATGTTAAAGAAAACAGCGGCCAAAATTTCGCCATCATTGATGCGGCCATGAACGACTTCATAAGACCCGCTTTATACAAAGCCTGGCACAACGTTTTACCAATTATTCAATTCGCCGAAGAAAGACCAGAACGAGAATACGAAGTCGTAGGGCCTATCTGCGAATCCGGTGATTTTCTGGCTAAACAACGCCGCTTGAAAATCCGCTCAGGTGATCTACTCTCCATTCAATCGGCAGGTGCTTATGGTTTCACCATGAGTTCCAATTATAATAGCCGAGGCCGGTCAGCTGAGGTTCTGGTGAAGGGTACCCACGCTAAGGAAATTCGCCGCAGGGAATCCATAGAAGATCAGATGAGGCTCGAATCTAACCCGTCTTTTGACTCCGGCTATTAAAACTAAATTCTTGCATTAAAGGAAACCTGAAGTAACCTATTCATATGCTGGTTCATTTCACCAAAATGCAGGGGGCGGGCAACGATTTCGTCGTAGTTGATCTTGTTTCTCAGAATATTAAATTAACACGCGAAATAATTGCCACCATGGCAGATCGCCGTTTAGGCATTGGTTTTGACCAATTGCTGGTAGCGGCACCACCCACCGATCCTGAGGCTGATTTTTTCTACCGAATTTATAACGCCGATGGCTCTGAGGCAGAACAGTGTGGCAACGGAGCAAGATGTTTAGCTAAATTTGTGCACGACAAACAACTGACGCCCAAACGCAAATTGACCTTTCAATCCATTAACGGACTCATCCTTGCAGAATTACTGCCAGACGATCGATTCAAAATCAACATGGGGCAACCGAAATTCGCTCCTGAACAGATTCCGTTTACGACTTCCACCAGAAAAGAAGTCTATCACCTGGACCACAACCCGATTGGCCACCGGACTACAGCAGGCCCCGATATTGCGTTCGCTCTGGTAAATATGGGTAATCCACATGCTGTTATTCAGGTCTCATCAATAACCGCTGCACAGGTCGAGGAAATCGGTCCCTGGCTAGCCAATCACGCCGCGTTTCCTGAAGGCGTCAATGTAGGCTTTATGGAAGTTATAGACTCAGGACACATTAAGCTACGTGTATACGAACGTGGCGTCGGAGAAACCCAGGCCTGTGGCTCAGGTGCCTGTGCAGCTGTCGCAACAAAGCGGCAACACCAGCAACTCGCTGAAACAGTTGAAGTCTCCATGTCTGGCGGTACCATCACTGTTCAATGGCAGGGCCCGAATCATGATTTATTTCAAATTGGATCGGCTAATAAAGTCTATGACGGCAGAATCAAGTTATGAGTAATAAAAAACCTGTTACCAGTACAACCGACCTAAACCCTGAACTAGTACTCAGGTATTTAGAGGAACACCCCGACTTTACAGAAAAGGCTTTACAGCAACTCGAGTTGCCAACTCACTCTACATCGCACGGAACCATATCTTTCTCAGGCAGGAAACTGACCTCAGTTAACAAAAAGCTGGCTGAAACTGAGTCAAAACTGGCGGAATTAATTCAAAATTCAACCGATAACAGCCATCTGTTTGAATGCTGTCACAGGCTCATACTGGCGCTGCTCGATACCTCCAATACGACCTCGTTTATCACTGCATTAACTAAGAGCCTGGAGAACGATTTTAAATTTTCTAATCACCAACTGTTTATCTTTGCGGATCAACCGGCCCCTATTAATGAGCACGCCAGTTTCATAAAACGAAAAACGCTTGAGCAGCAACTCGGTGGTATCGTCTCGTCCCAGCAACCGACGCTGGGCATACTCAGACAACAGGAAATGAGGTTACTGTTTCCTGATAACCACCTGACCATAGCCTCAGCAGCGGTACTACCAATCAATGACAAACAACCCATTGCACTTCTTACCCTTGGCAGTGCTGATCAGAATAATTTTCGTGCCGGCCTGGAAACCACCTTTATAAAATTAATCACTGACGTCCTGTCGAGACTCATTCCTGCGCGAGTGACGCCCCCGGATTCAATACTGGGTAGGGCAGAATGAGCACACTGTCAGAGCAGATCAATCATTTTCTCAACCATATCCGTAATGAGAGAGGTCTGGCAGATAACACCATTGAAAGTTACCAGCATGATTTAAAGATTTTGCTGGGCTATGCTGAGGATATCAACCTCAACCAGGCCCAAGACTTTACGGCCAATCACATTCGACAACTGATAGGCCAGAGCCATCGTAAGGGCATGTCCGGTCGCAGCCAACAGCGACGATTATCGACCTTTCGTACTTTCTTCAATTTTATAGCAAGAGAAGAGGTGCTCAGCCAGAATCCAGCCCAGCTTGTCACAGCGCCAAAGCATGCCAGAAAATTGCCCAGGACACTGGATACTGATCAGGTATCACAACTCCTCAACTTCGTCCCCGAGGACTGGCATGGTTATCGGGACAAGGCGATTCTCGAATTATTATATTCTTCCGGGCTTCGACTGAGTGAGTTAACCAAGGCCGATTGCGACAGCATCTCACTGTCTGAAGAAACCATACGGGTTACCGGAAAAGGCAACAAACAGAGAATCATTCCTGTTGGCAGCCTCGCTATGCAGGCTTTGCGAGACTGGATGCTGGTCCGGAAAAACCTTCCAGTAAAAAGAAAACAGGTGCACGCAAATGCCCTGTTCATCAGCCAGGCAGGTTCGCGTATCAGTCCCTCAAGTATTCAGGCCAGATTGCGGTACTGGGCCAAAAAACAACATCTGGTCAATAACCTGCACCCACACATGCTACGGCATTCCTTTGCCAGTCATGTGCTCGAATCAAGTGGCGACTTAAGGGCGGTGCAGGAATTGCTGGGCCATGCAGACATCAGTACGACGCAGATATACACGCATCTGGACTTTCAGCACCTGGCGGCCGTATACGATAAAACACATCCACGAGCACAACGTAAAAAAACAAGTGAGCCAACATGATTAAAGTCATCGGTTTTGATCTTGATGATACGCTCTGGGCTGTTAAGCCCGTTATAATCGGTGCTGAAGCTGCACTCAAAACCCATCTCAAAGATCGTTTGCCGCACTTTGACTATGCGCAGCAAGACCTGCTCATTGCCCGCAAACAGCTACTTGCGGAAGACTCTTCCTTATCTTTTAGGCTGACCGCCTTA
Source organism: Gammaproteobacteria bacterium (assembly GCA_012960535.1). Taxonomy (GTDB): domain Bacteria; phylum Pseudomonadota; class Gammaproteobacteria; order Pseudomonadales; family Azotimanducaceae; genus UBA9926. The sequence goes on from DUBB01000019.1 coordinate 42,544, forward strand.
CGCCAGGCGGTATTGACAAAAGCCATGTTAAACAGCGGTATAAAAACAACCCAGGCGCAGAACCTGGCGACCGAAGCAATGGATGTTTTTCTTGAAGCACGCAACCGAGTGACATTTTTCCCCGGTGCCCTCAAAGCATTGGCAGCGCTCGCGCAGAACTACATCTTGGGTGCCCTGACTAATGGTAATGCAGATATCAAAAGGCTGGGCCTGGATCATTTGTTTATGTTTTCGTTTTCAGCCGAGCAGGTAGGTGCAGCAAAACCTGACCCCATCTTATTTGAATCAGCACTGGCACACACAAACATCAAGGCCCACGAAATGATCTATGTTGGCGATGACCCTTTATTAGACATTGATGCTGCTGCTCGCCTGGGTATCAGGACCATCTGGAAATCAAACCCGAAAAAACAATCTGATCTCATCTCAGCACCCGATGAACGGATACAGCATTTATCAGAACTCCCAGGTGCGGTAAAGAAAATTGCCCTGAGGCAGACCTAACACTACTCAAGAGCGGATCAGACTGCCTGATCATAACGTGGAACAATGCTCACTGATAAACGCTTTTAGATGATCGACACTGGCAGGTAAGTTGAATTTTCTGGTTTCCAGATCATGCAGATTCTTCAGAGACTCATGCCTGGGAACAATCAATGGCAGCGCTTTATGAACGGCGGCCTCAAATTTTGCTGGATGTGCGGTAGCAAGACAAACCATAGGCACCCCCGGTTCAATAACACGCTCTGCCTGGGCAATACCAACGGCAGTATGCGGGTCTGCCAGGTAACCATTATCCTGATAACATCTGGTAATGCTCTGCAGGGTATCAATATCATCTACTGAGCCCGCTTCGAATTGTTCCATAATACCCTGGCAACCCGGTACGCCGGCTAATCCTGTTGTATGAAAATCTTCCATGAATCGATTCACCTGTGCGCTGTCTTCGCCTAGATGATAAAACAGAAATCGTTCAAAATTACTGGCTATCTGTATATCCATAGCAGGACTTTCAGAAAAATGTACGCGCCCTTTCTGGTAGATACCTGAATTAAAATAGCGCGCCAGAATATCATTACTATTGGTCGCTAAAACCAACCTGCGTATAGGTAAGCCCATTTGTTTTGCAATAAAACCCGCGAAGATATTACCAAAATTGCCCGTGGGTACCGTCACATCAAACTCGGTCGGTCGCTGAAGCTGAAACCATGCAGAAAAGTAGTAGACAATCTGAGCAAGAACCCGAGCCCAGTTGACCGAATTAACTGCCCCCAGATCATAACTAGACTTAAACTCCAGGTCATTGAATACCGTCTTCATGAGCATCTGGCAATCGTCAAAACTGCCATCAATGGCAATGCTGAAAACGTTCTGATCCAGAACCGTTGTCATCTGCAGTTCCTGGATAGGGCTCGTTCTACCCGCCGGGAACATGATGAATATATTAACCCCGGGCTTACTTCTAACACCTGCAATCGCGGCACTACCGGTATCACCACTGGTTGCACCCAGAATATTCAGGGTCGAATCAGTTTTTGACAGAATATGACCAAACAGATTTCCAAGAAGTTGCAAGGCGATATCTTTAAAAGCCAGGGTGGGTCCATGAAACAATTCGAGAACATGGATATTAGCTACTCTCACCAAAGGCGATACCCTGGCATGGTCAAAAGTAGAATAACTCTGGTTAATCAAAGAGGCTAGATCAGAAACGGGAATATCATCGACGAACGGAACCATAACCTTGGCTGCCAGTTCAGAATAGGAAAGCTTATGCCAGTCAGCCATTTGTGAACTGACATCAGGAATGGTCTCAGGAATTAACAGGCCGCCATCCGCAGCCAATCCCATCATAACCGCCTCAGAAAAGGATAAACCATTCACCCCGCCCCGGGTGCTTCGGTATTTCACGCTGCTGACTCCGATCGGCCCAGCCAAAACGATAAAGCCCTTGTCAACCTCTTAACATCAGTCGCCTTCTCACCTGGAGTCATCATCTACTGGTCTAACCACACACAAAAATCAAACTGCTTCAACACCCGTTTCCCCAGTTCGAATCCGGACAACTTCTTCTAGAGCAGTAACAAATATTTTGCCATCACCTACCTTTCCTGTATTTGCTGCATTGGTAAGGGCGTCTATAACAGAATCCAGGTTGCTGTCATCAATTGCCACTTCAATCTTAACTTTTGGCAAAAAATCCACAACATATTCAGCTCCCCGATAAAGTTCAGTATGGCCTTTCTGCCGGCCAAAGCCCTTTACTTCGGTAACAGTCATACCCTGGACTGCAATTTCCGAAAGCGCATCACGAACATCATCCAGTTTGAATGGCTTGATAATGGCTGTTACTAATTTCATATCTTCTCCTTGATTACACTTTTTAATTATAAAGTGTAAAGCTTTAGTCCTACATCGCTTTATCATCAGGATGATGCAAATAAGACTAATACGCGCATTTTAACGTATTTTATTCGAACGGGCAGGGAGACTCACTCAATATTCTGGGCTTCTGGTTCGCCTGCATCGCACATGGTGTAACCTTTTTTAATCATACAGTAATTTTTCCTTACCATGATTCTATTTCATCTGTTAACCCAAACAATCAGACCAATCCCCGTGAACGAGTGATCCGGCGCACTTTACAGGATAGATCTCTGACCCCTATTAGCTATAACTACCTCTATATGCGGCGCTCTGATTCTTGTTTTACTTGGATGATCAGGAGTCTATCTATGGCAATAGCGCACACCTACACCAGGGCCATTCTCGGCGTGGATTCTCCACTTATTCTAGTCGAAGCTGATATCAGCAATGGTCTTCCGCAAATGCAGATTGTTGGCATGGCCGATGGGAAAATGCGACAGGCTCGAGAACGCATAAAATCAGCCATTAAGAACGCTGGGTTTAAGCTCCCCGACAGGAAAATTACAATCAATCTATCTCCTGCCGACATACCAAAGGATGTCAGCAGCTTTGATCTACCCATTGCCCTGGCCATTCTAAAAGCCAGTCAACAAATACCCGATACGCCTGTGGAGGATTACTGCTCAATGGGTGAGCTAGCACTGGATGGCAAAATACTTCTAAGCCCAGGCATATTGCCTGCATCTATTGCCTGCCACGAAGCAAAAATGAAGCTGATTATTCCTGAATTAAACCAGGCAGAAGGTGCACTGCTGGCGTCTCCATACCTATTCAGTGCAAATCATCTAACCGAGGCTGCCACCGATGCCTGCACTTGTTGTCAACCATGCCACAACAACAGGCTTTCAGAAATAATTAGCCCCACTGCCATCACACTAGATCAGATTAAAGGTCAGGAACACGCTAAAAGGGCCTTAATCATCGCCGCTACCGGCCAACATCACCTGCTGATGGTAGGTCCTCCTGGCGCTGGTAAAACCCTGCTCGCCAAAAGCCTGGTCACATTGTTACCGCCTCTGGACTTCAAAGAACAACTCGAGATCGGCTGTATCAGATCAGCTAACGGCACGCGCTACGATGATAACTCGGGTATGCACAGACCTTTTCGTTCTCCGCATCATACGGCATCCGCCGCCGCCATGGCGGGTGGCGGCAATCCCCCTAAACCAGGAGAGATATCTCTGGCACACCAGGGCGTTCTGTTCCTTGATGAACTACCTGAATTTTCGCCTTCTGTCATCGAGACATTACGCCAGCCACTAGAATCGGGCTGCATTGAGATAAGCCGGGCCCACTTTCGAATCAAATATCCTGCTCGCTTTCAATTATTGGCAGCAATGAATCCCTGCCCCTGTGGCTGGCATGGCTCGCTAAATCACGCCTGCGAATGTGGCTTCGAGAAAATTCGAAAATACCAGCAGCGGATTTCCGGACCGATTCTGGATCGCCTGGATATGCAAATCCAAGTGCCTGCTCTACCGCCGGCCGCATTACTCAAAAAGCATAAAACAGTGCAGCCTAGTCAACAGCAAAAGGCCCAGCAAAAAATACTAGAAGGTTATCAAATCAGAAAGAAGCGACAGGCTTGCCTACCCCGCACAGAGGATACAGAGAGCATCATTACGGCTTGCAAGCTTTCCGGGAAGCACCAGGTATTTGCAAACCTGTTAGCGACTAAATTGAGCATGAGCGCTAGAGGTTTTACCCGACTGCTGAAAGTAGCACGTTCAATTGCAGACCTGGAACTGGCCGATGAGGTTAAAAAGCACCATCTCGAGGAGGCGCTGAGCTTCCGAAAACTCTAACTCGTGTTGATTCAATCGCGCTTCACTTGAATTAACGCGCTGCATCAACCATATAGTCTGTCAGTGCCCTTATATCATCATCCGAACAATTAAAGCACATACCCCTGGCTGGCATCGTCGGCAGCAAGCCATTAATTGCACTGTTATACAATGCTTCCATGCCTTTACTAATGCGTGGCTCCCATTCACTGGGCTCTGCAAACCTGGGCGCACCGGCTACCCCCAGATTATGGCAGGTAGCGCAACTCTGCTCATAGCTGCTGACAACATCGAAATCAGCTGCATCAGCGGAAGTTGTGGTCTGCTCTGTGGCTGCACAATCCGTGCCTTGGATGCAAACAGTTCCCACTTTCTGAATTCTGGCGATAATGTCGTCTTCGCCGGGATCTGCAACCGCAGTCATCCCCATACAAAAAATAGGGAGGATAAAAAAAATTTTCATCTAAACAAGGGCCTCAAACCAAAACGCTGCATAGTATAGCTGAATCTTCGCCTAAGTACCCCAGTCGAATTCATCAATTTCCCGCTTTCTGGAGAATTGAAAAACATTAGAAGTACCTGCTTCAACAATGGACTGTTCGGATACAAGTGTGAGCTCGGCATTTTGCCGAAAATCAATCAGGTTATCTGCCCCGACATTAATCATAGTGCTCTTTAACTTATACAAGGTTGTCTCCAATACTTCGGCCAATGGACCGACAAGCGGGACATAGGCGTCAACACCCTCCTCAAACATCATTTTCCTACTGCTCATGCCATCTGAATAACGCTGCCAGTTCTGGGCTCGCAGAGTACCTTCACCCCAGTAGGGTTTATACATCTGGCCATTAATGGACACCTTCGGCGTTGGGCTTTCCTCGGTCATCGCAAAATAGCGCCCCATCATTACAAAATCAGCGCCCATGGCCAGAGCGACTACTATCTGCGTATCATTTGCCAGGCCCCCATCTGAGCAGATGGGAATGTAGGTGCCAGTATCATTAAAATGCGCATCCCGCCGTTTAACAACATCCAGAAGCGCGGATGCCTGGCCTCTACCAACGCCTTTCTGTTCTCGAGTGATGCAGATAGAACCACCGCCAATACCAACTTTGATGAAATCCACTAATTCCGCCTGCGCTAAATAGTCAAACCCCTCAGGCGTAACAATATTGCCTGCACCAATCACAATTTGGTCACCGAACTGTTCGCGAATCCATTGAATGCCATCCATCTGAAACTCTGTAAAACCATCCGAGGAGTCAAAACAAAGAACATCAGCACCCGCTTCAATGAGTGCAGGAACGCGCTGCCGATAATCATGTGTATTGATAGCGGCTCCCACCGACAATCTTTTATTTTCGTCTAACAGCTCAAGCGGATGGCGTTGATGGTCTACATAGTCTTTCTTAAACACCAGGGAATTCAAATTTCCTGCCCGATCCAAAATTGGCAGACAGTCTTTTTTATGATGATGCAGCAGTTGATTAGCCTTACGCAGGGTTATCCCTTCCGTACCAAAGAAGACCTCGGATTTAGGCGTCATATGATCCTTGACTGAATTGGCCAGATCATCTTCAAATTCCCAAAAATCCTGATCCGTTATCAAACCACAGAACTCACCCTTGGCAGAACCATCTAACGTTACCGGTATAGTAGAGTGCCCAGTTTCTGTCATCAATTCGAGCAGCGATGCGAGCGTAGATTCCGGTTTAGTATTAGCGCCACTGGTAACAAACCCTGCTTTATGTGCTTTCACCTGACCAACCATTTCAACCTGGCTGTCAATACTCTGGGAGCAGAAGATCATACTCAGACCACCTTGCCTTGCCAGGGAAATGGCAAGACTGGTTCCGGATACAGACTGCATACAGGCCGACACCACCGGAATATTAATATCGAATTTAGAAGCCTTGCCGGACTGGTACTTTCCTATGGGAGTTTTCAAGGTAATCTTATTGATGGATTGATCCCGCCTCGTTAACCTTGGCAGCAGCAGATACTCGCTAAAGGTCCGGGAAATATCGTCTAAAATTATCGCCATTAAAGCGCTCCAAATGAGAAATTCAGCAGGGTTTCCAATTCGAAATAGACCAGTCCCTCAATAAGCCCTGCAACGGAGCAGAGGCTCGCAACATTTTCTGACTAGGGAAAAACCCACCGGTTAAAACTTCGAGAAAAGAGAAATTAAAAAGGAATGCATTGATAGATGCCATGTTGAATTTTAAGCGAAGGCTGACTTCAATACAATCCGGAACTCGACATTAGATGGCTCAACGCAGCGAAACTAAAATTCGACAAGTCCAGATCTGCCAACACAGACAGTGGTAATTACAGACTGGCTGCGAAAAATCAATTCATCTCACGTTCTTTATCGATCAGGTAATCTACCACATTAATCATACCAGCCTGGCCACCCGCTGAACGGCCTTCCACACGATATTTCCCGTTGACAATAAGCGTGGGAACACCACTGGCTCGATAGGCCCTTCCACGAGCTTCTGCCTGCTGAACGCTGGCCTGTACGCCAAAGCTCCCATAAACTTTTGCGAATGAAATGGGATCTACACCTACCTCGGCAAGAAAATTAGCAATGGCTTTGGGGTCCCGCATATCTCGTCTTTGTAAATGGATGGCGTTAAAAATCTCCAGATGGACTTTTTCCAAGATACCCATGGCTTTAACGGTATAATATGTCTGGGCAAATACTCGGTAAGTCGAATTCCAGATAGCGGGAGTTCGATTGAATTCAACGTCTTCTGGAAGTTTCATTTCCCAGGCTGCCAAAATCGGATCAAACTGATAGCAATGCCCGCAACCGTAGGAGAAGTATTCGGTCACCTCTATTTTGCCATCTGCTACTACCCCTACAGAAATCGGCAATTCAAAATAATGAACACCTTCTTCATACCCCACCGCCCAACTCTTGCACGAGAAAAACACGGCCACGATTATGATGAATAACTTTTGAATCATACTTTGTTAGCTCCTTTTACAGTCGCCCCACAATTGGCGTTGTCTGGCTAAAAGTAAATCTTAACCCATTCAATCTGAATACAGCCTGTCCTGCAGCACAACAGCCTACTTATCCTGTCATTTGCGCTACTGCAACCCATGCAGATAAGAGGCCACAGCAGCAATCTCTTCATCATTTAAGTCCATAGCAGACAGGCGCATCATTTTGCTGTCACCATCGTTTTTTCGCTCACCGGAGCGAAACGCTTTCAATTGAGCTTCAGTATATTCTGGCCATTGGCCAGCTAGCACTGGAAAGCCCGCTAACTCGTTTCCCTGGCCACTAGGCGAATGGCAGGCAGTGCATGCAGCAATCCCTTTTCTGGCAATACCAGCGCGGTAAATACTTTCACCCAATTGCACATTAGCTGGGTCGGCTGCACCCTGGCTGGAAATTTTATCTCCGTAATAAGCAGCAAGATCCTCAAGGTCCTGATCTGACATACCCATCAACATACCCGTCATTAGTAACGCGGGCCTTTCACCGGACTGCATTTCTCGCATCTGCTTAAGTAAATATATTTCATTCTGTCCTGCTATATTTGGAAAGCTGCCTGCGAAACTGTTTCCATCCTCGCCATGGCAGGCAACGCACATCATAGTCAAGGTTTCTCCCCGCGCTGAATCTCCCTGAGCCATTACGGTCATAGCCAACATCGATAATCCAATTCCTGCAATAAGTCTTAACATCTTGTCATCCAATTAAAATTCCAATCAATAAACTAATTTTACCTGCGCTGTCTAACAAAGTTTCCCTCTACCAGTCCATCAAAATCAACCTAAGCAAGTGAGCAGAAAGCTGTTGCACCGTCGTCATCATGCCAATCTTGCAATTTTCTTTGCAACTTTCCTTGCTACCTTCCAATCACAATCTAACCACCACCTTTCCTGCGCACTGGCCGGGCGATGCGCTATTATAGCTAAATACTTCCCAAGTGACAGTTCAGGTTAAACAGATTTGTTCACAAAACATGATTGACTTCAGTAAAGCACAATTCCTGACCAGTGCATCACAGCTCCAGGGCTGCCCCATCGATGTGGGCACGGAAATAGCCTTCTGTGGTCGCTCTAATGCGGGCAAGTCCAGTGCCATCAATACCCTCACCAGGCAGAAAAAACTGGCTAGAACCAGTAAAACGCCAGGCCGAACGCAACTGATAAACTTTTTTTCGTTATCCGCGGATACCAGACTGGTCGATCTCCCAGGGTTTGGCTACGCCAGAGTGCCCACCTCAATCAAACAGCATTGGCATAAACATCTCGATGAGTATCTGAGAGCTAGATTGTCGCTGCGCGGGCTTGTATTACTGATGGATATTCGCCATCCGCTCAAGCCTTTCGATGAAACCATGATAAATTGGTGTGCCGACGCTGCCTTACCTTTACATATACTGCTAACCAAAGCAGATAAACTCAAACGCGGTGCCCGACAGAACACCTTGTTAAGCCTTACCAGGTCATTACCAATTAATGTCACTGTACAAATTTTTTCGGCGCAGAATGGATTAGGACTCACCGAATTCGAAAATAAGCTCCAGACCTGGATGCACTCAGGTGTGTTAAGCGAAGAGAACGAATGCTGAAAAAAAGCCCCAGCCATAACGGGGATTATGACTGGGGCTGAGACTTCGGTAAATAGGGGAATAACCGAAGCTTACTGCCGAAACTTTATGCTGCTTACTTTACGACTATAAGCCTTACAAAAAGTTCCAAATGATTTATTAAATTATCCTATGTGCACGCCATCGTTCTCTCTTGTGATAGACCCGAGCAGCTTTGGATGAATAAACAGGATTCTCCTGGAACCTGAATTAATCTTCCTGATTACAAAAAATAACCTAATAACAATATGATAGAAAGTACAATATTAATCTGAAATTTACAACTGGATAAACAAAAAAATCATACCAGCAATAAGATGTTGCTTTTTAGAGCTAGGCATAGGTGTTAATAAATACCCTCTATGATATTAAATTTCTCGCTCCTGAGAAATCCTCTTATCCAGGAATGGGCTGTCTGGAAGACAATTTCGAATATCGGATCAGGTGCTGGCTGGCAAAGGCTTACTGACCTAAAATAAAAAAAGCCCCAGCCATAACGGGGATTATGGCCGGAGCTGGGACTTCGGCCAATTGGGGAATAACCGAAGCTTACTGCCGAAACATTGTTTTACCCTATGTCAGACATAAAGTCTGACAGAAAGTTCCCTATGATAAATAATTATAGGGTTAGTGGGCTTCCTCCCAGTCTTTACCGACGCCGACTTCAACCTCCAGAGGAATAGTTAAATCTGCTGCCGAAACCATATGCTGCAGCAGGCCCGCTTTAACCTCCTCAAGTTCCGCTTCAACAACTTCCAGAACTAATTCATCATGCACCTGCATAATCATTTTTGATCTCAGCTGGGATTCCTGTAACCAGTTTTGCACCTGGATCATGGCAAGTTTTATGATATCTGCTGCAGTACCTTGCATCGGTGCATTAATGGCAGTCCTCTCGGCTGCCTGGCGCAACTGAAAATTAGTCGAATTTATAGCTGGCAGGTAGAGCCGCCGACCGAAATGAGTTTCCACATACCCCAGACTAGCTGCCTGCTTTTTGATAGCATCCATATAATCCCTGACGCCGGGATAGCGTTCAAAATAAAGGTTAATATAATCCTGGGCATCGCCGCGACTGATCCCCAACTGTCGTGCTAAACCAAAAGCAGACATGCCATAGATCAGGCCAAAATTAATTGCCTTGGCACTGCGTCGCTGGTCCATACTGACCTGTTCCAGTGAACAGCCAAACACTTCTGCCGCTGTGGCTTTATGGATATCCAGACCCTTTTTGAATGCCTGGGTTAATCCTGAATCTGAGGACAGATGCGCCATAATTCTTAACTCAATCTGTGAGTAATCTGCTGCGACCAACAAATATCCAGGATTAGCAACAAATGCCTTGCGGATTCGACGACCCTGCTCTGTTCTTATGGGAATGTTCTGCAGATTAGGATCGCTACTGGATAACCTGCCAGTAGCCGCCACCGCCTGATGATAGGAGGTGTGAACCCGCCCTGTAGTAGTATTAATCTGCTTAGGCAATTGATCAGTATAGGTTGATTTGAGCTTGCTTAAACCTCTGTAAGCTATAATCAGTTTAGGTAATGGATAATCCAATGCTAATTCCTGGAGCACCGCTTCGGCAGTAGAAGGCTGACCTTTCGGTGTTTTCTTTAGAATGGGCAGTTTTAATTTTTCGTAAAATATCTGCTGCAGTTGTTTCGGGGAACCTAAATTGAACGTTTCACCCGCCAGGTCGAATGCTTCGGCTTCCAATTCAGTCAACCTTAGTGCTATTTCCTGGCTCTGTTTATGGAGCATCTCGGCATCAACAAGAACACCCGTTCGTTCAACGGTGGATAAAATAGGCACCAGCGGCATTTCTATATCCAGAAACACACTCATCAGTTGATTGGTTTGGCGCAATTCCGGCCACAGCGTTTCGTGAAGTTGCAAGGTTATATCTGCATCCTCAGCAGCATAGTCAGCAGCGACCTCGACCGATATCTGATTGAAGGTTAATTGCTTAGCGCCCTTACCAGCAATATCTGTGAAATGGGTGGTCTTCCTGCGCAGATAATTCGCTGCTAAATCATCCATATTGTGTCTGGAAAAAACTGAGTTCAGAACATAGGATTCCAACATGGTATCGTGAACTTGGGCCCTAACCTCAACGCCATAGCGTGCCAGCACACTCATATCAAACTTAAAATTCTGGCCAATTATCCATTTCTGCTCATTACCCAGAAGTTCCTTTATAGCTGGTATCACAATAGCTAAAGGCAGCTGCTTGGGCGCACCCAGATAATCATGGCCTATTGGCAGATAAGCAGCTTCACCGGGTTTGCAACAAAACGAGATGCCGACCAGTTCAGCATTGATGTAATCTAGGCCGGTTGTTTCCGTATCAAATGAAAAATATGGGGCAGCGTTAAGCTTATTGAGCCAGGCTTTAAAATGGACTTCATCTAATATCACCTCATAGTGAGCAACCGGTACGGGTGCCATAACCGTTGCCGGGCTGCCGAGTTCTTCCAGCCAACCTGCAAACTCATACTCAAGGTAGTATTTCTGTAAGCCCTCAAGGTCTCGATCGGCCTGCTCTAACTCATCTATTTTCTTTGGCAATTCGAGGTGCTGGCGGATCGTTGCCAGGTCGTAAGACATGGGTAAAAACTCTAAAGAGGCGCGAAGGTTTTCACCGACCTTACCTTTCACCTGATCCGCATTAGCCATCACGCCTGTTAAAGAATCAAATTCGGTCAACCATTTAACAGCCGTCTTTGGTCCACATTTTGGAACTCCTGGGATGTTATCAGAGGTGTCTCCCATGAGTGCCAGATAATCAATGATCTGGTCCGGATTGACGCCGAATTTCTCTTTAACGCCATCCACATCCATATACTGTCCATTCATGGTATTGATCAGCACAATCTGATCATTAACCAATTGCGCCATATCCTTATCCCCTGTTGAAATCAGGGTGCGCTTACCGGCGTCATCGAGCTGTCTTGCAAGCGTGCCAATGACATCATCTGCCTCAACCCCTTCAACGCATAACAAAGGTATTCCCAGGCATTCTACAATGCGATGAATCGGTTCAATCTGGCTACGTAACTCCTCAGGCATGGGCGGCCTGTTCGCTTTATAGTCCGTGTATATATCGTTCCTAAACGTTTTTCCCTTGGCATCAAATATAACGATTAACTGACTCTCGTAAAATTCTGCCTGCAGCTTTCGAATCATGCTGATAACACCTTTTATGGCACCGGTCGCCTGGCCTTTTGAATTCTCCAGCGGTGGTAGTGCATGAAAGGCACGAAAAAGGTAGGATGAGCCATCCACCAGGATAACTTGGAAATCATTATTCATTGGCAATTTTTCCCTGGTTTAAGAGCAAACCATACTGTGATTATTCGACTACTTTCAATCATATTTGCACTATCTCTATTATTTCCTTGTCTGAACACTGATGCTGGTGAGACTGAACAAGAGGTTATCTCTATTGTTGAAGATAAAGAACGTACCATTTACGAATATCGCCACAATGGTGTACTGATCATGATAAAAGTCCAATATAAAAACCGGCGTCCTTATTATATGGTTCCAGCAGACGGTGCGGCCCATTACTCAGATCTAAGCAGGAAAAAGCATCTATACCCTCAATGGGTCATCCTGGAGTGGTGATTCGTGGCAGCTTTTACACCCCTGCATAAAATAGATATCGAAAATTTCCTGGCTTTGTTTAACGCCGGGCAACTAACTGACTTTAGGCAAATACCAACGGGCATAGAAAACACAAACTATTTTGTAACCACAACCAAATACGATCAGGAACAACACTTTGTTCTAACCCTGGTAGAAGTGGCTTCTTTCTCTGAAGTACCTTTTTTCCTCAATCTGACTCGCCATCTGGCAAACTATGGACTACCCGTGCCGGCTGCAGAATTGACCCTGGACGGCATGTCATTAACTGTACTTAAAAACAAACCGGCAATGCTTCTGCCAAGGCTGCCTGGTGCTCATCTGCAACAAGCCAGTTCTGAACATTGTCTCGAGGTAGGCCAACTACTGGGCCTCATGCATTCGACTTTACTAGGCAGTTCGTATCACAGAGAAAATCCCTATTCCTCAGACTGGATGTATACAACAATTCAACAAACGCAGGCGCATTTTGATCCTGCAATGAAAAACCTGTTAACCCACTGTGCAGAACTTTATGACCTGCTCGAGTCCTCTTCCCTGCCACGCGGAATCATTCACGGTGACCTGTTCAGGGACAATATACTATTCACTGATGCCAAGATTACCGGCGTGCTCGATTTCTTTCATGCCAGTACCGATTTCCTGATGATGGATATTGCAATCACCGTCAACGACTGGTGTCGCAACCAGGACCAGTCCATTGATCCCGAACTCGAGGCCTGTTTACTTCGTGGCTATGAAATGACTCGGTCCATAGAGCCGGAAGAACGCGATTACATGACAACTTTTCAACAAATCGCGGCTGCGAGGTTCGCCTTAACCCGATCATTAACAGGCCTACCCGGCAATTATTTAAAAGATCCCAAAGCGTGTTTACTGCTATTAGAATCTCTAGCATACCCCCGGACATAGATCTGGATAAACAGCCAAACCTTGACGTTATACACTAAAACCCCTTCACGCGGCTGACCCATTAACAAGGCTAGCGGTGATCAGTGCGCATCAGCGACATGACATGATTCAATTACTAGGTAGATTTTTAATTATGGTTAAAAGATTCGCTACAGAATGAGGTGATCTGATATATCCTGCATGTCGGCCTGACGAATCAACCAGTACAAGACTACTGCCATGATCTACATTATAACCGGTAGAATCAACATCCGGCATATGACCAACGCTTACATAAACCTGCTTGGCCAGGGCCTTTATTTCCTGAATTTCACCGGTAATTCCGGTAAATGCAGAATCAAATTCTTTCAGATACAGATCCAGCTGGTCAGGTGTATCTCGCTGAGGATCAACCGTCACTAGCCAGACCTGAGGAAATTCATGCTCTGCTCTAGCCTTGGCGCTGGCTAATGTCGCCATGGTTGTAGGACAAATATCCGGGCAATGGGTAAATCCAAAAAAAAGGATATTCCACTGGCCTTCAAAATCAACCGCTGTAAATACCTCTCCCGAATCCTGAGTGAGACTTACCGGATCTAATACGCGCGGTTCATCTAAAAGAATCAGACCAATCTGCCGAGCCTCTACCTTGCTCAGTCCTGCAGGAGAGCCAAGCTGATATACCATCAAGGCGAACATTATCCCGGCAACAGACAGCACCCATGCTAATAGTTTTTTCGACTGTAACCTATTCTTCATGCTCTGCATTATGGGGAAGCTCTTTAAACGTAAGACAAGGGCATAAGATAATGATCAATCAGCAGAGCACCGAATAACCCGGTTAAATAAATGATTGAATAACGGAACGTCTTTAGAGGTGCACGCGGATTCTTGCCAAGGTACGTAACGCTCGACCAGTATAGAAAACCTGCCCCTAGAACTAATGCTGATGACAGATACAGCAGGTTACTCATACCAATAACATAGGGTAGTAATGTCGTCAAAACCAGAATAATGGTATATAGCAAGATCTGCAGCCGTGTATAGGCTACGCCGTGAGTCACCGGCAACATGGGTATGTCGACTTGCTTATATTCTTCTATTCGATCAATCGCCAGTGCCCAAAAATGCGGTGGCGTCCAGACAAATATAATCAGAACCAGCAGCAATCCACCTCCATCAATACTATTAGTAACTGCGGTCCAGCCAAACAGGGGAGGGGCTGCACCAAACAAGCCTCCCAGGACAATATTCTGGGAGGTCGCTCGCTTTAAATACATAGAATAAATGACCCCATAACCCACCCAGGCCGCCAGGTTTAACCAGGCCGTTAATGAATTAATGAAAATAAAAAGCACAGCCATACCCAGGGTACAGGTCGCAGCAACGAAAACACTCCCCTGAAAATTGCTCACTCTACCCTGAGCTACAGGCCGGTTGTGGGTTCGGGCCATTTTTGCATCAACACTGGCATCGACCAGGTGATTTAACGCAGCTGCAGAACTCGAAATTAAAGCGACACCTAAAAGACCAAAAAATAGCGTTGCAAATGGCACCATAGTATCGGTTGCAAGAAACATACCTACCAGCGTACACAGCAGCATAAGCATCACGACTCGCGGTTTACACATCTCATAAAAATCTTGCCAGCTAGGCTGGAAATTATTCTGCATGGTCTTCATTACCGGAAATTGGGGGGCTTTGAGTTTCGAAACGGATTGTAACCAAACTGAACCTTAAATTCATGGTCCGTTGATCTGTTCCGAACGTTATTCGCACTATCAACCGTTCATGTTCAGCTCAATCAGGCGAATTATCGTAGAAATAGATGGACCATAAGGTTCCAGAGTATTGTGGTTTAAGCAATTAAACCGATACGGCTACCATTATAGCAGTGCATCTCGAAGCCTGCGCCGCTTTTTCAGGGTATGAAACTGTCCCCTTGCCACTTGCTGCTGTAACACCCAGTGCAGACAATATGCTATCTGTTCAAACAGAAATACCTTCCTGCTTTAACAGCGCGTCAACGGTGGGTTTTCTACCACGAAAAGCGGTGAACAACTCCATTGGTTCTCTAGAACCGCCCTGTTCAAGAATAGTCGATAAAAACAATTCTCCGGTCTGGCGATTGAATATTCCCTCTTCGGAAAACCTGGCAAAAGCATCGGCTGACAACACCTCAGCCCATTTATAACTGTAATAACCTGCAGCATATCCCATGGTGCTTCCGAAAATATGGCCGAAGGCATTCTGGAAGCGGTTATCCTCTCTAACCGGTACAACCGATACTTTTGAACGAACTTGATCGAGAATGTCCTGAGTCTGGGTCGCTTGTTTTTCATCAAATTCTATATGTAAGCGCAGGTCAAACAGTGCGAACTCAAGTTGCCTGACCATCTGCATACCAGATTGAAAATTCCGGGCTAATAGCATTTTATCCAGGAGATCTTCCGGAAGGGACTCTCCAGTCTCATGATGAGCCGAAATAATAGGTAAGGATTCCCTCTGCCAACACCAGTTTTCCAGAAACTGGCTAGGCAATTCGACCGCATCCCAGGCAACACCATTAATGCCTGAAACCGGCGCGCAATCAATCTGGGTAAGCATATGGTGCAATCCATGGCCAAATTCATGGAACAATGTCACCACATCTGAATGGCCCAGCAAAGAAGCTGCGTCACCCAGAGGGCTCGGGAAATTACAGGTCAGGTAAGCCACAGGTAGCTGCAGATGACCATCCTGGCGGGTACGACGCGTTCGACATTCTGCCATCCATGCACCGCCTCTTTTCCTGGGTCGGGCATATAGATCCAGATAGAAACGGGCAATTAATACATTGTCGCGATAGATATCATAGGTAGTTACATCAGCGTGCCATGTGTCTACCTGCTTTGATTCCCTGACTTCAATGTCAAACAGTTTTCTGACAATCTCAAACATACCGCTGATAACAACTGGCGCAGGGAAATAGGGTCTCAGCTGTTCTTCGGATAAATCAAATTTTGCCAGCTTCAATTTTTCTGAGCAAAAGGCCACATCCCATGGCTGGAGCTCATCTAATCCCAATTGCTGCCTGGCAAATTCCTTTAGTTCAGCGAATTCCTGGTCAGCAACAGGTTTGGACTTATCAGCCAGTTCAAGCAAAAATTCCAATACCTGTTGCGGCGTCTCGGCCATCTTTGTTGCTAAACTGAGTTCTGCAAAATTCTGAAATCCAAGAATTCCTGCTAATGCTTTTCGCCCAACTAAAATCTCCTGCATCAGCTGACTGTTGTTAAAATCAGCCAACCCTGGCCCCTGATCTGAGGCTCTTGTGGTAAAGGCAATATGCATCTCCTTACGAAGTTCTCGATTCTCACAATGCGTCATAACCGGCAAATAGCAGGGGAAGTCGAGTGTCAACAGATACCCTTGTTCATTTTCTCTCTCCGCACTTTGCTTTGTTAAAGCAATCGCATTTTCTGGCATGCCGCGTAATTCATCTACCTGCTCTAATACTTTGCGCCAGCTATCGGTGGCGTCCATAACATGTTCAGAATAACGACTGGTGATTTCTGACAGCTTCTTTTTAATATCAGCAAACTGTTCTTTTAGGCCCCCTTTCAAATCCACACCTGACAATCGAAAATCCCGCAACGCATTTTTTACGGCCTTGCGCTCAGCTAAATTCAGCAGATCGAATTGTTCACTCTGGTCAAGCGCCTGGTAAATGGAAAACAACTGCTGATCCTGTCCTAAAGCTGTGGAATATTCGCTGAGTAAAGACAAACAATGATTGTAGGCTTGTCTCAACGAATCATTGTTTACCACCGAATTCATATGACTGACAGGAGACCAGGCCTGACTTAACCGATCATCAAGCTGGTCCAGCTGGCTAACCATATCGCGATAATTTCTGGATCGAGATTTTTTCAGAACTTTGATAGCAGCCTGATTTTCCGCAATGATCTGTTCAATGGCAGGTGTGACATGCTCCGGCTTAAGCGCACTGAATACGGGCAACTCATGCTCAATAATTAAAGGGTTCTTCATCTACTGTTTCCTCAATATTAGTTACCTCAACGAGATCCTTGTGCAAGTTTCTCGATGACTGCCTGGGTATCGGGTTCTCGACCAAACCAGACGAAAAAAGCCAGTGCTGCCTGTTCAATTAACATGCCCAGCCCATCAGCACAGGGCCTGTCCTGGTCCAGGCAACTCCACTTTAAGAAATGGGTCTTATCGGGTCCGTACATCATGTCATAACAACGAGTATCCGCACCCAGCACACGCCTGGGAACTAAAGGAACCTGATCACTTAATCCTGCAGATGTGCCATTAATCACCAGATCGTAATGGCCTTCAAGCTCTGATTCGTTTTTTGCAGTAAACCGCGCATCTGCAAACAACGCTACCATTTCAGCGGCCCTTTGCGGAGATCTATTCCATATAGCTAATTCAGATGGTGATTCGGCAAGCAGCGAAGAAATGATACCCTGAACGGCACCACCCGCACCCAAAACAAGAATTTTTTGACCTTTAAGTTGCCAGTCGAGACGAGCTTTTAGATCCCTTACCAATCCTGGGCCATCGGTATTGTAGCCAATAAGTTCGCCATTCTCGGTTAGACTTACAGTATTGACAACGCCCGTAGTCAGGGCAGACGGATCATGATGGTCAACCAGATTAAATGCCTCGGCCTTACAAGGCACGGTGACATTAAACCCGGACCCACCCCGAGCACAAAATTCTCTCACAGCTTCAGCAAATAGACCTTCCTGCACTAACACCTTTTCATAGTGTAGAGAAATATCAAATTGTTCAGCAAATGCCTGATGGATGGCTGGAGAACGACTGTGACCAATAGGGTTCCCAAATACAGCAAGTAAAGTCATACAACCCTGCCTTGCCGCAAAACCTCACCACTGAGTAAATCTCTAATTTCACTGGGGCCTTTAGAACCGCTTACCTCACCTGAAACTATCAAATCAATTTCCGTACCGAACACGTTACTGACCGCGGCCTCAGTTAGCGCTGGAGCACAACCACTTCGATTAGCAGAAGTTGAAACTATTGGCCCATTGACTAGATTACATAGCGATTGAACAACCGAATGAGCACTCACCCTTAGCGCAACCGTACCATGATTACCTTTAACCCAATCCGGGCAGAAACCATTATCGGGTATCAAAAAAGTCACTGGTGCAGGCCAGGTTCGCCTCAGCTCAATCATTGAATGATCGGACAAGCCCTTTAAATAACTATCAAAGTGGCCAATTTCAGCACCCACTAATATTAAACCCTGTTCTCTATGGCGTCGTTTTAGGTTTAGAATTCGCTGCACGGCTATTTCAGATGAGGGTAAGCAGCCCAGACCCCATACGCCTTCGGTCGGATAGGCAATGACACCATCATTCAATAGCGCGGACAGAACGTCGAGATTCAGATCTGATGGCCTTCCTGTCACTTTTTTTCAAGATTTTTATTTACGGCCTGATTACTTAAACGAATTTTGGTCGCGTTATCCGAGCGCTCTGCTGATAAATCTGCCGAGAGCTTTTCATCCTCTACTGCCATAATCTGGAGAGCCAGATAGGCCGCATTCTTGGCGCCAGCTTTACCGATTGCTACGCAAGCAACAGGAATACCACCTGGCATCTGCACGGTAGACAATAAGGCGTCTATCCCCTGCAATGAACCTGCATCAATGGGCACGCCAATAACGGGTTTAATCGTCTGCGCAGCCACCGCGCCTGCCAGGTGCGCAGCCATGCCCGCCGCAGCAATAAAGACCTTGCAACCCCTTACCTCTGCATCGCAAACATATTCCTGAGTATCCTTTGGCGTACGATGCGCTGAAGTAATGCGTACCTCATATGGAATAGAAAACTGCTCCAGAATACCCATACTTGATCGCATAACTGGAAGATCAGATTCTGACCCCATCATAATAGCGACAAATGCTTCTGCCATGGCTTATTTCCCGAATCAAAAGTGAAACGTTACCTAAGGAGAAGATTCCAATCAATGAGATAGTGAAAAAATACTGCTAAAAGCTCCGATTGGCCCTGTTTACCAGGTCATTTCAGGATCGATGATAGCCTTCCACAGAATTAACAATAAGTCCGGCTATTTCCAACTGACTCAACTGCCTTGACAGCTCAGTGGCGGTATAGCCGCTTGCTTTCAATAGTAACTGGAACGACTCAGGCTGATCACCCATTAAGGAAAGTAAATTTGATTCAGATGCCTCGCAAGCCGAAACTTCTGAACTTAACAGCGGTGTTAATTCGCCAACTACATCAGCAATGCTTTCTGTTATGACGGCACCTGAGCGAATCAACTCATGGCAACCCGCATAGTGGCCATATTCCACGGCACCCGGAATAGCAAAAACATCCCTATTCTGATCCAACGCAGTTTGAGCGGATATCAGCGATCCGCTTTTCCGTCTCGCTTCGACGATCAGCGTTCCCTGGGCTAAACCCGTTATAATTCGATTTCGCCTGGGGAAATGATGCGGCAAAGGTGGGGTTCCCAGTGGGTACTCGGAAAGGACCAAACCGGTTTCCCATATCTTTCTCGTAAGATCACCGTTACTGGCAGGATAGATAATATCGCAACCACAACCAAGAACCGCGATCGTTTTTCCACCAACATCTACAGCGCCCCAGTGACTTGCAGCGTCAATCCCCAGGGCCAGGCCGCTCACCACTACCCAGTCCAAAGCAGCCAATTGCCGGGCAAATGTGCGCGCCTGACGCAATCCAGGCAAAGACGCTTTTCGACTGCCCACCATCGCTATAGCGCGGCCTCGTAATAATGCCAGATTACCTTTGGCAAATAGCAGTTTGGGTGGATCAGCGATTTCATTGAGCAGCGAAGGATAAGGATCCTGTCCCTGGATCAATAAATGGTGGCCTGGCTGAGTTAACCATTGTCTGGACCGATCATCCATGATTCTTTTCATCCTCTCATAGAGCGACAGCAATACAATCACCTGCAATCACAAAAACCCTGCTGTAAAGGCCTTTGCAAAGAGACACCCTGCTGTAAAGGCCTTTACAAAGAGACGCCCTGTTATAAGGGCTATTGGATAGAAATGCCCGGCAATCGAAATCATCGATTACGGCGGCAATTAAATTGAGGCCCGTGAAGCCAGAAGCCCTTCAAACCAGGCACAACTATGGGAGTAAAAGAAACAACTAACCAGACGTCCTGGTGGATATGATGTGTAAGCGATAAGCCGGCCACCGTGTCAGGGCTGGGAGATTTCGTCGCCGACTCGCACGGGTGAGTTAGTCTCCAGCACGATTCCATAGGCCATTTTCATAAAGCTGCGATAGATCATAATCAGGCCGACCCGTTCCGAGGGCAACTCAACACGCTCTCCTTTGACTCGGTCCCGAACAACCTGGCCTTTCTTATGAACCGCCAAAACAGTCCCGGCAGATAAGCCTTGCGATTCACCTCGGTTAAGCACAACAGCACCATTCTTACCAACCATGCTAAGACCTTTGCTTATGGCTATAACAACCCCATGTATCCGTTGCTCGGGGGGTTTAGGGTAAAACGTAGGCTGTAATTTCCGTTCTTCAGTCGGCAGTAGACGATCTGTTACCCTGACGTCCTCTTCTACTGACAATAACTCAAAAGTCGCCAGGTCGCCTTCTCTACTGAGCATCCGGGCCATGCCAACAGCCTGCGCTTCGTAACCTAGAATTTCCTTGTTTTCAATATCCCTATAAATTTGACCTTCCCGAAAAACGCCAAAAACAGTGGTCAAGTCTGGCCAGTTGCCGCGTCCATAAAATTTATCTCCCGGACCAAATATCAGGCGTTCAGATACCCCCGCCAGAATATAGGGGGCATTAGCCAGGGTGCCTTTTTCAACAATCCTGCCCTGGGCAAACCAACTTGATACATCTTCAAGCGATATTGCAGGAATACCGCTCACCAGAGGCTCTGTCCTTACTCTGGGTAAAAGCTTTTCAAGGTCATTCCCCCCCGTTCTGTTCACTGTCAGCACTAAAGTTCTGCCATCGTCACCTCTTCGTAAGTCCAACCTGGGTTGACCATCAACGAATATCAAGCTGAGACTATCACCGGGATAGATCAGATGAGGATTTTCTATGCCAGGGTTCAGTTCCCAGATCTGTGGCCAACGCCAGGCTTGCTTGAGGAACAATGAAGCAATATGCCAAAGCGTATCACCTTTTTTTACCATATATCGATCGGGATGATCCGGTCTTAGCAGCTCATCGGCCTGGAGCTGCCCAAAGGTCAAAAGTATCATCACAAAAGACCATCTTAAAATCCTAATCATGAGGAGAATCCCTTCCTTAATCGCGCTACAATTGCCCATCAATCAACTCCATCAACTGAACTAGCAGGCCTAACTAGAGTCTTGAAATTATCTTATCAGTACCGCTTCATTAAAACATCAGGACTTTAATACTTGATATGTCTACCCTAGAAATATTGGAATTCCCAGACCCTCGGCTTAGAAAAAAAGCCCTGCCTATCGCCAACGTCACGGCAAAGGAGTACGACCTGGCAAGCCGAATGCTGGCTGCTATGTACAAGGCTCCCGGCATTGGCCTTGCGGCAACCCAGGTCAATATTCACAAGCGACTGATTGTTTGCGATGTATCCGAGAACCAGGATAACCCTCTGATACTGATAAACCCGGTGATACGAGAGTCTTATGGCTGCACCGAAAGCCAGGAGGGCTGCTTATCAATTCCTGGATTCTATGAGACCATAACCAGGTCCAGCGAGATCCTGATTGACACAATAGATCAACATGGCAAACCAATTTCAAAGGAAGCCAATGGCACACTGGCGATCTGTATACAGCATGAAATAGATCATCTAGAAGGAAAACTATTTGTTGACTACCTGTCATCGACTAAACGACAGTTGATTCGAAAAAAACTCCTGAAAATCCAGCAGATGAAGGACTAGTAAGTGAACATTCTGTTTGCTGGAACTCCAGATTTTGCAGCCGTTCATCTGCAAGCCCTCGTTGACAGCAGACACACCATAACGGGTGTCATAAGCCAACCTGATAAACCCGGTAAACGCGGCAAACAAAAAAGACCCAGCCCTGTCAAACAACTGGCTGTGCACTACCATTTACCCTTATTTCAACCGCAGAAGTTAAGCGCCGAATTACTCTATTCGAATGCCGCAGATGTGCTGGTAGTGGTTGCCTATGGGCAAATTCTCGACCAAAGCATATTAGACCTGCCAAGATACGGCGCTATTAATGTCCATGGGTCTGTCCTGCCAAGGTGGCGCGGGGCTGCGCCGGTACAACGCTCCATCATGGCAGGCGACCATAAAACCGGTATTTCAATAATGGCCATGGATGCGGGATTGGATACCGGACCTGTCTACCAAACCAGAGAGGTCAACATTGCCGGCAAGGAAACAGCAGGCACATTGCTCAATAGACTGGCCGAACTGGGCCCGGATGCTTTATTGCATACGCTGGACCAACTGGAAACTCAGACAGCCCAGCTAAAACCACAGTCATTGTCTGGTCTGACCTATGCCAAAAAAATCAGCAAAACCGAAGCCAGGCTAAACTGGTACGATTCTGCTGTAAACCTGGAGCGCACTATTCGCGCGCTCAATCCAGACCCCATCGCTTTTGGTATCCTGGATGAGCTCAGGATTCGCATCTGGGAAGCAGAGGTAGACACGACCCATAAACCAACTGAACCAGGCGAGCAGTCAAGCCCTGGTACTATTATTGCTGCAACCAAGCAGGGCCTGACCATCGCCTGTGGAACAGATAACCTAAAGATAACTGGTCTCCAGATACCTGGGGGTAAAGGAACCCTGGTACGGGGACCACAGATCAGAAACGCACGGGCGAGCCTCTTTAAAACAGGAAACCAATTTCAGGCGTTATCGCATGCGTAACCTTAAGAATGAAGTCCGGGCTTTACACGAGGTGGTCATCGAAAAAACCAGCTTTTCCGGTAAAGGCCTGGATGCTCTGGGCAAGCAGGTGGTATTCAGCGTGCTACGTCAATTCTTTGAACTCCAGGCAATCACCCATGAACTCCTGGACAAACCACTTAACCAAAAACATATCGACCTTGAATTACTCATCATGTGCGGCCTTTACGCTGTAGATCACCTTGCTCAGCCCGTACATACGTCGGTCAATGCAGCAGTTGAAACCAGCAAGGCATTCAATAAAGCCTGGGCCAGGGGCCTGGTCAACGCGACCCTCAGGCGATACCTCAGAGACGCTCAAAACATTCGCCATAAGGCATTAACCAGTGATACCGCCATCAGCAATCATCCAGACTGGTTCACTACCAGCGTCCAGCAATACTGGCCAGAACAATACCAGCACATTATCGACGCCAATAACACGCCAGCACCGATGCACCTGCGTATCAACTGTCAAAAAATTTCACGCGACAACTATATGACAAAACTCGAGGCAGAAAATCTGGGCTGCATCAAAAGCCAGAATAGTCCGCACTGTCTGACGCTTATGGAACCCGTACCAGTCGAAAGACTACCCGCATTCAATCGAGGTTTTGTGAGTGTGCAGGACGAAGCTGCCCAGCTCGCCACCCTCATCCTTAAGCCAGTCGCAGGAGACCATATTTTAGATGCCTGTGCAGCGCCAGGCAGTAAATCCTGTCACCTGCTCGAGGTCGAACCAGGCATTAAGTTAACGTCAATAGATTCGAACTCGGATCGGCTAACCATGGTACAGGATAATTTTACCCGTCTGGGGTTGCAGGGAGACATCATTCATCAGGATCTATTACAAATCGATGATGATCAACTGGCCTGTTTCGACAAAATTCTCCTGGATGCGCCCTGTTCAGCGACCGGTGTCATCCGCCGGCATCCTGATATTAAATTACTGCGCCAAGCAAATGATATTGATAAGCTAGTATCTATTCAGCGACAACTACTGGAGAACTGCTGGAGAATGTTGAAACCAGAAGGAAGCCTTGTCTATGTTACCTGTTCAATTCTTCCTCGAGAAAATGAACACTTGGTAGCCGCGTTCGTTCAGCAGCACACCGATGCCGAAACTATTGACATCCCATTAAGCATCGGCCATCGCCAATCGCCAGGATATCAATTGCTTCCAACAGTAGGGTCCCACGATGGGTTTTATTTCGCACATTTACGGAAAACCAGCGCGAGCATAATGCTATGAAAATTATCATATTAGGCGCTGGACAGGTCGGCGCTGGGTTAGCAAAGAACCTGGTAAAGGAAGCCAGCGATATTACTGTCGTTGATACCAACGCCAATCGATTACGCGACCTGCAGGACCGCTACGATATTCGAACTGTTACAGGCATGGCCTCTCACCCGGACGTCCTCTATCGTGCCGGTGCCGAAGATGCCGACATGTTAATAGCAGTTACCGATAATGACGAAGTCAATATGGTGGCCTGCCAGGTGGCCTACACGGTATTCCACACACCAACAAAAATAGCCAGAATTCGATCTAGAGCCTATTTAACCAGCGGCGGCATATTCAGAGATGATGCCAGCCCAGTGGATCATATCGTTAATCCGGAAGAAATCGTAACCCATGATATTCAGCGTCTCATCGATAACCCTGGAGCATTACAGGTAATAGATTTCGCCAGCGGCCAGGTCAAACTGGTTGGGCTCAAAGCGCACAGTAATAGTCCGATGGTTAACCAGCAACTTAAAACGCTTCACAAACATATGCCGCTGGTTGAAACACGCGTAGCTGCCATATTTCGCAAGGATCACCCTATTATCCCAAAAGGAAGCACCGTTATAGAAGCAGACGATGAAGTCTTTTTTATTGCGGCTGCTGAGCACATTCAAACCGTCACCAGTGAATTACGCCAGAATGAAAAGCCCAATAAGCGAGTCATTATTGCCGGGGGAGGTCAGATAGGTGAGAATTTAGCAATCCAAATTGAAAAAAAATACGGTGTTCGTATTATCGAGCAAAATCGACAACGCTGTGAAGCCCTGGCCGAATCACTTTCCAGATCGATTGTTCTCAACGGCAACGCATCCGATCGTGAACTGTTACTGGAGGAAAATATTGAAGAAACTGACGTATTCTGTGCTGTTACCAACGATGACGAAGCTAACATCATGTCATCGATGCTGGCAAAGAGTCTAGGCGCTCGGAAGGTCATCACGCTGATCAATAATCCTGCTTATACTGATCTCATTCACGAACAGGACATCGACATTGCGGTGTCCCCGCAAATGGCAACCCTTGGCGCTATTCTTACCCATATTCGACTCGGCGATGTGGTTCAGGTTCACTCGCTGAGGAGAGGGGCAGCCGAAGCGATAGAAGCGATAGCCCATGGCGACAAGAATTCATCCAAGGTCATCGGTAAAGCCCTGGGTGATATCCAACTGCCTTCGGGAACCAATATTGGCGCACTGGTCCGAGCTGGCGAAGTTCTCATTGCTCATGATGATATTGTGGTAGAACCTGATGACCACTTCATTCTGTTTCTGGTAGACAAAACAAAAATTAAAGAAGTCGAGGTGCTCTTTCAGGCGCCTTTGAGTTTTTTCTAGCTCATGCAGATCGGCGTTACTTTTCGAATTCTTGGCGCTTTGCTGCTGTTTTTCAGTGCCACCATGCTGCCGCCAATTGCTGTCTCCCTGCTCTACCAGGATGGCGCCTACGAAGTCTTCGTAAAATCCATGGTCACCATCTTCCTATCAGGCGCAACCCTCTGGTTTGTGTTTCGAAACTATCAAAAAGAACTGAAGACCCGCGACGGCTTTCTAATTACCGTTCTTTGTTACCTTGCTCTAGGCTGTTTCAGCGCATTGCCATTTTACGATGCTGTACTGCTTGATCTGACACTGGCAGATGCGTTTTTTGAATCCTTCTCTGGATTAACAACCACCGGCGGTACGGTTATAGTCGGCCTCGATCAGCTGCCAGCATCACTGCTCTATTACCGACAGCAACTCCAGTGGTTGGGCGGCATGGGCATCATCGTGCTGGCAGTCGCTATTTTACCGATGCTGGGTATAGGGGGTATGCAATTGTATCGAGCAGAAACGCCCGGTCCCATTAAAGACAGCAAACTGACCCCCAGGATCAAACAAACAGCTATAGCCCTGTGGTCAATATATATCAGTCTGACCGTTATGTGCGCTTTAGCTTACTGGATTGCAGGAATGACATTATTCGATGCCATCTGCCACAGTTTTTCCACCATCGCCATAGGTGGATTCTCTACACATGATGCCAGTATTGGATATTTCGATTCCGCCGCCATTGAAGCCGTTGCCGTTGTTTTTATGCTTATTTCTGGTCTTAATTATGCGCTGCATTTTTTTACGGTAAGAGACCACTCGATTCGCCACTACTTTCAGGACGAAGAAGCTCGTTTTTACCTGGTAATTATTATCATCGCCATCGTGATAACCGCGATAGTCCTAGCGACAACACTCACCAGCGGCGAAACAGCTGTCAGGCAAGCTGTCTTCCAGGTCGTATCAATATTTACGACAACAGGTTTTGCCACAACTCAATTCAGCGAATGGCCGAGTATTTTGCCTTACCTGTTAATACTGGGTGCCTTTGCAGGTGCCTGTGCAGGATCCACTGGTGGCGGCCTCAAGATTATCCGGGTGTTATTGATATACAAACAGGGGCTTCGAGAAATATACCGACTAATACACCCTAATGCTATTTTTCCGATAAAAGTAAGCGGCCGTAAAATGACCGATAATGTCATCGATGCAGTCTGGGGATTCTTCTCAATTTACATCCTGTTGTTCATCGTCCTGCTGCTCGGTCTAATCGCAACTGATCTAGATTTTGTAACCGCCTTTTCAGCTGTCGGGTCCGCCCTGAATAATCTTGGACCCGGACTCGGCGCAGTGGCAGAGAATTACGCCGAAATCAGTAGCACCGCTAAGTTTCTACTCTGTCTTGGGATGGTACTGGGACGACTGGAAATCTTTACCATATTAGTTTTGTTTACCGCTATGTTCTGGCGAAAATAAGCGCCTGTGTCCAGCCAGCAGAAGTGGGACCGTATCTATGCGCAGCAAAATTATCCTGCACCAGCAAACCCCTTGTTACAACAATACGCTTTTCTTTTTCCCAATAATGCCACCGTTCTGGATCTCGCTTGCGGTCTGGGCAGTAACAGTCTTTATCTTGCCCAATTGGGATGTCGGCTAACTGCCTGGGATATCTCGCCTGTTGCTCTGCAAAAACTTACCACCGAAGCTGACAGACTTGGCGTTGACATCAATACCGTATGTCTTGATATCAACGCAGCTTCCTTTGACCAGCAGCACTTCGACCTGATCATCGTTAATCACTATCTGGACCGCAATCTGGCACCGTCTTTAGTAAGGGCGCTTAACCCAGGAGGGATTCTATTTTACCAAACCTTCGTTCGGACTTCTTTGCCATCGAATAAGCGAACGGGCCCAAGAAATCCTGCCTATTTGCTAGCGCAAGGTGAACTGCTGTCACTATTCAGCGATTTACACGCCAGGGTCTTTATCGATCTCCAATCCACTGGCGCTACTGGCCAGGGGCTACGCAATCAATCACTGCTTATTGCTGAAAAAGACTAGTGAAACGCTTCTTTTTCAAATGAGTACAGTTTTTTTTCACCTTCAGGACGAAACTTGAAGCGTTTATATTCCCATTGATATTGCTCGGGGCAGACCCGTACGCACGCTTCAATGGTTTTGTTCAGACCCTGCACTGCAGTTTGTTCATCCAGGCTCGCGAAGTCCGGATGCGGTTCACTGAAACAAATCTTGAAAAGACCACTGGGCAAACGATAAACCGCCACAGCTAACACCGTTACTTTGGCTCGCTGAGTTAATCGATATGCAAGCCGATCGGTTAAAGCCAGAGACCCAAAGAAAGCAGCAAATAGTCCGCTTTCCGGTATTTGATCCGGTAATACTGTTACCACCCCACCTTGACTAAGCGCCCGAAATAACCGACTCAAACCCCGCTTATCGGTTGCCACCATTTCGTTTCCATACTGACTTCGCAAGGCAACAATTGCATCGCTCAAGCTGGTTAACTTCGGTGGTTTATATAGCGCCGTCATGCCGCCTTTTTGAGAAAGATAAACGTTCAATAATTCCCAGTTTCCCAAGTGCGGCAATAGCAGAAGAGTCCCTTTTGAATCTCTTAAAGCAGCTATCAGCAGGTTTTCGCCTTCGATTTTTGAAATCCATTTAAGTAAGCGCTTACTATCAGCCAGCCAGGCAGCCGGTGTCTCCATCAAAGTTTTACCTGTTGATATCAGGCTACTCAATACCAGTTTTTTCTGTCCTTGTGCAGACAAATGTCCAAAACAAAGGCCTATATTAGCCTGGGTCACACGACAAGCCTGAGACCGGGCTAGAAAATGACCATAACCAATCAGCCAACCGAGTGCCTGACTCATCTTTCTGGGCTGCAAAGCCAGCAGCTGCAACAAAGTCAATATGAACCTAGAAATCATTAATCGCTCTGCATTCCTGATGCCGAAAACAAGACACGAGATGGTCGTTAACCATCCCGGTAGCTTGCATGAAGGCATAACAAATGGTGGGACCAACAAAGGTAAACCCATCTTTTTTAAGCTGCTTACTCATCTGAAAAGAACGAGCATCTGAGCCAGGTACCTGGCTTAGCAACGTAAACTGATGCTCGATTACCTTGCCGTCAACAAAAGACCAGACATAGTCAGAAAAGCATCTGCCATCATCCCGCAATGACAGGAAACACCGTGCATTTGAAACAGCACCGCGAATCTTTGATTGATTCCTTATAATTCCCTTATCCGTTAACAAAGCTTGAATTTTGGCCTCGTCGTATCGGGCTATCTTTTCAGGGTTGAAAGCATCCATAACTCGTCGATAGTGATCTCGTTTCTTTAAAATAGTAATCCAGCTCAATCCAGCCTGAAATCCTTCCAGTAACAAAAACTCAAATAATAAAGTATCATCATAAAGTGGCACGGCCCACTCTTCATCGTGATATTTTTCGTACATCGGATCGCCGTCTGCCCAACCACATCTTAACTTCATATCGTTAACCCTGTTCAATATTGGTTATACTTACCGACTTTTCAATACAGAGCAATTCCCGGATGGCAAAAACAGATACGTTCCAGGATCTAATTCTTTCGCTTCAACATTTCTGGTCTGAAAAGAACTGTGTGCTCATGCAGCCTTATGACATGGAAGTGGGTGCGGGTACCTTTCATCCAGCCACCTTTTTACGAGCCATTGGCCCTGAGTCCTGGTCGGCAGCTTATGTACAGCCGTGCCGAAGGCCCACCGACGGTCGCTACGGAAAGAACCCTAATAGATACCAATATTACTACCAGTTCCAGGTAGTCATGAAGCCCAACCCAGAAAATTTTCAGGCGCTGTATCTGGAATCTCTACAATATTTGGGTATCGATACCAAGGTGCACGATATTCGGTTCGTCGAGGACAACTGGGAATCCCCGTCTCTGGGTGCATGGGGGCTGGGTTGGGAGGTCTGGATGGATGGCATGGAAATAACCCAATTCACCTATTTTCAACAGGTAGCCGGACTGGAATGCTATCCAGTCATGGGTGAGATCACTTATGGACTGGAGCGCCTGGCACTTTACCTACAGGGGGTAGAAGATTTCCAACAACTCGTGTGGGCCAAAAATGACAACGGTATCGTGTCCTACGCAGACGTCTTCCATCAATACGAAGTCGAGATGTCGACCTTTAATTTTGATCAGGCAGATATTAAAGGCCTCTTTTCACAATTTGAGTTTTATGCAAGTGAGACCACCAGAATGCTCGATGTTGATCTACCCTTGGCTGCCTATGAATATGTTATCAAGGCTTCGCACACCTTCAATCTACTGGATGCCCGGCAAGCCATATCGGTTACCGAGCGACAACGCTTTATGTTAAGAGTGAGGACGCTTTCAAGCGCAGTTGGGCAAAGCTATTTCAATGCCAGAAAAGCATTGGGTTTTCCTCTCGCTGTAGAATCAGCTCGCCAGGCGGCGATGCAGGAGAAAACCAATGGCAGCTAAACCACTGCTTATAGAAATTGGCATGGAAGAACTGCCACCCAAACAGCTCAAGCCGCTAATGGATGCGCTAGGGCGGGAAGTCGCTACTCAACTAGATGCCCTACAACTCCCTTTTCAGGACATTGAAACTTTTTCTACACCGCGCCGATTAGCGGTTAGAGTTAATGCACTAGCCAGTCAACAGGCAGATCAGAACATAGAACGAAAGGGCCCTTCGCTGAGCGCAGCCTACGATAGCCAAGACAAACCAAGCAAGGCTTTGCTTGGATTCGCAAAGTCCTGTGGTATAGATGAAATAAGTGCCCTGCAGACGCTCGAAACCAAAAAGGGAAGCTGGGTGGTGTATCGATCCAGCATGCCAGGTAAAAGCCTGAAGGATTTAATCCAGGCCATATTACATCAATCCACAGTTAAACTACCTATAGCCAAAAAAATGCGCTGGGGGTTTTCAAGAGACGAGTTTGTCAGGCCCGTTCAGTGGCTTCTAGTCCTGCATGGAAGCACTATTCTGGCTAGCTCTCTGTTTGGCAAAAAGTCCGACAGGGTAACCAGCGGGCACCGTTATATGGGCAAAAAGCGACGAGCTATTGACCATGCCCAGAACTATGAAGCGATTCTAGGCGAAGAAAAGGTCGTGGTAAACTTCGAGCAGCGGCGCAATCAGATAATTACTCAACTGGAGCTGGCAGCTGCAGATCTAGACGGCATTGTTACCCGAGACGAAGATCTGCTCGATGAAGTCACGGCGCTGGTGGAGTGGCCGGTTGTACTTTCCGGCTCTTTCTCAACTTCTTTTCTTAGCGTTCCGGAAGAAGCGCTGATCTCGGCAATGCGGGAACACCAGAGATATTTCCATATTAGAAATTCAAAAGGTGTACTACTTCCGCATTTTCTCACCGTTACAAATATTGAAAGCCATCAGTCGCAGACCATCGTGAAGGGTAATGAACGTGTGATTGCACCGCGTTTAGCGGATGCGGCCTTCTTTTACGACAAAGATGTTGCAACATCCAACGACAGTCGTTTGCAAAAGCTGGGTAAGGTCGTTTTCCAACATCAACTTGGGTCTTTTTTAGATAAAGCCAATCGAATATCTGCACTAGCCGGTTTTATTGCAGCTGCAATCAACGTTGATCCAGAACCTGCCAGACGGGCAGGCTTGCTGGCTAAAACAGATTTAGTCAGCCATATGGTCGGCGAGTTTCCCGATCTACAAGGCATTATGGGCGGCTATTACGCGGAGAAGTCTGGCGAATCCAGCGTTGTCGTGGCCGCCATTGGAGAGCATTATCAGCCCAGTTTTTCAGGAGACAAGCTGCCTGGCAGTGATACAGCCTGCTGCCTCGCGTTAGCAGACAAGCTAGATACATTGGTAGGGCTGTTTGCAATCGGCCAACCACCCACCGGAAGTAAAGACCCATTTGGTCTGAGGCGGCTGGCGCTCGGTATAGTCAGGATCTGTATCGAAAAACAACTTCCCTTAGATCTGGTAACGATCGCTGAGTACAGTAGTTCATTATTTTCTCACCGATCTGACAACCACACACTATTGGAATACATTAGGGACCGATTTGAACAATGGCTCGTTGATCAGGGCAAGCCATTGGACGTCATTCGAGCAATTCGCCATCGAAGCGATAACATCCATAATTTACTATCAGCAACAGCCGATATTGAAGCCCTGATAGCCTTCCGTTCCAGACCGGAAGCAGCTCAATTGATCCTTGCTCAAAAGCGTATTCAAAAAATACTCGACAAATCGACACTAAACTCACAATCCCAGGTCAATATAGCGCTTTTCCAACATCCCAGTGAACATGAACTCTATACCGAAATCCTTAACCTGCAGGAAATTGAAACAAAGGACTTCGGCTTCAGTCAGCGTCTGACAAAACTGGCTGGCAGTTCTAACTCACTGCAGGCGTATTTTGAGAATGTCATGGTCATGGATGAGAATCTGGAACTACGGCAGAATCGACTAGCCACGCTTAACCTACTCAGGAAGATGGTTATGAATATGGCAGATCTCTCGCTGTTGCAGAGTTAACAACTTGCCAGGCTCTGCTGACGCTGACATCATTAAATATCCAGATTGGCAACTGCCAGCGCATTCTGCTCAATAAATTCCCGTCTCGGTTCTACGTTATCGCCCATTAACGTATTAAAAACTTGATCTGCTTTGATCGCATCCTCAATCGATACACGTAGCATGGTCCTATACTTGGGATCCATGGTCGTCTCCCACAACTGATCCGCATTCATCTCACCCAGGCCTTTAAATCGCTGGCGTGACTGTCCCCTGGCTGCTTCCTTGTGCAGCCAGTTCAACGCTGCACTTAAATCATCCACCTCATGCGAACGTTCACCTTTAAATACCTGGCTACCCGCAGGCACGGCAGCTCGCATGTTTTCACCAAATCCGGCAATAGCCCGATATTCAGCGGATAAGAAAAAATCTCGATTAAATTCATAGTCTTTTCTAAAACCGTGATTAACCCAACCGACGATGGGAAAATAAATACCTCTTTCTGTATCTTCCTGAATTGAAATTGAGTACTGATTCTGGGAATTATTAAGCAGCGAAACCCTTTTTTCTAACTGTTCAGTAAACTGTTCGACTAACACCAAATTAGACAGGTCCTGTGCCTTTATAGCAGCCTGAAACTGCAGGGCTTCCAAAACCGCAAAGGGGTAGATCCGTTCCAGACGACGCATGCGAGCCTGATTCTGGTAATAGGCCTGCGCTAACGCTAAAAATTCCTCTTTGGGCATGACATCAGTGTCTCCACTCTTGAGCAATTTCGCCTCATCCATTGCCAGCTCTAGAGCAAACCTGCTCAGTTCTTCCTCATCCTTTATATATCTTTCCTGTTTACCTCGCTTAACTTTATACAACGGAGGTTGGGCAATAAGTATGTGACCTCGCTCAATTAACTCTGGCATATGTCTGAAAAAGAAAGTGAGTAACAATGTCTTAATATGCGCACCATCAACATCAGCATCTGTCATAATGATAATTTTATGGTATCTCAGCTTGTCTGCATCAAATTCACCTAGCCCTATACCACAACCGAATGCGGTCACCATGGTGCCGATTTCCACCGAAGAGAGCATTTTATCAAAACGAGCTTTTTCTACGTTGAGTATCTTACCCTTCAGAGGTAGTATTGCCTGATTCTTACGCTCTCTGCCCTGTTTAGCCGATCCTCCCGCTGAATCGCCCTCCACTAAAAATAATTCTGACTTCGTCGGATCTTTTTCCTGACAGTCCGTCAATTTACCAGGCAATCCAGCAATATCTAATGCACCTTTGCGTCGAGTCATTTCACGCGCTTTTCTGGCAGCATCGCGTGCTCGGGCTGCATCAATCATTTT
Organism: Gammaproteobacteria bacterium; assembly: GCA_012960535.1. Taxonomy (GTDB): domain Bacteria; phylum Pseudomonadota; class Gammaproteobacteria; order Pseudomonadales; family Azotimanducaceae; genus UBA9926. Next base: position 76,327 of record DUBB01000019.1, read on the forward strand.
CTGAACGATAGAACGAGCCTCTTGCGGATTTTCCAGCAAATAATCCGCAAAAAATTGTCCCATTTCCTGTTCAACCGCTGTTTTAACTTCTGATGAAACCAATTTATCTTTTGTCTGAGAGGAAAATTTAGGATCAGGAACTTTCACTGAAATAATAGCCGTTAACCCTTCCCGAGCATCATCCCCGGTTGTATTGACCTGGGACTTCTTGGCGATACCTTCCTTCTCGATATAATTATTCAAGGTTCTGGTAAGCGCCGTTCTAAACCCCTGTAAATGTGTTCCGCCATCGCTCTGCGGAATATTGTTGGTATAGGCCAACAATCTTTCCTGGTAGGAGTCATTCCATTGCAGAGCCACCTCGACACCAATGCCATCGGGTCGAGTCGTTTGGAAATGGAATATCTGGTTAAGAACCACTTTATTGGTGTTCAGGAACTCAACAAATACGCGTAATCCGCCTTCATACTTGAATTGCTCCGTTTTACCGGTTCTTTCATCTACCAGTTCTATATCGATACCGGAATTGAGGAACGATAATTCTCGCAACCGCTTCGCCAGGATATCGTAGTGGAATTCAATATTGGTAAAGGTTTCAACGGATGGCCAAAATCGGCACCGAGTTCCAGTCTGCTGTGTTTCGCCAACCACTTTCAAGGCTTCCTCAGGGAAGCCATCATGGTAAGTCTGCTCCCAGATCTTACCACCCCGCCAGATGGTCAACGTCAAGTCTGACGACAACGCATTGACGACAGAAACACCAACACCATGAAGACCACCCGACACCTTGTAATTGGTATCGTCGAATTTACCACCCGCATGAAGCACAGTCATAATGACCTCAGCTGCAGACACGCCTTCGCCCTCATGAATATCGGTGGGTATGCCTCGGCCGTCATCAGAGACCGTTACCGATTCATCGGGATGAATAATTACCTGGATTTTGGAACAATGACCTTCCAGGGCCTCATCAATCGAATTATCGACCAGTTCCTGAACCATATGGTGTAATCCGGTACCATCATCGGTATCGCCAATATACATCCCTGGACGCTTCTTAACAGCCTCCAATCCCTTCAAGACCTTAATGCTACTTGAATCGTAAGTCTGATTATCGGTCATAAATATTTTCTCCAATGCGACTAATTATACCCTGTTTCACGTGAAACATTTGGCCTAATTCCTCCCCCCATCCGTCAATTAGGGTCTGTTTATCTGTACTGGTGGTTAATATCTGGTGATCACCACGACACAGTAATCCAGTCACTTGCTTTCGATGCGTAGGGTCAATTTCCGAGGCGATGTCATCAACCAGTAAAACTAATTTTTCCCTGGCTGCTGTAGGTAGCAATTCTACCTGACTCAAGGCCAGTGCCCATGACAGCATCTTCGCCTCGCCTCGACTACAGACTTCAGAAATCTCTTTTCCGTTGACAGTCACCCTAATATCAACTCGATGGAACCCCTTCTGAGTAAACCCTCTGGTTAACTCTAAAGATAAATCTTTTTCATAACTACGCCTTAAATCAAGCGCATTACTCCAACCTTTGTAGTACTCAAGATCCAAATTATCGATATTGCACAGACTTCTGGCTGTTTCCAGAAAACGACCTTTAAGTTGAGTGCTATATTCTTGCCGCAATCGATCCAGACTTTCGCTTTTTTCTACTAAGGATTCGGTCCATTGCTGCAATGTATCTGTAACTACCCCTTTCTTTAACAACACATTCCGTTGTTGCAGGCAACGATTGGCCTCTCTCCACAACTGGCTGAACTGATGTTTCACGTGAAACACCCCCCAATTAAGGAAACGACGACGGTGACTAGGCTGCCCAAGTACCAGGTTAATGGTGTCAGGATCAAATACCAGAACGGGTAGTGCTTCTGCCAATCGACTATTGATGTTAACGGCTTGACCATCGATTCTGATCTGGCGAAGGCCTTTGCGGTCTCTTTGCACAGCCAGCGAACCACCATCTGACAATTTGCCTCGAACGAGCATATAAGGCGCTTGATCATTGATTAAAGAAGAAAGATGGTGGGTACGGAAAGAACGAAACGTACTCAGCATATAAATACTTTCAAGTAAACTAGATTTGCCGCTGCCGTTATCTCCGACAAATCCATTTACCCCTGGATGTAGGTTCAGCTCTGCGAACTCAATATTACGAAAGGATAGGATCTCAAGCCACGTTAGGCTCATAGTTTCATTGGCATGATCACATAAAGTGCGTTCTCAGAAGCGGGATCTTCCAGCAGTGCGCTGCTATTTTCATCAAACACCGTGATTCTGACCTCATCACTACGCACCACATTGAGAACATCCAGTAGGTATCCTACGTTAAAACCAATCTCCAGGTCGGGTCCTGTATATTCGACCGGAACAGATTCCTCTGCATCTTCCTGCTCGGGGTTGTTAGCCGTTAACTGAATTAGCCCACTAGTGAACTGAACTCTGATACCCCTGAATTTCTCATTAGAAAGAATAGCGGTACGATTCAACGCCCTTCTTAAATCCTGCTTGTTTGCCAGGATAGTTTTATCCCCGTTTCGGGGAATGACCCGTTCATAATCAGGGAATCTACCATCAATCAACTTGGTCGTTAGTCGGTATCCACCCGCTTGCAAACACAGATGGCTGGAACCTATCGAAATATTGACATTCTCTTCGAACTCAGCCAGTAGTCGCTGCAATTCCAACACGCCTTTACGCGGAACAATCACCTGGCCCAGGCTTGCTTGGCCCTTATCCAGTGGCAAACTGTTCATAGCCAGGCGATGCCCATCGGTCGCCACTGACCGCAAATAGCCTTCGCCATGCTCAATCAACATACCATTCAAAAAATATCGAACATCTTGTTGGGCCATCGCGAAACCGGTTAACTCCAGCAATTGTTTGAGAGATTGAGAATCAACCGTGGCCGACTGCTGGGTTTCGGACTTATCAACCACTGGAAAGTCCATGGCTGGCAACGTGGACAAATGCGATTTGAATCGCCCGGCACGAATTTCCAGCCGCTGTTCATTTAGACTAACCTCGATATCAGCGTTATCAGGCAGCTCTCTACAGATATCTAACAGTTTCCTGGCAGGCACCGTGATTTCACCGGATTCTGAACCTACTACTTCGGTCAGTGCCACCATCTCGACTTCGAGGTCAGTGCCAGTTAGGGATAACTGCTGGTCGTCCAACTTCAATAAAATATTTGATAGGATAGGTAAAGTTTGTCGTCGTTCTACCACACCTGCTACTTGCTGAAGGGGCTTAAGAAAATTTTCTCTACTAATTTTGAATTTCATAGGCTACTAATATTGATGGTTAATAATACAAGTTGGTAACGTCAATAGTATCGCGATGAATATCAACTTACATACGAGTCCTGTTAATGCCACCATTTACCCAGGTATAATTAAAATTGATAACAAATACACCTAAATTAAAAACACTGGCGCTAATGATATCATGAGACTGCTGGTTGCGAATGTTGAATCTGCCGCTACTGGCCTTGTCAGTCCTCAGAAATCTTTAATACTAAACCTACTTTAAGTTAATAATAATAAGATAAATCCGCTGCATATAATATCGTAGATTCGCCTATCAATGATAATTCTGATTTGTCTAAGTTGAATTTTAAATTGGTTAGTAAGCGCTTACTATTAAACAATCATCGGGCTGATAACATATTGCGACTGTAAATCATCAGGGTCATTTAACAAGCACGGACTGGTTGCATTCGACAACTGCATAACCAGTGTGTCTCCTGTCATAACAGATAAGGCTTCTATCAGAAAATTAACATTAAACCCGATTTCCAAGGGTAGCCCTTCATAGCCAATGCTCAACATCTCAGTTGCCTGTTCCTGTTGCGGGTTATTAGTAAATAACTCCAGCGCGTTGTCACCCGCCGATAGTTTCACATTCTTATAAACTTCATTGGAAAGTATTGAGGTTCTAACCAACGCTTCGCGCAAACTGGTCCTCTTACACTGAATCGACTTATCTCCCGCTACCGGTATCGCCTTACTGTAATCAGGATACTCCGCATCGATTAATTTAGTGGTGAGCCGCGCAGCGCCAGACAGCAAGACCATGTGATTATCTGTAAAGGCTATCTTAATTCCTTCAGGGGTATCGGAAACAAGTCTCTGTAGCTCTATGATACCTTTACGAGGAACAATCACTCGCAACTTATTTCCAGTATTTTCGATGGTCGTATCAGTCATTGCTAACCTCTGACCATTGGTCGCAACAAGTCTTAAAACCGAGTCTTCTTGTTCGAATAACATCCCGTTAAAAAAATAACGTACATCCTGCTGAGCCATAGCAAAACTTGTTTTATCTAACATCGTCTTAAGCACAGTGGCGGGTAATTCAAAGGAATTATCGGTATCTTCTTCATGCTCCAGGTTTGGAAAATCCATAGCCGGTAGTGTTGCCAGTTGCGATTCAAACTCGCCGCTATTTAACGTAAACCGGCTGTCAGCAACATTTACCGCAATTCTACTGTCAGCGGGCAAATTCTTACAGATATCTAGCAGCTTTCTTCCTGGAACGGCGAGTTGACCTTCCTCTGAAACCATTAAATCAGATTCCTCACTAGAGATCGTCATTTTGACTTCAACTTCTTGATCGGTACCTGTCAGAGAAATTTTCTGATGTTCTGCATGCAACAGAATATGAGATAAAATCGGCAGCGTCTGCTTCTTTTCAATGACATTGACCACCTGTTGTAAAGCATCAATAAATGCCGCTCTGGAAATGGTAAAATTCATCCCATCACCTAACTTGTTAACAACCTTTTCAAGTTACGATAATCCTCCTTAATATCGGGATTCAGCTCCTTTAACTCGTCTATTTTTCGGCAAGCATGTAAAACAGTGGTATGATCTCTGCCACCAAATGCATCGCCAATCTCTGGCAAGCTATGGCTGGTCAGATCTTTAGATAACGCCATGGCGACCTGCCGGGGTCTGGCAACTGAACGATTCCTCTTTTTAGAAAGCAGTTCCCCTAAGCGAAGTTTGTAATAATCGGCCACTGTTTTTTGAATATTATCGACGCCGACCTGTCTATTCTGAATCGCAATGAGATCTCGCAACGCCTGCTTAACCTGATCAATGGTGATTGATCGTCCAGTGAAATTAGCATTGGCAATGACGCGTTTCAGGGCCCCTTCCAACTCTCGGACGTTTGATCGCACTCTTTCAGCGATAAAGAACGCGGCGTCCGACGGAATAAATACTTTCTCACGTTCTGCTATCTTCATTAATATAGCAACACGCGTTTCCAGCTCAGGTGGCTCGACAGCCGCGGTCATTCCCCAAACAAATCGGCTTTCCAGTCGCTCTTCAAGACCTACTATTTCCTTGGGGTATCGATCGCAGGTCAATACGATCTGGCGGCCTTCCTCTTGCAAGCGATTAAACACGTGAAAAAATTCTTCCTGAGACTTAGATCCTTTCGCCAGAAATTGGATATCATCCATCAGAAGCACATCAACGGAACGGTAATACTGCGTGAAATCGGACATTGCGCCTCGCTCAATCGCGCGCACCATATCTTCCATAAACCGTTGTGAGTACATATAAGATACTTTCAATTCAGGATGAGATTCTGCAATAGAATTACCAACCGCATGCATCAGATGGGTTTTACCCAAGCCAACGCCCCCATACAATAACAAGGGATTATAAGAACTGCCGCCGATATTTTGAGTGACCTGAACCGCAGCAGCCCTGGCCATTTCATTAGACCGGCCTTCCACAAAACTATCAAAAGTAAAAGACTTGTTGAGCTCCAGAAGGGGGTAGAAATTTTCTCTCTTAACAAACGAATTAGCCGATATTTTCTTATGACTAACCGGAACTCTATTGATTTCCTGTTGGATTCGCTGACTGCCAATGCGTATCTCAACACTGATAGTTCCGCTTTCCTGCAGCAACACCTTGATTCGCGTCAGATACTGACTTGTTAAGGTATCAAGAATATATTTATTGGGTGCAAGTAATAACAAATGCCCGTCTTCATCAGACACCTGCAATGGCTTAATCCAAGTATTAAATTGTTGACTAGATAGCTCTTTCTGAAGCTCATTTAGACATTTTTGCCAAACTTTGGATGCCACTGATTCACCAACTCTAGAAATTAAAATATTTCAGATTCTTTATCTGATCGAACCCTTCACTACCGTGACCGCTAGGGCTTGTCTTTTACTTTATTCGCTGAAAATTATACTAACCTTATTCCCTTACTCAGTGCTAGTAATATTATTGATTATTACAAATTCTTACAAAAAAATATTTCATATTATCAAAGGTTTAAGGGACTTCTTGTGGATAACTTGTGGGTAGCTTGTAAACAACTGGTTAATACAAAGCGTGCTATCATCAACCAGTGGATAACTGTCGATTCCATACAACCATAACCCACAATATAACCAGATATTACGCACAGTTAAACACGCCATCTAGAAGAACCATAAGGCCATGAATTTACAGAAAAAAAAGCACTTACCCACTGGAGAAGGTTCTATAATAATAATAACAATAATAAATTTAATAAATATATATTTATCTATTAGGAAGTAATCATGAGCCTCGTTGAATCAAAAATAACACACAATAATAATCAAAATCTTGCACTTAAATACTGTTTACCATTAAATAGAACATTGACGTTACGGCCCTAAAACCTTAGAATCGCGCGTCCTAAAGAAAGAGTTGGGTTTAATAAAATGAAACGTACTTTTCAGCCAAGTGTATTGAAACGTAAGCGGACCCACGGATTTCGTTCTCGAATGTCTACTAAAGCTGGGCGACTTGTTTTAAAACGTCGCAGAGCTAAAGGCAGACACGAATTATCCGCGTAAAAAAAGTAGAGTGACAGAAAAATCACCGGCTTAGAGCACGATTTTCCGGTAAGTAGAAGACTCCATGAACGTGCTGCATACGACTGGGTTTTTAAACACACGGAATACCGACACCATGACCACTGTTTCATGGTTTTAGCCAGCAGAGGAAAATCTGAACAGGGCAGATTAGGTGTCATCGTTGGTAAGAGAAATATCAATAAAGCGGTCTGTCGAAATCAGTTTAAACGAATAACCAGAGAAGCTTTTAGAAAAACATCTAACCACCATCTTGATATTATTGTCCTTGCTAAATCCAAAGGTGATAGCCTCTCAAAACAGGATCTTTGTGAACGTCTAACCCTCGCCTTCAATAAATTAATTCAAAAATCGGAAGATAAACGTGATCAAGCGTTACGCGATTAAACTTATTTACTTTTATCAATGGACACTGTCTGGATTGCTTGGCCAGAATTGTCGGTTCTATCCATCGTGTTCCCATTACGCTATAGAAAGTATCGATCGATTTGGATTGTTCAAAGGGTGCAGGTTAGCGGCCATCAGAATCTCGAAATGTCACCCATTTCATCCAGGAGGAACTGATCTTGTTCCTCAACAGGAATCACTTAAGTAGGTTATATGGATTATCAGCGAATTCTCATTTTTATTGGCCTAAGCATTACCGGTTATTTACTGGTTTTTAACTGGCAACAGGATTATGGTAACGAAAGTAAACAGCCTGCTACCGAGTCTGGCTATGAAGAACGGACCGATAGCTTTGATGGGGAATTGAATAGCGTCCCAGAAAATGATCATCAGATCCCCGAATTGTTTGCAGACAAGCGCCTGAAAAATCCATTAATCCAGAAATCTGATGCTCTAGCGGCACCACAATATCACATTAAAGTTAAGACCGACGTACTGGAAGTCACCATCAACCTTCATGGTGGAGATATTGATCAAGCAGATCTGCTCAAATACCCCACGCAGATCAATGAGCCCGATAACCCGCTGATTCTTTTAAATCCCAAGAATCTTTATTCAGCTCAGAGCGGTCTTATCGGACCCAATGGGACTGATAAAACGGGCTCGAGACCAGATTATAAGGCTCGTTTCAATGAGTATGTATTAGATTCTGGGGAACAGGAGTTAATTGTTCCGATAACACTCGAGAACCCGGTTAATGGGCTTATTCTTATTAAGGAGTTTGTTTTCAGGCAGACCGACTATCTGGTGGATGTGCGCTATCGGTTAACCAATATTGGATCAGTGCCCGCTAAGGTGGCCTTTTATGGCCAGATTAAAAGAGATGGTCAGGATCCTGTGGGCGAAGATACCAATAGCATGGGCATGCAGCCTTTCGTCGGCGTTGCAACTCGCACGAAGGATGATCTCTATCAGAAGTTTACCGCTGATGATTTGCAGGAAGAATCTTTCCAGGTCTCTTTACAGGGAGGCTACATCGCGTTTTCGCAACATTACTTTTTGAGTGCCTGGGTACCGGCGCAGGATAAAGCGTCCAATTTTTACGCTAGGAAATTAAATAGTAGAGATATTCTGTTATTGGGTTTTACCTCTGAAGAGTTAGAGATAGCACCTGGGCAGAGCGAGATACTGGGTGGATCATTTTATATGGGCCCCAAGAATCAAAAGCGTTTGGACGAGATTGCAGATGGTTTAGGCTTAACCGTGGATTATGGCTTTCTCTGGTGGTTAGCGCAGCCGTTGTTCAGTGGCCTGACTTTATTTCACTCACTGGTAAACAATTGGGGCTATGCGATTATCCTGCTTACCATACTGGTTAAAATGTTGCTCTATCCTCTGTCTGCAGCCAGTTTTCGATCCATGGCTAAAATGCGAAAACTGCAGCCCGAAATGGCTCGACTGAAAGAACGTTTTGGTGATGATAAGCAGAAGTTCAGCCAGGCTATGATGGAAATGTATAAAAAAGAAGGCGCTAATCCTTTGGGCGGTTGTTTGCCTATTCTGTTACAAATGCCGGTTTTTCTGGCGCTTTACTGGACCTTAATGGAGAGCGTTGAACTTAGACAGGCGCCGTTTCTACTATGGATTAATGATCTATCTGTTATGGATCCCTATTTTGTGTTGCCAATTTTGATGGGAATTTCCATGTTTTTAACGCAGATGATGCAACCAGAACCACCAGACCCGATTCAGGCGAAAGTATTTAAGTTCTTGCCTATCATGATGACCTTCTTTTTCTTATGGTTTCCAGCGGGGCTGGTTCTTTATTGGTTGATTAACAATATCCTGAGTGTTTTACAGCAGTTATACGTAACACGAAGCTTGGAAAAAGCAGGTTAAACCCTTGAATCAGAATCCAGAGGTTTCTGATTTTTCAACTATCGTAGCCGAAGCGACTCCAGCGGGACGGGGTGGCATCGGCATCATCCGATTGTCTGGCCCTGACGTCGTTGTCATTGGAACGGCGCTGGTGGGCGAACTCCCTGATAAAAGAGTGGCTGTAACCCGGTTGTTTAAAAATGCCGATGGCAGTGTGATCGACCAGGGACTTGTTCTATATTTTCAAGGGCCAGCATCATTTACTGGCGAAGATGTGCTGGAGCTGCACGGTCATGGTGGCCCAGTGGTCATGTCAATATTACTCAGGCGCTGCATTGAGCTGGGTGCCCGACAGGCGCGACCGGGGGAATTCAGTGAGCGCGCTTTCCTTAATAATAAAATCGACCTTGTTCAGGCTGAAGCGGTCGCTGATCTTATCGATAGTGCCAGTGAAGCTGCTGCACGCAGTGCGGTTAAATCACTGCAGGGTGCTTTCTCCAGTAAGATAAATGAGTTGGTTGAAAAGTTAACACAGCTGCGAATTTTTGTTGAAGCATCAATCGATTTTCCCGAAGAAGAAGAGGATTTTCTCGCGGATCAGAATGTAATAGTTCATTTACAGGATTTGATTGCTGAGGTGGCCTCCATACTGAGCCGCGCTCAGCAGGGCGTGATCCTGCAGGAAGGATTACACCTGGTACTGGTGGGTGCAGCAAACTCTGGTAAATCCAGCATGATGAACTTTTTGTCGGGTCAGGAAACTTCTATCGTAACGGAAATAGCGGGTACAACAAGAGATGTAATCCGGGAGAATATCGTTTTAGACGGTATTCCCATCAGGGTATTAGACACTGCCGGTATACGCGATAGCGATGACCTAATTGAGCGGGAAGGTGTCAGGAGAACGATTCAATCAATTGAAACGGCAGATGCGGTATTGTGGCTAATTGACTGGTCGGTGGAAACCACTCAAATGGAAGAATTGAAGGTAAACCCGTCACCGGATCTGATTCATAGAAGGTTAGCGGACCTGAAACAGAACTTGTTTGAAGGTATTAATCTGGAAAAACCGTTAATCCCGGTTCTCAATAAGGTTGATCTGATTGAATCCATAGAGCTAAGCACTGAAACAGGTGAGTCTGATGCGGTTTATTTTTCCACAAAAACGGGTCAGGGACTGCCCCAGATGATGACGATCCTGAAAGAAAAATTAGCGCTGAATCTGCACCCCGATGGGTTGTTCTCTGCTCGCAGGAGGCACTTATCGGCTCTTGAGCTTGGCAGTGAACACCTGCAGTTGGCTTTATTAAGGCTTACTGAGGAAAGCGCGGGTGAATTAATGGCTGAAGAGCTCAAACGGGCTCAGGATGCTTTAGGTGAAATAACGGGTCAATTGCGAAGTGATGAGTTATTAGGCAGGATTTTTTCAAGTTTTTGTATAGGTAAGTAAGCTTGAGGGTTTTTTCAAGTTTGTACGGGTAAGTAAAACACGGGATATAAAAGTGGGTGATATACTAGTCTTTGCTGCAGTAAAGCAGGACAGGTAGTCCTAGAGATAGCTACGGAAAAGGAATTTCAGTGAGAATGACTCGATTCGATGTCATTGTAGTAGGTGGAGGCCATGCTGGCACGGAGGCGGCGCTGGCGGCTGCACGCATGAAATCGAAGACGTTATTGATTACCCAGAACATTGAAACCCTTGGTCAGATGTCCTGTAACCCTGCCATAGGGGGTATTGGTAAGAGTCACCTGGTTAAGGAGATTGATGCACTGGGTGGCGTTATGGCAGAAGCTGCTGATGCTGCAGGAATTCATTTCAGGGTATTAAATGGTCGAAAAGGACCTGCTGTCCGGGCTACTCGTGCGCAGACTGACCGGCAGCTATATAAGGCATTTGTACGACAGAAACTTGAACATCAGGAAAATCTCAGTTTATTTCAGCAATCGGTGGCGGACTTAATAATAGAGAATAATCGAGTGGTTGGTGTTATCACTCAGATGCAGCAGCAATTCAGGGCCGATGCAGTCATCCTCACAGTCGGTACCTTCCTGGGTGGGATTATTCACGTTGGCTTGAATCAGCAAAGTGGTGGAAGAGCAGGAGACGCTGCATCTAATAAGCTTTCTGAACGGCTTAGAGAACTGCCCTTTCAGGTAGGTCGATTAAAAACCGGTACGCCGCCCCGAATTGATGGCAGAAGCGTCGATTTTGGTTCGTTAACCGAACAGCCCGGCGATACGCCGCGGCCTGTCATGTCTTTTTGGTCAAAAGCAAGCGCACACCCTGAACAGAGACCTTGTTATATCACGCATACTAATGAAGCCACCCATGATCTGATTCGAGCTGGTCTGGAGCGGTCGCCGTTGTACTCGGGGGTCATAGATGGCGTCGGGCCTCGCTACTGCCCGTCTATAGAAGATAAAGTTGTGCGTTTTGCTGATAAAACCGCGCACCAGATTTTTGTTGAACCGGAAGGCTTGAATACCACAGAGCTTTATCCAAATGGAATTTCAACCAGCCTACCGTTTGATGTCCAGGTAAACCTTATACAGTCTATAAAAGGTTTTGAAAACGCCCATATTTCTCGGCCAGGATACGCCATAGAATATGATTTTTTTGAACCCAAGGGATTGAAATCGACCCTGGAAACCAAACCCATTCAGGGGTTGTATTTTGCAGGTCAGATTAATGGTACGACAGGCTATGAAGAAGCTGCTGCACAGGGTTTGCTGGCCGGTATTAATGCTGCGCTACAGAGTCAATCCAGAGCGCCCTGGTCACCTGGCAGAGAACAGGCTTATCTGGGAGTTCTGGTAGACGACCTGATTACCCTTGGAACCCTGGAACCTTATCGTATGTTTACCAGTCGTGCAGAATATCGTTTGATTCTGCGACAGGATAATGCGGATAGGCGTCTTACCGAAACTGGAAGGAAGTTGGGCCTAGTTGATGATGGTAAATGGATTAAGTACCTCAAGAAACAAGATAGGATTGAAAAACTCGCTATAGAAATGGCTGATACCGTGGTTTTTCCGGGTAATTCCGCTATTGATGCGCTGCTGGAAGAACCCTTGGGCCGGGAATATCATCTGTCAGATTTATTAAAAAGGCCTGGCGTAGATATTCAGTCTCTACTCAGCGCCAGTGGAAAATCCGACGATGATGCCATTGCCGCAGAGCAGGTGGAGATCGATATCAAGTATCGAGGTTATATTGCCCGGCAACAACAGGATATTGATCGAACCCGTGCACAGTACTCCCTTAATATACCGGTCGATATGGATTATGCGTGTATCCATGGTTTATCAAATGAAGTGAAGCAGAAGTTGCAAGATGTAAAACCTGAGAATCTGGGTCAGGCCAGCAGAATATCTGGCGTGACGCCCGCTGCGGTATCGCTGCTGCTGGTTCATTTAAAGCGGCGGCGTGATCTGCAGCGCCCTGCAGCAACAGGGTGAGCGTTTCGTCGACACTCGGTACGGGCTTAGCAGAATTGACTCGGGCAGACGCTGGTTTGCGGTCCTGCCCGGAATTTATAGCGGCACTTAATGATTATCTTGGCTTAATGCATCGCTGGAATCAGCGTTTTAATCTTACCGCCGTCAAAACGCTCGATGAGATGGTGAGCAGGCATCTGCTTGATTCGTTAACTTTGGTGCCTTATGTTACCGGGGCTGAAGTCATTGATGTGGGTAGTGGCGCAGGGTTACCGGGTATTCCTCTGGCTTTGAATTTCCCTGAAAAACATTTTGTCTTGTTGGATGCTAGTGGTAAAAAAACTCGATTTCTGACGCAGGTCAAAATAGAGTTAGGGTTGCACAACGTTGAGGTCGTGCAGTCCAGAGTAGAGTCGCTGCGTGATCGGAAATTTGACCAGGTTGTTTGTCGGGCTTTCAGACAACCCCTGGATATATACCCGTCGCTTGCTCATCTATTAAAACCCTCTGGCAATATCCTGGCGATGATTAGTCGTTTTGATAAAGCGCTCGCAGTTAGTTTGTCTACCTGTGATTATATATTCAGGCATCAGCGTTTGCGGGTGCCTTTTATGAATTCAGAAAGGGGTCTGTTGATTATTGAAGATTCGAAAGCCCGCAGTTGAACAGGCTAGACCCCTTTGATTTAATTGCAGATTACGCCGTAATCGACCAGGAAGCCCTGGCAGTGATGATAAAGAGTAATGGATTATGAAAGTGATTGCTGTGGCTAATCAAAAAGGTGGTGTAGGAAAAACGACAACGTCGGTTAATCTGGCTGCGTCATTATCTACCATGCGTCGCAGGGTGCTGCTGATTGATCTGGATCCACAGGGTAATGCCACTATGGGAAGCGGCGTAAGCAAGGATGAACTGGTTGAATCAATCTATGATGTGTTGGTGTATCAGGAATCTATAAGGGATATTGCTCGAAAAAATCACGATACCGGTTTTTTTCTACTGGGCTCCAATTCGGATTTAACGGCAGCCGAAATTGAGTTGTTATCCATGGAAAACCGAGAGAGTCGACTGAAAAATGCCTTGATTGGTCTCGAATCTGATTATGATTACGTGTTCATTGATTGCCCGCCGTCATTGAATTTACTGACTTTAAATGCCTTAGTTGCAGCACAGGGTGTCATCATTCCCATGCAGTGCGAATACTATGCGTTGGAAGGCTTGACCGCTTTGATGGGCACAGTGACTCGAGTCAGAGAACAATTGAATTCGAGCTTAAAAATAGAGGGAATAGTTCGTACCATGTATGATCCGCGCAATAGCCTGACAAAAGACGTGTCTGCGCAATTGAGCGAATATTTTGGTGACAGGCTGTATCGTACGGTGGTACCGAGAAATGTGCGTTTGGCAGAGGCGCCGAGTTATGGATTACCCGTGTATTACTACGATTCCAAATCTTCGGGATCAAAAGCCTACTTGGCATTGGCAGGCGAGGTGTTGCGAAGGATGGAACCGACCCAAGTTAACCGCGGTGATGGTTAAAACACGGCAATAGGGAGTTAAGACGATGGCAGCAAAAAAAAGAGGTCTTGGCAGAGGATTGGATGCACTACTCGGACCGAGCCAGGCCCGATCAGATCAAGTGGATCATCTAACCGGTGGCCCTGCAGGCGCTCGTGATAGTGAACATGATGGTGAAAAGGATGGTTTTTCTGGTTTGGCCCTCAGGCAGCTTCCGATTGAGTGGATCAAACCCGGACGATTTCAACCGCGGATTCAGTTTGATGAGGAAAAATTACAGGAATTAGCCGCCTCAATTCGTGTACACGGTGTGATGCAGCCCATTATTGTCCGTGCAATCAGTGGAAATTCATATGAAATTGTTGCTGGTGAACGTCGTTGGCGTGCCTGTCAGCTTGCAGGTATGGCGCAGATTCCTGCGATTGTTAGGGAGGTAGATTCTCAGTCTCAGTTGGCAGTATCACTGATTGAAAATATTCAGCGGGAAGATTTAAACGCCATGGAAGAAGCGCTGGCGCTGCAGCGCTTGATAATGGAGTTTGATTTAACACATCAACAGGCTGCAGAAGCAGTGGGTAAAAGTCGAGCAACAGTAAGTAACTCGGTCAGGTTAGCCGGGCTGGGCCAGGTTGCTGCAGAGTTACTTTTGACCCAACATATCGATATGGGGCATGCAAGAGCCCTGCTGGCCCTTGAACAGACATTACAGGCACAGGCTGCACGTCAGATCGTTGCCAAGGGGTTAACCGTACGGCAGGCTGAGACGCTGGTTAAGCAGTTAAATTCTCCGCAGCAATCTAAAATACAACAGCACCAGCCAAAGACCTCAGATATCCAGCGTCTGGAAGATCAGCTATCGGAAAAATTGGGTCAGCGGGTTTCATTAAAACAGCGTAAAAATGACGCTGGCCAGTTGATTATTAGCTACAACAGTCTCGATGAACTTGATGGAATTCTGTCTCGTTTCGGATCTTTGGACAGCTAGTCACTGCCAAGGTCATGTAAAAATGGGCTAACTATAAAAAAATTCCCTGAAAAAGCAAATTTTCTTCTCCACTGAGTTGAATGGCTAATCGTTAATCTTTATATCTGCCCTCACTCGAATACAGCTAGATTTAAAGTGGGGAGTATCGTTTAGAGTGACTCAAGGAGCGAATATTTAGCCTTTAAAGTAAGTCATACATTATGTAGATTATAGGGTTATTACCTCACAGTCTTATATTAGTTAGCCCTAACCCTTAACTTTTAGTCTTTAAAACTGAGAGATTACCTTGGATAATCGCACCCTCCACACACTCCAGACTATTGTAAGAAATATTTCCTTCAATTTTTCCAGTGGCATTGACACTAATCTTAACGGAGGAAGTAATTTCTTTATCTGCACTTTCTAATATACCATCTACTACTATGAGTTCGGCATCGACTTTACCAACCACCTTTCCGCTCTCACCAATGTGTAGTAGCTTTGTCTTTAGTTCCCCAGAAACAAAGCCATCTATTTTTGCCTGACCCTCTATGTCTAATATAGTATTTTCCAACTTGGAACTTTTACCTACGTAGAGTTCAAACTTATCGTCTGCCATATAAATTACCTCGAAAGAGAAACGATTAATAAAACCATGAGAGCAAAAATATTGTAAGTTCTCTCAATCTCGCTATACCTATTCTCACTAGTCGGTCATATGAGCTCATCCTAAAGAGTAGTTGAGTCAACTTTCCTTATATGTCGTCAGACCATTTGGGACCACTGACAATAACAGCCGCTAAAAATATCCTTTAAATCAAGCCTCAAATATTGTGTTTTTTGTAACTTTTATGATTCTTAAACATAGAACACCGAGGATATATCCGGTTACAGCCAATATAATTATCGAATTAGAACGGTAAATTATGATGTCCGCTCACATTGATGGATGACAACAAACTTGAACTGGGCAATTTAATGAATTATAGACATCACCCCATTTTAAGCTTGCTCCCTGTTTTGGATAATGAACTATTTAACTTATGGCATCAGAAATATATAAAACTGCCCCAAGATCGGCCTTCAGAGCAACATTGTATTAGGACCGATGAGATAGGCAAGTCGTAATTCTACTAGTCAGTAATATATTCAAGACAGCCTGTTTCTTCTTGTAGGAACAAAAGGAAGTTGAGGACTGTCATGGTGAGTCCATTCCACCAACCAAAGAAAGAAAGTCAAAAGATTCGGTGCCTTTACAATAGTTTTCGGTGACCTCCATCACCAGGATCAATTTGAGAATCTTATACCAACAAAATAGACTAACAGCTTGGTTTCAGGCGGTGACTTGCGGAAGAAATACGCAGCTGCAATCAGAACGCTGACGCTGTAGCTGTAATTGTTTTTGGTGCTTCCCGCTTCGACTATGCTAGCTGTTGGGATTGTGGATGTGTAGGACGAATACGATGCGTTGCCGAATGCGACCATGTTGAGTGTCTGGTCCATTGATTTCACCTGCACGAGCGGGACTGACTCCCGTCAGTCGTTTTGGGTCGATACGTAAAATCATGGTCTGATCAATCCCGGACTGACAGCTTTTTTCTGACTTAGCGGGATCGTTTCTAGAAACTCGATGCATGCCATGCCATGTGCTGGGCGCTGGTTACCGATATGAACTGATGAAAGAGCAGGGGAGTCGGATTTTGCTGGATGTTGGTGGCCTCGTGGAGCAAGAGCGTTATTTGACCTTGGCTAGCACTGAGACGAATTATCGTGACAGTCTTACTATTAATGTATGACCTAGCGTCAGTTTTTAGGATTATTAGAATTGGAAAATTTATTGGCTTTGATTTTGAATAAGGTTTCCGTGATCATTCCGTAGCCTTGAGTGGATTTTCCCGACGTCGACAGAGAAGGAATTGTTGATAATAGATGTTGTGCGATATTGTCGGCCTCAACGTTTTCGTATTTGGTCCAATGTTTACCTTCTCCTATCCAGAAGTATTGTTGTTCCTTATCAAAGCACCAGCAACACACAAAGTCATTATTGGAAGGATTGAATTCACAGTAAATTCCGTCTCTAAAGAAAAAGTCTGAATATTCAGTGGGGACCGGGCAGCTATCTATTATGCTGATCGCTAAATTCTTTACTTTGGGGTGGTAGACGTAATTTGACAATTGCTAGGGTCTCGATTGGTGAAAAAACTTCATTCTTTTAGTTGCTCTATTCTTCTGCATTTTCTTCATTTTCTTCATCTTCTCCAGCTTCTTCATCTTCTTCATCTTCTATTCTTAGAAAAGCTAGAGGTACGATGGGGTTTTCTAGAGTCAAACTATCACTAACTTCTGTAGCTGTCGAATCTGCCAAGGCGATAACCTGGTTTTTGGTAAGCAACGCCGATTGATATTTTGATCCGAGTTCAAAATAAATGTTTGTGTACTTTTGGGGTAGATAGACCGTAACAGTTCCTCCAATAGTTTTTACATCTTTGAACGCGCTAGAAAACATTGCAGGCGGACGCCCCTCACTCCCTTTTTCCTGCCAATTGGAAATAATCTCTGCTCCTTCGATAAATGTTTTATCGATGAAAGCCGTAAGTCGAGCGCTAAGGACTGCTTTAAGTTTCCTTAGTTCTCTCTTTTCAGCGTTCATTCTAGGAATTTCGCTATAAAATTCTTTTGCCTTTTTTCTTTCTTTGGAGGCTTTTAATCCTTTGAATAAACCCATAGTTGACTCCTCTGAGCCTATATTTATGTGCCAACTTATTTATTGCAGTGAAAACTATAGCTCTAATTTAAGGTTAATTTGTCCTTTAACTTCCCGGCAGTTTCACTAAGAATTTGGCTTACTCTAGACTCGGATATTTCGAGTATGGCGGCTATTTCCTTCAGGTTCATTTCTTCTGTGTAATAGAGAGAGATAATGAGTCTTGTTCTTTCAGGCAGTTTTTCGATATGTTTCTGAAGCTCTATCAAAAGTTCTGATTGATCATAAATATGTGCAGGATCGGATGTCTTATCTTCTTCCTCTGAGTGCATGGAAGGTTGAGCTTCGACACTGATAGTCTCACTGCCTGAAGCAATTAAGCGTTCCTTCTCAAAGGTATGCAAATCTTTACCAAGATAGCTAGCCATTTCTCTGTTAGTAGGGTTTCTATTGAGACTGTTAGATAGATGTTCAAAAGCCGATGCTTGCTGACGCTTCAGAGATACGGTCGTCCGGGTTGCATACGAAAGCCTTCTTACTTCGTCTAACATGGCACCTTTGATTCTAGTCTTGGCGTAAAGGTCAAAAGCGACTTCTTTGCCGGCATCATAAGATTTTTGCGCTTGCATTAGGCCTTCTAAACCCGATTGGATTAGATCATCAACTTCTACGGAATTGGGAAGCCTAGTTTTCAGGTAAAGAGCGGTTCTTTTGACGAGAGAGTAATGCTCTGGCAAGAGTTTGTTGCCGTTTTCGGTTGCTCTAAATGGCAGGCTGGATTTCATCACTATTAGCCACTATGAATGTGTCCAAATTTAACGCTAGCTTAACAAGTTTATTGCGCCTCATATATAGTTAATTTAGCGCCAGCGACTTAGCTAATTGTTCTGCAATAAGCCTGATATCTTGCCACGCTAAACTCTCTGGATGCTGTTTAGCTAAAGGAGATCGTGATCTGATAGCGGTTAATACTTTGTGATCTTTTCGAATAGATCCAAGATACTGTGTAGGCTCTGATAGAAAGTTCATACATAGCCCATTCATTTTTTTGTATAACAGTTTTCCTTCGTCTTGATCGTTAACTTTGTTTGGTATGAGAAAAGTTGATTCTAGTCCAGATTTGGACTGCTGTATTTTTAGTACACCATAAGCATCGGCAATAGAGGATGGTTCATCCAAAAAGATTATTAATTTGCTATCGCAGGTAGATAGCAATTGCATATTTTGTTTTGAGATACCTGCAGCCGTATCTAATAGGACTATTTGCTTAGGAGAGGCCTTTAGTAAATTAATTAAATCCAATAAGGTTGGAGTTGATAAATTAGTGAGCGCCTCTTTACCAGAGGCTCCGGGAATTAGACCAACACCTGCATAACAATTAAGTTCAATTTCATCTAGAGCCAAATTACCAGAAAGTAAATCTGATATTGTATGAGTAGGCTTAACGCCTAGCATTAGTTGTGCGTTTGCTAAACCAAGATCTGCATCGAGAACTAAGGTAGTAAGCCCACTTTTCTGTAAGGCTATAGCTAAATTTATGGTCATGGTGGTCTTACCTACACCTCCTTTACCGCTTGCAATACCTATAAGATGCGCCATTACTTAGCCTTTTAGATTTTATGACCTGTGGAGGTACCAGTGATCTTTACATTCAAGTTAGTCATTTCCAAGAGCTTACCTGGAAGGTCTTCGCAGAGATCTAGCCTGGTTAAGACTACAGAATTTAATAGATTATAGTCTATGTTCGATTCCTTAGATAAGTAATCAATATCAGAATCGGCAGCTATACAGAGATGGCTAGTCAAGTTGCAGTCTAATTTTTCGAAATTTGGTTGGGTTATATGGCTCACGGTGTTCGCTTCTATTAATACAAGATCAAAAATAGCAACCATTTTAGGTAGTATTTCGGGTAGTTGTTCCAGCCTTATAGCCATAAGAGGAATATCGTTACGCTCTGAGAAATTGGCCAAGGAATAGTCTAACTCTAGACCTTCCTGGGAAGCGCTGATTATTAGAGGTTTTGCCTCATTATTTTCTATTTTAGTAAGGGCGATTCTTTTAATTATTTGACTTTTTCCAGACCCGGGTATTCCTAAGAATATATGGGAATTCTGCCATTTACTATTGAGCTCAATTGCTTGCAAGTTAAAACCTGCGTCATTAACTTTTGTATCCAATGAATCAAGTGAAATAGGTTGATTCTCTTTTTGAACCTTAATTTGCATACTTTCCATAGAAGCTTTAAGCGTTTTGATCTCATTATTCATTCTTGCCAAAACTTTCCATGGATCTTTAGGTGAAGCGGAGCTTTTTGTCACAAGAGAATTATTTAGATGTTTTTTAAACCCCGGTTCGGTTGTTTCTGGTTTAGTAACTTTCTCGTCCTTCTTCTCTTCAATGCCAATAATAACCTCAGTCTTGTTACCAACTTTCTCAGTTGAGATAATGAGAGCATCATCCCCATGGATGCTTCTTATTTTCTCCAGGGCTAGTTTTGAATCAGTTTCTAGGTAGCGTTTAAGTTCCATATTTTATTCCTCAGCGGACTCTTTATCATTTAACTCAATGGTTTGGACGATCCTGATTGATTGATCGTCAGGTATTTCTCTATATGAAAGCACCGATAGTTCTTGTTTTGCCCGCTTCAATAATCTAGCTAACCAGCTACGAATTGTGGGAGAAACAACTAAAATCGGATATTTTTCTTCTTTTTCCATCTCTTCCACAATTTCAGAAACTGAACTGAAAAAGCTTTGAGAAAGATTAGGCTCAAGTGCAACATCCTCAATAGATTGCGCATTTGAAATGAGGTCATTTAATAATTGCTCTAGGCTTGGTTCTAGTGTCATAACCTCGAGTGGATGATCCGGTTCACTTATTTCTTGGATGATCAATCTTCCGAGTTTGATCCTGACTAATGCCGTAAGCTTTTCAGAATCCTTCGAAAAGCTAGTACCTTCGGAAAGTGTTTCGAGAATTGTTCGCATGTCTTTTAGAGGGACTCCCTCAGCTAACAGGTTTTGTAGTATTTTAACTAATGTACTAAGACTTAATTGATCAGGAATGAAATCTTCAAGTAATTTAGGTGAGTTTTCGGCAATTCTATCGATAAGCTGTTGCGCGATATCAAAGGTCATTAACTCGTCTGCATTAGACCTTAGGATGGAATTCATATGAGTCGCTATCACCGATGCAGCATCCACCACGGTATAACCCAAGGCTTGCGCATATTCCTTGTCTTCAGTCTTTATCCAAACAGCATCTAGCCCAAATGCTGGGTCTTTAGTTGCTATTCCGTCAATTTCTTCGTAAACACTTCCCGGGTTGATTGCCAGGTCACGACCAATTTCTATTATTCCTTTGCCTCTACTTGTACCATTCAGGACGATACGATACTGAGTTGGCGGATTGTCTAGGTTATCTCTGATTCTAATGGTAGGAAGTAGAAACCCTAGATCAGATGACATTTTCTTCCTAATTCCTTTTGCTCTTTGTAATAGGCTGCTGTTGTGTTCAGAATCAATTAATGAAATAAGACCGTAACCTAATTCGATGCTGACAACATCAACTTGCCCTGCATCATCCCAATCCAGCTCTAGTAGTTCATTTGGCGATGTTGGATCGTCTGCTACATTTGATGCTTCTACGGCTTTATCAATCTTGGAAAGGTTTCTTTTAAGCATGAAGGCTATTGTTAGAGAGAATATACCTAACATTAAGAACACTGCGTTAGGCATGCCGGGTATGACGCCGAGGATGGTCAGAGTGCCGCCGGCTATGGCGAATGCGGCAGGATTGCCAAGTTGTCTGGTAGCTTGTTGTGGAGCGGATTCTGAAGTCGATACCCTTGATACTATGAGTGCCGTAGCTAAAGATAAAATTAAAGCGGGTAATTGTGCGACTAGACCATCGCCAATAGTTAATAACAGATAGGCTCTAGAAGCTTCTCCGAAGGTTAGATCATGTTGTAGCATGCCAATCGCTAACCCGCCTACTAAATTGATCATGAGAATCAGTAGGCCAGCAACAGCATCTCCTCTTACGAATTTCGATGCCCCATCCATAGAACCATAGAAATCTGATTCTTGAGATACTTGTGCTCTTCGATCTCTTGCTGTGTCTTGGTCGATTACGCCCGCATTGAGATCGGCATCAATTGCCATTTGTTTTCCGGGTAAAGCATCAAGAGTGAAACGAGCAATTACTTCCGAGACCCTTCCAGCTCCCTTAGTGATAACGATAAAGTTAATGATCATCAAAATCGCGAATACAATAAAACCGACAGCGTAATTGCCTCCAATAACAAATTGACCAAATGCCTCGATAACTTTTCCAGCTGCATCTCCCCCTTGATGACCCTCGAGAAGGACCAACCTAGTTGAGGCAACGTTTAGTCCCAGTCGCATGGTCGTTGCGAAGAGTATGACTATGGGGAAAGAAGAAAAATCAAGTGGGCTAGCAGTGTTTATTGCCACCATGATGATGATTAGAGCGAGAATGATATTTATAGAAAAGAATATGTCCAACATTAAGGGTGGCATCGGTAGGATTAGTAATGCCAGAATAAGAAGTACCACAGCAGGTACTGCCAAAGAACTCCATGGGAAATTTGCAGCAAATTGTCGAATATTCGTCAATTTATCCCAGGTAAATTCCATAAAATCCCTTTTATTGTCGTCGTCTGCCAGAAATAAGACAGATTAGCTACTTGTTGACGGTTTCAATGCAGGAACTATGCCTATATTAAAGAAAATCGTCCCGGAACCGATTAAAGTACTGTGACAAGACGAATTTAGGGTGTTTTTATGTTCAGAATTTTCTTTTTTACCTCATTTTTGCTTTTGTTAGTTGGTTGTGTCACAAATCATTATGTCCCTAGCTTAGACAAGATTCATGCAGAGGCTATCACTGGCATTGGTTATGCCGTTATTTCTGCTCAATCGGGCCAATCTGAAGAAGAAAAACGTTTGATGGCGGCAAAGGCCTCGAAGTTAGAGGCTTACAAGTCGCTTGTGGAGCAAATCTACGGACAATACATTGAAGTGAACGGTTTGATGTCATCATCGAAGGTCGTAGAAGAGTCTCTTCGATCAAAAGTAGAAGGCATTATCTATGGAGCTGAGTTAGTTAGTATTCGACCCATTGGTGGACATAGTTATGAGACGACGTTGAGAATTGGTGATAAAGCAGTTGCTGATTTGGTTGCCGAAAGTGGGGGAAAATCGCATTTGGATTCTGTCGGCGGTGATTAGGGTACGAATTTAGAATGGAGTTCATGAGTAGCTGAGTAAATTTTCAGTTGCTCTATGGGAGCGAAAACATGATGAATCGTATAGGTTCTTGTAAAAGAGGCCCTATTATCTTGTTTTTATCACTTCTATGTAGCATGCATGGTTCGTTTAGTATTGCGGAAACGGAATTTGAGTTAGAAGACTTTAGGAAGGCAATTTTTAGATTAGCCATCGGCGAAAGTGCTCACATCCGATCTATGGGATTGATGTCTAATTCAAGGATAATTGCAGATTCAACCATCTATCAGACTGATTTAGCTATAGATAAGTTAGAGTTTGACGTTGCAGATAGTCATAATGGCACCAGAGCAGGCCTTGTAGCCAAAATTGACAAGCATAGATATTCCCCGATATCTCCTCCTCCTCTTTGTACCCCGCAATATAGTGATCAGTCCTTTAGACTGGATTTTAGGGAGATATTACTGCTCCCCTCCTATCCTTCTGCAGCCATAATAAATGTAGGTAGGTCATCGGGTCATGCGGTGCGAGAGTTAATCTTTGATGATTCTGGGTTATTGCTTGCTAGTGATCGAAGCACCAATTCGATCGGCCACCTATTGGCATTACAGGGTGCTAATAATGGTGGCGAGTTAAAACTTGAGTCCATTGTGAGGATAGAAGAAAAAGTCAAACCTTCAAAGATCAAAGGATACGTAACTGCAGCGATTTCTTCCCTGATACCGGTAATAAATAATTTCATTAAAGTCCATGGCGAGCTTAGGCTCATGAAAGGGACTACGATTTTGGGTACTTGGAATTGGGGTATAAAGATACCTCTAAGTGAAGTCTTCTTAATTTCTGAGAATAGAAATCGATTAGCTGATAGATTAGATTCTATTAGAGATCTAAAAATTGGAATTTTGAGGAAATTGAATTGTATTGACAGAGAACCGTACCGCGTTTCTATTGCTGGCCAAATACTTAGATTGAATGCGGGTGAAGCCGATGGTTTTAGAATAGGGGATCGGTTTTTATTGTTTCCTGGTAGTGAAATATTTAAGAGTCATGGGATAGCCTCTGCTTTGGAAAGCGTAGCCATAGCTGAAATAGTTCGGTCTAATCAACAAAGTGCATTGTTGCATATGGTTGAGGGAAATCTAAACTTGAGAAGCGGAATAATAATGAACGCTAAGTCGATACGGTTAATGTTATGAATAGAGTAATCATTTTGGGCTCATCTCTCCTTCTTATAGTCGTTTTCTTAGTTAGTTGTTCCTCCAATGCCATCTTGTCCACGTCACTCTCTAGTGACGTTGCGGTCGATGATCAAGCAGATGTTAGCCCTACAAATGTTAGCCCTACAAATACTAGCCTCACAAAAGTCCTTGAGCGGTCTGAGGTTTTTGGCGTTGCTGAAGGGATGGCGGGCTCTAATAAGAATGATGAACTTTCTCTTGCGTTAGAGAGAATGTTATCTGATCTGAAGAAAGCGGTTGACGAATCTGTTTCTACTGGCGAGATCAGTCAAATTGATGAGGATGGTTATTATTTGGTCAAGCGGGGAGATAGCTTATCGAGGATCATAGAGCGAGTGATAGCGAAGACAAACATAAATGGAGAATTTCTCAAAAAAGCGTTTGTTGCAGCTAACCCTAAAGCATTTAAGAGAGCTAATCCAAATTGGCTTTATGCGAATTCAAAACTAAGGCTGCCATTAGAGAAAGATTTTAGAAAGTTGGTTTTTAAGAGAGAAAATAAAAATTCAGAAAAGAATGATGAAATGACCGATCCCTATAAGGATTGGATTCAGTATCCCTGGGTAGTTCCTTGATTAGCGCGGACTCTGTCAATCAACCCATCAGAGTAAATGCAACCTATTCACAGGGGGGCAGTTCTGTTTATACGTTAAGGCTTGAACCTCCTGAAGCCAGATCACTCGGGTTGAGAGAAGGACAGTTAGTAAACGGGGTAATTGCTAACAGGGCAGATGGTAATGTTTTTCTAACAGGGTCGAAAACTGCGATAATGTTACCTAGTAATTTTGCTGCAACTGAAGGAAAAGCGAGCTTTGTCGCTACCGCTTTGGTTGGTGGCTCGATGCTTCTTTCTTTGCAGCCCGATAGAGTGCGTAAAGTAGCTTCAAGGTTTTCGATAGATAGAATACATAGCCTGTTAGGGCGTGCGATACAAAACACCTCGATATCTGGTCTATTTAGTTTTTCTAAAATCGCGAATATGCTGTCTAGAGAGCCAAGATTAAGGAATATATTTAGCAGTTTTCAAATGTCTTCATTTGAACCGGACTCTCAAACTGCTGAAGCTTTAAGATCTACACTTTATCGAAGTGGTTTGTTTCACGAATCCGAGGTCTTTAAACAAAATAAACCAACTTTAAACTTAAAGACTTTTCTGTTGCTTTTGAAAAGATCACATAACAACTTTGGAGCTGATCTGAGCCAGTTAAATTCAGCCTTGGATGAATTAGAGTCATTTCAACTTGAAGCACTTGGAAATCAATTAAATAGAAACACAGTTCTTAATTGGCTGATTCCCGTACTTAATGATTGGCCAATCCTAGCTCAAGTGGAATCAAGGAGGGGTGACGAAGAAGGTTCGGAAGATGACCAGCAGAGAGAATGGAAAATTGATTTGAGGGTCAGTTTAAGTGATTCACAACACTTGGATGTTTCTTTAACTGTCTCCGACAGAGATGAGGTTAGATTAAACTGCTGGACAGATGATTTAGATTTTTATCATGAAGCGTTGAATCATTTGGAGTGGCTGAAGTCCCAGTTCGGGGAATTGGGGATAAGTCTTTACGAGGTAAATCTTTTTCCGGTCTCAAAGAGATTGGAGGCATCTGCAGAGCAAATAGGGTATTCCAACGATTTAATGAAAACAAGCAATGGGATTAGCATTGATGTATGAAGGAATGGAGCAGAAAATAGCGGTTGCTGTTTTGTATGACCGAATTAAGGCCCCGACACTTACGGCTAAAGGATCGGGAGAACTGGCAGAGGAAATTGTAAAGAAAGCTGAGGAAGCGGATGTACCGATAACTGAGGACAGGTTGTTAGCAGCCACCCTCGCTCAGCTTGAACTAAATGAAGAGATCCCGGAAAGTCTTTTTAAATCAGTTGCGATTGTTCTGGCTTGGGTGTACCGATTGCAAGGTAAAACACCGTGGTGATGTTTCTCTAGGAGATACGACCTAAGCGATTATAAATATTTACTTGGTCGTTACTACGATTAGTGATGACCTGTATGAGGTTTTTAGTAATTTCTAATTGTTTCTTCAACAAAAGATCATTTCGAATATGTTTGTCACGGCAGTCAATTAATTTTGACTGGAACTCTTTTTTGACAGGAAGATTTTCGTTCGAACTGGAGGATGCTTCTAAATAGCTCGACCAAAGATTTCCCAATTCCTCCATTAAACTCATTTTTCTTTCTTGAATTGATTCAACTGTGTCAAGATCCTTAGAGCCTAAATGCAAAAACTCCTCATCAAGAAGAGTTTTTAACGATTCAATTAGAATAGATAGAGACCTGATGTCCGGAATAGCTGAGTCGGCCATGCTGGGATTTCTAAAGTAAATTTTCGAGTTCTACAAAGCTTTCCGCCATCTTACGTGAATCCAGAGGATAATTTCCAGATTCAATGGCCTGTTTCAGCTGGCGAACTTTAACTTCATCGAAAGCTGCTTTTTCTTCAGCTCGCTTAACAGCATCACTTAATTCAACATCGACAGCTTGCGGTACCTGTCCTGCTTTCTGAACTTGATTTTCACCCTCATCTGCAGTATCTCTACTTGGCGCAGCAGGTGAATTCTGTACCTGGCTAGGTCTCCCAGAACCAACGCTATTTACGTTGTCAACCATATCTTTAACTCCACAAAGGGATTACACTAACTATTAATCGGTCAATTCTCATTAATCTTTAGGTAAATCTAAAAAAAAAATTTTTCGCACCTAACTATATGATAAATTTAAGATATTTTCCAGTTTTTATTTATCTTCTTCTGTTGATGGCTGGTTGTGGTAGTGGTTCGGGCAATACCAATCCAAATTCAAGCGAGTCCTTGAATTCCAATAATCCACCGTC
Source organism: Gammaproteobacteria bacterium (assembly GCA_012960535.1). Classification (GTDB taxonomy): domain Bacteria; phylum Pseudomonadota; class Gammaproteobacteria; order Pseudomonadales; family Azotimanducaceae; genus UBA9926. Next base: position 103,439 of record DUBB01000019.1, read on the forward strand.
CTTGACTTTGAACCAAGACTACAATGTACCTGAAAATTCCAGTTTGGTTGTTGAGGTAGCATACTCGGACTTAGACGGCGATGAAGTCAACTTGTCTGTTGAGGGAACCGATAGCGAATCTTTCTATATTGATGAGGCTAATCAACTAAGGTTTAATTTTAGCCCTGATTATGAGAATGCTAAAGATAGCAATGGTGATAACTATTTTGAGATAGAAATAATTGCCTCAGATGGTAAAGACAATGACTCGATATCGATATTGGTTGCAATTATTAATCTTCGTGAAAACAAGTTTGATGAGCTTGCGATTGAAAATTTGAAGATGGAGTAGTCAGTGATAAGGTTTTTGTTATGTTTTCTGGGTACTTTTTTGATTGGATTAAATGTTTGCGCTGATGATCGGTACAACATATCAGTGAGCCCATCCGATACCCTGTCTGCCGATGTAATCAATGATATTCATGATCGATTAAGAAACCCCCAGAAAAGACTTGAATTACCCCAACTCATTGGTGAATGGTCAGTCCGTCAGTCCGTCTGCCTCGGTGGGTCTGAGGGCATCGGAGTAGGGGGGCTTTGTGAGGATGACAGGGTGCAGTTAGATGGTGCCGTACAACCTTCGGGGACTTATTTGGAAAGGACTGCAAATTGGGATATAACGTTTAAGGATGAAGCGCAAGCAAGTGTTCTGATATCGAGTGATCAATTTAACTTTTTATTTAATCCAGGCTTTGGGTACATTGTTCCAAATGACACTGTAACTTGGGAATGCAGCCTTGGTGGAGGCAGTGTTCTTATTTGTTTAGGCCCAACTAACTCTTTAACCTATACTCTAAATTGTCCATCGGGTTCTTGCAGATTGCATGTGATGATGGAAGCATCTATTGAGTCTGATTCGCGAATCCGGTTTTCCTTAGGACCGCTTGACACTAGTTTAGCTGGTGCAGGCCAAAATACATTCGGGATGTTTAATATTATAGAACTCAGTCGAGCTGGGCTTTTACCGACCCCCAAATACCTGATAACGGAACGAAGTTTTGAGAAAGTGAATTTAACATGGTCTGTCGATGAAGAAGGATACGAAGGGGAATTTGAAATTCAGCGTAAGAAGAATTTACTAGATCTTTATACGGTATTGGGGACAACTTTTGATACTTCTTTTTCGGATCAGCCTACAGATCCTGGTGACTATTGGTACAGGGTGTTTTCTGTCAGAGATGAGGAAAAAAGTACGGGTTCGAACGTTCGTAAGATTTCTTATGACTGAGTTAGTTAAGACTTAATAGGCCGTATCCGACAACCCTAGCTGTAATAATTTTATTGCTTTCTGGGTTTTTTACTTTGATTCTTTCTCCAAGATAACCATCAGAAAGGGCGATCGCTTTGGTCTCGATACTAAAGTTATTTGAAATTGAATAAATCGTAACTAATTCATTTCGCCGCATCAATTTTGCTTTCCTCAAGTGACGGGTACGAACTATTTCGCCAACCCCAACTGTTTTACTTAGCTCCATATAACGTAGCGAGGCGATTGAGCTTATATAATCGGGTGGTACACCCGAAAACTTGGTAATCTCAATTAAGGTATTTGTATCGAGTGGTGAACCCGACGGTAGAATTACCACTGGAACAACAACTATCTTGGAAGTATCTAAATCCTCGCTTATTAAAATATCCCCTCTCTTCTTATCACGTTGCAGGTACAGATCATCCAACTGAGAAATTTCTGTAAAGGCATTGGTTGGTATTGATCTACTTGAACGAATGCTATCTAACATACCCTCGGTAATTTTAAGGCCCTTTGATACGTCCGCTGTTAGGACATAAGCATTGAGATCATGCTGACCATTAGGAATCAGATCTTTACTGAGTTTTGCTAAATGAATTCTTTCTGGCACTTTTATGAATCGACGCCATTGGCCTTCACATTCCGCTTTGATTACCCGCCTTGAAGTATTAGTAAAATAAAAGTGGATTGGGTTATCACATTTTTTTCGAGTAATTGGGCCGCTAAGATCTTTGAAAACAAATTCGATATTTTCTCCTTCAATTTTTGTTAGCCATTCATTTAATTCTATTAAAATCGAAGGTGCAGAATCAGCTGCGGCCTCATGCAGGTCTAGGAAAGCAGTTAGCTCGATTAGACATGCAATAATTATTAGGAAGCGCTTCATTACTCTTTACCTTTGTCACGCATTAACGCCACACCCTTGATAAGTTTTCCAAACTTTATGCTGCTTGTTTATTAAATTCAACAAGTGATAAATAACCAACTGGCCTGATTGGTTGAATTAAAGTAATGCGCACTTGTGTCTTGTTACTGCCAAAAAGATAGCCTACGCCTGTGCTCATAAGCATTGTCAAAGGTATTAAGGTTAGCCAATTGACGCTACTCACTGTTTTGACCTAAGAACCGTGCGACTCAATTGCTGGCGATTGAATCAACAGTTAGTTGACCTGCCATTTTCCCATACAAGTAATCCGAAATATTCAGCGCTTAAATACAACTAACATCACATTTGATTGTCTGTACATCGCAATTGATTATCGGCAGTAACGTGCCGCCAATTTTTCGATAAACCCGGTAAATGTTGCCGCCTAGATTCTAGAATGTTTTTTCGCAATTAGTAAAAATTCTATTTTTCTATTTAAATTCAATAAGTTAAGAAAATTCTATAGGAATTGGCACGGTGGTTGCTACACCCAAGTACCAGCCGAAGGAATAGTAATCTTCTAATCGGTCAACAAGCGCAAGAACTTTAGGAAAGATGGAAGCAACTGTGAAAATTTTTGAGAATGTGTTTGGTATTCACGAGAATGCGTTAAAGCTAAGAGAGCGTAGGTTAAACGTTATCGCTGAAAATATAGCGAACGCAGATACCCCGAGCTACAAGGCACGTGATATTGACTTCAAGTCTGTTATGAGGTCTACGCAAGCAGGTATTAAGGAAATGGCTACGACTCACGGGTCTCACATTAATGCGTCTACGTCTGGTAAAGACGGATTGGTTTATCGAAATCCGCTAAACCCTTCGGCAGATGGTAATACAGTTGAGCTTTCAGTACAGCAATCTGAATTTGGTAAAGAATCAGCTCGTTACACCGCGACTATGCAATTTATTGAGAATCGGATCGGTGGTGTGCGTCGCGCACTTCGAGGCGAGTAACTAACAAAGGACTATAAAAGTAGGTAACGTTATGGCTTTAGTAATTAACACCAACGTATCTTCATTAACGGCCCAGAGAGCTCTTGCTGAGTCTAGTGAAGAACTAAAGACAGCAATGGAGCGCTTATCAACAGGCTCAAAGATTAATAGTGCTGCCGACGATGCTGCTGGGTTAGCGATGACCCAACGAATGACCGCCCAAGTTCGAGGTTTGGCTATGGCGGTTAAAAATGCTAACGATGGTCAGGCTTTAACTCAGTCCATTGAAGGTGCGCTGGGTGAAGTATCGGATATGTTGCAACGGATGCGGGAACTAGCGCTTCAAGCTGCGAACGGGACCAACAGTTCAGCAGACAGAACATTTCTTCAGTCCGAAGTTAACTTATTAATTCAAGAAATATCGCGTGTGGCGGCTAGTACCCGCTATAACGGCGAATTAATTCTTGATGGAACCTTTCTAAATAAAGCGCTACAGGTCGGTATAGAAGAAGGTGAGAATATCATTTTCTCGGTGGAATCGGTTGCAGCGGAAAATGTTGGGGCCCATACGTTAATAGGTAATGGCGTAGGGGCACGGGCTGCCTCAGCGACACCCCTGGCTAATCCAACAACAGAATCAGACGACATAGAGATTTTTGGATTTCTGGGAACGAAGTCCACTGCGGCTAGTACTGGAGACTCAGCAAAACAGACTGCTGTGAAAGTAAATAATCTAACTGGAGAAACCGGAGTCAAAGCGTATGCCAAGACATATGCTTCACTAGAATCTACCAGTGCAGCACTAAAAACCTACAGCGTAAAAATTAACGGCTATACAACAGGAAACTTTGTTATTTCAAGTGGAGACGTGGAATCTGCTGTTGACGCCATCAACCAAATTTCAGGTTCTACCGGTGTTACAGCCAGTTCCAGTGCTAATAAAGTCGTCCTGTTTGATAGTGATGGCGATGATATTACGGTTGAAAACCTGCAATCCCTTTTAGGGTTCACAGATCTGCGAGTATCGAAACTTGGAGAGGACGGTCTTATTACTAATGTTATTGGTTCGGCGGTTGATCTCGGTCTAGGCGGAGCAAAAGACAGTACACGTGTTACGGGTACCTTAAAGCTGGTCTCTCCCAACCCATTTTCATTAGACCAAAAGGCAGCCACTGCCGCTACGGGGATACTCTTGAATGATCAGGCAATAGCGGACGGTCATACGACTCTTACCTTTGATCCGGGTCACGGGCTGGCTATTGGAGCTTCATTTACCATTGCTGGAGAGACGGGAGCGCCAACACATTACGTTACGGGTGTGTCGACAAATGATATATCGTTTGTTCCAGCCCTAGTAAATGGACATGGTGTGGCCGACAACGATGCTATTACTATAGGAGCAGAAACGCCTGGTTATTACGTAGATGGATCGTCGACCGCTACACTCAAGAATTTAACACAGATCAGGATAAACACGGCGGTCTTGGCAGGAGACTCCATATCCATAATTGATGCAGCCCTAGATAAGGTTGCTCAGATGAGATCTAACCTCGGTGCCATAGAGAATAGACTCGGTTATACAGTTTCAAATTTAATGAACATCGCTGAGAAAACAGCCGATGCCCGGTCTCGTTTGGACGATGCCGATTTTGCACTTGAGTCAGCAAGGTTGGCAAAGTCTCAGGTCATCCAACAAGCTGGTACACAAATGCTAGCGCAAGCAAATCAAATGACTCAACTTGTATTGGATCTCTTGAGATAAGAGCAGATTAGAGGATCTAGATTATGAGTTTTGAAAATATTATGGGTATCGCGGGGCAGGCTATGGATGCCCAGACAGTTCGAATCAATGCGGCAGTTTCAAATATAGCTAACGCAGATACGCAAGCGGGTTCTGCTGAAGATGCATTCAGAGCTAAGAGAGTAATTTTTAAAACTATTCTGGCTTCTGAGGTTAATCAAAAAAGGGGCGATACCGTTGGGGGTGTAAGGGTAGCGCAGATAGCTGAAGATATGGCGCCGTCACCTGCTGTTTACGAGCCCAATCATCCGGATGCCGATGCAAATGGATATGTTTATACCTCGAATGTCGAAGTCATGTCTGAAATGGTCGATATCACCGCTGCTTCAAGGTCTTATGAGAGTGCTGTAGAGGCCAGTAACACAGCGAAACGGTTAATGATGAGAACAATCGAACTCTTGAAGAAATAAGATAAAGAGAAATATATGAGTCTCCCAAGTATAGATGGTATTCGAACGATGGACGATCTGCTCGCCGAAAGGAATCGGCCGCGAGCTAATCAAGACCTTGATAGGAATGCCTTTTTAAAGCTATTCACAACACAGCTGCAAAACCAGAACCCTTTGGACCCTATGGAAAATGCGGCGTTTGTTGCTCAGTTAGCACAGTTTTCGACACTAGAAGCAACAACCTTAATGTCTAATTCCATGTCTGACTTCGTTAATTCTCAACAGTCGGAAAAGATGCTGAGAGGGGCGAACTTACTGGGTAAACAGGTCTTTGCGCCTGAAGTCTCCATGTACCAAGCAGGAGGATCGAGGCTTGATGGTGTTATCTCAGTTGACCAAGTTCTAGATAACTTAACACTTTATGTTGTCGATGCTCAGTCTGGCCAGATCGTAAATCAGATGGAACTAGGGGCCCAGACTCAAGGTGCCGTCGAGTTTAGTTGGAATGGCGGAGCCTTTGATGGCGAAGCCGCTCCCGCAGGTAGTTATTTGTTTAGAGCGGTCGGGTATCAAGGTGATACGACGCAAGAGATTCCTGTTAATTCTCAAACGAGAATTACAGGTGTTTCATGGGATGCTGTGCTGGGTCAAATTTTTGTTGAAATTGAAGACGGTCGCTCAATAGCGCTGTCAGAAATTACACATTTATCAAATTAATTATTGGAGTAATTAGGCTATGTCGTTTTATACCTCGCTTACAGGTCTCAAGGCAGCTACTACTGAGCTAGCGCTCACTAGTAATAATATTGCTAACGTTGGTACGAGTGGTTTTAAGAAGTCTCGAGCGTCCTTTGGTGACATCTTTGCAACATCTCCACTTCAGAAGGCGACTTCGGTAGTTGGTCAGGGTGTATCTTTGAAAGAGGTGAGACAGGAGTTCAGTCAGGGAAACGTAGAGTTCTCATCTAATACGCTTGACCTTGCGATATCCGGTGAGGGGTTTTTCCCCTTGAAGTCAGCAGATGGTCTAACTGATATTTATACTCGTAACGGTAGCTTCGTGTTGAACGAACAATTCAATGTCGTGAACTCATCGGGACAAGCGTTGCTTGCAGCGGCGGTAGACTCCTCTGGTAAGGCAGATTTGGATAAGCTCAGTCGTTTGGCGATTCCTGTATCGACCTCTGGGCAGGCAACTGAAACCTCTGAGATTCAGTTGGCGTTGAACCTACCCTCGGACGCGTCCGTGATCGATGCACAATTTAATAGAAATAATCCCGCCACCTATAACAAGTCTACGGCGTTGAGCGTATATGACAGCGGAGGTAACTCTTACCTCGCCACGATTTACTATGTAAAGACAGCAAACGCGACGGCGACATCGCCGACCAATAAATATCAAACGTATGTTTACGTGGGTGATGACCAAGTAAACCCGGCTTTGCAACAAGCTACAGACGACAACAGCGAACGGCTATATGTCAACAAATACGGAGTGCTTAAGCCGTTCTCCGAAGTAGAAGACTTACTGGTAAACAGAAAGACTCAAAAGTTCGCTCTAGATGACCTTACCGACGTGCGTACTTCGGTTCCGGCAACAGTTGAGGGAGCGAAGCTACCTTATGATCTTACCGCTGACCAGGGTTACAATTTTTCAACGAATACCGGGGCAGGCCTAAACTTTTCGAGTGCTCAACTTGCGAATTTTATGACAGTTGACGTGGAAAACAGCGGTACCCCTGTGACCGTCGATCTATCCTCACTCGCTGCCAACAATAAAGCCTATACTGGTGTAGAGCTAGCGAGTTTTATTCAAAATCAACTGAACACGAAGTTTGGTGACGAACGTTATTTTGATCTTACAACGGCGAGTAGTAGAACCTTTAATGTGAATTTCACTACCGGCGGCGCCACCACGGTAGCGTCGATAGACCTTAGTACAACTTTTGATACTAATGCAAAGAGATTAGCTGCTACCACGGAACAGGTAGTTGCGGCGGTCCAGGCCAAACTAAATGAAGCGACAAATGTAGTCGGCGGCGTAAATATTGGTGGCCTCGGAACTGGCGAAGTTACTGCTACCTACGATTACGCAACACGTGAATTTACGTTCGTGCCAACTTCATCATCAGACACAGTTGCGCTAAGTTCAGCGGCGACCAATAATCTTTTCAAAACAACCCCTACCTTAGCAACAGTTAACGCCGCCGGATCCTATGGCCAAACAGTAACGCCCAATGGTGAGTTGCAGCGAGTGGCTAGTGAACAGCGCTACGGTATCAAGGTCGAATATGACGGCGCCAAGCAGACTTTCTCTTTCTCATCAGGTACGACTGGAGACGGCTCACGGGTCGACGTGAATTTTTCTGTACCAGTATATAACGCCACCACTGGGGTCCCCTTGGGAACGACAGATGCTGATGGTAACTTAACGTTGGAGGTGAATCTCGTAAGTGCTGCTTTCAGTGGATTTGAGGTAACTGGTACTACGGATTCATTGTACACTCAGTTGCCTTCTGCGGAAGCGGTTCGCGGCGTTGTCTCTTTGCCAGCAGTGAGTCAAGGCTCCTCTATCGCGGTAAACGTAAACAACAATTTTTCAGTGGATGCGTCTAACAATACCTTCATCGTATCGGTCGATGACGTTAAAGGAGCTTTGGTTTTACCAACGAGTTCTGGTTACACATTAGACAGTTTTATTGTCGAATTAGAAAAGGGTATCAATCAACTAGCGTCTGAGAACGGAAGCACAGTATCGGGCGTTACAGTTGCTTATGACTCGACGACTAACGGTCTAGTCTTTACCTCCGGCACCACTGGTACTGACTCATTTATCAAGGTGTCTGGATCGGCAACTTGGGGTCTAGCGAATATTGGGTCTGGTCGTGGTACTACGACAACTTGGATTAAGCCATCGCAGTCCGCTGATACCGTTAATGGTGTTGCAGTGAATAAATACATTGACGAATTTGGTATTGAAACAGCTAGCGCCGATGGCTTTTCTACATTGCCTGAGTGGTCTCCTATTTACCTAGATAAAGGCGAATTGACCTTTGATACATCGGGTAACTTGGTTTCACCCACGGGTGGTGCGCAGTTGGATACGGTGTTCTTGGCCGGTGGTCGTGGTGCGTTGAACCTTAGCATTGACTACACAGGTACGACTCAGTTTTCCCAGGCTTTTGCAGTTAAGTCTCAGTCTCAAGACGGTTCACCAGAAGGTGATCTGGTTGGTGTCGACATCGGTGATGATGGTTTGGTCGTTGCATCCTATTCGAACGGCTCGCAGAACTCGCTTGGAAAGATTGTATTAGTCACTTTCCCTAGTAACGAGGGTCTGCGTCAGAATGGAGACAGTTCTTATTTGTCATCTGCTAAGTCGGGAGCAGCGACCTTCGGTGAAGCAGGTACAGCTGGATTCGGTACTATTAGAGCCGGCGCTCGTGAGCGCTCAAACGTGGATCTAACTACAGAGCTGGTTGGTTTAATCACCGCACAGAGAAACTTCCAGGCGAATGCTAAGGCGATTGAAACCTCGTCGGCGTTAACTTCTACCATTATTAATATTAGGGCTTAATTTCGTTTAGCTCTTAAGAGTTTTGATGTATGGACAAAGGAATATACACAGCCTTGGGCTCAATTAAAGCTGACCGGGTGAAGCAGGGCAACTCTATCCATGATGTCGCTAACGTTTCAACTATCGGCTTTAAGAAAGCATTTGAAGCGAGTGTCTCTACATTTAGGGTGGATGTTCCTGGAACTATGACTTCGAGATATTTCAGAACAGCTGACTATTTAGGCAAAGTAAACCTTGAGCCGGGTACGCGTATTTCGACGGATAACGACCTTGATATCTTTATAGAAGGGAAAGGTGTCATGGGGGTCTTTAGTGCCTCCGGTGAATTAGCATTCACTAGGAGAGGAGATTTGAGAATTGATTCTGAGGGTCGATTAATCAATGGAGAGAATAAAATTATCTCATCAGAGGATGGTGGAGAAATTTCTTTAGAACCTGGGTATTTGTACAAGATTTCTAACACGGGTGTTATTTATGGCTCTAACCCTGAGGAAGAGGTCGCGGAGGATATTGAATTTGGAAGAATACTCCTCAGAGATGCAAGCAACGTGAGTTTGGTAAAAATGGCAGACGGTCTGTTCAAAGTTGAGGGCGAGCCGCCGGGAGATTTTACCGGTGGAGAGAATCAGATCTTTGTGACTGATCGTGCGTTGGAGGGAAGCTCGGTCAAAACTTTTGACATCCTAGCTCAAATGATTGAGCTGGAAAGATCGTATGAAATGAAAATTAATATTGTGAAAACCCTATCAGAACTCGGGGAGAGTTCTAATTCATTAATGAGAGTTACCTAAGGAATAAGATATGGATGCTTCACTATGGGTTGCTAAGACTGGTTTGAATGCTCAGCAGACCCGAATGACTGTAATTGCAAATAATTTGGCTAACGTCAATACCACTGGATTTAAGCGGGATCGTCCTGTTTTTGAAGATCTGCTTTATCAGAATATTCGTCAAGCAGGTGGTCAGACTGGCGCAGATACTAATGCGGCTACTGGTTTTATGTTAGGTACCGGTACTCGAATCGTTGCTACAGAAAAAATTCAAAGCCAAGGCAATATGATGTCTACTGAAAACGCTTTGGATCTGGCAGTTGAAGGCCCAGGATTTTTTCAGATTGTCCAACCAGACGGTACTATCGCCTATACCAGAGATGGAGGTTTTAAATTATCCCAAGAGGGCGAACTTGTGACGCCGTCGGGATTGCTATTGCAACCTCAGATACTTGTGCCCCCAGAGGCGGCTTCAATAACTATCGGTACTGATGGGATCGTGAGCGCCGAGCTCGCAAATGGTGGCGGAAATCAGCAGTTAGGTCAGCTTCAGTTAGCCCGTTTTATCAATGGAGCAGGATTAGAGGCAATGGGACAGAACTTGTTCAGAGAGACGACCGCTAGCGGCGCCCCCTTGATCCTCGTACCAGGGGAACAAGGTGCGGGTGAGATTGCGCAAGGGATGCTTGAAGCTTCGAACGTTAATGTGGTCGAAGAATTGGTCAATATGATTGAAACGCAAAGAGCATATGAAATTAATTCTAAAGCGATTAGCTCTGTTGATTCCATGCTGAGATTCTTGAACCAGAACTTATAAGGATTGGGCTAATGCCTATTTGTTATTTGCTGTTTTTTGTTTTTGTTCTTGCTGGTTGCAGCAGTGTAGGGCTTGAAAATTCTAAGTATGAGTCTGCCCTAGTTAAGGCTATGCCCGTCTTTGACTATGAAGACAGGCCCAAAACAGGGTCCATCTTTATGGATCAGTTGTCGAGTAGATCCTTTGGTTTTCGAAGGCGGTTTGAGCTAGGAGACGTTATAACGGTAGTTCTGGATGAAAGTACGCAGGCTCAGAGAAGCAGTGGAATAAATACAACCAAAGAGGTTACTAATTCACCACTAAGCCAGTTGCAAAAAGTCTTTGGGAACACTCTGCCAATTAATCGTTCTAGAGAAAATCGAATAAAAAGAGGCTTGAAAGGACTCGACTTCAGCGATTTATCACGATCCGATAAAGGTGTCGGAATAGCGGATCAAGCCGCTAGTTTGAGCGGTGCAATCGCGGTGATAGTAACCCACTTGTTGCCAAATGGGAGCATGTTTATAGAGGGCAAAAAGGAGCTTGTGCTGAGCGAAGGCAGTGAAGAGATTTTCATTAGTGGAATCATTACGCCTAAAGATATTCAGCCAGATAATACAGTGCTTTCGTCAAGAATTGCTCAAGCCAATATCACCTATAGAGGTCGTGGTGATCTAGCCGATGTAGCTACTGCTAATTGGGGCTCAAAGTTCTTTAACAAATTATGGCCATTTTAATCATGACTATCAGATCTTTGCTGTTAATTTTCGCTTTGGTTTTAACCCAAGAAGCGGCTGCTGATCGTATTAAGGACCTCACGAGTGTGGCAGGCGTTCGATCGAACCAACTTATTGGATACGGCCTGGTTGTGGGTCTTGGTGGAACAGGAGATAGAGATAAAATAAGTTTCACTGCCCAGAGTTTGAAAACAATTTTGGATAGGTTGGGTGTCGACGTTGATGGACCGATTTCTAACTACGATCTATATCAACAAGGTGTTGCTAGCTTAGCCTACGATAAAACCAAATTGGATAACGTGGCATCGGTAATTGTTACTGCTTTGCTGCCACCATTTGCGAAACCAGGTCAAGTCATAGACGTCAACGTTGCTGCTATTGGGCTTGCTTCGAGTTTGAGAGGTGGCAATCTAATATTGACGGAGCTACGTGGAGCAGATGGAGAGATTTATGGGTTAGCACAAGGTTCTCTTACTGTTTCTGGATTAGAGGTTTCGGCTGCAGGTTCCGAGGTTACCGTAGGGGTCCCGACGGCTGGCCGGATTCCTGGAGGAGCGATCATCGAAAGGGAAGTTGAGACGCCCTTTGGCGATTCTGAATTTTTGGTTCTGAATTGTAATCAAACCGATTTTACGACAGCGACAGCGATATCTGACGTAATTAATCAACAATTTGGAGATGGGACAGCGACTGCTATGGATGGAACTTCGATTGCAGTTATTGCACCTGAATCCATAGGTGAGAGGGTCTCTTTTCTTAGTTTAATCGAGAATCTTGAAGTAATTCCGGGCGAGCCAAAAGCCCGAGTCGTAGTGAATTCTCGTACCGGAACTGTCGTAATTAGCAGAACGGTGAGGGTGACAGCGGCCGCTGTGACCCACGGGCAGTTATCAGTCACGGTTTCAGCAACAAATGAGGTAAGTCAACCACCAGCCGGCATCTTGGGCGGTGGACAAGGTCAGACTATTCCTTTTCAGAATGCTGAGATCACGGTTTCGGAAGAAGCTAGACCGATGTTTGTTTTTCAACCTGGAGTCAACCTTAGGGATATTGTTGATGCTGTAAATGAAGTAGGAGCAACCCCATCATCCTTGATTGCAATTCTCGATGCGCTAAAGAGCTCCGGTAGCCTGAGAGCTGAATTAATCGTTTTGTAGGATGGCTTTTTATGAGTAGCTCAATTCCTTCCACTTTTGATAGCGCCGCGCTGGCCCAGTTGAAGTTTGATGCTAGGATTGATCCGGAGGCTGAGGCAAAACAGGTTAGCAGGCAGTTTGAGGCTATTTTTATTAATCAACTCCTTCAGTCCATGCGAAAGGCAACATTTAAGTCTGATTTATTTCAATCGGATGCAAAAAAAACCTATGAGTCATTATTTGATCGGGAGATAGCTAATCAGATTTCTAGTGGTCAAGGAATTGGCTTAGCTCAAGAAATCGAAAGACAATTGTTTGAAATGCAGTCGGGTGCTATGAAGAATCCGTCAGTTAACGATTCTTTGAATAAGTCACCGAATAATTCCTTAGATTCTTACAGGGTATCTTCATTGCCATTATTAGGTAAATCTAAATGACGGATTTACTTTCAATTGGAGCAAATGCGCTTAAGACAAATCAGTCAGCACTCGCTATTGTTAGTAATAACATTGCAAACGTAAATACTGAAGGCTACGTTCGGCAGGAACTCGATGTTAAAGAGAACCTCCCAACGAAAGCAGGGCTTGTTTACATTGGCTCCGGCGCGATTGCTACGGGTGTGAGGCGTGCATACGATAGCTTAGTAGAGGCATCTGTTCGGTCTAGTTTAAGTGATCTTGCAGCTCAATCACCCCTGATTGAATACTCAAATCGAATGATCGACATCTTAGGTGATCAGAATGCAAGCCTTTCCCCTGCCTTGGATGATTTCTTTAATGGAATTAAAGAATTAAGTCTAGATCCGTCTTCGGAACTCCGTCGAGATACTGCTCTTTCCAAGGCGAAAGGTTTAGCCAGTCGATTTAACGAATTGAGTAATCAATTACAGCTAATTGATGATGAAACCAAAAATCAGCTTGACTATAAAGTTAATGAATTTAACTCACTAACAAATCAACTCGCAGTGATAAATCAAAAACTGGTAAAACAATCCGATCTTAAGCGACAACCTCCAGATTTGCTTAATTCTCGAGACCAAGTGCTTGTTGAGTTATCGCAACACTTTCGTATTTCCGTAGAGGAAGCCCCTAACGGAGTGGTTTCTGTTTCTATTGGACAAAATTCCAATGGAGTAAGGATTGTTGACGGAATCTCGGCTAAACAATTGGGGGTTGAGTATAAGGCCTCTACCTCTCCAACTGAAGCCATTATGATGTTGGATCCCTATGGTGATCGACAAGATTTAAGTGGTTTAACGGGCGTGGGCGGTGAGCTAGGGGGATTGCTTGCATTTAGAACCAGTATATTGGCACCCTCTGTAAATAATTTTGATTTGTTAGCAACAACTGTTTCGAACGAAGTCAATTTAGTTCTATCTGGCGGTATGGATTTATATGGAAATAAAGGTGGGCCCCTATTTGATACGCCACTAGTTTTTGCTAGAGATGTAAAGAATACGGCCTCTAATTTAGGTGTTTCCATCGAAGTGATGGAAAAGAGATCTGAGAATAATCACAGTTTGGAATTGATCTTCGATAAAAAAAACGATCGTTGGATGATTAATGATCAGAGTTCCGGTCTGAAATTCGTTAGCCCTAATTCCAGGCAAATGACCATCAATGGGCTGCGCTTGGGGATTACAGGTGAAATTCAAGATGGCGATAGAATTACAATAAGTTCCTCCTCCTCTGCTGCAGAAAGCATGCGAGTCGTTATGACAGACCCTAATAAGTTGGCAGCTGGAGATTTATATGGAATGACTTTTGGTACCGAGAATTCGGGTTCGGCCCGCGCCACTGTGGAGTATGTACAACCAGTCCCGGCATCGCTTGTTAAACGGATAGAAGAAAGTTTGGTTAATAATCTTAATCCTTCCGCAGCCACTAGTGTCAATCCTAATAACTTTGAGCCTCTGGTATCTATCCCAGCTGGTACTAGCAACGTTACACTGACCTTATCGAAGGAATATCCTACGAACGCAGAAATGCAGGTATTCACCCGCGAAGGGCAGCATCTATTTGGTTCGACGGGTATCGCTTCTAGCCAGCTTTCCCTCATGTTGAGTGAGAATAATGGCTTTGGTGCAGGAGCAACTTACTCGGCTCAATATTTGAATGCTGATCAGGGTTATTTGGGCAAGCCTTGGCGGATCGGTGCTATTAGCCAATCTCTGTCCGAATTGAATGAACAAGGCGTTGCAATTGTAAAACAAGAGGCAGTTATTCAGTCTATTTCTCTGCCTGAAAGAAGTAATCTAACTGGCGCCTCCGTTAATATTGTAGATCAGGGTGATCTTAGGCTAAATGGTAAGGCGTTGACCGCATTGCCGTTAGCAAATAATACGTCGTTAACCTCAGCTGCAGTAGTTAGTTGGTTGAATGCAAACATTACAACCCATGGTTTAGATTTAGTCGCAAAGGCTGAAAATGTTATAGAGATCTCTTCACAAGATATAGATCTCAACGCAAGTTCACTGTCAATTAACGGATCTGCTATAAACCTTCCGTCTTCTATGAGTTCATTAGTTGATTTAGCGAATGCGATTAATCTATCAACCAGCGGAACGAATGTTGAAGCGATTATAGGGGTAAATAATTCTCTCAGGTTGCAAAATACTGTCGGCAACGAAGCCTCCAGTATTACATTGAATTCTCCTTCTAGTGTATTCAAGAGTCTTGCGGGAGAAGTCAGAGCAGCAGTAAAAATAGAAGCGACCAGGACCAGTGCGGATAGTAGCCAAAAAGAAGTTGCCTTAACGCTTACGAGTCAAGGGACTAGCTCAGATCTAGCAGCTATAGGGTTTTCAAGTTCTCTCTACATAGATGATATCTTGTCGGAGGATCTTATTTTGTTTGTTACGGGAGCAACTAATGCATCTGCCACTTTAACCGCCGAATATTCCGGAGGTGAACTAGATCCGTTGGAGTTGAGAAATAGAATTACGCATTTTGAGTTTATTAGTGATTCCCAGTATCAAATCAAAGACGTAGCTACTGGAACAGTTTTGGCCACACGTGATTATTTGTCTGGGCAAGATTTGGAATATCAGTCGATGAAATTGCAGATCGAAGGTGAACCTAAGAAGGGCGATAAGTTTATCGTAGATGGAAATCAGAGCGGCGTCGGAAGTAACGAAAATGCGATTAGATTGACCTCACTAGAAGCAAAAAAGATTTTTGGTGCTAGCCAAAATTTCCATGAAGGATACCTTTCTATATTAATGTCCGCTGGTAACACATCGAGACAAGCTGAAGTTGCTAAACAGGCTCTTGAAATTGTCTATGATCAGGCGGTACAAGCAAAGGATCAGAGATCTGGGGTGAACTTGGACGAGGAGGCTGCCAACCTAATTAGGTATCAACAGGCTTACCAGGCTTCTGCAAGATTAATGCAAACAGCAAACCAAATGTTTGATGCACTACTCAGGATATGAGGTAAGTCATGAAAATTTCAAGTTCCTATTTGTATAACAAATCGTTGCAAAATATACAGACTGCTCAAAGTGATGTTGCAAAGACTCGTGAACAGATTGCGACTGGAAAAAGTTTAGTTCGGCCAAGTGATGACACCAGTAAATTGCGTAATATCGAGATGTTGGAGTCTCAAGTTAGGAAGCTAGATTCTTTTGATCGTAATGCTGCATATTTACAAGATCGATACGGCCTTGAAGAAACCGTATTAAGTTCGGCTAGTGACATTCTAATTAGAATCAAAGAATTGGCTATCCAGGCTGCGAACGATACCTTGTCGGTAGCGGACCGAGACATTATTGCGGTGGAGATAACCAGTTTGAGGGACGAAATTATATCAATCGCGAATACGAGGGATGTAGAAGGTAATTTTATTTTTGGTGGCGGTAAGACTGATATAGAAGCTTTTGTTAAGAGCAACGTCACTGGCAAGGTAAATTATCAAGGGGACAATAGAGAAACTAGTATTGCAATTAGCAATACAAGATCATTAACGAAAAACAGGGATGGCACGACAATATTTCAGACTGCGCCCAGACAGAAGCAAACTTTTACTCTAGCTGGGTTAAGTGGTGTCGGTAAGTCTAATTTTAAAGTTGGGTCTGCAGTTATCGAGTTTTCTATATCTGCCAATGATTCAACTGAGGCTATCAGGTCTGCTATTCAGCAATCGCTTGAATCTTCTGGAATATCCGGCACAGCTCAAGCTGTAGTAGCTGGTGCTGCGGGGATACTGGTGAATGATGCTGAGATTGCCGCTGGTGATTTGGCTATTACATTGGATGCGAATCACGGGCTGGCTAATGGAAATTCATTTACCATAGCTGGAGAGACAGGCTCTCCAGCACATTATGTCACTAATGTCGCTGGAAATGATATAACTTTTGTTCCAGCTCTAGCAGCTGGTGTTGTAAACGACGCCGCTATAACCGCCGTAAGTTATAGCATTACCTTGTCAGGTACAAATTCTAATGCGAGTAGCGGAGTTCCGGTGACAGCGTCTTCGCCAGATTCTAATCCTCTTACGGTTACTTTAAGCGGGTCTGAGATTCAAAGTGTTGGTTTCTTTGATGTACTAGGTGACCTAGTATCTGCTCTTTCAGAAAATAAGCGCGGCGAGATTGGAAGATCTGTTAGTGAATTAAGCTCTTTGCAAGAGAGGCTTTCGATCAATGTTGGTCAGGTGGGTTCGAGTCTTAATAACCTGGAGCGACAGCTTGATATAAACTCTTCAATCCGACTACGAATCAATGAATTGCTCTCGATGGAAAGAGATCTTGATTATGCTAAAGCTGTTACACAATTCAATGCTGAGATAGTTAGGCTAGAGGCGACTCAGGCTAGCTTCGCTAAGATTGCGCAGCTCTCTCTTTTTGAATACCTCTAGTAGGGTGTCTGCTTTAAAGCGTTGGCAGGACGGTCATCGATATAACTGTTGGAATACGGTCTAAT
Source organism: Gammaproteobacteria bacterium (assembly GCA_012960535.1). Classification (GTDB taxonomy): domain Bacteria; phylum Pseudomonadota; class Gammaproteobacteria; order Pseudomonadales; family Azotimanducaceae; genus UBA9926. The sequence goes on from DUBB01000019.1 coordinate 120,713, forward strand.
GTTTTCGATTGGCTTCAATAAGGTCTTGACGGCTTTTTCTAGTTCCTCAACGAGCACGATTAGCTCTTCAAAATCTTCTGTAATTGGGAGTTTTAAGTTGCTCTGAAGAGATTCGTCAATATAAGCAAACAGATCATCCAGATGACTGACAAGGCTTGGCACAGGAACAGATGATAAATTTATATACAGAAGCCGAGATAGATTTATAGAATGTTTAGTCGAGGGTGTGCATCTTTTAAGGTTAAGGTTTCTGGCTTGCTT
>DUBB01000020.1 GCA_012960535.1 Gammaproteobacteria bacterium
GGAACTTAACATAGGTATTCCTGGCATAATCCACCGCTGACGAATACTGCGAATTGACCTTGGCCATATTCGCATTCTTGATATAATCCTGATACGCCGGCAATGCCACCGCCGCCAGTATGCCTATAATCGCCACCACGATCATCAGTTCGATAAGCGTGAAACCCTCCTGAATAGTCTTCATAAATGTTACTCCATCAGTAAATAGTCTGTCGCTTAGGCGACCCGGAATCTCTTAACAACTTATCATGCCACTCAATTCCCCTTTTGCCAACCTTCTTTGGTTGTGTCACATCTCGCTGTCATCCTTTAGCACGTACCAAATTGAGTACCATCACAGGCATTCTGGCGCTTCGGTAAAGTGACTGCTAATCAAGGGCAACGCAGCGGGTTAAATAAAACAACGCGAGCAAGACGACCTTCACACCGCCTAAGTTACGCTTCCCTTTATCCCGTGCTTGGGTCTAAACTCGCTTAACAAGTCTATTAACAGTAATAATGAAATGGCTTCACAGGCAGCAAAGCTCAGCGGACTGGCCCGCAAGCTCGTTAACGACAAGCTGATCGATAAAGATGGGGCAGAAGATGCCGCCCTGCAAGCGGCTGATAACGATCTGCCTCTGGTCAGTTATCTGGTTCAAAGTGATCTGATTTCGGCCAGCGCCATCGCCAATTCAGCGGCGCAGGAATTTGGCACCCCGCTCATCGATCTTGAAGCCGTGGACCCGGAAGCTATTCCCAGTCAGATCATCAGCGAACGTCTGATCCGGACCCATCATGCCATCCCCCTCTATCACCGAGGCAACCGCCTGTTCGTCGCTGTTTCCGACCCGACCAATCGCCAGGCCCTGGCTGATATCCAGTTCCAGACCGGTATTTCAACCGAAGAAGTCCTGGTTGAAGAGGACAAGCTCAGTGCCTTTATCAACCGCGTTCTCGAATCTGAAGAGGATACCAGCTTTGCTGATTTCGGCGACGAAGACATTGACCTGGATCTGGAATCGATCAACGTTGACGGCGCCGAGGAAGAGGATACAGAGGCCTTAGTTGCAGACGATACCCCGGTGGTCCGTTTTATCAATAAGATGCTGCTGGATGCCATCCGCATGGGCTCATCAGACCTGCATTTCGAACCGTTTGAGAAATCCTACCGGGTCAGGTTCAGAACCGATGGCGTCCTGCACGAAGTGGCAAGCCCGCCGAACAATCTCGCACCAAGAATAGCTGCTCGCATTAAAGTTATGAGCCAGATGGATATCTCAGAACGACGGATTCCCCAGGATGGTCGTATCAAACTCAAGGTATCCAAGTCCAAAGCCATCGATTTCCGGGTGAATACGCTGCCAGTGCTGTTCGGCGAGAAAATCGTACTGCGGATTCTGGACCCCGGCCAGGCGAAAGTTGGCGTCGATGCCCTGGGCTATGAGGATGACCAGAAGGCACTTTACCTGGAAGCATTGAACAAACCCCAGGGCATGTTCGTGGTGACTGGCCCCACCGGCTCAGGGAAAACAGTATCTTTGTATACCGGCCTGCAGATACTCAATACGCCGGAGTTGAATATTTCAACGGCAGAAGACCCGGTAGAGATAAACCTGGACGGCATCAACCAGTGCCCGGTCAATGCCAAGGTCGGCCTTGATTTCTCCAAGGCACTCAGGTCCTTCCTGCGCCAGGATCCGGACATCATCATGGTGGGTGAAATCAGGGACCTTGAAACCGCCGAGATATCCATAAAAGCAGCCCAGACTGGCCATATGGTGATGTCAACGCTGCACACCAATTCTGCACCGGAAACCATTACCCGCCTGCGTAATATGGGTGTGCCTGCTTTTAATCTCGCTACATCATTGAACCTGATCATAGCGCAGCGACTGGCGCGTCGGCTGTGCAGTTGCAAAGAGAAACTCAATATACCAGCGAGCGCTTTGCTTGAAAAAGGTTTTTCCCAGGAAGATGTCGACCAGGGCCTGGAGATTTATGGCCCCAAAGGCTGTGATAAATGCACAGCAGGCTATAAGGGTCGCGTTGGCATCTTCGAAGTGGTTAAGATTACGCCACCCATCTCTAAAATTATTATGGAAGATGGCAACTCCCTGGAAATCGCTAAAGAATGCAAGGAACAGGGATTTAACACTATTTTTGAATCCGCGCTGATAAAAGTCAAAGCTGGCTTGACCAGTCTGGATGAAGTCGACCGTGTGACCAGCGGTCACTGACAAGGAGCCTCTATGGCAACGCCTGCTACCCAAGTTTTCGTCTGGAAGGGAACCGATCGTGCCGGTAAGAAAACCAAAGGCGAAATCTCCAGCAGCAGCGTGGTTGCTGCCAAAGCGGCACTACGCAAGAAGGGTATCCGCAGCAAATCAGTCAAGAAAAAATCAGCAGGGCTGTTCTCGTTCTCCTTTGGGTCATCGATCACCCCGGCGGATATTGCCCTGTTCACCCGCCAGTTGGCGACCATGATGAAAGCCGGTGTGCCACTGGTTCAATCCTTTGAAATTGTCGCCGGCGGAGTTGAAAATACCGCGGTAAGAGACCTGATCAGGAATATCAGCAATGAAGTATCTTCCGGCAACAGCTTTGCCGCAGCAGTACGGGCCCAACCCAGGGAATACTTTGATGACCTGTTCTGTAACCTGATAGAAGCAGGCGAGCAGGCTGGGGCTCTGGAGACCATGCTGGACCGACTGGCCACCTACAAGGAAAAATCCGAGGCATTAAAGGGTAAAATCAAGAGCGCCATGAACTATCCCATTGCGGTATTAGTGATCGCCGGCATCGTCACCGCTATTTTGCTGATCAAGGTAGTGCCCCAGTTCGACATGGTTTTCTCCGGGTTTGGCGCGGAATTACCCGAGTTTACCCAGATGGTGGTAGCCATGTCAGAATTCATGCAGAAATGGTGGCTCATCATCCTGGGCGTTATCGGTGCCAGTTACTTCTCCTACAAACAGGCCTTCAAAAGATCACAAAAAGTAAGAGATGCTCAGGATCGCCTGATCCTCAAATTACCTATCCTCGGTAATATAATAGAAAAATCATGCATCGCTCGATTCGCACGCACCCTATCTACCACCTTTTCCGCTGGCGTGCCTCTGGTTGACGCCCTGGAGTCGGTTTCCGGCGCTGCAGGCAACGTGGTTTACAAGGATGCTATCCTGCGCATCAGGAGTGAAGTATCCGGTGGGGTTCAGCTCAATCACTCCATGCGGCAAACGGAGGTTTTCCCCAGCATGGTGGTGCAAATGGTGGCTATCGGCGAGGAGTCCGGCGCCCTGGATGACATGCTGGATAAATCCGCTTCCTATTATGAAGAAATGGTCGACAATGCGGTTGATGGCCTGACCAGCCTGATGGAACCTCTTATCATGGCGTTCCTGGGTGTGGTCATCGGCGGGCTTATGATTGCCATGTACCTGCCTATTTTCCAGATGGGCAAGGCCGTCGGCTAGAAACACTTTTTAAATTAAGTTATGTACGAACCCACTCAATTATTACTTCAACTACAGCAGCAGTCACCAGTCACTGCTTACTGTATCTACCTATTCTTTGGCCTTAGCATAGGTAGTTTTCTTAACGTGGTGGTTCACCGATTACCCATCATGTTGAAGCAGGAATGGCAGTCCGAGGCAAAACTGCTACTTGATGTGCAAGTCCCAGGCAAACAGGAATCTAAACGCTATAACCTGGTCACGCCTCGTTCAGCCTGCCCGGCTTGTAGCCAGCCCATTTCCGCGATTCACAATATCCCTTTGATCAGTTACCTGTTACTCAAAGGGCGCTGCGCAAGCTGCCAGGCACGCATTGCCTTGCGCTATCCCTTGCTGGAACTGGTTACAGGGGTTGCAACCGTCACGGTTATCTCAGTGCTCGGGCCAACTATACAGGGTATGCTCGCCTGCTTGTTAACCTATTCGCTGATTGCACTCAGCCAAATCGATTTTGAAACCAAACTACTACCCGATGACATCACCCTGCCCATTCTTTGGCTGGGGCTAATGGCAAATGTGTACGATACTTTTACAGGCCTGGAATCTGCCGTAATAGGCGCAGTATTAGGCTATCTGGCGTTGTGGACCGTTTACCAGGGCTTTCGCATCATCACGAGCAAGGAAGGCATGGGTTTTGGAGACTTCAAACTTCTCGCGCTTTTGGGCGCCTGGCTTGGCTGGCAAGCCCTGCCCTTTATTATTCTAATGTCTTCTGTTATTGGCACCCTGGTAGGCGTTACCCTCATATTACTGGGCCGGGATCGAAACGACGCCATTCCATTTGGGCCTTATCTGGCGGCTGCAGGCTGGATAAGCCTGCTCTGGGGAGACATCCTGCTCAGTCGTTACCTACAGGTCCTGAACCTGTCATGACGCATTACGTGGTGGGCATCACAGGTGGCATTGGCAGCGGCAAATCTACCGTCGCAGAACGCTTCGAAAAACTGGGTATTGTTGTCGCAGACGCAGACCAGGCATCTAGAGAGATCGTCGAACCCGGCCAGGATGCCTACCTTGCTATCCTGGAAAAGTTCGGCAATTCGGTGCTACTCGAAGACGGCACACTCAACAGGGCCTACCTCCGGCAAAAAATATTTGCCGAAAAGGCCGATCGCTTATGGCTGGAAAGGCAAACCCATGTGCCTATTATGCAGAATCTGAAAGACAAAC
>DUBB01000021.1 GCA_012960535.1 Gammaproteobacteria bacterium
AGCGACATCACGCTGTGGATTGAATCCTGATGATCCGAATAATTTCATCATTTGCGCATAGATTTGACGCTCGTAGTTATGGTAGGACGTGGTCAGCAGTTCTACCTGCCCTTTCATACCTTGTTCAGCAACTTCTAACCCCGGATAATAGAATGGTGTATAAAACGATAGTACGATTGGCTTATCAGGATCTAGCGGGGGCTGGTATTCACCCACCTGCATGGGATTTCTGATATTGCAGGTATAACCAAAGTCCCCGTCAACCCTGTCCCAAATAGCTGCCGTGATTCCCAGCTTATAAAGGAAGCGCCAGTTATTAAGGGCGACATTAGCAACCAGGAATGGTGCATACTGGAATTTGGAACAAGCGACAGCTAAGTCAACTGGCAAGTCCCTGATGACGTGACGGTTTATCCAACTTCCCGTCGCCATGACCACAGCCTTAGCACGAACACCATAAAACTTACCATCACGTATATATATCAAGTTAACACCGTCAGCAGAATCTGGCGCACCATCATGAGAAACGCTCAGTACTGTTGAGCTTAATCGCATTCGCAATGGGTTACCTGGAAGATCTAATGCCTGAAAATTAATGCGGCCAGTGATGATATCCTCAAAACAATCTTTACCCTCTATCCCTTTGGGAATCAGTCGCTTGAGAAAATGGCGAACGAAGCCAGAATTGCCACCCGGGAAAGATGTTCGCCTGAGTTCAGGTGGCAGCATATCCATGAAACCTGACATCGGCAATTTATATGCCGCATATGCGGAAGTGGCATCACTGCCTAAACCATTCGCTGAAGCAAGAAACAAATCGCTATAGGCTGCAGCCTCCGGACTAAAGCCCAGTTCTTTCTCAAGAAACTCCTTATACGACATCGTATCCAGATCAGCAATTGCTTCAGACTCGCTATCGTAATTTCGCGTCGCTCCAGTGTAATACCAACGAAGCAAGGATTCCCGACTGGCTTGTGAAAGCGGTGTATTCTTTAACTGCTTCGTCCACATGTCAATTGCCCAGGTATCGTTTCCAGGATGCTCACCATTAAAAAAGTGACCAACGCTGGTTCTTTCCTGTAAGCCTTTGACAAGGTAACCATAATTGTCGGCACAGAATTTCAGTGGTTTACGTTTGCTAGACCAGTCATGCAACTGGTATTCACGAGGCAGACCGAGTTCTGAGTAGTAGCGTGGGTCACCTATAGCCTTGGATGGATCGTTGACGGCTTCAGGAATGAAAAAACCATTTGATCCCTGTGGGGCAATCAAGCGACTGCCATTGACATTGAATTCGTTCTCTTTGGCTTCACCACCAAAGATAGGGTGATTATCAAGCATCAGGCATGTCTGCCCATTTTTACGTTTCTTGGTGAATTCCAATCCGGCTGACAGACCGGCGATTCCGCATCCGACGACGACATAGTCGTATTCTTCTACCGTTTCCAGTTGATCAAAGGTTGCACTGAACTCTCGGTCCCGCAGTCGATGTGCATTCGCGACTACTTCTGGCGTATTTCCATGCGATAAACGGTAATCACCGACTCCGCCATAGCCATACCAGTTTGAATCAAGAGAGAGACGAGACTCCAATGTAGACGAGCGAGAACTCGGGGCACCTAATCCAAGTAACATGCTTCCCATACCGATAGAGGTTCCATTTAGGAAATCACGGCGAGTGATGTTGCGAGCAAAGAAAGATTTATTCACATCTGCCACCAGGGTGTGGGTAGGTTTTTTTTCTTCGGCCACTGTTGGCTAAGTGTATTGGCATTGTATAAAGTACCATTCACCATCACTCGGCTTATGCTGTTAGTATTAGCAATATCATCCAGGGGATTGTTATCCATGACCACAAGGTCAGCCAGCTTGCCAACTTCAATGCTACCTATTTCGCTATCCAGACCAATGGCTTTGGCGCTTTCGAGTGTAGCCACACGTAATACATCCAAATTGTTCATGCCACCGGCGGCCAGAGACTGCATTTCCCAGTGAACCTGCAAGCCTTGCATTTCTCCGTGTCCACCGAGTCCTATGTTCCCCCCAGCTTCGAGAAGCTCTTTTGCTCCCTTGGCCACTTTCGGGAAAATATGCTGTTCTGGCTCGACCCTGCTGGATTGTGCGATACGCTCGCTGATCAGGTTAGATGGCATAAAGCGATGCAGCTTTTTATCCTTTAGACCAATTTGGTTGTTAATAAAGTGATTGACTGCAAAGGGACCGCCAAAACTGACTAACAGAGTTGGAGTATAACTTATACCAGTTTGGGCATAGAGTTGAACTATATCCTTATACAGGGGTATGATTGGAACAGCATGTTCGATGCCACTAAAACCATCTAACGCAAACGTAAGATCCATTTTGGAGTCGGCACCACCTTCCGTTGTAACGATCATACCAAGCTCCCCGCAGGCCCTGACAACCCACTGGTGTATTTGACGGTTGCCAGTTAGGTAAGACTTGATCAGATGGGTACGGTATTTCTTTTTGTAACGCTCCAATACGGCGTACACCTGCTCATAAGACTGAAAATTATTAAAGAAAAAGACACCCCGTCCAGTGGAAAAGATTCTGGGGCCAATCATCTCGCCAGTATCCACAGCATCACTGTAGATAAAAATGTCATCGGTAAGTGACTGGGGGTCGCGGATTGTGGTTACACCATAGGCCAGGTTGGTATAGGCATTATGATCCTCAAGATCCAGCACCGAACGCTTGATGCTCCAGTGGGCATGGATATCGACAATGCCGGGCATAATGGTTCTCCCATGCATATTGATGATTGTAGCTATTTTGGGGATTTTTACCGTGCCACGTTTACCTACTGCCATTATGCGGTTGCCGTTAATCAGGATATCACCGTTGCTAATAATTTTGTCGCCATCCATGGTGATAATTCGGGCGCCGCGCAGGGCTACAATACCCTCAGGAGTATAGCGAGGCCGCTTCACTAATGCTTGAAGCTCTTTGACAGTATCCGTATCGATGAACTTACGGTAAAGAGTATTTCCCGCTGACCAGGACACTGTCTTCGAGTCGCCCCAGGAGAAGTGATCGCTCCCTAGTGTGGTAATCTTGGTGTAAGCATTACCCTTTGTATAGACGTTGATGGAGGGTTGTTTTTCAGATACTGCCTTCATGTTGATCAGATAGAGCTGATTGGCAACAGTTGCCAAGGCATACTGGCCATCGGGGCTCAATAGGATATCGCTGGCTATAGCGGGATTGCTGTTTGCGCTCGCTGACCCGATTACACGGAGATGGGTTTTCTGGTCGCTCCCATCCAGCTTCCATGAACTCAAGCCCAAGCGTGGGGAATAGGCATAAAAGCGTTGTGTATCTTTAGTGAAATGCAACCTAACAGCATCGGATGCCAGTGCAATAGTGACTGGCTTGCCGCCACTGCTGGTGAGACTGATAATCTTATCGGCTTTAGAGGGTTGCGGTAGTATGCTGATGTTTTCCAACCGTTCAATTCTTGGTGTGCGCACCGCTAAAATTGTTTGATTGTCAGAGGACCAAACCGGGTTGCGGTAGTAGGCCTTGTCAGTAGTGAGTTTTTCTGCGGGCCTGCTGCCATCGGCAGGGACTTTCCAGATAGCACCACCCTCTGCTGCACTCCAGGTGACATAGGCCAGCCAGGTTCCATCTGCTGACCAGGCTGGGTGAAATTCCCCAAATTTCGCCTGTGTGGTGAGTTTGTATGGAGTCTGGTCGTTAATCGATATTCGATAGAGACGACCAAAGGCTGAGAATGCGAATTGCGTGCCGTCAGGTGAGATAACAGCCCCCTTAGCTAGCCTTGCTGTTACGACCCCCTGGTCGATGATAGCTTTAGTCGTGACTCTAGGTTCAACTGCTTTCTCAATATTGGCGTTAAAAGGAATATCGGTGACCTGACCGTCGCCTAGGGTCACCTGGCGTATTTTGCCGCCGTAGGCGATAAAAAGTGAATCGTTGACGGGGTTGAAGGAAAAGCCAGGTAATAGGTCCCGCGATGCCCAGGATTCCAATGCGCTAAAACCAATATCCTGTATCAGCCAACGCTCCTCGTTATTCTCTAGATTACGCAGTCGCAATCCTGTTTTATTGCCATTTAAGGCGCCATAAACCAACCATTTGTCATCACTAGACAGTTGTGGTTTGAATGCAGGGACACTGTGATTACTTACAGTATCAGTACGACCACTGTGCAGGTTAACCCTCATAATTTCTGTGTGAGGGTTGGCTTTGGGTTCGGATTGCCGTGGAGCTGCGGCAGTAAAGAACAGTTCACTTTTGTTTGCTGATGGTTGTGGTCCGTAAGCACCTGGTGCAAAAGTGGAAACCAACGCAGAACTTGTTCCCATATTGGGCGTGTTAATTATTTTAGGTTCGCCACCATCAACTGGGTAAGCCCAAATTTCAACGTTAGAAGTCATACTACGACGGCTGGCTAATTTGGAAACATAGATGATTTGTCCGTCTCTAGACCACGCTGGGGAAATTAATTCACCATCGCTAAGCTTGCTGAGCTGCTTAAGTTTGCTGCCATCAGTGTTGGTTAGCCACAGGTTATCTTCGCCACTGCGATCACTGACAAATACTAGTTGTTTGCCGTCAGGCGAAAAGCGTGGCTGTGAGGCAAAGTCGCGGCCTTTAATGATCGGCTTCGCCTC
>DUBB01000022.1 GCA_012960535.1 Gammaproteobacteria bacterium
AGATTTAGGAAATTCCTAAGCTGATCAAGGAGTTGGAAGGTTTTAAAAGTAGGATTTGGTGGAGCTAGGCGGGATCGAACCGCCGACCTCGTGACTGCCAGTCACGCGCTCTCCCAGCTGAGCTATAGCCCCAAAACTTCTCTAATCGACTGCAAATCAAAACAATCCAACAACAGCCTGACATCGACTAACTAGAACGGATCTGGAAGTCGCGAATCCTACCGTGAACCGCGATTGCATTCAAGATCCGCCTGCTTTTATCTGTATTTCTTCTGACCTACCCCTTGGCAAGCCGGCTACCCGGCTCTGGCGGATTCTCTGGTGGTCCGGCAAAACACTGCGCTATCGCCATCCACTGGTGAGCAACATCGCCGCTCACAGTGAGGTTTACATCTTGGATATGGCGTCCCTGGGTGACCACATGGCAGAACTCCACCGCTGAGCCCTCCACAAAGCTCTCCTCCGAATACTCGTTAAAGCTCCATACTTCCCCTGAAGGCGCGGTGAGTTCAACGTAAGGAGCCGGCCCAGGTGGCTGTTGACCTCGATTAACAAAGGTCCAGCCATACGTTTTCACGCCAATGACCGCAATATTCCTGATGCGATCACTATTAATTCTGGGTACTTCAAACAGATCAAATATCTCCTGGCCATGCGCCCAGGTTTCCATCTGCCTGGCGGTGGTAAACATCATCACGCCCATATCCGGCCCAAACCAGGGCAACCGCCGTTTAGGATCACTTGCGCCTAGTAACTCAGCCATCTCCTCAAAATATTGCCACCAATCCTGGACCAGCCCCGTTCCAGCCTGCTCTGGGTTCATGTTGCTTCTAACCCTGTCAGGCTGCTTTATGGTCTGTTTAAAGCCCTCAGGATCCTTCAGGGACAGCACAGCCATCCTGTCCGAGCCATGCAGGTGCTGAACGACTTTGTTTACTGTCCAGTTTTTAAAATTGGTGCTGTTATTCAACTGGTCACCTGAAAGAGTATCCAGCAGTGACTTCAGTTCTTTTCCTTCTTCCAGCAGATCTTGCGCCTGTTGCATCATTGCCTAGTCCTCATGACAGTGTCTTGAACTCTGAATCCAGTTTTTTCAGCTTCTTCTTGGAAACGCCACCAAGCACAGCCAGCGCATGCCGTAATCGGCCACGACTGATTTCCGGGCCCAAAACAACCAGGGAATCAAACAATGGCGGCGATACAGGTTTGCCGGACACGGCGATAAACAGCGGCTTCAGGAAATCCCTGATTTTCATATCCATGGCCTCGGCCAGCGCCACAAGGCCCTGTTGCAGGGCACTGCTATGCCAGTCTATGTCGCCTTCCATGAGCCACAGCGAGAACTGTAACACCTTGACCTGCTGTTCGGTTACCGCGCCTTTATAGTCAAAATCATCTGGACCTAAGTCAGGCATTCCTTCTACAAAAAAACTGATCATTTTGCCCAAGTCAGAGAAAACATCCACCCGTTCCTTGACCAGCGGAATGATCTGCATGAGCTTGTCACGGTTATAAACCCATTCACTCAAGCGAGCAGCAAAACCATCTTCATCGAGTACTTCCCTGAGCCAGCGACCGTTCAGCCACTTCAGTTTGGTCACATCAAATACCGGCGCACCCAGGCTGATCCGGCTGATATCGAACTGGTCTATCATGTCATCCAGGGAAAAGCGCTCTTCACCACCCGGCATACTCCAACCCAGCATACCGAGATAATTGAGCAGTGCTTCCGGCAGGTAGCCCATATCTTTATAAAAACTGATACTGGTCGGGTTCTTGCGTTTACTGAGCTTACTCTTGTCCGGGTTACGTAATAGCGGCATATGGATCAACTCTGGCATCTGCCAGCCAAAATAGCCGTACAGTAACTGGTGTTTCGGTGCAGAGTTAATCCACTCCTCACCGCGGATAATATGGCTTATCTCCATTAAATGATCATCTACAACCACCGCTAAATGATAAGTGGGGAAGCCGTCCGCTTTTACCAGCACCTGCATATCAATCTGTGCGTATTCGATCTCAATGCTGCCCCGCAAGGCGTCCTCGACGATACAGACCCCTTCAGAAGGTACTTTCATGCGGATGACAGATTCGGCACCAGCGGCCTTTCGCTCGGTTACCTGCTGCGCTGACAAGCCAGCACACAGGCCATCATATCGGGCGGTTTGCCCGTTCTGCTTTTGCTCTGCACGCATCTGCTGCAGGCGTTCGGCCGTACAAAAACAGTGAAAGGCATGGTCATTTTCCAGCAACTGCTCGGCATATTCTTGATAAACAGGTAGGCGCTCGCTCTGCCGATAAGGACCCTTGGAACCGCCACAGTCAGGCCCTTCATCCCAATCCAGGCCAAGCCAGTGCAGGGAATCAATAATAGCCTGTTCCGACTTGGCAGTACTGCGGGCAGTATCAGTATCCTCGATACGCAGTAGAAACTGCCCGCCATGCTGTTTAGCGTAGCAATAACTGAACAAGGCCATATAGGCTGTACCAACGTGCGGGTCGCCGGTTGGAGAAGGAGCTACTCGAGTACGAACCATATTAGATCATCATGATTATGCAAAAGGTGGAATCAACCATTATATGCTTAAAGCTGGCATTTCAGGTACGGGTAATATCAATGTTAACCGCTGAAAGTGGTCTGTAAATGTTACACTACGGCGGATTAAGAATTAATTCGATCATTATGCCAGACAGAAAACTTTCCGTAGCCCCCATGATGGGCTGTACGGACAGGCATTTCAGATACCTTCTAAGGCTGATCTCGCCCCACGCCATACTGTACAGTGAAATGGTTACCACGGGTGCCTTGATCCACGGCCAGGCCACAGATTTCCTGTCACATCAGGCAGATGAACCGGTGGCCATGCAGTTAGGCGGCAGTGATCCGGACAAACTGGCAATTTGCTCTCGGCTGTGTGAACAAGCTGGCTATCAGGAAGTTAACCTTAATGTCGGTTGTCCCAGTGATCGCGTGCAGACAGGTGGCATTGGTGCCTGCCTGATGGCCACCCCAAAACTGGTTGCCACCTGTTTTCAAGAAATGCAGGGCAGCGTCTCTATACCGATCACCATCAAATCTCGAATCGGTATCGATGACCTCGACAGCTATGAGCATTTCAGGGACTTCATCGGAACCCTCTATTCGGCAGGCTGTCGAACTTTTATCGTCCACGCCCGTAAAGCCATTTTATCGGGCCTGTCACCAAAAGATAATCGAGAGATTCCTCCCTTGAAATACGCTTTTGTCTACCAGATTCAAAAAGAATACCCAGATGCCGAATTTATTCTCAATGGTGGGATAAAAACCGCGGAACAGGCTGTTGATGAACTCAGCCGCGTTTCTGGCATTATGATGGGCCGTACGATCTATCAGAACCCATTCCTTCTGGCGGAGATCGAAAGTCGTGTCTATACAACTGCGCTTCCTGACAGGCAAGCTATTATTGAGCAATACCGGGAGTACATGGCAGATCAGTTAAGCCAGGGGGCCCGCCTCAAATACATGACCCGTCATCTGCTGGGACTCTATCTAGGCCTGCCTGGCGCACGAGCTTACCGCCGTTTTCTAAGCGAGAACATGTTTTCAGAAACTGCAGGCATTGGCGTTTTTGATCAAGCCCGGCAATACATCCCCAGTCCCGCTAACGAGAGAACATCATTATGCTGAAGAAACTGTCCCAATGGTTTACAGATGAAGCGCTGACCAACGCTGAACCGAGTTCTGATGAACATGCTCTGGAACTGGCCACAGCCGCCCTGATGATGGAGGTGGCACGCTCTGATCAGGAAAAATCTGCAGAAGAACTGGCGCTGATCTTCGATATGATGCGCTCGCGTATGCATTTATCCGAAAAAGAAATAAAGGACCTGGTGACCCTGGCAGAACAGAGCGCCGAAGAAGCCCACGATCTTTTCACTTTTACTTCGCTGATGAATGAAAATTTTAACTATGCCCAGAAGAAGAAACTGCTCATAGATCTGTGGCGTGTTGCTTATGCTGATGCCTCACTGGATAGCCATGAGAGCCACATTATCAGACGTATAGCGGGACTGATGCATGTTTCAAACAACGATATGCTGCATGCTCGAGCTCAGGCAAGGCCCCGCTAGAGCGAACGCAACCGTACAGGCCGAAGCCAGGTTATCGAGCTAATTGTTTGCCTGGTACTTGAGGTTGGGGAAGTTCTTCTTCAAGCGCCTCGACCAGATCATGGAATTCCACATAATTGCTATGGTTCAATGCCATGAGCGTGCGATGGGCATCGAGCACCTGCAGGCGAAGATCATCTTCCCGGAGTGAATCACTGGCCAGTTCACTCATGTTTTCAACAATGCTAATCGGCTGTCTGGACAGCGCAAAAATCTGAGCAAAGCCCATGCTGTCCATAACCTTATTGATGTCATCAGAACAGCAAACGATGGTCGGTTTGAATTGAAACCGGTTTTCGGTATGTATCGCAATCTTGGCCAGGAAACCCAGCGCTGTGCTGTCAATTGAGAGCGCATCAGTCAGGTCGATAACGAAAGATTTCAAAATATCAAATTCGGCGAGGTTTTCAATGAATCGACTTAAAGCAGGGCTCTGGCTTACTTTGACATCACCGGTTAGTTTCAGCACATGGGTCGCGTCTACCGTTGTATGCAAAATGCTACCCATCAGGATTCTCTGAGAATGCTTAAAACAGCCACGTCGTCAGAAAGAGGTTCGCCCTCCCGTTGAAACAGGCGCGTTAGAAAATTGTCAAACCGCCCATTGTTACCCGCCACAAAATCCATCAGATGCCGCTCCTTGTCTTCCAAGCTCTCAGCAGTGATGCCTTCAAAAACTCCATCCGAACAAACCAGCAGTTCAAATTGGTCCGGCAACGTCAAGTGTTGCGAATGATACTCCGCTGATCTCAATAAACCTAGTGGTAATCCACCTGAATTTAAAAATTGAGCCTGGTCCCCAGTTCTTAGTATAGCCGGTGGGAAGTGACCTGCGCAGGCATAATCAAGATGATTCGAGGCTTCATCGACCACGCCTATTAACATGGTAACGTGCTGCTCAAAAGCCGCATTGCATAGTTGTTGATTAAAGCCAGAAAGGGCCGATTCAGGGCTTATATCAGTACTGTCAGTTCGCTGGTTCAAAAATCGCTTGAATAATTCACTCAATAGGACTGTAACAAACGCGCTGCCAGCACCGTGACCTGACACATCCGCCAGACAAAACAACAAACGACCGTCCTGCATTTCCCCATAATCGATGAAATCACCGCTCAGGATCAAGGCTGGACGAATATCGTGAGCTACCCGAAATGATCTGAATATACAGGGTGAGTCCGGCATCATCAATCGCTGTACATTCGCTCCAATTTTCTGATCCTGTTCAATAACAGCAAGACTGTCCTGAAGGTTTTCTACCGCCATCTGGCGGCGATTAAGGGTGCGGGTCTGTACGCGCAATTTTCGATACTGATTACCCTTGCGCTTGCACATCTGATTCAGCACATCTGGGGCCAGGGCATCACCGACCAGAAAATCAGTACCGCCGGCATCCAGAAAAGGCAGAATCTGACCTTGGTCGATATGACCACCTATCAGGATCAGGGGACGCCGTGCATCCAGTCCGCTGATTGTCGTTACCAGGCCTAAATTTAAAACTGAATAGGACTCCAGACAAAACAGCACGACAGCTGGTCGCTTGGCTGCTAGAACTGCAAGGCCATCAACAACGCTGCTACGCGTTAAATCTCCTATGCGATCGACCAGCCTGCCTGCGATAGCGCCGGAGACCTCTTCGATAAGTAGGATAGACAGACCTGGATCGTTTTGTATTTTACGCGACATGAGCCGATACCTCCTGCTGGCCGTACACCTGAAACTATCTCTTCTGAAAAATCGACCAAGCACATTGTTAAAGGGGAATTCTAGGCTATTTCAGTCCTTTTACGAACTATCATTCACTGCGCATGGGTATCGTCGAGTTCACTGACCACTACTGACCAGCGCCTGCCAGGCTTTTTCCAGTCTTTTTTCAGAGACTGGCACCACTGTGCCGAGATTCTGCGCGAAAATGGAGACCCGATACTCCTGTAGTAGCCAGCTGAATTGCATCTTCTGCTGCAGGTCGGCAGATCCCAGGGCCGCCAGACGATCTTCAAACACT
Source organism: Gammaproteobacteria bacterium (assembly GCA_012960535.1). GTDB lineage: Bacteria > Pseudomonadota > Gammaproteobacteria > Pseudomonadales > Azotimanducaceae > UBA9926. The sequence goes on from DUBB01000022.1 coordinate 6,152, forward strand.
TTCAAAAGCTGCATTCTCTGCTCATCCCGACTGAAACCACCACCAAGCTTTTCCAGGCGATATTCAATGGCTTTTAGATATCGCGTGTACTGCGAGAGCCAGTGAAATGAGATACGTCTAAGAAAGCCTGCTCTGAACAAAAAATTCATTTGCCGGCGCAGGTCTTCGGCGACATTGAGCCACGACTTGTCCGTGAACTGGCTGAGTCTTGACTCTATAGCGTTAGCGCGCTGTAAAACATCCAGCAACAGACCGGAAACCTGGTTCGCAGTGTCGAACAAATCCTGCCTAAGGGCCAGCCGATCCTGGAAAACCTGACGACTGCGAATGGGCGATCGTCCCTCCAGCAGCGTTATTCGAAAGACGGCTTCTACCATATCTTCAAGGAGTGCAGGTTTGCTTCCCCGGGTGGCATAAAACAAGGCCAGGCTATCGAAATCCACAATATTTCTATTCAGGTACTTCTGCTGATCCTGCAACTGCAGCATTAATAACCTCAGGCTACCCTGCTCATGGGCGAATTCAGCATCCCTCTTTTGATCAAAGATCTGTATTGCGACCGCATTCTGCTGGTCAACAAGCGCAGGGAAACCTTGTATGTTCACACCGGCCTGTTCAAGCATTATGTCGTCGGGCAGGTCATCAAAGCTCCAACCTACCAGGCCTGACTGCACAAGCTCATGCTGCGAGGCTTTCAGCAATCCAGCTGTCTGCATCGGCGCGTGGTCTTTAATCAACGCATCCAGATCTCGCCCCATACCGAGTATCTCGCCATCCTCGCCCAGGATCCTGATCAGCATGGCTAGATGCTGATCAAGTCTCTGCTCATTGAAATCCGTCACCGCTATTGGAACACCCGATAACCTGAACAAACACTCTGCCAAGGCCTCCTGCAGGGATCTGCCTTGATCTGCCTGCAATTTTTCCAGCACCAGATCGGCATACTGTGGCGCAGGCACAAAGTTCTTCCTCAGGGATTTGGGTAGCGACTTAATCAGTGCCAGGCATTTTTCGCGAAGCAGCCCTGGTATCAGCCAGTCCAGCTTTTCCCGGGGAACCTGCCGAAGTAAACTCGCCGGGACATCAACACTGACACCATCTGTGGGCTCGGACGGCTTAAACTGATAGGCCAGTTTTAATTCGTTGCCGCCGACTTTCAGGCTATCCGGATACAGCTCATCTGAGACTTCAATCTGACGCTGCAGCAGGTTGCTCTGCGTTAATAACAAGCGCTTCTGAAACTGCTTCTGGTTGCCTAAAAGACGACCAAGATCCATCGCAGTGCATAGCGTCTCCGGCAGAGCCTCATCATAAAATTCAAATAAAACCTTATGGTCAACCAGCAGATCTCGTTTACGACTCTTTGACTCTAGTACTTCAATCTCTTCAATCAACGCCTGATTTGCCTTAAGAAAAGGGAAATCACCCTCGAGTTTCTGTGAGACCAGCGCTTCCTGTATAAAAATTTCCCTGGCCTCGATGGGATTGATCAGGGCGTAATCCGTCACCCGCCTTTTCTGAATAACCAGGCCATACAGGGTTAATTCTTCATGGCACAGCACCTGCCCCTGTGACTCAGCAAAATAGGGCTCGAAATAACGCCTTTTGACCAGGTGCTCGGCGATCGGTTCTATCCAGCGGACATCAATTTCTGCGACGGTCCGGGCAAACAATCGGCTGGTTTCAACCAGGCTTGCAGCCACAATCCATTTTGGTTTGCGCTTGAACTGAGACGAAGCCGGAAAGACATGATAGTGCCGATTCCGAGCACCGGTATAATCGGTCGACACGGACTTCTGCGCAATCTGACCTAGAAAGCCAGCCAATATCGATCTGTGAATACTGGTGTAGTCAGCAGCCTCATGGTTGAACTTGTAGTCCTGGGCCCTGCACACCAACAGGAGCTGTGTATGGATATCGCGCCATTCGCGCATACGCAAAAATGACAGAAAATTGTCACGACAGTATCGACGTAACTGGCCCTGGGTGGATTCCTGCCTCAGCGCTTCATACTCGACCCACAGGTTCCAGTAATCCATAAAGTCCGATTGCTCATGTCGCCAGGCCCGATGCCGCAAATCAGCCTTCTGCTGGGCATCCTGGGGCCGTTCTCTTGGATCCTGGATCGACAAGGCACTGGCGATCACTAGTATTTCAGTAAGGCAACCAAATCGCCTTGCCTCAAGTATGATCCGCGCTAACCGCAGATCAATGGGGAATTCTGCAATCTGCCGGCCTGTCTTTGATAACGCCCGTCGATCATCCACCGCCGCCAGTTCATGCAACAGCATAAACCCATCATTGACCTGTCTCTGCTCAGGTCGCTCTATAAACGGAAACCGGGCTGCGTCGCCTAACCGCAATTTAAGCATCTGCAACAGAACGGCGGCCAGGTTAGTTCTTAGGATCTCTGGCGTGGTAAATTCTGGTCTGGCCAAAAAATCTTGTTCGGAGTAAAGCCGAAAGCAGACCCCAGCGCTGACTCGACCACAACGGCCCTTACGCTGATCCGCACTCGCCCTCGATATAGGCTCAATAGGCAACCGCTGAACCTTGGAATTAACCGAATACCTGGATATTCGAGCAAGGCCCGTATCAATAACATAGCGTATGCCGGGCACTGTCAATGAGGTTTCTGCGACATTGGTCGCCAGCACAATACGACTTTGTCGTACAGGCGCAAACACCCGGTTCTGCTCACTGTTACTCAATCGACCATATAACGGTAAAAGTTCGCCCTTAAATTGGCTGCTGCGCTTGATAAGCAGCGCCAGTTCACGAATTTCCCTTTCCCCACTGAGAAAGATTAACACACCGCCAGGTGAGCCCTGGGCGCGTTCCAGCAGCCTTATATCATCCAGTGCATTAAGTACTCCCTTGTACATACGCTCATCTGAATCTTCTCGCTTTTCCTGGTCAACAAGGGGGCGATAGCAGATTTCCACGGGATAAGTGCGCCCAGACACCTCTATAACCGGTGCCTGTTTGAAGTGATCGGAAAATCGGTCCAGATCAATCGTCGCCGAGGTGATGATAATCTTGAGATCGGGTCGCTTAGGAAGAATTCGTTTGATGTAACCGATTAGGAAATCGATATTCAGGCTACGCTCGTGCGCTTCATCAATAATCAAGGTGTCATAATTTTCTAAAAAGCGGTCATGCTGCGTCTCAGCCAGGAGCACACCATCGGTCATGACTTTAACCTGTGATATCGCCTTACTGCGATCACTGAAACGAATCTGATAGCCGACCTGTTCTCCCAGGGTCACATCCATCTCTTCAGCGAGCCGGGCAGAAACGGTACGAACCGCTACTCTTCGCGGCTGAGTATGGCCGATTGTGCCATAGATACCGCGACCCAGGTCGAGGCAGATTTTTGGTATCTGGGTAGTCTTGCCCGAGCCAGTTTCACCTGCCAGTATGATCACCTGGTGGTCACAGATCGCCTGTTTAATATCATCGACCCGGCCACTGACCGGCAGATTTTCGGGATAACGGATAGCTGGCGCGTTTTCTCTACGCTGATCTGCAAGCGCCTTGGATTCCTGCAAACGTTGGTCCAAACGCTTCGACATACCATGTTGCTGCCACTGCCGATTCAATTTGAATCGATCGCGAATCATGCACCTGTCTAGCGTTCGTTGGAAAGCTGATGAATTCTGTTTCACCTGATCTGCTCATGGCATGTTAATCACAAAGGACCCTAGGCAAAGCGAGCCTTGCTGCGCTGCCTGTAAAATGCTACTTAGACAGGAAATTCATACCTTCTTCAATACCGCGAATGGTCAGGGGAAACATCTGATCTTCAATGAGTTTCTTGGTCAGTCCCACTGAAGTGGAATACTCCCAGGTATCCAGGGGCGTTGGATTGATCCAGATAACCTTATCGAAATTATCCTGCACTCGCTGAAACCAGACTGCACCTGCCTCTTCATTCCAGTGCTCAACGCTACCGCCCGAATGGGTGATCTCGTACGGCGCCATAGTGGCGTCGCCAACAAATATCACCTTATAGTCGTGGCTATATTTGTGCAATATGTCATGGGTATCGATGCGCTCATTCATGCGCCTTCTATGCTCTTTCCACACCCCGTCATAGATGAAGTTATGAAAATAGTAAGTTTCCAGGTGCTTGAATTCTGACCTGGCTGCAGAGAACAGCTCTTCACAGACTCGAACATGTGAATCCATTGAACCGCCATTATCAAGTAACAGCAGGACCTTCACTGTGTTCTTGCGTTCCGGTCGCATAATGATATCCAGCAGCCCGCCATTCTTGGCCGTCTTGGATATTGTGGTATCGATATCAAATTCGTCATCGGCGCCGGTTCGGGCGAGTTTCCTCAGGCGACGCATGGAAATTTTCATGCCGCGCGTACCTAACTCAACATTGTCATCGTAGCCTTTATAATCCCGCTTATCCCACTGACGACGACCACGGCGTTTCTTGCCCCGCTTGTCATCGCCCTCCTTGCCACGGCCGTTCTTACCCTTACCTTCCTGGTCTTTTTTATCGCCTTCTCCCCGGGCCGCCTTCTCAACCTCTTTTTTAAAGGCTTCAATCAGCTTTTCCAGACCGCCCAGCGATTTGATCTTTTCAAGCTCTTCCTTGGTCAGAGATTTTTCAAATTCTCGACGCAGATACTCATCCGGAATGAGCGATGACAGCAGGCTGGCAAGATCTTCCAGACCTTTAAAATAAGCACTGAACGCACGATCAAATTTATCGTAGTGGCGTTCATCCTTGACCATCGTCATTCTACTCAGGTAATAAAACTCATCGATGTCCGCGTACACCAGCCTGGCCTTTAGGACCTCTATCAACTGGAGTAACTCCGTAATCGATACTGGAATCCTGGCCTTTTTCAATTCCATAAAAAAGTTTATCAGCATTCTGGTAGTTTCCTTACTTAGCTATAGCCAACTTCATCTGGCCGAATTCTGCCTCATTGATCCTAGCGTCTTAATCAAGCGTTGACACCAAAACCAATTTACCCGGGTCCACCGGAATTATTTCCACTTGCCTGGCGTCGATTCATAAATGCCAGCCTTTCGAGTAGCTGTACATCCTGTTCGTTCTTGACCAGGGCGCCATAAAGTGGCGGAATGGCTTTCGAAGTGTCTCGATTAGTCAGTATTTCGTCAGGAATATCATCGGCCATAAGCAATTTCAACCAATCAATCAATTCTGACGTGGAAGGCTTTTTCTTCAGTCCCGGCACCTTGCGTACATCAAAGAAAATTTCCATGGCTTCTTTGACAAGATCTTTCTTTATATCCGGATAATGCACATCGACAATTTCCTGCATGGTCTCACGATCAGGGAATTGGATATAATGGAAGAAGCAACGGCGCAGAAAGGCATCCGGTAGTTCCTTTTCATTATTCGAAGTAATCACAACAATCGGGCGCACCTTAGCCTTAACGATTTCACCAGTCTCATAGACAAAAAATTCCATCTTGTCGAGTTCCAGCAGCAGATCATTGGGGAACTCAATATCTGCCTTATCGATTTCATCGATCAATAGAACCACCTTATTATCAGCATCAAAGGCATCCCATAACTTACCTTTTTCAATATAATTGGCAATATCATGGACTTTATCGTCACCTAACTGCGAATCCCTCAATCTCGAAACAGCATCGTATTCATACAGACCCTGCTGCGCTTTGGTTGTAGATTTGATATGCCAGGGAATGATCGGCATGCCAAGGGAAGCCGCAATTTCCTCCGCAAGCATCGTTTTACCTGTTCCCGGTTCTCCTTTAATCAATAGTGGTCTTTCCAACGTGACTGCTGCGTTCACTGCCATCTGTAACTCTTCTGTAGCAATGTAGGTGCTCGTGCTTGCAAATTTCATAAGGCTGCTTCTTTCCTGATCTGGTGAATATAATTAGCTCTGGGTGGGTACTTTAATTTGAAGGGTGATGCATAGCAAGCACTCAAGAATTCTCAGCCCATGACTACAAGCTGCAAAAAAGGGCTCAACCCGAGGGCCTCCAGGACGTTTAGCTTGACTTTCTAAAAGCCCGGAAACTGAGGAAAATCAACATGAAAGTAAAAGATCCAAGCAGCGCCAGGCCGCCTGCCAGGCTATTACCTGAGCCCTTAAGGAGCAGATCCATTATCAAAATTATAAATGCCGGAGCATAAAAGCCGGGATAGTCGATGAGTACCCAAGGCGTAAAGGTAATAACAAGGTACGTCCCTCTGAAAAGTGCCCGCCAAGAGTAACTTGCGCGGGAAGTTACTCGCCAGACCACAACCGCCATGAGACAACCAGCAACCAGATAAATCAACCAGGCTAACAAATAATCATTTATCACCCTTACATCCCTATTGTTCTACCCACTTAATAATATTCTCTTCAAAATCATCCGGATGAACATGGGTTTCTGAAATACATTTTCCGTTCACGGAGATGTTGGCCTCATGAACCGTATCGTGCCGCCCAGAGACCAGGTGATGCCACCAGAATAGTTCTTTGCCTTCGTGAATCAAACGGTAGGCACAGGTATCGGGCAACCAGCTATATTCTTCCATGTGTGATGGCTTTAATATTACGCAACTGGGCACCAGTTCGTGCCGCTGCTTATAATTCTGGCATCGACAGGTATCCTGATCCAGATACTGACACGCCACACTGGTGTAGTAGACCAGATCTGTCTCCAGGTCCTGCAATTTATGAAGGCAACAACGCGCACAGCCATCACACAAGGACTCCCACTCCCCTTGCGTCATCTCAAGCAGCGTTTTTTCCTTCCAGAAACTCATTTTACGGTAACCTTTGACATTGGCCGCATGCATCCCCGTATCTTATACTTTTCATTATATGAAATTCTCATTAAATGAACTTCCTTAATATGAATCCCGCCCCATTTAGCATGAGGCCCCACAAGATGCATTCAATAGTGCGCTTACAAACCGTTTACCCGTTTACCATACCGTTAAATAATCACTGAACCACTTCTAACAAAGTATGGCCAATTACCTCCTCACGCCAGCCCTTCATAAAATCTGGTAGTACAGCAACGCCTTGCCTTGCGGTACGCAACAAACTCTCCAGGTCCCGTCGCCTTGATAAGAGTTCCGGTGAAATACCCAGTTCACTTGCTCGTTTATCGACAGTTTCTTTCAATTTTTTTAATTTCTTTTTATCGAGCGGCGCAGAATCAGCCAAAATACTTTGAGGTAGGTCCGTTTCAAGCCTGTTTTTGCCTTGTTGCATCACATCCAGTAGCTGCGATCCATATCGCCGCAACTGCCGAGAGGATAAATCGGATTGTTCCCTGAGTTTCTGGATCGAATCCAAGCCCAATCGGGCAATAGAGAACAATTGCTTGGGTTCAACGATGCGATTGCGCGGTACATTTTCTGATCGAGCAAGCCTTTCACGCCAGGCATAGAGTAGTTGCAGACAACCTAACTGACGTCGATTCAGGACATGCAGGCCTTTGCCTTTCAGGTAACTTTCAGCCGGATCGATTGCCGTGGGCAATAACTCGTTTAACTTGGCTGACTCTTCGAGGACCCACTTCTCCCTGTCCAGGTGCTTTAGCTGCCGTAATTGATCGAAGTAAACTCGGTAAAGATAAACGACATCCAACGCCGCATACTGCAATTGAGATGCTGTTAACGGTCGCCGCAGCCAATCTGACCTGGTCTCTTCCTTGGGCACATCAATACTTAAATAATGTGCCACCAATCTCTGGTAACTCATTGAAAAACCAACACCTAATGCCGCAGTTGCAATCTGAGTATCAAAAACGGGCGCAGGCGTAATACCGAGCGCGTACTGGAATACTTCCATATCCTCCGAACCTGCATGAACGACTTTCAGCAAATCAGAGCGCGTCAGTAACGCTGCCAAGGGAGCAAGGTTACTGATTGCTAGCGGGTCTATTAAGAAACAATGCTGCTGTGTGGCGATCTGCACAAGCCCCACCATCGGATAATAGGTGTTAAAACGGGCAAATTCTGTATCCAGGGCTATCACTGAACTATCGGCACAGCGACTGACAGCCTGCTCGAGTTCAGTATCGGTACTGACATAGATAGGTTCCATTAAATTACTTTCCTACCCTGCAGCGCATGGGTCAGCGTTCCGCCATCGACGAACTCAAGTTCACCACCGATGGGTATGCCATGAGCAATCCTGCTGACAACGACATTCCTGGCCTTTAACAATTCACCCAGATAGTGCGCGGTTGCTTCTCCTTCCACCGTTGAACTCATAGCCAGAATCACCTCGTCTACCTGCTGCGAGCTTCGAATCAACAAAGCCTCGACGCCAATTTCTTCGGGGCCAATTCCGTCTATCGGCGACAGGTTTCCCATGGTTACAAAGTATTTGCCGCGAAAGCTGCCGGAATGCTCGATGGCCAGAACATCTGCGGGGCTCTCGACTACGCACAGCAGCGCATCATCACGACTAGCAGAGCTGCATATGGCGCAGGTTTCCTCTTCGCTGAAATTATGACACTGCCGGCAGTGATCTATTTTCTGCATTGCCTCGATCATGGTATTTGCCAACTTTGTGCCGCCTTGCCTATCTCTCTCAAGCAGATGCCATACCATTCTTTGAGCCGACTTCGCACCAATACCTGGCAGGCAGCGAAAAGCTTCGGTCAATTGGTCGATTAATGAATGGCTCAATTCCAACTGCTCCTATGCGTCATTGCTTACCCAGCCTGCTATTGTCCGAAGGGAAATTTAAAACCCGGCGGTAGCGGTATGCCTGCGGTCACTTCCGACATTTTATCTTTTTGATTCGCCTCTACCCGACGCACTGCATCGTTCATTGCCGCAGCCACTAAATCTTCCAGCAAGGTCTTTTCCTCAGTCAACAGGCCTGGATCTATGTCGACCCGGCGGACATCGTGTCTACCGGTCATTGTGACCTTGACCATACCTGCACCGGATTCGCCAACAACCTCGGTGTTTGCCACGTCATCCTGCATTTTCTGAAACTTTTCCTGCATCTGCTGGGCCTGTTTCATCAACCCATCCAAGCCATCTTTCATCATTTCACCTGGTCTCCTTCTTAGCAACGGGTGAGATACTAGCCTGCACAACGCGAGCGCCAAACCCAGCTATCAGCGATTGCACGTTTCCATCACTCTCAATTTCCTGAACGGCGTCCTCCAACATCTGCAATCTCCGCTGTTCTGCAATCATGGCCGGCGTGGGCCCGGAAAGCTCGCTGATTTCAATTGTTAAATCCATCTTCCTGCCAAGCGATTCACTGAGTGCTTCGGCAATTCTCTGTCTCTGGATATCATTACACAAACTGGAATGGCCCTCATCCAAAATGAGCACTATCTCATTACCTTCGAGACGCTGCAGGCAACAATTCGAAGCCAGGGTCTGGGTGATGCCATTCAGGGCAAGCTGTTCCAGCATCACCGGCCAGTGCCCAGCATCTATTACCTCAGTTTCTCCTGGTGCCTCCAAAACTGGGCTGGCTGACTTCGGCTGCTCGGAATTCTGGGTTAACTCAGAATTCAAATCAGTATTCAAATCAGTACTCAATTCAGTAGCAGCCTCTGGCAGGGTTTCCTCCGGCTCCGCCGCTTGCTCGGTTTCAGCCTGATCAGCAACATTTTCTGTTTCCTGTGGTTGGGCTTGTGCAGACGAAAGCGCCGCCTGGGCCACGAAACTCGCTAACTTACCGGGCGACGCCACCTTATCTGCTACTTTTACGGCCTCTTTTGGTCCTGACTCACCTCCCCCGGCGGGCTCCGCTGTATTGACTGACGATGCAGCGTTATTCAATCTATCCAGCAATCCAGAAAGGGGCGTTTCGCTGCTGGACTGCCTCGCTTCAACAGGCTCGCCAGGCGGTAAAGGTTCCTGCCCGGGATCAGGGCTAACCCGGCTCGGCGCACCTGGACCGTCGAGTTCAAATGCCAGCATACGAATTAACACCATTTCAAACCCAATCTGAGGATCGGGTGCCAGCGGTAAATCCCGTTTTCCTATTAAGCCAACCTGATAAAACAGCTGTACTTCCTCTTTGCTGAGCTGCTCTGCCAAGCCTTCCAACTGTTCTCGATCGCCAAAACTGTTATCAATGCCTGCCGGGATTATCTGGGCAATAGCCAGGCGATGTAATACCGACAGCATTTCATCGAGAAGCGCCATAAAATCAGGTGCATAGGCAGCAATAGTCTGAATCTGCTGATGCAACGCGGGGCCATCCCTGGCACTGAGCGCCTGAAGCAGGCCAAATACCTCACGCCTATCTACGGTTCCCAACATAGCTGAAACCGAAGCTTCACTGAGTTGCCCTTCACTGAAAGCGATGGCCTGATCGGTCAGGCTCAACGCATCCCGCATACTGCCATCTGCCGCACGTCCAAGCTGCCATAAGGCGGCTTCCTCTGCCTCTATCTGCTCCGCTGCCAGTACTTCACGAAGGTGGTTAACCACCCGCTCCGGCGTCATATTCTTAAGATTAAACTGGAGGCACCTGGACAGTACTGTAATCGGTAATTTTTTTGGGTCCGTCGTGGCGAACAAAAATTTAACGTGCTCTGGTGGTTCTTCCAAGGTTTTAAGCATGGCGTTAAAGCTGCTCTTCGATAGCATATGCACTTCATCGATAAGGTAGACCTTATAGCGGCAGGAGGTAGGCATGTACTGGACGTTATCGAGGAGTTCACGCATGTCATCGACACCGGTCCTGGAAGCCGCATCAATCTCTATCAGATCAACGCTTCGTCCACTAGCGATTTCTGTACAGGAAGCACACTGGTCGCACGGTGTTGAAGTAACGCCACTTTCACAGTTCAGGCACTTTGCAAAGATACGCGCAATCGTCGTCTTACCCACGCCTCGAGTCCCGCTGAACAGATAAGCATGGTGAAGCCGATTAGAATCCAAGGCGTTTATCAGTGCCTGTAGCACATGCGCCTGCCCTTCCAGGGCCTGAAAGTTACCGGGGCGATATTTTCTAGCTAGTACTTGATATGACATAGAGCAATTCCGAACAGAGCTGATTGTAGCCTATCCAGCCGGAAAGGGGCGAGCCCGAGTTACGGCAAAGCGACATTTCCGCACTAATTCACCACTCAGCAGTGCAATCACTGGTACTTTACCCGGTAAGCGTAGCCAGTTACATTGACCAGGGCTAACACGTGAGAGGTGATCATGCTTGCTATCGGACATAGAGGTGCCTGTGGTTATCAACCCGAGAATACCCTGGCCTCATTTCGTCATGCCGCCAGGCTCGGCTGCCCCTGGATAGAATTAGATGTCTATCATGTAGAAGGCCAACTGGTTGTGATTCATGATGACGACTTAGCCAGGACCACTAACGGCGAAGGCCTGATAATGGAGTCCAGCTTTGCCTATCTGCGTTCTCTAGATGCGGGTAACGGCGAGCAAATCCCAACGCTGCAGGAAGTGCTTGAAGTAGCCGATACCAAAATGAACATTAACGTCGAGTTAAAAGGGCCTGACACTGCCGAACCGGTAGCTGCCCTGCTAACCAATGCTTGCCAGAATCAATGGCATAGCGAGCAATTCCTGATATCCTCATTCCATCACGACGAACTCACTCGAGCCAGTACAAAATTCCGAAGAGGCGCATTATTTGGCCGGCCTGCTGCCGATATTATTGGTCGTTCGAAGGAGATGAGCGCTTTTTCCGTTAACGTCTCACTGCGAATGATAAGCCAGGAATTAGTCAACCTCGCTCATCATGCGCAGCTTAAGATATACGTTTATACGGTCAATGATCGACCCGACATTGACCGACTCAGAAACTGGGGCGTAGATGGTGTTTTCAGTGATTTCCCAGACCGGGTTATGGAAAACAACCCGTGATCGCTACCCCTGTTTTATCTGTCCAGAGTACCCATGCACTGGCTTTTGCCTGATCTAGACCACCAGACCTGGCGCGGAACCTTATTAGCGAGTAACCAGCCAGGTAGCGCTTTCTGGACACAACGACTACTGCTATCTGCCGGGGTTATCTGGACCGTCAATCCGCTGCTAACCAGCACTATGTCTTTCCAAGCCGGCCGCTGATCAGCATTTTCTTATAGTGTGTTCGCGTCTATTGCGTTAGCAATCTCCGATTCTGCCCGCCACAGCCACGCCTAAAACCAATTATTACCGCTTATAATTTTTTGAGTTCCTGTTTCAATTCTAAATCCGGGTCAGTGACAATTTCCTCGAGCGTTTCCAGGCGTGTCCGCAATTGCGCCACCTCACCTCTTAACTGCTCGGCTATTTCTATGAAGTCCTCCAACTGCCGCTCCAGGTCGCTGGATCGGTTACCTTTGTTAATCTGCATGATTTTAACTATCCCGCCCATAACAATTGAGGTAAACCCACAAATGCCCAGGAATGCCCATAAACTCCAACTCATAAAAACCTCCTGATCGATATAGTGCTAACAGCGTTCCGTGCTCTGGATAGGATTATAATCCTGAAAACGCATCGCTTATTCCCTGGCATCCATTTCCCTGAATGCCCGGTTTAATTCAAAGCGAGGTGAAGTGATGAATGCTTCAAGCACTCGCAGCTTGTCCTCATTATCAACGAACAATTGCTTAACCCGGCGCAGCGTATGGGCATGATTTACCGGTGGTTCGTTGCCCGAGCTCCTTTTGCGCATCGGTTCCTTTTCGACAGATAACGATAGGTCCGGAAAACGATCCGTCACCTGCTTGTAAAACGGTTTGTCATCCAGCACAAAATACAGGACCCAGTAGGACGTGAATACCACCGACGGCATCAGGAACAAGCCAACAACTGCCAGAACCCTGATTTTCCAGGTATCTATACCCAGATGACCTGCGATCCCGGCGCAGACGCCAGCAATTTTTTTCTGTGACCTGTCTCGATACAGATGGCCGCGTTTTTTTCGATTGCGGATACCATATCTCTTGCGTCGGGAACCTGAGCGACCTCGACGGTAGTCCCGCTCGCCCACACCGGCTGACGCTTGTTCGGTATCTGCATCGCCTGCACCCTGCCTGGTCTCAGCTGAAACAACGTCATCGTCTCCAGCAATTACATCATCGTACCTGTCACTCCCGTGAAATTCACGGCCTGTCTGCCGACCCGAATAACTCGAGCCCTGCCTTTTTGACGCCGATTCCCGGGTGCCTTTCTGGCCATCCAGCCAGGTCTGTAGCCGGTCCACAAAGTGTTCAAAAAAGTCATCAAGCCGGCCTTCTATTGACTGATGCCCGCCATTTTCCTGGCGGCTGTGGCGTGTAGAGCCTTTTCTACCAGACCGATTCCTGCTCCGCCCATGTTGTCCGGATGATCTTCTGACTACCATTTATCGTCCCAATCTCAGATTGTGGTTGCAAGCTCTGCTTGTAGCTACAAACAATGCCACGGTACAAAGCCTCCTATGCAGCGCTATTTTTCACGCCACTGGGGGTGTTCTGAATCCAGAATCAATTCCAGTGACTGAATGCGTTGCGCCATCTTATTCGCCGTTTCCATCATTTCCTCCAGATCTGTCTGCTCGTCAATACTGAGGCCGTGTACCAGTTTGGTTTTATATCTATAGTGGAAAAAAACCCATGTCGGAATAACCGCGCCAACAAACACGATGGTAGTAATAAAAATGGCTGCAATGATGTCCATGCTATCCTCATTTATCGGCTCAGAAGGCCGGCTAAATCAAATTCTCCTGCTATTCAGACTGGGCCTGTTCAAGTCCACTCATTTTCGCCTTTAGTTCTGCTAGATCGGCGTTGATTTGTTCATCGCGCTCCAATTCCGCAATCTCTTCCGACAGACTTCTCTGACCCAGTTCAAACGCTTCCACCTCCCCTTCCATATCATCAATTCTTCGCTCAAATCGATCAAATTTAGTCAGCGCCTCATCGATGTTTACGGTATGTAACTGGCGCTTCACACCCATACGGGATTTTGCTGTATCCCCTCTTAAGATTAACGCTTTCTGACGGAGTTTTGCATCCTTGAGTTTCTGCTGCAACTGAGCCACGTCACCACTGAGTTTTTCAAGACTGTCGCTTACCTGCTGCAATTCACTCTCCAGGGTTATTGAGGCTTCCTCACAATTGCGTTTCTCTTTTAACGCTGCTCGAGCCAGGTCTTCGCGTTCCTTTGATATCGCGACCTCCGCTTTGCGTTCCCATTCTACAATTTCACTGCTCCACCGCTCTGATTTGCGCCCCAGTTCTTTTTTATCGGCTATCAGTTTTGCTGACTGGGTTCTTACTTCCACCAGCGTTTCCTCCATTTCCTGGATAATCAACCTGACCATCTTTTCCGGATCTTCGGCTTTATCTAAAATAGAATTAATATTGGCGTTAATAATATCTGTGAATCTTGAAAATATACCCATTATGCCTCTCCTATAGCCAGTGCTTCAAAACCTGTAGCAGTATTGAAAGCTCACTCTCTGTGTTAATCCCGATAATTCAGAAGGGTTCAACTAAGCTTGATCCGTTCTGTCACCCTTTCTGGTGCTCATTCTGCCGAACTCTGAAGCACCGGCATTGTCATAGACTAATTCACAAAATGTGCCAGGTTTTACTCCAATCTAACTCATTGATTATTAGACATTTTTTAAATCGCATCATTATCTTTTCAATTAATTGAAGTATTTCACTAAATATCTGGCGAATTTCACCAACAAATAGGCCAGACTAGCCAATGAGTCCCCGCTGAGCAAAGTAATGACCAATGAAACCAGTATTAATGATCGCCTGATCGGTGAATCGCCCGCATTTCTCGAAGCGCTGGATTGGGTTTCAAAAATAGCCCCTCTGGACAAGCCCGTACTGGTGGTAGGCGAGCGCGGCACTGGCAAGGAGTTAATTGCTGCTCGGATCCACTACCTATCCCAACGCTGGGACCAGGAGTTCATTAAGCTGAACTGTGCTGCCATCAATGATACCTTGCTGGAAACAGAATTATTCGGCCATGAAGCCGGTGCATTTACAGGAGCCCAAAAACGCCACAGTGGCCGGTTCGAACGGGCCCATGGCGGCACACTGTTTCTTGACGAGTTGGCAACTACGTCGTCAATGGTGCAGGAAAAACTACTCAGAGTCATCGAATACGGCGAATACGAAAGAGTCGGCGGCAGTAAAATGATGACCGCTGACGTGCGCCTGATTGCAGCTACCAACCTTGATCTCCCTGGTCTGGCCAACGCAGGACAATTCAGACAAGACCTGCTGGACCGCCTCGCCTTTGACGTTATTACCCTGCCACCGCTGCGTGCCAGGCAAGAAGACATTCTGCTACTGGCCGAACACTTCGCGGTGCGCATGGCAACGGATCTGGAGCTCGATTATTTCCCCGGTTTTACCAATGCAGCGGTCGATACAATGCACAACTACCATTGGCCGGGAAATGTCAGGGAACTTAAAAATGCGATTGAAAGAAGCCTGTACCGACATGAACGGCTGAGCCACCCTGTGGATGAGATCATACTGGATCCGTTTGGGTCGCCCTACCGACCCAGGGCTGAGGTACAAAAAGCTGTCCAAGCGAACTCGGAAAAGGCACCACCGCCTACCGCTACCGCTACAGTTGAGCCGTTATTCCCAATTGATTTTCGCCAACAGGTGCAGGACTTCGAGGTCCGCCAGATTGAAGGCGCGTTAAACCATTGCCAGTACAACCAGAAAAAAGCCGCTGAGGCGCTTGGCGTGACCTACCACCAACTGCGCGGCTATCTGAAAAAATACCAGCTGCTTTAACGACCCAACCGGACTGCGACTAATGCAAGGCCTGGTTGTTATTCACCGGTAAAATGCGGCGTGCGCTTGGCTATAATAGCGTCCACCGCCTCGGCATGATCTCGAGTCTTATGAGCGACAGCCTGCAACGAAGCAGAAGCCTCCAGCAGGCTGGCTAGACTGGCATGATTGCCCTCTTTTAACAGCCTTTTTGTCATGCGCAACGCATGCGGAGGGTTAACTGCAACCCGCTGCGCCAGCTTCATAGCCGCAGCAAGCAATTCATCGACAGCCACCACTTCGGAGACCATACCCCATGCCAGCGCTGTTTCAGCACCTATCGGCTCGCCGGTGAACGACATCTCATTGGCTCGCGCCTGACCAATGACCCGGGGCAGGAACCAGGCACCGCCATCGCCAGGAATCAACCCTACCTTGACGAAACTTTCTGCGAAGAAGGCTTTCTCCGAAGCAATTCGCATATCGCACATCATCGCAAGATCACAGCCTGCGCCGATGGCAGCCCCATTAACGGCAGCAATAATGGGCACTTCAAGAGCATCCACGGCTAACGGGATACGCTGAATGCCGCGGCGATAACCATCACGAATCTCGGTGGCGGTACCGGCAAACATACCCACCTTGTCCTGCATGTCCTTGACATTACCACCGCTGCTGAAAGCAGACCCTGCGCCGGTTAATATAACCGCCCGCACACTTTGATCTGCATTGATGCGCTGACAAATATCGACAATAGCATCGACCATTTCATCTTCCGATATGGCATTCCTGGTTTCATGTTTATTCAGGGTTACGGTGGCCACATGGCCTTGTTTTGCAAATAGTACAGGCTCTGACATATTAATCCTCACGGCTGGAATTTTTCGGCACGGTATCACTTTCCAAACAATGTTACCATCAACCTATGCCAGCTTTGCTCTACGCTACCAGCCTTCTGTTAATCCTTATGTCTACACCCGTGGCAGCCGCTGGCGAGGAAGCGTTGCTGTTTGAAAGAATTTCCGCAAGACTCGGTTTAATGAAAGCAGTCGCTGCAGATAAATGGCTGGGAGACCGACCCATCGAGGACCTCCAGCGCGAGGCCGACGTATTGCACAAGAGTGCCTATGCAGGCCTAAGGGTCGGTATTACCATCGATAGCAATAATCGTTTTTACCAGGCCCAGATCAGCGCAGCCAAGTCAATTCAACACTATTGGTTCAACCATTGGCGGGAGCACAGCGGGCCTGATAAGGGCGATAGCCTGGTTGAAGTCATCAGGCCCAAGCTGATCAGCTTAGGTGAGTCTATTGCCACCTTGCTGAAAAACCCCGTAGCTGAAGCACAACGACAACTGTTCCTTGCAAAGACCACCATCGAAGGCCTGGATCGCCAACACCAGGAAGCTATTTTTGATCGTCTGCTGGCGCTGCAGTACTATCCCGATCGACTCACCCAGATTCGCGATTCCGGGATGCTACGGGTCGGCACCACCGGCGACTATGCGCCATTTTCCGAATCCCGGGTCGCCGGTCAATATAACGGTATAGACATCGATCTTATCCATGATCTGGCCAACACGCTGGAGGTGGAAGTTGTCCTGGTCGCCACCAGCTGGCCCAGCCTGCTGTCAGATCTATCAAACAATGCATTCGACATCGCCATGAGCGGCATTTCCAGAACCCTGCAGAGGCAGCAGCACGGCTTTCTCAGTAAGCCCTACCATACAGGCGGCAAGACACCAATCATCCGCTGTAGCGACCAGGCACGAATAAAATCCCTTAGCGATATAGACCAGAAAGGCGTCAGGATCATCGTCAACCCTGGCGGAACTAACGAGCGTTATGTTGACGCTCACATAAAACTGGCCGAGAAGGTCCTGTTTGCGGACAACAGGACAATATTTGAAGAAATAGTACAGGGCCGCGCTGACGTCATGATTACAGATGCTATCGAGGTCACCCTGCAGACAAACAGGCAACAGGGGCTTTGTCCTGCCATGCCAGGTAAAACCCTGACTTACCAGGAAAAAGCAATCCTCCTGCAGCAGGACCCAATTCTGCTTAATTATGTCAACCTCTGGCTCGACCTGCGTCTGGCCGACGGTACCGTGCAACGTACCTTCGCCAATCATTTGCAGGCAAACCAACAGCCCTGAACCTGGTCCAGCCTGGTTGGTCTGGTCCGGCCTGGTTGGTCCGGCCTGGTTGGTCTGGCCTGGTTGGTCTGGCCTGGTTGGTCCGGCCTGGTTGGTCTGGCTGATCTTGCCTGGTAGGCATGAAACGCCTGCGGGTCAGCCTTCAGGCTTAAACTCGGGTACCGGTAGATCCTGCAGAAATGCGGTTAACATGGCGTTAACATCTTCGGGCGCGTCCTGTTGCACCCA
Source organism: Gammaproteobacteria bacterium (assembly GCA_012960535.1). Taxonomy (GTDB): domain Bacteria; phylum Pseudomonadota; class Gammaproteobacteria; order Pseudomonadales; family Azotimanducaceae; genus UBA9926. The sequence goes on from DUBB01000022.1 coordinate 24,222, forward strand.
ATGGGAGATGCCAGGCAGATAGCGCAGCGTAAATTCCGAGACCTGGACCTCGGTTCCATAAGTGGTCTCAATGGTCAGGGCCATATCAGCCTCACCCCAGATCATCAGGGTGGGCACCGTGATCACCGGATAACCAAGGCGTCGCTGTCGGGCTGCACCACCGCCACGAACCAATGCTCGATAGTAATTCAGCATAGCCCTTAAGTTTTTTGGGCGTGCTGCATTTTCATCATAGAGGTCTATCACTTCAGCAGAAAAATTCTCCGGATGGCTGGCCGAGGCTGCAATCATCTGGCCCATGCCTCCTTTGTTTTGCGTCATCAGCCATTCAGGCAGCCATGGCAACTGAAAGAAGACTATATACCACGACTTCTTCAGCTGCCCCCAGCCATTAGCGAGCGCGGTTGCTGCCGGCACCGGATGAGGAACATTACAAATAACCAGTTTGGAGACTGGCCGAAGCGCTCTCATGACAAAATGCCAGGCAATGACAGCACCCCAATCATGCGCGATTAACACCACCTCGCTGCAGCCGGCCGCATCAATCAGGCTGGCAACATCCTGCATCAGGACTTCCAGCGAATAGGCCTTGAGTTCACTGGGAGCCTCGCTGTTACCATAACCACGCAGGTTGGGCGCCCAAACCTTATAACCCAGTGCCGCCAATACCGGAATCTGATAACGCCATGACACACTATGCTCGGGGAAACCATGCAGGCACAGCGCCAGGCAGTCCCCCTGACCGCAGGTGTCGACCTCAAACCTGATACCATTTGCCTCAACCATAACGGTTTCAATACGACTGTCTAATGAATCACCGGGTGTCAATGGACCTCCTTGAGCTCTGCTTGGGCTCTGCTTGAGCTATGCCTGCGCTAAGCATACACTTTTATGCTGAGCTGCAATCAATAATCATGTTGAGCATTGAATATTATGGAGATCGAACGAATTGGCACTATTAAAAATGCCCTCGGCGAAGGCCCCGTATGGGATCATCAGCAGCGGCGATTATTCTGGGTCGATTCACTCAAAGGTTGCATTTTCTGCCTGGACCAGACGGAGACCGTGAGCCGCTGGCAACTGCCCTGCATGATTGGCAGCCTGGCGGTCGTCGACGAGCAGACGCTGGTCGTCGCCTTACAAACTGGCCTGCATTTTTATTGTCTGCAGACCCGCAAACTCACCGTTATCATCGACCCAGAGTCCCAACAGCCAGCCACTCGCTTTAACGATGGCAAAACTGATCGTTTCGGAAATTTTATTACCGGCACCATGGGCATTACCATTCGCGACAGAGCCCTGGGTGCACTTTATCGCCTTCACCCCGATCTCTCCCTCGATACGCTTGAACCTGACGTTATAGTCGCCAATGGCCCCTGTTTTAGTCCAGATGGCCATACCTTGTATTTTAACGATGGCCGTCGACGGATTCTGGCCTATGACTACACGCCCAGTGGGCCATTACGCAACAAACGCCAGATTTTCGACGGGAACAACCACCAAACCGCTTCTGATGGTGCCACCGTTGATGCCCAGGGAAATATCTGGACAGCATTAACGGGTTCTGGAGAGGTCGGCTGTATATCACCCAAAGGGGAATTATTGGACCGAATCAAAATGCCGATACCACTGCCTAGCTCGGTTATGTTTGCCGGCCCCGCGCTTGATGAACTCTACATCACCTCAATCAGTGATTCAGGCAATCGACGCAACCAAGAACACGGCTCAGGTGGTCTTTTCAGAATTCGAGGTCTCAATGCCAAAGGGCTCGAAGAGCAGCCCTTCGGTCAATCCCGAGAAGCGTGATTTGGCAGGATAAAATGGCTGTGACCGGCAACCGAAATGGGTAATATCCATTCACTTCTAACAATCACTTGTAGATAGAGGGAAACACTCAAGCCAGTACTTAATTGTCAAGAATGGGGCAGACAAGAAAGTGAGCGAATACGCACAGGAAATATCTGAAAATGCCAGAAAACTGCATCTGCTGAACCGGCTGCTTCAAGCACACAGTATGTTGTCGCTGGATATATCTGGCGTTAAAGGCAAATTCTCCAGTGCATTCATCGCAATGGACGCCAAGAATAACTTCCTACACCTTGACCAGCCGTTGTCAGACCAGTTCTCTGGCACAACCGCCGACCCGCAGAAATTGGCAAAAACAGGTGCTGTCTTAGCTGTGACTGGCAGTATTCGGGGTGCACCGTTAAAATTTGAAACCACCCTCCAGGAAATCAGGCAGACCAGCGGAACACCTTTATACATCTGTTCGCTGCCTGACAAGATCATCTACGAGCAAATGCGGGATCAATTCAGGCTTGAACTGGGTGCAGCCACCCAGTCCATGGCCTCCGTGTTCCTAGAGGGAAACTGTTACACGGGTAGAATGGTAGACGTTTCTGAGAATGGTACCTGCTTTCGCCTGAGAGACGGCGTTCCAGTGGATACAGGAGACGTGCTAACCTCGGTCAAGCTCGAATTAGACAAGAAGTTAACCATCAACCCGGTACTACGGGTTCTGAGTGTCTACAGCGTGGTGCGGGCACCGGGCATGGTTCAGATCGGAACTCAATTCAATAAGATCAGCCAGAACGAGCGAGCCACATTAAGAGATTTTATGAAAGAAATAGAAAGAAATAGACTAAGAAATAGCAGATGATTAATACAGGTTTGGTTTGCCACCGTGCCACTCAGCGGCGGACAGTACGATCATAGCCATCAAGATAATATGATAAGAAATTGAATTGAATAATCTTCTCATCTCGGCTAATGTCTGCTCGCCAAAACGGCTCAAGCAAACTGAAATTCACGGAGAGGTGTCCGAGCGGTCGAAGGAGCACGCCTGGAAAGCGTGTATGGGTTTATAGCTCATCGAGGGTTCGAATCCCTCTCTCTCCGCCAGATAAATTTATAAACTATTGTTT
>DUBB01000023.1:0-578 GCA_012960535.1 Gammaproteobacteria bacterium
ATATTCCACCTGACTTTCAAGCTATGTCTTAATTGAAAGTGAAGGCCCAATCATCAGGCCAGGAGTCTCGACGTACCGCGGGGGAGCGAATAGCAACCAACAGAAGGCGACGCGATCGCTGTTGAAGGGCCTTCCCTCAGGAGACTCCGGCGACGGATCAAGCTCCGGCTTATCGGTCGCCGGAGTCTCCTGAGGGTAGCATCGTAAGCGTTCAACAACGATCTTCCTTGTTGGTTTTTTCAAACCAAATCCCGGAAATATAAATACTGTTTTTATATACAGTTACATCGTGATAGTGTGCTGATAACGTGGCACTTATTGCACCGTGCTGGACTACTAACGCTTGCAGCATGCGCGCCCACGGAATGGAGCCGAAGGCGCAATGTAGTGGGCGTCGCCGTGCCTGCACTTGTTAACACTTTATCGGTCAAAATGGCGCTCAAAGTCTATTTCGGTTGCTAAATGGACTGTTTCGTCTAGAGCACTACACAATCGATGACCAACCTGCACTGCGACGAGTGTCACTTGATTTAGATATCTTCCGGTATCGTGCTCCCGCAGAAAAGACAGGGCGGCTG
>DUBB01000023.1:588-4197 GCA_012960535.1 Gammaproteobacteria bacterium
ATTGCCTCAGCTCTTGCAGAAAGCCCGATCTGAAAGGCCTCAATAAACCTCTGTACGTTTTGCTGGTCCGTACTGCGGTACGCACGAAGAATCAAGTCTGACAGTGGAGCTTCCAGAGTTTCATCAACTTCTTTGAGCTTTGGCAAAAGCAAGCCGAGACAACTCGCAATATAACGCTCGCGCTGCCCCATTTCAGATTCCAATCTTGCCGCTCTACTCTCCTTCCATTGATTCTCGACTTGCTTCGCTAGATAGAGGAGCGAAAAGAAAGCAAACGTAGCCCCCAAAACACCGCCGAAGAAGCTTCCAAATTCTCCCCAGCGCGAATGATTTGAGGATAAGGAGCCACTGAACTGGCTGCTGTAAATCGCGATCGTCGTAACTGCTGCGATTACAGCCAATATGGTAATTACGCGGGGATTCAAAATTTCTCCAGAGTGTTAACGCTTGCAGCACGCGCGCCCTTGGAATGGAGCCGAAGGCGCAATGTAATGGGCGTCGCCGTGCCTGCACTGGTTATGGGCTTTTGAGTGTCAGTAGCAATCAAATTCAGGAAACTAAAGATGGCTTGAGAATATATCCTTGATTCTTTCTTTGCTCAAAAAATTTGATTCTATTTTGTATGTTCTACTATCAGCGCCTTTTTCTGTCATAAATACCGTGGACTTATCTGATCCGATAAAATAGAAAAATTCCTTATCGCCACCTGACCATATTCCTGAATCTCTGTTTTTCATGAAGACATATCGAAAAGATTCAACAGCAGCTCCATCACACTCAGCCTCACTTTCACTTAAAACAGATCTAAAGAAAGCTTCCGGGCTACAGCCACCTGTATTTACCTCCTTATCTAGACTAAAGCCAACGATATCCTTCCCGGGCTCGTCGCTGTATTTTGCGATTAGAATTTCGCTATCTGTTCCAAGGTATCCCACTACCACGGGATTATTAGGGATATAAAAATCAAGCTCGCCATAAATTATACGCAAATCACTTTCACTTGCTGACAATGAGAAAGGAAAAAATGAAATAAGCGCTAAAATAAAAAACTTATTCATATTAAAGGCCCCATAATGCTGCGCGAATATGAGTTTTATAATTTGCAGCGACTTGGTCTCGACACATATTATAAAGCGAGGTATCTCCAGACATTATTCTCTGGCCAATTTTTGCTATTTCTTTGATGATGTAATTAATGCTTGGCGTGTAAGTCGGTCTTGGTACTAAATCTATTGACGCAGTACATCCCTGAGCTTCTGTGAGGGCTTCATACATTACTTTTGCGGCGTTTTCGTTCACTGAGTGAGGCTGCGCCAAGCCTTGCCAGAAAAAATTGATTACAGCAGCTACATATTCCCTGTCATCTGATCTCATTCCCTTCTCCTTTTTGTCGATGACTCTTCGGCACCGTCCTGATGCCGAGAAAATTCTACCAATATCGCTTAGTTAACTCCAGAGATGAAACCCCTGATCTTCCTGATGACTGGGCCCATAACGCTGAGCTAAGCGGCGCCCTGACAAGGGCGTCCGGTGGACGGCCGCTAGGCCGGGAACAGACTTAAGCGACTGGTTATGTGGCATGCATTCACGACGCACCAAAGTTCTCCCACGGAGCGAGGAGCACCGCAATGGTGAACGGTACTGCTAAACCAACCAGGCAAACCAAAATTGCTTCCGTCAGTGAGGCATTGTCACCATTGCCAATCTCCGTTTTCGGAAAATGCCCAATGCTCAGTGCCCGACAAATGGGCCAACCAAAATACCAGGCCAAGTTCACTATAACCTGAATCCGTGAGTTCAACCGGCTGAAACTGTATCCAAAGCCTGCAATAACAAAGCCTTGGGCGATATAATAGCACCTGACATCCATTCACCCAGTCAGTGCATTTAGCTCATGCGTACTTTCACTCTCCAGCAATCCCGAACCGAAGTCTATACACCCCACGGCGGACTGGCCCTGGTGGGCCACTGCCTGAACCGGCACACGTCGCTGATCAAAACCGCTCGCACAGTCGTCAAGCGGCACGGTATTCCGAACATTGAGCTGATCCGCACCTACCTGGGCCTGATCACGCTGGGCAAGAGCGATTTCGAGGCGGCCGAGCCGGTACGAACAGATCCGTTCTTCAAATCGGCGATGGGCATCAAGCAGTCGCCATCTTCAGCCCGTTTGCGCCAGCGATTTGATGAAGATGCCCAAGCCCTGACGCCATTGCTGGAGGATGCCAGCGTTGAATTTCTTCAGTCCGTCGAAGCGCCGGTGTCACCACTGGCGATGGGCCATGTTGCCCTGGATATGGATGTCTTTCCCATGGACAACAGCCAGACCCATAAAGAGGGTGTCAGCTACACCTACAAGGGTTACGACGGCTATGCACCCATTGCCGCGTATCTGGGCCAGGAAGGCTGGTGCCTGGGTTGCGAGCTACGCCCTGGCAGCCAGCACGCCAATAACGGTTTTCTGGATACCCTCAAACGGGTTTTGCCCCGGGCCCGGTCACTGACGGACAAGCCCATCCTGCTGCGTCTGGACAGTGCACACGATGCCCGTGACAATCGCGACTTCCTGCGCGAGCAGGACCAGATCGACTTCCTGATCAAGTGGAACCCTCGCAAGCAGGATCCCTTGGCTTGGGCAAACAAGGCCCAGGCCAAGGAAGTCTGGTCGCTGGACCGCGACGGCAAGATGGAAGCGGTTCTGTCAGAAGACCTTCCCGATGAACCCGGCCTGCGTCGCATCGTCAAGGTCACCGTTCGCACCAGCGATGCCTCCGGTCAGCTGTACCTGGAGCCAGAAGTTAGCATCGAAGGCTGGATTACCTCCTTGCCCGCTGACGTGGCCAGTGAGCAACACATCATGGCGCTGTACAGCGACCATGCCACCAGTGAACAATTTCACAGCGAGTTCAAGACCGACCTGGACCTGGAGCGCCTGCCCTCCGGCAAGTTCGACACCAACAACCTGGTCATGGCCTTCGCCACCATGGGTTACAACGTGCTGCGCTGGATGGGCCTGAGACTGACCGCCCCAGATGCGCCAGTGCGCCATCCGGCCAAGCGCCGCCGCCTGAGAACGGTGATGCAGGAACTGATGACCATGGCCTGCCGCCTGGTGCACAGCGGCCGGCAGTGGATTCTGCGCTTTGGTCGGCACTGTCCGGGCTTTGCCGTTTACCGCGACCTCTATGGAAGCCTTGCCGCCTCCGGTTAAGCAAGTCCGACAACAGCCGCTACCTTAAAGCCACCCGGAAAACCAGCCCGGGGCAACCCGCTATTGCCTGACGACCAGAAGTTGATCAAAACGCGCCCAAATTTGGCCGCTGATCGACGTCAGACTGCACGTTCCGGCATTATCAACCTGCTTTTGACCAAGTGATGGCTCCCGTTAGCGCCGATGGCGCTTTGCGGAGTATACTGGCCTGCAAAGTCACTGATTCAGGTTCAACCTAATAAACAACGTATTAGAAGCGGAAGGAGTGTCGTCGAATTTTGGTTAACAATTCGCGGCACTCGGACGCACTAAAGTGCGCCGGTGCGCTTTGGCGTTATGGGCCCAGTCATCAGGAAGATCAGGGGTTTCATCTCTGGAGTTAACTAAGCGATATTGGT
>DUBB01000023.1:4207-4501 GCA_012960535.1 Gammaproteobacteria bacterium
AAGAGCCAGAAAATTCAAGTTGCATTGGAACCGCCCGTTTTTAACGCCCGGCTCACGCGCCGGTTTGGAGCCGCGAAGCGGCGGAAAATCGGTCGCTGTGCAGCCGTTTGTTAATTTTCTGCCTTCTTCGGAATGCCCATGCCACGAAGAATCCACCTGGTAGTGGCTTTGGTCAGGGGCTCTGCACGCCCCTTGTACCCGCGAAGATCACCAAAGGGTTGAAATCCAGCTTCTCGATTAACAAATGTGTTGAATTCATCGGCAAAATCAACAACGTTGGTTAGGGCTACCCTC
>DUBB01000024.1:0-1070 GCA_012960535.1 Gammaproteobacteria bacterium
ATATACAACGCCATACAGACCGGCGTTATCGACGCAGCAGAAAACGAAGCCGCAGGAATCCAGCAAATGAAATTCTACGAAGTCGGGCCGGAAATCTCCCTGACCCAGCACGCTATCACCGTTCGGCCGGTATGTTTCAGTGGGAAAACCTTGCGCCGTTTACCCGAGGACCTTCAAGCTGCCATTTTAAAAGCCGGGAAAGAAGCCGGCGCTTACGGACGCCACATAGAATCGACCGAGGATGCGGTAAAACTGGCACAGATGGAATCCGAAGGGAAATTACGAACCCATGTGTTTGCTCAGCGAAACACACTCCAGCAATTGGCTGCACCCGTTAAGATCGCCTATGCCAGCGAAATCGGAGCAGAACAAGTACTTAAACGAATTGAAGCCATCAGGTAGAAAGAGAAACTTGTGCAACGACGTTACTCCCTGAAATCCTTAACTGAGGGTTACTACCAATTTCTGAAAGTCGTCCTGACTGTGCTCATGGGCGTTATCATCGTACCAGTGTCCCTGCAGATCCTGTCACGCTATACCGGCATCATTCCCCGATATATCTGGACAGAGGAGGTGGCCCGTTTCTGCTTCGTCTGGATCATCATGATTGGCGCAATGATTGCTGTACGCGATGACAGTCATTTCGACGTTGACCTGTTCCCTGCTTCCAGAACTCATAGGTGGCAGGGCATCAGAAACCTGATTGTCCATGCCGGTATCGGCCTGCTGGCTATTTTCTTCCTGGTCTATGGCATCAGATTTGCTCAATTCGGCTGGATTCAAAACTCTGAAATGAGCGGCATAAACATGGCCACTATCTACCTTTCTTTCCCACTCGCCGGCTTCACCTGGCTGCTGTTCATGGTGGAAAAAATCATAACCGACATTGCACTGATCAAAATGAAACAACAGGGCCAGGGCTGATGAGTCCCGGTGAGGTATCGCTTATCCTGTTTGGCGTTTTCGGTGCCCTAGTTCTTCTGCGTATCCCGGTGTCGTTTTCGCTGGGCCTGGCCTGCATTCCGCTATTTCTAATCGATGCCCGCTTGAGGCCTGACATGTTACTCAAC
>DUBB01000024.1:1151-26558 GCA_012960535.1 Gammaproteobacteria bacterium
CGGCATCACAGAACGGCTCATAAACCTGGCCCGCGCGTCGGTCGGTCACCTGCCCGGGGGCCTGGGGCATATCAATGTGATGGTGAGCATGATGTTCGCCGGGATTTCCGGTTCTTCAACAGCGGATGCGGCGGGTATTGGTTCTATTATGATTCCATCCATGAAAAAACAGGGTTTTGATGCGAACTTTTCGGTTGCATTAACTGCCTGTTCTTCGGTGATGGGCGTCATTATTCCACCCAGTATCCTAATGATAGTCTGGGGTGGGCTTATGTCCGTATCGATCGGCGGGCTGTTTCTGGCTGGGGTAGTTCCAGGCTTTCTCATGGCGGTCATCATGATGGGCACGGTTTTGGTTTACGCAAAGATTCGCAATTATCCGGTTTATCAACGCGCATCACAAAGGGAGTTTGTGCGGGCATTAGGACAAGCGGCATTTGCATTGGTAACACCCGCCATCATCGTCGGTGGAATCGTATTTGGTTTTTTTACACCCACCGAAGCATCCGTCGTTGCAGTGATTTATTCCTCTATTCTCGGTGGTCTCGTGTATCGCAAAATTGGCTTTAAGGAATTCCCTGAAGTGCTCTATGACTCGGCGCGGCTGGCCGGCATTTCTCTTTTCTGTATCGGTACTGCATCCGCCTTTGGCTGGCTGCTGGCATACTACCGGGTGCCTCAGGCGTTGGTGGATGTCATGGCGGGATATGGAACCGGGCTTATCAGCACTGGCTTTATTATCGCCCTTGCCTTTCTGGTTATAGGCATGTTTATCGATGCGATCCCAGCAATCATTATTCTCGGGACTATCCTTTACCCCCTTGCCGACAAGGTCGGCATGCACCCTATCCATTTTGCCATCATCGGCGTAATCTCCCTTGCTTTCGGTCTGGTGACACCGCCTTATGGACTGTGCCTGCTCATATCCTGTAGCCTGGGCGACATAAAGGTTGTCGACGCGATCAGGGACGTCGCCATCATTTTAGTGCCCTTACTGGTATTACTGATGCTGGTAATCGTCTTCCCGGAACTCATTTTATTCCTGCCACGATGGTTAGCCCCGGAATTTCTATAGCAAAATCTCTGCTTGTCAGCCTGTCCCCTTCTAGTCACGTTCAGGCTATAGTTCACGCATCAGTGTTTTTGAACCAGGAGCGGCACCATTCTTAGCCCATATCGAGTATTAGACTTAACCGACCATCGTGGTGAGCTTGGCGCCATGATTCTGGCTGACCTCGGCGCAGACGTCATTAAAATTGAACCACCCGGGGGCAGTTCGACTCGTTACCAGGCCCCTTTTATAGGCGATGCTCTGCCCCAGGAGGACAGCCTGCATTATTTCGCCTACAACCGGAACAAACGGTCCCTGGTCCTGGACCTTGATCTGGCGCAAGATCGTCAGATTTTTGATGCTCTGGTGTGTGGCGCTGACTTTGTGCTCGAATCATCTCCTGAAGGGCTGCTCGCCAGCCGGGGCATCGATTTTGCTGTCTTGAAAAAGCTAAATCCAACGCTCATTCACGTGGTTGTTTCACCCTATGGAAGCGACGGCCCCAATGCTGCTCGAATCGCTAACGATCTCACTCTCTCCGCTATGGGCGGCCAGGCCAGCTTACAGGGATCACCCGATCGACCACCGGTTCGGGTTTCCATCCCCCAGGTCTGGCGCCATGCCAGCGCACAGGCTGCTGCAGCGGCAATGATTGCCCATGCACGCATGCTGGTGACCGGTGAGGCACAGTATGTGGACGTATCTGCACAATGCGCAGTGACCTGGACCATGATGAATGCCATGGATGCGCATGCCATCCAGGGTTTCGAATTTGAACGCATGGGATCCACCGTGCAGATGGGCACACGTGCCATCGATCCGGTATTTGAATGTGCGGACGGATACCTGGTGGCAATCCCTGTGGGCAGCGTACTCAATGCATTGCTTGGACATATTGCAGCAGACGATTTAGTCGACCCGGAATGGCTCACAGAAGACTGGGAAACCTTTGATATGCGGATGGCCACGGGACAGGAAATGCGTTTTACTTCTGAGGAGGTTCGCGACCTGTTTGCACGATACTTTCGCATGCACACAAAACAAGAACTGTTCGCTCTGGGTTTCGAGGCCGGGGTCACTCTCGCACCCATCAACACAGTGGCTGATCTGACCCAGTTTAAACAGTTAGATGCGCGTGATGCCTGGCAGGAAACGGTCTTGCCTAATAGTGAAACAGTGCGAACCCCTGGGCTATTTGCAAAGATGAACCAGGCGCCAATGGCGTTTCGCTATCCGCCTCCACGATTGAATGAGCATGGGCCGCAGATACGTGCCGAAGTATCAAGCGGTATTCGTAAACGGGTAGAACTTCCCGAACCGGTTGCAGACTCAGACAAACCGTTTAAAGGTCTCAAAGTGCTCGATCTGACCTGGGTGATCGCGGGTCCTGCCTCGGTTCGATACCTGTCTGATCATGGTGCGACCGTGATAAAGGTGGAATCCGAATTGAGGCCCGATGGGTTGCGTTTTCTGGGGCCAGTAAGGGGAGAACCCGGCTGGAACAGCTCGCATTTTTACGGCGAGTTCAATGCAGGCAAGAAATGCGTACAGTTGCAGCTCAAAGAACCGAGGGCCCTGGAAATGCTCAGCAAGCTGGTTGAATGGGCAGACGTGCTGGTCGAGAACTGGGCACCCGGCGCTACCCAGCGCCTGGGCATCGATTACCCATCCTGCGTCAAATTGAACCCTGAGCTGATCATGGTCAGCACCAGTCTGCTAGGACAAAACGGCCCTATGGCCTCCATAGCTGGATTTGGTTACCACGCAGCGGGGATGGCCGGCTTTTACGAAGTGACTGGCTGGCCCGATATGCCGCCTCATGGGCCCTGGCTTGCCTACACGGATGTCATTGCCCCCCATTTTATTACAGCCAGCGTGACCGCAGCACTGGATCACCGCCGCCGCACCGGAAAAGGCCAGCATATTGATGCTGCACAGTTTGAAATAGCGCTGCAGTTTCTGGCGCCAGAGATTCTTGATGCCCAGGTAAACGGCTATGTTGCCCCACGTATGGGTAATCGAAAACGCGATGCCGCGCCCCAGGGCATCTACGAGTGCAGCGGAGAAAACCAGTGGTGTGCGATCGCGGTCGATACCGATGATCAATGGGCCAGGTTGTGTTCCGTCCTTGGACACCCGCAGTGGAGCCAGGATGATGCTCTGAGCACCGTTACAAGCCGCATTGAGCAGCACGACCTGATCGATGCTCACTTAAACCAGTGGACCCGCTCCAAGACGCCCCTTGAAGTAATGGAACTGCTCACCGCGTCGGGTGTTCCGGCAGGCGCCGTTCAACGCAGTGAGGAATTACGAAACGATCCGCAGTATATTCACCGGCAGTTTCATCATTACCATCAGCACCCCGTTATGGGGGAGGTGCCGTACGCCGGTAATCAGTTTCTGATCCCCGGCTATCAGGCTGGACCGCATGGCCCAGCACCCCTGCTCGGGCAGCATAATTTTGAGGTCTTCGGTGAGATACTCGGCCTGGATGACACGGAAATAGAGGCATTGATTGCTGCCAAAGTCATTCTGTAGGGGCCATTCTGTGTGGGTCATATGAATGTCCTGGCCAAGCTATCGGCCAGGATAAAGCCCATTGCCAGCCACTGCAGCAAATTAGCAGGCCCATAACCGGCAGTTCGAGTCCCTGAGCTGCTTTTCAAGCCATCTGCTGGCGCCCAGCAAACCCGAAGTCATGAAAAAAGAACCGCTATTGATGCGCTCAATTGATTTGCCGATTCGACCAAATTCTTGAGCGTTAAAACTCAGTACTGAGTTCTACCATCTGTACACTCTCGCGCCACAGTTGGCCGCAAAGGTCTTCATCCTCAGCCAACTGCGAACAGCTCTCGAGCCGGGTCTGGTCAAAATACTTACCGGTAACCTCTGCCAGTGAACTGTCACTGGCCAGCTTAATGGTTGTCTTAGCGCCTTCCTGTGGCGTAATAAACATTAAATTGACCAACTTTCTCACCAGCCACGGCAGATCACGCATGATGTCGGTGCGCACACCACCAGGATGTAAGCAGTTAGATGTCACATCTGTGCCTGCCAGCCGCCTGGCAAGCTCAACAGAAAATAGCACGTTAGCCAATTTCGATTGAGCATAAGCGGTCTGGCTATTGTATTTTTTCTCACCCCGAAAGCTGCCAAAGTCGATCTGACCCTTCTTGTGCAGCATGGATGATACCGTAACAATGCGGGCCGATGAGGTAGCCTTTAATACATCAAGCAACAGGTTAGTTAAAAGAAAATGTGATAGATGATTCACGCCAATCTGTAATTCGAAACCATCGTCGGTTAATTTTTTTCGAGTCGGAAATACACCGGCGTTATTAATCAAAACATCCAGACTATCGTATCGCTGTGTAAATTCGCCCACCAGATCGCGCACAGATTCAAGCGAGGCCAAATCTACCGGTAAATTGATTGCGGGCTGCCGGGCAACCGCATTGATTTCCGCCAGCGCCGCTTGTGTTTTGTCCCCAGGCTTGCAGGCCAGCACCATACTGGCTCCGAGTTTAGCCAGCTCAATCGCGGCGACCTTGCCAATACCACTGTTACCGCCGGTTATCATTACCCTTTTATTTTCCATAGCGATCTTTTTACCCTCCCTGATTGAATCTAGAGCCTATTACCAAATCGCCTCAAATACCACTTGCGCTGCCTAGCATTGCCTGCACAGTCACAACGGACACCAGAACGCCTCGATCCTAAAATAAACATCCTGAAAACAGGCAGGGACTCAGGCAGATTCGCCGCTGGCAGTGGCGCTAAGAGGGTAAAATTCCTTTCACCTGCATCGCTGCAGTTTGAGGACCCCCAGACCTGTTTTATAGATCGAAAATATAACCCTAAAGTGCCATATTGCAGCTATTTTCGTGAACGTCTTAGCCTACAATGCAGCAATGACACTTTCTACTCTGGACTGGTTTCTTATCGGCGCTTATTTTGCGGTGTCGCTCACTGTCGGCCTGTGGGCATCTAAACTGACCCAGCAGGACACCCGCTCTTTCTTCTTGGCTGGGGGCAATATGCCCTGGTGGCTATTGGGTGTCTCCATGGTTGCAACGACCTTCTCCACCGATACGCCAAACCTGGTGACCGGCCTGGTGAGACAACATGGCGTCTCTGGCAACTGGGCCTGGTGGGCATTCCTGCTCACTGGCATGCTAACCGTATTCGTCTACGCAAGACTCTGGCGGCGGTCAGAGGTACTGACCGATATCGAATTTTATGAATTACGCTACAGTGGCAATGCAGCCGCATTTCTGCGTGGATTTCGTGCCTTATATCTGGGCCTGGTGTTTAATGTAATGGTCATAGGTGCGGTGAGTTTAGCCGCTATAAAATTCGGGGAAATCGTCCTGGGTTGGCCTGGTTGGGTCACCCTCACAATTGCCGGTTCCATAACCCTGACTTATTCGGCTCTGGGCGGCCTTAAAGCCATCATCATCACCGACTTTTTCCAATTCAGCCTGGCCATGCTTGGTTCCTTCTGGGGCATGTTCTATATCCTCGGGTTACCGGAGATTGGCGGCTTATCAAACCTAATCACTCATCCCAATGTCACCGACAAACTTGCCTTATTACCGGATATGTCAAATCCCAATGAGTGGGTTCCCGTTTTGCTGGTGCCTCTGGCTGTCCAATGGTGGGCCAGTTATTACCCTGGCGCCGAACCAGGCGGGGGTGGTTACATTGCGCAGCGGATGTTTTCCGCGAAAAATGAGCAGCAGGCTGTGGCCGCGACCTTCCTCTTTAACCTGGCGCATTATGCCGTGCGTCCCTGGCCGTGGATTCTGATTGCCCTGTGTTCGCTCATCATATTCCCTGAACTAACAGATATTCAGAAGGCATTCCCAGCACTTGCAGCGGATAAACTTGACCATGACGTTGCCTACGCGGCCATGCTCACGTTACTGCCACCGGGGCTGCTGGGGCTGGTCGCTGCTTCTCTCATGGCAGCTTTCATGAGCACCATGTCCAGCCAATTAAACCTGGGAGCAAGTTACCTGGTAAATGATCTGTACCACCGTTTCATAAGGCCCCAGGCGGCGCAATCAGAACGGGTCACTGCGGGACGGTTATTTACCATCATTACCCTCATCCTAGGAGGCGGCTTTGGGCTCCTGCTAACCAGCGCCAGCCAGGCATTCAACCTGATGCTCATGATAGGCGCTGGAACCGGCCTCATTTACATCCTTCGCTGGTTCTGGTGGCGCATCAATGCCTACACCGAGATCGTTGCCATGGTAAGTTCTCTTTTTATTGCGGGATACTTCAATTTCAGTGATTCTGACCTGGAAGGCTGGCAAAAAATTGTGGTTGGCACCTTGTTAACGACCATTGTATGGGTCACTGCAACTTACCTGACTCCCGCCGAGAATGATCAAACCCTGCGAAATTTTGTCAATACGGTCAATCCAGGTGGCCCTGGCTGGAGAAAATATCCTCTCGGTGATGCAACGGTCCCCTGGCCTGTGCCACAGGCAATTCTGTGTATGGCATTAGGCTGCATTGTGGTTTATGGATGCCTGCTGGGTCTTGGCCACCTGATCTACGGTCATATAGAAATGGGTTCAATATTAATGGGGCTGGCGCTGGTTGCTTCATTTGGCTTAGCCAGAACATGGAAGTAGGGCATGGAAGTAGAGCGTGGAACTAGGGCATAGAAAGACAGCATGAAAATAAGCCCCCACTCCATGCCAGGTCCAACAGCAAAGCCATGATCACTGTCAGACAGCGTCTATTTCCCGGAAACCCGCAGACAACCTTGGGGTAATTGACCAGAACCTCGCCCTTTACGGACTCGCTTTTACATATCGCTGCAGCCACTGGTCCTGCTCCCACAGCATATGGAGAATACTTTCTTTGCCACGATAACCATGGCTTTCCTTCGGCAGGATCACCAATCTAGCAGGGGCACCCAGGCCTTTGAGTGCATTAAAATAACGTTCACTCTGCATTGGATAGGTTCCAGAATTATTGTCCGCTGCACCATGGATCAGCAACAGCGGTGTTTTCATTTTATCGGCATGCATGAATGGCGACATGCCGTAATACACCTCAGGTGCATCCCAGTAGCTCCTTTCTTCGCGCTGAAACCCAAAAGGGGTGAGCGTTCGGTTGTAAGCACCACTTCTAGCGATGCCTGCTGCAAACAGGTTTGAATGACTGAGTAGATTTGCCACCATGAAAGCACCATAGGAATGACCACCAACAGCAACGCGTTTGCGATCAATATAACCAAGCTGGTCCACCGCATCGATAGCCGCTTTGGCATTACCGACGAGTTGCTTTCTGAAGCTATCGTTCGGCTCGTTGTCCGCTTCACCGACAATCGGAAAGGCGGTATCATCAAGCACCGCAAAACCCCGGGTAACCCAGAATATCGGACTGCCATAATAGGGATAGTTAAATTCGCTCGCATTAGACGTATTCTGGCCGGCGCTGTTCTTGTCCTTGTATTCAACTGGATAGGCCCAGACCAGCAAGGGTAGTTTTTTACCACTGGCCGGGTCATAGCCGGCGGGCAGATATAAAGTGGCAGAAAGGCTCAGACCATCGTCTCGCTGATAGGTAATCACCTCCTTGTGAACATCGCTAAGCGCAGAATAGGGATTCGCAAACGAGGTAATCGGCTGCAAAGTAGCACTTAGAATATTACGCAGATAATAGTTCGGGTATTCAGCAGGCGATTCTAATCTGACCAGAATGCTTCCTTTTTGCATGTTAATGCCTTCAACAAGTCGTTCAAGGCGATTCGTATAAGCTGATTCATAGAGGCGACGCCGCTTACCCAGAACAAAGTCAATCTGGTCAACAAACGGAAACTGGCCTTTTTCAGAAAACCCTTCTCCAAACAAAAAAGCCTTGCCGTCCTCAAGCGCCAATACGTGCTGGTTCAGCGCATTGCGAGACTCGACAAAGCGACCAGGGTCGCTGTACCGGTCCTGATAGTTTCGATCAAAAATCAGGCTAGCCGGGATGGTTGCATCAGATGGGTTAAACGCATAAGTCTTGGTGTTTCGATTGTCAAACCAGAAGTCTTCTACCACGGCAAGCTGATCACTACCCCAGTGAATAACAGCCAGACGATTCCTGGTTTTAACCAGCGACCTGTGTTCACCAGTAAAAGGCGCGCTTAGTTCAAAGGCCTCGTCTCGATAATCAACGTCAACCGCCGGATCACCACCATCTAAAGCCTTGACCCAGGTTATGGTCGCGGCGTGATCAGCTCGCCAGTGGAAATCCCGTTTCTGCTTGGTCGTTGCCATGAAACCCTTGGGCCGTACTTCGTCAAGGGGCTTGTCAAGCAACAGCTTCACCACCTCACCTGATTGCGTGAGTATGTCAGTCTGGGAAGCAAACCGGTAAAAGGGAACCAAATAAGAAAAGGGGCGTTTGATTCGGGTTACTAATACGTAATGCCCATCCGGTGAAATTTCAATGTCCTGGTACAAATCAGCCGCTAACCAGCGTTTTGAACTGCCCTTAAGGTCAATGCGATAAATCTCAGAACGTACCAATCGCTCAAAATTCTGTTCATCAGCGGGAGACTTAAGCAGGTCCTGATAGGTTCTATTCTGCGCTTTTGCGCCATCACTGTCAGAAACGGTAGGCCCTGTAGGAACGGCTGTATCGGTTTCAATCAGTTCACTTTGATTTGCCGGAAGCAGGGTCACAAGCAGGGACTGACTATCTGCAGACCAGGTCACTGGATTACCCAGGTTGGCATTCACACTGCCGAGACTGAGTCGTCTTGCTCTATGACTTCTCACTTCCAGCAGCCAAATTTCTACCCCTGTATCAGTGGTGTGGGTAAAGGAGATGAAACGCTCATCTGGCGACCAGGAAAAATAAGCAAGCCGTGCACTGGCAGGAAGCCCGACAACGGGACTTGCAGGCGTATCGTTATCGGACTCACCCTGCAGGCGCTTAACCGCCAAGTCGTTGTAATACCGAGTTCTGCTGCCAATATTGGTCACTGGATTAACGCGCAACCCTCCCAGGCGAAGTTCGGGTTCGGATAGTTCAGCAATCGTCTTGTAGGGATCTCGATAAAGCAGCAGCAACTGTTCACCGCGGCTGTCAATGCGCACCTGTGGCGCCAGGGGCGCCTCAATCAGCGACCTGATTTCATCGACAGGCTGCTGATAATTCAGCGCCGCCAGGGACATCGCGGGACATATGACTAAATAAAAACAGGTAAAAATTCTAATCATGATGGCCTCGTTTCAACTGGGATTACGCAATCGTGCCACTGACTACAATGCATATCAATAATAGACGATCATTCTAAAATTATTAGCTTCTAGCCGGATCGTCATTGTTCAAGACCTTGTTCAAGACCTTGTTCAGGACCTTGTTCAGGACCTTGTTCAGGACCTTGTTCAGGTCATTGTTCAGAAATTGCCCGGCACCATCAATGATCCAGAGGCGGCACCCGCTCCGTCATGGTCTGTTTTAGCCGTCTATAGCTACGCGCGCCAAACCAGGCGTAATATTCACCATCAACAATGGCGCCATTAAAACCGAGCTGAGTAAGCTCATCAGCATACCCCTCGAACGGGAACGGCTCCGAAGAGAACAGATAGAACGTATTGGCATCGGGCAGGCTTTCATGGTCCAGAGTCGGATAGCAACTAGCGTGGTCATGCAAGCGCTTCCCCAGACCCACTTTGTTTAACATTGATCCAATAAAAGTATTTCTGCTAACTGCCATCCACGGATCTCGCCAGATGATGTATTCAACCCGGGCATCTGCAAGTACGGGTTCACCAACCTTGTCGAGCAAACCAGGGATATCTTGCCAGGCCTGGCATACCAGATCGGGCATAGCGGCCAGCTTGCGCCACTCTCCCGCCAAAGCTTCTAACTGTTGATTCTCTACCAGCTGGGCAACTTTACTCAGCTCGGCGCCGAGGTTGTCAGTGGATGTGATGTGCGTTGCAATCCATGGAAACGGGCAGGAGTCTGCCATTGTCAGGGTGTTTTCCTCCCTGTCCATCAGCACCAGGTCGGGTTTGAGATCTGCACACCTATCCCAGTTTACCTGTTTAGTGCCACCCACCACAGGAATATCCGTGACCCCGGCACCAGGATGAATACAGAAACGAGTCCGGCCGACAACCTCTACGCCGCATTCAAGCAGCGTCTCAGTCAAGCTCGGTACCAGAGATATAACCCGCAATTAGTTCACGTTCCGATGATCATAAGGGCAATGTCCGCAAGCATTGCCACAACAGGTACCGCGAACCCGATGATAGTACTCGGTCAGTACCATCAGACCATCTTCCATATAGTAGTGGACGCCCTCGACCAACTGTTTGATCGGCCAGGTCTCCGTCTTCGACATAGTGCTTGCCTCAGGTATTACGTCGATACTGACCGCCCACCTCAAAGAAGGCATCGGTCAACTGTCCCAGCGAGCAATGCCGAACGGCCTGCATTAACGCTTCAAAACCATTGCCTCCTTCCGTGATTGTCTGCTTCAGATTCGCCAGAGCCTGGTCGGACGTTTCCACATGACAGGACTGAAATTCAGCGAGCCGAGCGATCTGACTGAGCTTCTCTTGTTCGGTGGAACGAGCAAGCTCTATGGTCGTTTCTTCAGGTTCGCTTTCAGGCTGGAAGGTGTTTACGCCGATAATGGGTAGATTACCGTCATGTTTCAGGGTTTCATACTTCATGGATTCTTCCTGAATCTTGCCCCGCTGATAACCCGTTTCCATTGCACCCAGCACACCGCCGCGATCCGAGATGCTTTCAAACTCGCGCAGCACTGCCTCTTCGACCAGATCTGTCAGCTCGTCGACAATAAAGGCGCCCTGACTTGGATTTTCAGTCTTGGTTACACCGAATTCCCGGTTGATAATCAACTGAATTGCCAGTGCGCGTCGCACAGACTCTTCAGAAGGCGTGGTAATCGCTTCATCATAGGCATTCGTGTGCAGGCTGTTACAATTGTCATTAATCGCCAGCAAAGCCTGCAAGGTCGTTCTGATATCATTGAACTGCATTTCCTGGGCATGCAGGGATCGACCCGAAGTCTGAATGTGGTACTTCAATTTCTGACTGCGCTCACTGGCACCGTATTTCTCACGCATGGCAATCGCCCAGATACGGCGAGCAACCCGACCAATCACGGTGTATTCAGGATCCATCCCATTTGAGAAGAAGAATGATAGATTGGCTGCAAAATCATCGATTTGCATGCCTCGTGCGAGATAAGTCTCCACAAAGGTGAACCCATTTGCCAGTGTGAATGCCAATTGGGAGATAGGATTAGCACCCGCTTCAGCAATGTGATAACCCGAAATCGAAACGGAATAAAAATTTCTGACCTGCTTATCGATAAAATACTGCTGGATATCCCCCATCATGCGCAAACTGAATTCAGTCGAGAAGATACAGGTATTCTGCCCTTGATCTTCCTTAAGAATATCAGCCTGTACCGTACCTCTCACATTGCTAAGCGCAAATTGTTTTAATTCTGCTGTTTCTGATTCGCTGGGCTCACGTCCTTGTCTTTCCGTGAACTGATCGATCTGCTGATCAATGGCAGTATTCAAGAACATTGCGAGAATCGCAGGTGCAGGGCCATTAATAGTCATGGACACGGAAGTTCTTGGATCGCAAAGTTCAAATCCGCCGTACAGGACCTTCATATCATCAAGGGTGGCAATAGACACACCAGAGTTGCCGATCTTGCCGTAAATATCCGGCCTGGTTGCCGGATCAAATCCATAGAGCGTGACACTATCAAATGCGGTTGATAATCTTTTCGCATCGGCGTGCTCAGATAACTTCTTGAATCGTCGATTGGTTCGAGCTGGATCACCTTCCCCGGCAAACATCCGTGCGGGATCCTCACCCTCGCGCTTGAATGGGAAGACACCTGCCGTAAAGGGGAAGAAGCCGGGCAGATTTTCTCGCTTCAGGAATTTCAGTACCTCACCATCATCCTCATACTGAGGCACACTGACACGCTGAACCCAATTCCCCGACAGAGTCTGGCTGCCGAGACGGGTTGTGATTTCTTTGCCACTGGAGGTAGTTTCCACACGTTCCTGACCAACATAACCTGCTTTCATCTGAGGCCAGCTGTCGAGGAGCTTTTTATTTTCATTGGAGAGTTTATCGATCCGCTGATCAATTAAAGTTGAAATACGGCTATTGTCCTCACCCAGCATCCGCTGGGTTGCCTGCAACTGCTGGCATTCTCGGGCAATACCGGCCTGAACATTCGCATCACTCAGATAACCGCGCACTGTTTCAGCGATCTCTGCGAGATAGCGAACTCGCCCTGACGGCACTATGACAGAACGTTCGGATGGTAATCGGCTATCCAGATAAGGTAGACGCGATGGCCACTGACGCAACCCCTTGTCACGTAAAATGCTCAATAGGCCATGGTACGCTGAGGACACACCATCATCACCGAAGCGTGAGGCAATCGTGCCGAACACGGGCAACTCCGTGGGTGATTTGTCCCAGGCTTCATGATTTCTCTGAACCTGTTTGGACACATCGCGCAAGGCATCTTCAGCACCTTTCCTGTCAAACTTATTGATAACAACCTGGTCTGCGAAATCCAGCATGTCTATTTTCTCAAGCTGACTCTGGGCACCAAACTCCGGCGTCATAACATACATGGAGGCGTCTACATAAGGTACAATTCCGGCATCACCCTGGCCGATACCCGGGGTTTCCACCACAATCAAATCAAAATCGAATTTTTGTGTCACTGCGATTACTTCGGACAGATAGTCGGGCACCTCGCCCACGGAACGGCGTGTCGCAATGGAACGCATAAATATATTCGGCGCATAGATTGAATTCATGCGGATACGATCGCCTAACAGCGCACCACCCGTCTTTCGTCGCGTTGGATCGATCGCCAGAACGGCTATTCTGGCAGAATCATCACTATCAATTCGGAAACGGCGTACAATTTCATCGGTTAACGACGACTTGCCAGCACCGCCTGTACCCGTTATACCCAGTACCGGTGTCGATTTATCAGAGCCAAGCTTCAGGGCAGCGCAATCAGCAGCACTCATCTCGCCTCGCTCAACCGCTGTAATCATACTGGCCAGTGCCAGGTAATCATCCGACTTTATATTTTTAAGCGCGGACGCCTTTGCTGGCAAAGCTCGACATTGATCCACCATGTCCTGAATCATGCCAACCAGGCCCATATTCATGCCATCGTGAGGCGAATATATCCGGGTGATCCCATAGTCCTGTAATTCCTTAATCTCGGCAGGCACAATCACACCGCCGCCGCCACCAAACACTTTGATATGACCGGCATTATTTTCTCTGAGCATGTCAACGACGTACTTGAAATATTCAACATGTCCACCCTGGTAGGAGCTTATGGCAATCGCCTGCACGTCTTCGTGTAATGCTGCCTGGACCACTTCAGATACTGCCCGGTTGTGGGCAAGGTGTATGACCTCCACGCCATGGGACTGCAGGATCCGGCGCATAATATTGATGGAGGCATCGTGGCCATCAAAAAGACTCGCCGCTGTCACAAACCGCAATGGCGGTTGTTCTTTTTCAGATTGTGTACTGCCTTCTACGGATCTGACCGTTGACTGTGACTTTGCTTCTGACATGAGATTAAGCCTCTGGCTTGAATTGGGTGGGCGTTGCCATCGAAAGCAACAGGATCATCGTTTTCTTCAGGTTTTCATGTAACTCACAGGTTGCTTCAAGGTCGCCTGGGTTGGCCAGCCAAGCGTAAACAATACCAATAACCGATGCACAAAACTGACCTGCAATGGCATCGGCATTCTGTTTTATCTGCTCAGAGATTCCTGAATCTGCGGTAATCCAGTTCACTACATCCAGATGACGACGATTATGAATATTGCCAATAATTTCTGAAAGTTCAGAACCTGCATTAATGGACTCAAACAACAAAGTATAGAAAGCACGCACATGATCAGGTGCTTCAAAGCAAAATTTGTAGTGTTCGTCTAAGGCATCAAGGATCGCACCCAGGCCAGTTTCTTTTTCCGTTGCTTTCTTTAACTGGCCGAGCCAGGAATCGCCTATCTGACGAAGCACGAAAGCAAACAGCTTGTCCTTGGAACCAAAGCGCTGACCCGCAAGACCCCTGCTGTAACCGGCCAGCAAGCCGACCTCTTTAAGGCTGGTCACCGCAGGTCCTCTATCAACAATCAAGCGCACAGCCGCATTCAGCATTCGGTTATCTGAAATCTCAGTTCTTTCAGCCTGGGTTAATCTGCCATTAGTCTTAGCATTCATACTCAGAAACTTTCCTCATCAAGCGCAATGCCAATATCAGCGCCACCAACAACCGCATCGAGATAAGCCTTATGCCGGGGTAGCAGCTGGGCAAAGTAAAAATTAACCGATGACAGTTTTCGCCGATAAAAAGCCCGGTCCCCCCCATCAAGTCCTGCTACTGCTTTCTCTGCTGACTTAGCCAGGTACCAGGCTCCAGCCACATAGCCCACCATCATCAGAAAATTATAGGCAACCGCACCTACAAATTTCTGATCACTGCCGGCATTCTCGAGGATGTATCGGCTAGCTGTCTGCAGATTTGCAACGGCAGCCTGCAGTTGCATGGCCAGGGGTTTTAAAGTGTCAGTGGACTTAATACGTTCTGCTGTAGCCATAATCTCTTCAAGATAGGAGGCCAGTGCGGCGCCCTGGTCTCGCAGCACCTTGCGGTCGACCAGATCATTAGCCTGGATACCGTTGGTGCCTTCGTAGATAGCCGCTATCCGCGCATCTCTGTAATGCTGAGCAGCACCGGTTTCTTCAATATAGCCGACGCCACCATGAACCTGAATTCCCAGAGAGGTGATCTCATTAACAAGTTCGGTGCACCAGGCTTTCACCATGGGTGTCAGCAATGCGAACCGCTGCTTAAAATGGGTGCGTTCCTTCGGGTCTTTTCCATGGACTTCCAGATCATGTGAAAAAGCACCATCGTAGCAAAGACCGCGCATGGCATCAGTTAACGATTTCATGGTCATCAACATTCGCTGTACATCGGCGTGTTCGATGATCGAGGCAGGCTGCCCCGTTTTTACGTTTCGACCCTGAATCCGATCCCTGGCGTAAGCGAGTGCATCCTGATAGGCCCTCTCTGATAGCGCCAGACCCTGTAAGCCGACTTCGAGTCGGGCGTGATTCATCAAAGTAAACATGCAGGCGAGACCGTCACCTGTCTCGCCGATCAGATAGCCAATGGCGCCTTTGTTTTCTCCGAAACTCATAACGCAAGTTGGGCTGGCATGAATACCCAGCTTATCTTCGGTCGCAATGACTCTGAGGTCGTTACGTTCACCTAAGCGGCCATCATCACCGACCAGAAATTTTGGCACCAGAAACAGCGACAAGCCCCTGTTACCCGCTGGGGCATCTACCATCGGAGCAAGCACCAAATGCAGGATGTTCTCTGCCATATCATGCTCACCCCAGGTAATGAATATCTTCTGCCCACGGATACGAAAATAATCACCCTCGGCCTCAGCTCGGGTTTTCAGGGTGGAAAGGTCAGAGCCAGCATGGGGCTCAGTTAGGTTCATGGTTGCTGTCCATTTGCCGGTAACCAGCGAAGGCAGATATTTGTCTTTCAATTGGTCACTAGCATGGGCAGACAACGCATCAATACCACCCGCCGTCAGCAATGGGCAGATGGCAAGCGCAGCGCAGGCACTGTTCCACATCTCCGATGCCGCCAGATGAATAAGGTAGGGTAACCCCTGACCACCGTACTGAGGATCCTGGGCAAGGCTTAACCACTGATTATCAACAAACAACCGGTAGGCCGCGGCAAAACCATCGGCTGTAATAACCTGGTCACCCTGTTGCCTGACACCCTGTTGATCACCAACGTGATTAAGCGGCGCTAATACCTGACCGGCGAATTTTGCGGCTTCATCCAGAATCGCAGAGGTCAGTTCGCTGGATGCGTCTGAGAAATCGGCAAGACCAGACAATCGGGAATAATCCAATAATTCATTAATAACAAATCCGATCTCGCGAACGGGAGCCACATATTCAGCCATGGTTTGATCAATACACTTAAAAGGAATATTCAAGATACTTGCTTGGGACAAGCAAGTCAATCTCAATTCCTACCCATCACCATGGCAGATGGTCAGGTCAGCGAGCGGCATTAAACAAACTCAAGCTGATGCAGTAACTGAAACAATCGGGTTTAGCATTGCCAATACTGGGCTGCCTAGTGAAGTAGCATTACGCCATCATTTGTGCCTAAATGCGGTTTCTTTTGCGAACGTATCTTTTTTGTGAATCAAACGGTCAGCAACGACGAATCATCTCCACCGGCAGCAGTTGCTGGCAATTTTACTGAAGGCGCCGTTCATTCCCATCTTATAAAATTAACCGGTTACATGGTGCTCGGTTTTGTTTCTATTATGACTGCAAGCCTGATGGAAACGATCTATATCGGCCGAGTTGGTACCGAAGAACTTGCCGCCATCAGTTTCACTTTTCCGCTGGTGATGATAATGCAAGCGGTCTCCATGGGGCTGAGTGTCGGCGCGTCTTCGGTAGTTGCAAGGATTATGGGAGTGGGGGACACCGCCAAGGCTAAGCTGCTCAATACCCATTGCATCGTTCTCGTGCTGAGCCTGACAGCCGTTCTTGGTTTACTGGTCTATTATAACCTTGAAGGTTTTTTCACCCTGCTGGGTGCTGAAAATGAGGTTCTCGACCTGACTCTGGACTACATGCGGATCTGGTTACTGGGCATGCCCTTCTTCACCATTACGCTGGTTGGCATGACTTTAATGCGAGCCATGGGTGATGCAGTCACCCCGGGTTATCTGATGACCATCGGCTCCAGCCTTCATATCGTCATAGCGCCTTTTTTTATCTTCGGTCTCCTGGGATTACCCGCTTTGGGCCTGAAGGGTGCTGCGGTGAGTTTTGTCATGGCCAGGACGGTAAGTTTCCTGTCCTACGCTTACGTCATGGTTATCAGAGACGAACTACTGACCTTTAAGATGACAGGATTTTTCTCCTCCTGCCGGGACATCTCCCATGTTGGCCTGCCGGCGGTAGCCAGTAATCTCATCGCACCTGTGTCGATGAGTGTTATCACACGATTGCTTGCCGGGCACGGCGCCGTGGTGGTGGCAGGCTTTGGCGTTGCTTCTCGGATCGAGTCCATGATTCAAATGATCATCTT
This sequence comes from Gammaproteobacteria bacterium, assembly GCA_012960535.1. Taxonomy (GTDB): domain Bacteria; phylum Pseudomonadota; class Gammaproteobacteria; order Pseudomonadales; family Azotimanducaceae; genus UBA9926. The sequence goes on from DUBB01000024.1 coordinate 18,419, forward strand.
TGCCCTATCCATGAGCCTGGCACCCTTTGTCGGTCAGAACTGGGGGGCGGGCTATTTCCAGCGGGTAAAACTGGCGCTTCGACTGGCTAACTGGTTTGCCCTGAGCTGGGGCTTATTTGCCTATACTGTGCTGCTTGTTGCGGCCGAATTCCTGGTTACCCTGATCAACGATGACCCTGGCGTGATTCAGTCAGCAGTATACTATCTTCTAATCGTTCCGCTGGGGATGGGCTTTATGGGTGTGATGGCCAATGCAAACTCCAGTTTCAATGCATTAGGGAAACCCCTGCCGCCCCTGCTGATTTCCACTCTGCAGATGATTGTTGTTTATATACCACTGGCCCTGCTTGGCGATTACCTATGGGGTTATGTAGGGATTTTTATTGCATCAGTCACGACAGTTTGCCTGCTGGGCACAATCAGCTGGGTCTGGATCAATAAGGAAGTGGGCCTGAAAGCCGTGCCAGACGAATAGACCCGATCTGAATCAACGGGCCATTTTATATTCTAATCCTAGCTGACCCGGCCGATTCTGATTTGCGGTAAAAGTTCTGAAAAATCAGGAATTGCCCCGCAAACTTGCCACAGTCTGCCTGAGAATAGTGGGTATACTGCTAAGGGAGACCCCTAAACTGTCTCGACGGGTGAAATCAAAACCTGTCGGGGGTAACGCCGTTTCCAGCAACGGTTCAGGCATTTCAGCTTCAGGAATAAGCTTTTCTAGCTCTGCATAAATGTCCTGATAATGCCAGCTTTCAAACATCCCGAAATAACGGCCGTGGGCGTCTTCATTTTCATAAGCTGCAAAGAATAAAGAAGCAAGATCCTGGACATTAATCATGGATGTTGAATCATTTGGAATCTGCTGGTGGCGGGGACCGCCACCTTCAATCATTTTTTTCAGCATCCCCTGAAAACCCTGTCTGGCATGGTCTGGCAGGATAGCCGGGCCCAACATCAGGGTCGGCAAAAAGATCGACAGGCGAATCTTGCGTTGCTCAGCAAACTCGATAGCAGCACGCTCCATCACGGTCTTGGCGGCAGAGGTATACTTTTTCTGGGCGTACTGGTGAGCCTGGTCTGACCAGTGATCGATTTCGTTCTTTTTTGCAACCGGCTGCTTTGGATTTGTGCTACTGGTGCTGCTGCAGATTAAGGCGTTTTTAATGCCCTTGGCGCTTGCCGATTTCAAAATATTCAAACAGCCGTCCACGGTCAGCATGACTATTTCGTTATGGCCCTGCCCATCCTCCATGTGCCGTGCGGGTTTACCTTCTAGGCCAAAGTAAGTTGGAATGAGACAAGCGATGAACACCGCATCGGCGCCTGTTAGAGCTTCGTCGAAAGCACCCGCATTGCCCATATCGGCACTGAAAAGCTGCAGCCTTTCGGCGGCTCCAGGCAGTGCAAACAAGTGCTGGGTTTTATCAGTATCGTTGCTATCGCGCAATGTGCCGTTAACTCGGTAGCCTCGCTCAAGCGCTGCTTTAGTCAGATTGGCGCCAACCAGGCCACTTGCTCCAGCGATACAGATTGTCTGTTTCAGGGTCATAAGCTAAGGTTCCTAATCTTGGGCGTATTGTTAGACTCGGCACTATGAATAACACTGTGAATGGCACTGTGAATAACGCTATGAATGGCCCTGTGGGCCCAGCTACAGCCGCCGAGGCACGGACTCGCCATCAACCCAGTATCAGGCAGTTTTCTGGTCACCTTCACAACAGCTTACTCAGCCTAATCTGAGCTGCAAACAGGACCTGGTAAAGTATCGGAGATCAGGCTTATCCTTGTCTTTAGAATAACCATGAAGCAGATGAAAAGAAATACAATTGTCGCTCCTTAGGCGGCTTTGACAGAGATTCCAGTATGGCAATTGAAAAACCGATCAGCCAGGCCTGTGTGCGCAATCAAGGGCCTATTCTAGAGGTCCTTAAAAACCACATGAAAACGCCAGGCAACGTGGTGGAAATTGGCTGCGGTACCGGCCAGCACGCGGTCCATTTTGCCCGTCATCTACCGCACCTGTACTGGCAGGCAACAGATCAGGCCAGTTGGCTTAAAGGTGCAAACATCTGGATTGAAGAAGCTAATTTATCGAACCTTCCGCCGGCGCTCTGCCTGGACGTCACCCTGAGTCACTGGCCTGTTCTTGATGCGGACTATGTGTTTAGTGCAAATGTGCTGCATTACATGCCCAAAGCCCAGGGCACTGGTTATTTTAAAGGGATTTCTGAGATGCTGGTTTCATGCGGTTCGCTCATACTTTATGGCCCTTTCAACCAGCAGGGATATACCAGTGAAGGCAATGCCCGTCTGGATAGCTGGTTGAAGACAGATATTCATCGTGACGCAGGATTATGGGAGCTCTCTGAAGTCCTTGAACTCACCCGCGAGCATGGCCTGGCTGCAGAAAAAGATATCGCCATGCCGGCCAATAATAACTGCCTGATATTTCGAAAAAGTTAGCGCCAGATGTGACTATCAATACTTGCACAGTTGACTAAGCCGCGCGATAGTAGGCCTTATGCAGCCCTACAATATACTGTTCATTACCACTGACCAGGAGCAGTCTTTCGTTGACCTGCCCTCGAACCTGGATCTGCCAAACAGACAGCGACTTCAGGCAAGGTCGGTGGCGTTCCGAAAGTTCCAGGTGAACACCACACCCTGTGGGCCCTCTCGATCGGTCATCTACACCGGCCAGCACACCCAGAAAACCGGGATGTTCTCTAACCCTAATGTGCCACCACATATTTACCTGCCAAAAACGATGCCAACCCTAGGTTCCATGTTCAGGGAACTGGGTTATTACACGGTGTACAAGGGTAAATGGCACTTATCAGAAATGGAAAATGACTTCCACGCGCAGCGATTTCCCACTACTGTTGATGCACTGGAACCTTGGGGCTTCTCTGAATACACCCATGACGGAGATCACCATGGCATCGTCTGGGATGGTTTTAAACATGATAGCTCTATCGCCGCGGATGCCGCCAACTGGCTGCTACGGCTCGATGGTAAGCAGCCAGACAATAAACCCTGGTTAATGGCCGTTAATTTTATAAATCCTCATGACATTATGTTTTTCGATGCAACCGGGACTATGGCCCAGCAGCGTGTCGACCCTCTCCGGGTTGCGCCATTGAAACCAGCACCCAACGCTTCAATTTACAATGCCCAACTGGACTTATCGCTTCCCAATAGTTTCCATGATGATCTAAGTAAAAAACCATCGGCCCATCGTGGCGATCAGCAATTGGCCAACGTGATGTATGGCCCGCTTCCCCACGACAATGAAGCCGCCTGGCACAATCACCGCAACTACTATTACAACTGCATTCGCGATGTGGATGAGCACATCGGCTGCGTGCTCAACGCCTTACAGCAATCCGGCCAGGCAGATCAGACCATAGTGGTGTTTACCTCCGATCATGGCGAGATGGCAGGCGCCCATGGTATGCGGCAGAAAGGACCATCCATGTACAAAGAGAATGTGGGCGTTTCGCTGTACATTGATCATCCGGATTTCTCCACTGGCGAAATCGATGCCTTAGCCTCATCGGTGGACCTGATCCCGACTCTACTGGAAATATCAGGTGTCCCGGAAAGTGAACATGCATCACGCTGGCCGGACCTGAAAGGCGTGTCTCTGGCAGGCGCCCTGTCGGGCGGAAAAACCGATAGAGATAACAGGGGCATGTTGGTCGATTACACCGCTACCCTATCCTGGGATGTCGACCTCATAGCCACGATCTTTGCGGGCCAGGCCAGGGGCGCGTTCACAGACGATGAAAAGGCCAGGATGGCAAGCGGATTGTCCCTTGATAACTACGCCTGTTTTCGCGGCATCAATGACGGCCATTATAAGTTTGCTCGCTATTTTAAACCTGCTGAACATCATACTCCCGAGGACTGGCAGACCCTGTCTGGCCATAACGAACTGGAACTTTATGACACCCTTGAAGATCCGGATGAATGCAACAACCTTGCCGAACATCCTGGCCCGGAGATCAGACCGCTGATCCTTTCACTCAATGCAAAACTCAATGAATTAATCAGTACTGAAATTGGTGTCGACGATGGCAGCTGCTATCCTCCGGGACGAGACTATACCTTGGCAACCCGCTCCTGAAGAACTGGCTCGGCAGTAGCTCCACCGTATAAGCCTGGTCCGGGCAGGTTACAACTATGGCCTGCATTAATGCTAAGCTAGCCGACACTGCTAACTGGCTGCATAGAGACTCAACTGATCACCCTGGAATAAGCCTGAGATACCTCATCAGTACAGCCAAGCGCCAGCAACAACAGCCAATAACCTAACTTTCCATGCAGAGCAAAATCGTGAAGCCAGCAGAACAAATACTAGAGGATCTGATTGCCGGGAACAAAAGATTCCTTCAGGGGACGACACAGGCCAGAGCCTGGCGGGCGACTGAGGATTGGTCTAAGAAAGCCCCTAAAGCAATCATTCTGGGCTGTTCGGACTCGCGAGTGCCGATTGAAATTATCTTCGACCAGAGCGCGGGCGATTTATTCGTTATTAGAGTCGCCGGCAATATTGTAGCGCCCTCCCAGATAGGTAGCGTAGAATTCGCTGCCGAGCAGTTTAAAGTTCCCCTGGTTATCGTTCTCGGTCACACCCACTGTGGCGCCATCGAGGCAACCATGACGGCCCTGGAACATAATAATACCCCTGCATCGGACAATCTGAAATCCATCGTAGATCGTATCGCTCCTGCCATTATCGATATCTATGACGCTCAAGATGGGCAAGTCAACGCAGAGCTTGCGTTCAGATGTATGCGCAGCAATGTCCGAGCCTCGGTAAACCAACTCAGACACGGTTCTGTACTGCTGGAAGAGATGACTGCGTCAGGACAATTAACCATTCGCGGCGCCCATTACAATATCGAATCAGGCACTGTCAGCTTCTTAGATCTGCTAACAGCTTAAACCGGTAGGATGCCAAAGAGCATCAAACCACGAGTAATCAGGGGCATGGGTGATCCCATTGCCAGGCGCTATTCATCCACCACGTCGGCTTGTGTAAATATATCAGTGCCTTGCCCTTCGGCACGACCGACAATAATCTCATCACCAATGGTTAAGGTCATCAGGTCTTCAGCGACAATCATATTGCCATCATAATCCGTCAATGCAAGCAACTCATCGGAGGTCATCTCGGGCGGGATAATATGCGAGTAGACACCCAGACGGGGTCGAGTCCTGTCCAGCACATAAGCAACCTGAGCCGGCGACGAATGCACTGACAGGCTGACATTGGCCAGAACCGCCTCGGGTGAATTTCCGATTGCGGGTACCTGGGTTTCATGAATCAACACATCAACACCTTTGCCAAGGGGGATAATGCGGCTCGATGGCGTTGACCGGGTGTCGCCAGAGAAAAGCACCGACCGTCCCCTGTAGTCAATGCGATATCCAAGCGTCGCACCGCGCAGGCCAAGGGACTCACCCGTATCGATATTAATCGGCATGTGCTCTACATTAAATGCGGTAATTTTAAGCCCGTCTTTATCAAAAAATACCCCCGGTTCGATATCTTTTGCAATCAGCTCTGAACCTTGTTTGTGAACACCAACAGCAGTGCGGTAACGAACATCCCAATCATAGGCAGCACGGAAGTTCGCCATCATCGCGCTGGTACCCGTTGGCCCGTATATCTTCATGGCTGATTTACGGCCAAACAGCCAGCCAGTAAGCCACAACCTGGGCACACTGATGGTATGATCAAAGTGCAGGTGAGTAATCAAAACGTGATCGATTGCCGTTAATATCTCAAAACCCCCAGCCTGGAAAAGCCGCTCAGGCATGCCCGGCCCTGCATCCACCATGATCTTATAATTACCCGCTTCAACCAGGATTGCCGGTCCATAGCGACTATGCGATGGTCGCGGTGCTCCGGTGCCGAGAAAAGTCAGTTTAATCGTCGTATCAGTCGCCGCCTGGGCCGGCGACTGTAGACCGATACAAACCAGCAGTGATACCAGTAAGATAATAAACCGTTGCTCAATGCGCATTTATGTCTCCCTTGGTAATGCATCCGAACTATAGCATTGTGGGCCCGGAATAGACCCAAACATGAAATTCTTCGACCCTCATGCCCTCTTGTGCAGACATCATCAAAAATTGCGGGGAATCACCCTCTGGACCGATTTAGGTGTTAAAGAAAACTGGCCACAATTTATTTTGATCACTTGCCAGGCACGCCAAATTCCAACTGTTAACTACAGGCATCGCATGAGCTCAAGGATGCCAAGCGCCTCGATACCCGAACCACTGACAGGTCGATGACTGGAACGTCAAATAGGCTTGTTACTCAGCCTTGACTGGTTTGCGCCTTCTCAAAAAAACACAAAGGATCGGACCACTACATTCCGGCGACAGGGCGCGTTATCTGCTGCGCTATGATCGATGCAGGCGGTATGGAAAGACCACCGTGACACAGAACCGTCTGTAATAGAATCGTAGCATTTGAGCATCGAGACCTCGGTCGACTGCTGCTGCGGCAGCCAGTACCACTCATGACCGGCTCGATAGGTGAACCGAGTCGTCTCACCAACACGGTCATCGTAAACGCGGTAATTGGTGATGTAGGGTTGATCTGCAAATGACGGCCAGGCACAAAGTACGAACGGGTTCTGACGAACCGTTTCCATAGGCTTGGCCAGGTTGATAGACATGAACCGACGCGACATTTTTGCATCAGCCTGGGCTGGTGAGTAATGCTGCTCTCGCCCGAAGTTACGCAGATTTCTGGTAAGCAGTTCACGGCAGCGAACACGGCCGCTATTATCATTCAGGTCATTGTGCACCAGGTTTGCATAGTTGCTATTCACACCGGGGTTTTTATTGTCCTGGTCTTCAGTTCGATCACCCTGGTAGTTTTTATCAAACACATCATGGTTATACACCAGCGCATCGGTTGCACCTGGGAAGAATTCGAGTAGCAGCTTCTCTATCTCCGGATAAAACACCCGTTCCACTTCTTCCGCATCATAAAAATTCTCACACCTGGATTCACAATGTGCCAGGGCAACGCCAAGCCTGTCCATGCACTCTGGGCTATGCGGTGAAAGACCGGGGTGATACTCCTGGATCCGGCGCGCATCGCGCAACACCTGCGGGAAATAAAGGCACCGGCGTACGTTATCCTGTTCATCCTTTCGCAGTGCCCGTGCCTCATTTTCGCGCTCTGAATCACGCCAAAGTGCGTTGGACGACACCACAGAGTAGGATGGTTGTTCATCGACCGTATAGCGCAGGGGAAGTGCCAGGCCACCTTCAGGGGCCACGATATTATTGGCTTGAATATATTCCAGGCATTCTGAATAACGCCGAAAGCCCGGTCCCCACTGGGTCTTAATAGGGCCGGCTGGCGCATTATCGAGCATATCAATAACCGTCTGGCCATCACCCCTGGCAATCTGCCTGAGGGCAGCCTCAATCGCTTCAGCGGTACCAGCATCACCGTCCCGTTGAAAAGACATATAGGATAAACCCCCATTTGCAGCAATAGGCGGTGGCTGCCCCTGAGTGAGTTGTAACGAAGGCACAAAATCCCATTCGCCTGTTTCGGCTTCTACTGCATTATTATTCACGATCACCTTGCTTCTACTCACAGCCGGCTCCTGTTTACTGTATGCTGCCGTTAATTGTGGCATACAGATCAATCGCTCGCCAGAGCGGTGACTCCTTTTCAAATGATTCACTTCAGCTGAAAATGACTGCCGAACAATAACACCCCTGTGCAAGCCAGTCAGATGATCTAATGCGATTCTTTTGCAGGTCCGCCTTTAAAGGCAAAAGCACTAACCACTTTCATGAATCATTGCCTGCTTTGCTCCGCCTTGCAGGTTGCAGTTCCCTTGTCTGGTATCGAAATACAGCTTTTAGGAATTGTACTGATAATGCGTTTATACCAGCACTTTTGCATTAGCCTGGAGATGCGACTTAAACTTCCTGTTCTTGGTAAAAAGAATTACAAAAATAACGACCAGAATTAGTTACTAGAACTAATTACAAGAATTAGTTACAAGCATTAGTTGGTAAACATAGCAGCTCAGGGAAAAGGGGAATTAATTTGAAAGATTTTGCCGATAAAGTAGCGGTGGTCACGGGA
>DUBB01000025.1 GCA_012960535.1 Gammaproteobacteria bacterium
TTAACGAGCTTGCGGGCCAGTCCGCTGAGCTTTGCTGCCTGTGAAGCCATTTCATTATTACTGTTAATAGACTTGTTTAGCGAGTTTAGACCCAAGCACGGGATAAAGGGAAGCGTAACTTAGGCGGTGTGAAGGCCGTCTTGCTCGAGATGTTTTATTTAACCTGCTGCGTTGCTACTGCTTAGCAGCCCGCTTTACCGAAGCGCAAGAATGCCTGTGATGGTACTCAATTCGGTACGCAGCAAAGGATGACAGCGAGATGTGCCAGAACCAAAGAAGGTTGGCAAAAGGGAAATTGAGTGGCATGATAAGTTGTTAAGAGGTTCAGGGTCGCCTAAGCGACAGACTATTGACTGATGGAGAGACATTTATGAAGACTGTTCAGAAGGGTTTCACGCTTATCGAATTGATGATTGTGGTGGCGATTATTGGAATACTGGCGGCCGTGGCGCTGCCGGCTTATCAGGATTATATCAAGAACGCCAATATGGCCAAGGTCAATTCGCAGTATTCGTCAGCGGTGGATTATGCCAGGAATACCTATGTTAAGTTCGAGACTGCGGCAGCAACAGGGGCTACAGTTGCTGCGTTACCTACCACTGCTGCTGCCTGGGTAGTACTATTAGCAGCTGGGGGCGGCAGCTCTCCATCTGGTGATGCAGCCTATGTTGCTGCCGCTATTGGGGATGGGACTTCAAATGCAGACGGTCAAGTGTTTATTGTTGCTCCTAGTGCTACTTCTGTTGCTATTACGCGTCCATGTTATGAAGATTACGATCCATATAACACAACAACCATCACCAGCGCAGGAGCCGTTACAATAACGACGCCAGCTTGTCCTTAATAGTGACTAGTGCTAAATCAGGCTAGCCTTGAGCTGTCTGAAGCGATAGGTTGAAAAGGCATCCCCATCTTCGGCGGGTGCCTTTTTCATTGTCTATACGGCGCTAAACCAATTGAATTCGCAAGTGACACGACAATGAATCGAGGATTCAGCCTGGTTGAGTTGATGATCGTTGTTGCTGTGTTAGGAATTATATCGGCCATCGCCATCCCCGCTTACCAGGGTTACATCGAAGATGCCCGTACAGGCACCATGTTGCAGAGTATCGAAACCATTCGGGTGTTTCAGGAAAATAGGCGTCTGGAACAAGGCGAATACGTGGAAGGTAGCTACGACCCAGCGAGTCCGGACGCTGCTGGCGGGTTAAGAGAGGCTGCCGTACTGGACTGGTCACCCCATTCTTCAAGTGACGTGGTAACCTTTGTTATCGCCTGCCAAACCGATGCCACCAGCCCGGAATGTGCGCGTGCCAGTGGTTATCAGGTTACCGCCACGCATAGTGAAGGTGGCATTGTTTGTAGAATTATCAACCGGTCGAGCGTGGCCAGTTGTTAGACCAGATCATAGAGTGTGTTAGGTTCAGTAATTGATTCAGTGAGAAGGAGACATCGACCATGCCTATAATGGGCGCAGTAATTGTTGTATTTATAGTGGTGTTAGTCGCGGTGATATCCACGCGCCGACGGAAAAAAGAGCAGGATCTCAGTTAGAACAGGAGATTGGGGTCTGCATTCAATTTATGTTTCGAAAATGAAATCTTTGTCTTTTAGGCTGTGTTCAGACTTGTCACAATATAAAGCCGGAATAGCTCAGTTGGTAGAGCAGTTGCTTCGTAAGCAATTGGTCGGAGGTTCAAGTCCTCTTTCCGGCACCACTTAAGCCTTGAAAGCCTATTTTTATTGAGTTTAATCAATCTCAATTCACTGTCAAAGGCATCTTTTTGTCTACTGTGACTGTTAAAAGCTGCTAAATCCCGGCATAAGCTTTAAAGGCAGGGGGGTACAACCTGTCTTGCACGATCTTCCCAGTGAGTTCACTGTTGATACGTCCGGAGACGGGCCAATCCATTTTAGGAACAGGCCGTTCGACCGCAATTATGTCGAAATTGCAGTCGGTGGACGGACAGCCGCTTGGATGGAGAAGTCCGGACAGAAGGCGACGGTCGCATTTATCCTGGAAAAACTTCGGCGTGTGGCGGGTCGCCAGGCAGTGCTGGATCCAGTGCAGCAAATTGTTTCAGCCTGGGATGGTGACAACTGCATAAGAGGTGCTTATAGCTGTGCACGTCCTGGTGCAGCAGATCAACGCCCGCTGCTTGCATGTCCTATCGATAATAGGCTTTTCTTTGCCGGTGAGGCGACATCAAGAAATTACTATGCGAGCGTACATGGAGCCTGCAGTTCCGGTCGCGAAGCGGCACGCGCCGCAACGGATTAGCAACTAAAATTCTAGATTTGCTCACTAAAATCACTTAACTAAAGATCGCCGCGCTATCGGAATGCGCGCAGTTCGGATTTCTAAGATGATTTTTGCCTCGCCTTTCACGGAAAAGTGAGGGTTTATTCAAGCGTCTTGACCGCATTCTAGTGACACAGTAGAGTCCCTACATCAATTTTAATAAACATTCAATTTAGTTTGCAGAGAAATCAACATGGTCGACAGATCGCGCCGGCGCCACGGGGGTGCTCGCGCTGCACGCCTCAGAATGCGCGAGGATGCAGCCAGTAAGAGCCCGGTGCATGCTGGCCTGATCGGTGGTGCCTACAAGCCGTTGCAGCAGGCTGACCTGGAAAAAATTCATCAGACCGCGCTAGAAGTGCTGGCAACCATCGGTATCGGTGAGCCTACTGCCGAGGTGGTCGAGTATGCCACCGCCGCCGGTTGTCACATCGATAAAAATGGGCGCCTGTGTTTTCCTAAAACTCTGATTGAGGACGTCATTGCTGGCGCGGCGCGCGAGTACACCATTTACAGCCGTAGCCCTACGCACGCCGACGTGCTGGTCGGTGGCTATCACGTCAACTATGCCACCAGCGGCGAAGCCGTGACCATATATAAAGCTGACGAGCGCCGGTTTCGCCCATCGACGTTAGTGGATCTATACGATCTCGGGCGCCTCACCGACAGGCTCGATCACATTCACCAATTCGGCCAGATGGTAATCCCGACCGAGCTGAAGGATCCGTATGAGCATGACTTGAATGTTGCTTATGCGCTTTGCGCCGCCACGCAGAAACCCTGCGAAATGGCTTTTAGCGACGCGCACAACGTGCGCCCTGCAATTCAGATGTTCGATATGGTGCTCGGTGGAGAGGGACGTTTTGCAGAAAAACCGTTCCTGTCGTTTGGTGGTTGCCCCATCGTCTCGCCTTTGCGTTTCGGTGAGGACAACCTAGATCTGCTGGTCGAAACCAGCAAACTGGGTCTGATCAATGACATTGCAATTGCGCCGCAAGCGGGTGCCACAGCGCCAGCGGCACTGGCTGGTTCGCTGGCGCAGGTTACCGCTGAGGGACTTGCGTGTCTGGCGATCGTCAACATTATCAACCCGGGCTGCCCGATGACCTTTGCAATCTGGCCGTTTATCTCAGACCTGCGCACCGGCGCGTTCAGCGGTGGCAGTGGCGAGGAAGCACTGGCAATGTCGGCTTGTGCGCAACTGGGACGATTTTACGATTTACCCACCAGCGTCGCTGCCAGTATGACTGACTCCAAGCTGCCGGATGCGCAGGCAGGTTTCGAAAAAGGCATTACCGCGGTTAGCGCTGGCCTTGCGGGTGCCAACCGTATTCTCGAATCAGCCGGCATGCTGGGTAGTTTGATGGGCTGTAGCTTTGAGAGTTTGATGATTGATAACGATATGCTTGGTATGGCCCAGCGGGTAGTCGCCGGTATCGAGGTCAATGACGAAACCCTGTCGCTAGACGTTATGCGCGAGGTTGCATTGGGCCCCGGGCATTACCTCGGTCACCCGCAAACGCTCGAATTGATGGAAACCGATTATCTCTACCCGGAACTTGCTGATCGTTCTGCTGCCGGCACCTGGGAACAGGAAGGCAGCCTCGATATCATGCAGCGAGCGCGTGACGGGGTACAGCAGACGCTATCGACCCATTATCCGGTAACTATTGATCCGCGAACCGATGCTGCGATTCGAAATCGATTTCCGATTAAGCTGGCACGGCAGGACATGCAGATAGGTAACGGACGCTGGTAATCGCGCGGTCAACCTATACAGCCAATATTTTTTGGTCTCACCCGTTAGATTGTCATGATAGTCTGGTCGGGGTGTTTTTCATGGTATTGATACGATGCCTGCAGGTTCAACCAGATTCCTGAATATTCTTGCCGGCACATCACAAGATCGGCGATTACTGCGGGCCAGTAACAGCAACCAGATCAGTATTTCGTTGTTCTGCAAATTCTAGTGCCTTATCTAGGCAGGGAATATTTCCATCAGAATCCTCGCCGCTATTGCACGAGTGAAAATGGGGGCCGATCAGCTCTGCTGGTTATGCACAGAGGAGTTCCTATGTTCGCTAAGATTCTTCAGCTCAATGGCCGTAACTTAGTTGCGCAATGAGGCTCTCAAGTAAAATCTGGTAATCGGTCCCTTGCTCATCGTAGTCGAATTAAAGGTGTGTTCTATGACCCTTACTCTAAGGAAGGAACCCGCAGACCGTTACGGCTGAGCTTCATGTTGAGGCATGGTGGCTTGTAAATCCGGTGCACGTTTTAGATAGAGCATCATGCTGGACCCTTGCCTGGTTCGTTGGATATCTCCATATAACCGCCAGATGCTGTGGCAAGGCTTTGAACCATGGAAAGGCCCAGGCCAGTACCTGTGCCAATCTCCCTAGTCGTAAAGAAGGATTCAAGGGCCTGCGCTAGCACTTCCTTTGCCATACCATGACCTGTATCTGTGACCGACGATACAACATATTCATTGGATTTAATGTCAGCTTCGAGTGTTGCTTCACTATCGCTAAATCCATTAGGATTATCTCGCTCTTGGTCGGCAGCAATATCGCGGTTATCCAGGTGGTGGTTTGCGCATTTGATTGTTAATATGCCACCGCGTGGCATAGCAGCTTTAGCATTTAGTGCCAGGTTCAGTAGGGCACTTTCTTAAGTGCTATCAAGAATCAGGAAAACTTGCGTAGCTATACGTCCTAATGTGAATGAAGATATCATAGGTTTTTTTGATCCGAGATTGAACGCTTTGGACGAAACTGCTGATTCTTTCCGGTTGCAAATTAATTAATTGAAACAAACCTGCCCCTGGATAGTAAGCCAAGGCCAGTATACTGGCCTTGGTTGCATCCCGGGTGTTTTAGCTGACTGCTTATTTGCATTGTTGATATTAGCGGCAATCTAATTGGCTGGTTTTATAGCCCTGATTACAAAGCGGCTGGTTTTTCCCCGTACATCGGGTGCGAATACCCTCTGATGCAATCCATCCTTGGGATTACGTAACATCTCAGAGGTACCACCAATCTCAAATCCGGCTGCCTCAAGCGTCGCAAATGCTTGTCGACTCTGCATCCTGTGCAGGGCACTATTGTCCTGGTCGGCACTGCCCTCATGATCAATAACACCGAGCACGCCACCTGGTTTGAGTAAGGCGAAGACTGATTCAGCAAAAGCAATGGTTTTCTCCCTTCCGCTGGCATTATAGACATCATGAAAATTGAGCGCGGTGACTGCAGCATCAACGCTCGCTGGCAAGAGTCCCAGATCTGGGAATGCTTTATCGACGCGGATGACATTAACAAGACGATTATGGGCGAGTCTTTTGCTTAGTGCCTTGTCGTTAGCACCGTCTCGAAATTCAAGTATTCGTTTTGGGTTCTGTGCATAGACCTTGCCAGTGGTTCCAACTGCGAGGGATAGAACTTCAGTGTAGTAGCCGCCCGCAGCCCATATATCGATTACGGACATACCTTCTGATATTCCCAGAAAGGCCAGGACTGCTGCTGGCTTTCGACCCGCATCACGTGCTTTGTCTGCCGTAGCGCGGGCATCGTTTTGCAAGGCGTTTTCGAGTCCTGCTAGAGGTTCTGCGGATGCTGCTATAGAAAGCAGCAGGCATGAAATGAAGGCATAGATTGTGGCTGTTGCGCGCATGAAAGACTCCTGTTGGTGTAAGTTGGATAGATGCTTAGTAAACATGGGATTACCAGATCGTGCAACTTGCTGCGTAGCAAGTTGAGTCGGTTTGCCTCAATAGGCTCTGTAGAAGACAGTCGCGGCTATAGCTGGGCGAGAAAGGAAAGGGTGTTTTCTCGCCGGGAACAAGCATTGTTAAGTCTTTTCCAGGCACTGGTTTAGTTGCTGGCTCAGCTTAGAGAGTGTTTACGGCATAGCCTATGGCTAGAGAGCCTACAATAAAGCAGTAATAGGAGAAATAGCGGAGCTGGGCATTGCGTACCAGCTTGATCATCCACTGACAGGCGAACAGACCGGTGACAAAGGCTGCTAGGAATCCAGTGCCGAGAACGCCTAAATTTTCGTCATAGAGGTTGATGCCGCCGTCAAGGATATCTTTAGCCACTTTACCCAGAATCAGGGGTACCACCATCAGGAAAGAGAAGCTGGCAGCTTTGCTGCGATCGATCCCGAGTAGTACAGCAGTTGCAATGGTGGCGCCTGAGCGGGAAATGCCGGGCAGGATGGCGATGGCCTGGGCAATACCGACAACAATGGCATGACTGAAGCTGACCTCTTTATTTGTCTGTTTGGCTCTGTCCGCCACAAATAGCAACCCTCCGGTTAACCAGAGCATGGCGCCGACCAGTATAATTTGCCGGTCGAACAGTCTCTCCATCTCCTGGCTGAACAGAAATCCGACAGCAGCGGCAGGGACCATACTGATCACGATCTTTATCGTGAACTGCAGTTCTGCGTTATTACTGAATCGGAAAATTCCCCTGATAACTTGGCTGACTTCCGCTCTGAAAATAACCAGCGTACTCAGCGCAGTGGCAAGGTGCAGTACGATAGTAAACATCATACTGTCCTGTGGCAGGCTGGTATCACCCAGTAAGGCTTTTCCAAGTTCAAGGTGACCACTGCTGCTGACGGGTAGAAATTCGGTCAAGCCCTGAATGATGCCCAGAATGATAGCTTCCATAAATGACACGGGCTTACTCCGATAGCATGCACATCCTTGTGTGCGAGTGACATGCAGAATATGAAGAATTAATTCGCTTTACAAGTTTGCAGTAGATTTCGAAATAAGGCCATTGGATTACCCGGCTTGTGATCTTGCTTGAACTGTTCGAAGCATACTTATCCGGGCTGGCCAGGATTGATTCTCAGCACAGGCATAGCCCGGCTAGGCGACTGCATGAGCAAGTCCTGAAGGCGGAGATTCTAAGTAAGCAGGGAGTGCAATTATCGGCGTATTAGATGACAATGAGTTCAGATTCTATTGGCTGCATTGACGCAAGATTTTAAGGTATTGCTATGAGTGACGAGGAAATCATCGATTTTAACCAGGCCAAGCAACCGCATGTTTTTGCCAGAAAAGATGAGAAGCTGAAGAATATGAAAAGTGCTTTCAAGGCAGCCAGGGAAAAAGCTGGATCAAATTCGAAATCACCACGGCACACTAGCCGACGGAAAAAGAAAAAGCGCTAGGTAAGTACTGATCATGAATCAGCATGGCCGGTAGCAACTGGCCAGATGGCAAATACCAATGAATTATTTGGAATGCAGGGTAAGCCAGCTCTGGTGCCGGGGTAGCCTCTTGTCGAATGTTGAAAAAGTGATAACCTGATTATCCCAGATATAAAAATAGGAACTGGCCACATGGCAAATATGGATGAATTATTTGGAATGCAGGATAAGACTGCCCTGGTTACGGGAGCTTCCTCAGGGTTGGGTGCTTTTTTTGCCCGTGTGTTGGCTGATGCAGGCGCCAGGGTTGTTCTCACAGCGCGACGTGAAGACAGGCTGGATGCTCTGGCTCAGGAGATTAATGACGCGGGCGGTGCAGCCATCGCAATGGCTTGTGATGTCGATGATTCGTCCAGTGTGGCCGCAGTAATGGGCCAGGCGTGGTCAGAATGTGGCCGGTTGGATGTAGTGGTTAATAATGCCGGTATTGTCGCTGATGGGGGATTTGTGCCGGAAAAACTTCCTCATGAAGTATTCGAGGCGACCCTTAAAACCAACCTGCTGGGCGTCTGGTATTGCTGCAGGGAAGCGGGTCAGAGAATGCTCGAGGATGGCGGTGGAGGGTCCATTATCAATATTACCTCTGTTCTGGGGATTGGCGGAAGCTGTGATAATCCAGCAGCCTACCAGACCTCGAAAGCGGGCGTGATCAACTTAACACGTAATCTTGCCTGCAGTTGGGCGGACAGGAAAGTCCGAGTTAACGCGATTGCGCCCGCTTATTTCCCAAGTGAAATGACAGGCCCCTACTGGGAGGTAGATGGATATACCGAATATGTCGAGGGCGCAACCCCCATGGGCCGCATCGGTGAGTTGGAAGAATTAGCAGGGCCACTATTACTGTTGGCCTCTGATGCCAGTAGCTACATGACCGGCACTACCATGCCCGTAGATGGTGGCTATAGCAATGCAATTGGACATGTTCGCTGGACTGATAACATCTACCAGGGTCTCAGGGCAGTGATTCCAGAAGACGGTTCGATCCCCATTGGTTATGAATAAGCAGTACTCACAAGTCAGCATTCTATGAAGCGATAGCGTAAATGGTAGGGGTAGTCGCAGCCTAAGTATCTGGTGATGGATGTTGCACTGCTTTCTTGGGTTTCTGCGATTGCCGATCTTGGCGGGTTAACTGGGCTGGCTTGGTCTGTGAAGATCGCCCGCCGGGCAATGGTGGGCAGATAAAAGCAGCGTTGTTAATATAGTGTTTAGCGCTGTGTTTTTGCCCTGATTTTCGGGTAAACTCAATTTCAATGGTCAGCCGCAGCTGATCGCTTCTTCAGCAAACCTGCAGAGACACGTTAAGGCGCTTCGGTCCGCCGAGACCATACATTTCCGGTGACTCAGTTTCGGTCAGGCGAATAGAAGAGAAATGTCGGGCCAGACAGTTCACTGCAATCTCGCCTTCCAGTCTGGCCAGGTGTGCGCCCAGGCAGAAGTGTATGCCAAATCCGAAAGCGAGGTGCGGATTCGGGTTTCTCGCAATATTAAATTGATCGGCCTGTTCAAAGACGCGTTGGTCGCGATTGGCTGATGCTATCAGTGGCAGGACGAGCTCGCCTTTAGGTATTTTCTGGCCAGCGATTTCCACCTCGGACGTGGTTCGTCGCACGGTAGCGGAAAAAGGAGAATAGAACCTTAGCGCCTCTTCAATAAAAGTGGTTGTCAAGGAAGGATCAAGCTTCAGTTGGCCAAGGGTTGCCGGGAAGGCGTGAAAGACCCGTGCTGAGGCGGTGATGAGCCCGGTTGTGGTTTCGTTACCGGCAATGAGCAGTAGGCGGCAGAAGCTAAGCAGTTCATCGTCTGAAAGGTAGCCTTCTTCGGTTTTTGTCTCTATCAGTCTGCCCAGTAAATGCGGTTGCGGGTGTTGCCTGATAAAAGCTATTTTATCCAGGAAATAGTGATCCATTTCATCAGCTGCAAGCAAGGCTTCGGGACTCGGTGTGGCAAACAGGATGTCAGCGATATTGCTGAATATGGCATCGGACCAATTCTTGAAGACCTGCATGTTGCCATCTTCCACGCCCAGCATTTTAGCGATGACCATCACCGGCAGCGGCGCTGCCAAGGCACTGACAAGGTCTACTTCTGTCTCGGTCAGTATTTGGGAAACCAACTGCTGACAGCTACGCGTGATCTGGTCCCGTTGTTGTTCGATGTGGGATGGCTTGAAGGCGCGACTGACAAGTTTTCTTAGGCGATGGTGAATAGGCGGGTCGCTGAACAGCATTGTTGGTGTCTGCCGGCCTTCAACTGGTCTCAACGAAACCTCTGAGGAGAAAGTTTCATGGTTTCTTAAAACAGTGTTTACGTCCTGGTGACAGGCAATCTGCCAGGGCCCGTCACCGATTTTACTGACCGGAGCAGTTTCACGGAGATGGCGATAGATATCGTAAGGGTTCATGGTAGGCGCGGTTTCTGTCATGGCAGGCTGTCAGTAATGGGATTCGGGATATTACTTTAATTCACGGCTTGTGTCTTTTACCGGGAGGGCGATTATTTTTTCTTGTTATGCTTCGCGCGACAGGCATGATATAGAGGTTGAATTGCATTTGATTTAAGAGATAGGCTGTTATCAGGTTGGCGTTGGTTTACTAAGCTTAAGCATTATTGTTGAGATAGCTGGGAGAGATACGTTTGCTGAACCCCTGACTTCAGGGCGAGAATCCATTGAGGACCCGTCAGATAAAATTGCACAATAGGAGGGATATCGTGAATCATCAGACTAGAAGGTGGGGTCGGTCAGTCGTCACGGGCATGGCTTGTTGTATCATGTTTTTGCTTTTCGCTGGCTGTGATCAGAAAGAAGTTGCCCTAGAAGTTACCGTAGATGCCGGCAGTGCAGTCGCATCTGCTATGGTTGATCCGGTGAGTGACCAGGTAGCGCCGCGTCGCTTTGGTGGTGTGTTTCTACAGATGCCAGAGCTCACTATCAGTGGCAATGCGGAACGCAGTGCCGCACGCGAGGTATTTTTCGGCGACTTACATGTGCATACTGATTATTCCTTTGATGCTTTCGCGTTTGGTACTATAGCAACGCCTTATGATGCTTATCGCTATGCCAGGGGAGAGCCACTGGCTCACCCGGGTGGTTTTAAGGTGCAGCTACGACAACCGCTCGATTTTTATGCCGTAACAGACCATGCCATGTTCCTTGGTGCAGTGAAGGCAGCAGCCGATACAGAGACTAATTTTTCTAAATTAGATTATGTGCAGTACATCAACAACCTTAATGCTCCTGAAAATCTGAACATCGGAACTATCCTGCAGAGGCGAGAGGTCTTCTCGACCTTCCTGCCCAAGACTATTGCGAAGGTTCAGGATGGTTCTTTAGATGAAGATGTGCTCAATGCGATTGCCCGGGACGCCTGGCGGGATTCCGTTGACGCAGCCAATGCTTTTTATGCGCCTGGAGAATTCACGACTTTTGTCGCTTATGAATATACCTCGTCTACTGATGATCGAGGCAATCTGCACCGCAATGTGATTTTTAGGCGTGCCGACAAGCTGCCAGCTATGCCTTTTTCAAGATTTCACAGTCAGGATCCAGAAGGTCTATGGGACTGGATGGATGGATTAAGGGCGCAGGGGATAGAATCCCTGGCGATACCCCATAACTCCAATGGCTCCAATGGTCATATGTTTGCCCTGACCGATTGGGGCGGTGCTGCGCTGGATAGCACTTATGCGGCAAAACGACTGCGTAACGAGCCTTTGGTGGAGATTACCCAGGTCAAGGGTACCTCAGAGACTCACCCTTTGTTATCGCCAACCGACGAATGGGCGGATTTCGAAATTATGCCCTATAGAATCGCCACCACGTTATACAGCGAACCCGAGGGCTCCTATGCCAGGAAAGCGCTGCTCGATGGCTTGTCCCAGGAACAGGCAGGCTTGGGTAATCCTTTTCAGTTTGGTTTTGTCGGCGCATCTGACTCTCATACTGGTGCGATCAGCGATGATGAATCTAATTTTTTCTCTAAAGTGGGATTGCTGGATAGTACCAGTGCTTTACGGGGTTCGACGCCGTTAAGTGAGGCGGCGCTAGCCGTGCGTAGAAAAGCCGGAGCAACTAACCTAAAAGAAATTGCGGGCAGCACCTATCAGACAGGTGCTTTCGAAACCTGGGGAGCCTCAGGTATTACCGGGGTCTGGGCGGAAGAAAATACCCGGGCGGCCTTGTATGCAGCTTTTCGTCGAAAAGAGACCTTTGCAACATCAGGCCCGCGCATCAGGGTTCGTTTTTTTGCTGGATATGGATTGGGAATCGAGGCCTTGGATGATCTGGATTCGTTACGTATCGCTTATGACCGGGCAGTTACCATGGGAAGCAATTTGACTGTGCTGGGTGAGCACAGCCCCGAGTTTTTGCTATGGGCCGCTCAGGATGCAAATTCGGCCAGATTACAGCGATTGCAGATAATCAAAGGCTGGCTGGAAAATGGCAAGGCTCACGAAAAGGTGTTTGATGTGGCATGCTCTGACGGTGGCATTGTTGATTCAACAAACTATCGTTGTCCTGATAATGGCGCCAGGGTCGATCAGGATACCTGCGCGATTTCCCAGGGTGTGGGCGCCGGTGAGTTAAGTGGGCTCTGGCTCGATCCGGAATATGACCCAGGTCAGCGAGCATTTTACTATGTGCGAGTGCTGGAGAATCCGACCTGCCGCTGGTCCACCTGGGATGCAATCAAGGCTGGCGTTCCTCCCCGCGAGGATCTTAAGGCATTGATCCAGGAGCGTGCCTGGTCTTCGTCTATCTGGCTTGTGCCTGATCACCTTCCGTAGGATCAGTCGATCCGCACTGAGCAGATTTGGAGTCTGCTCTCTAGGTCGGTATGCTGCTTGCCTTTTCAGGTGACTGCGGTGCTACTGCTATTGTGAGTGCAGTCGCATAGATAGATCGATGGACCGGCAGTTTTTGGTGATCGCGCCCATGGAAATAAAATCGACCCCGGTCTCGGCTATGGCAATGAGTTCATCTTCGCCATCGATTCCGCCAGAGGCTTCAAATAATACATTGGCGGGGCGATTTGCAACCGCTAGCTGCAGGTCGGACAGGC
The DNA here is from genome assembly GCA_012960535.1 of Gammaproteobacteria bacterium. Taxonomy (GTDB): domain Bacteria; phylum Pseudomonadota; class Gammaproteobacteria; order Pseudomonadales; family Azotimanducaceae; genus UBA9926. The sequence goes on from DUBB01000025.1 coordinate 12,589, forward strand.
TAAAATTATCGAGCATGATCCAGTCTGGCGTTTCCTGTAGCGCCTCATCCAGTTCTGCAAGGGATTCGACTTCAATCTCCAGCCTTAGTTCTGGCGCCAGTGTTCGAGCCTTTTGAATCGCGGTGGCGATGGAACCCGCCGCAAGGATATGGTTCTCCTTGATCAAGAAAGCATCGAATAAACCGACTCGATGGTTCAAGCCTCCCCCAACAGAGACGGCGTATTTTTGTGCCAGCCGAAGGCCAGGGATGGTTTTTCTGGTATCGAGCAATTTTGCTGAAGTGTGACGAATCAGGTCTGCATAGTGTCGAGTGATAGTAGCTGTTCCACTTAAGGTCTGCAGAAAGTTTAGACTGGTTCTTTCGGCGGTGAGGATGCTTGCCGCCTTACCCGAACAGGTGAACAGTTCAGTGCCTGCTGCTACGCTGGCACCTTCTTCGACCAGCCAGGTAATTTCGATGCCAGGGTCAACTTGCGAGATGACCTCGTCTACCCAGGGTTTGCCCGCAATAATCGCTTGTTGGCGTGTTATTACTGTTGCTTTTGCCTGTTGATGGTCGGCAATCAGCTTGGCTGTGACGTCGCCGCTGCCAACATCTTCTGCGAGAGCCGTTTTTACGGTATCAGTAATAAGGTTAAAAAAATTAATCGTCATGAGTTGATGGATAATATTGTCGGATCAGTAGTTCGTTTCCAGATTGGCTAAATTCTACCTGACTAAGCGCGCTCATGCCTAACAGCACAGCCTGGCCCTGCATCCCGGGATTGATGGATGCAGCTACGTTTTCTAATACAATATCACCAATGGACAATCTTTTTATGCGAGTCCGATAAACCTTGACGGTGCCATTTGCCGTAACCGCTATAGCGCCTCTACCCTGCTTCAGTTCCAGTTTTTCGGCAATTTGCTGTGGAACAACCACATCAGTTGCCCCCGTATCGATGAGAAAGTCAGTGGTGCGGCCGTTGATTTCGCCTCTGGCGAGATAGTGTCCTTGGCGGTTTCTATCGAGGCGTACCAGCGTGTGGACCGCTGTCCTTTCCGACACCAGTTCCTGATTGGGGTGCATCTTTTTTTCTTCTGCCCGATTAAACCACATGGTTATGACAGCCAGTGTCAGCATCATGCCAGCGGCCATCATACCCGTGCCTATACGCGGTGAGCTTGACATTGGCTTCATTTCCCCTTCAGCTTCGTTTTATACTCGAAGATCATACCTATGACAGCGATAATACTTTGATAGTGGAGATCAGATCACACAAGCTGGTAAATGCAAAGTTTGTTGCATCTGCACATTCGGACGCGCGGCCCGGTGCGGAATTGAGTTTGATAGTTATTCATAATATCAGTTTACCGTTAGGGCACTTTGGAACACGATATGTTTCAGAATTGTTTACCGGTCAGATTGATCCCAGCCGCCATCCTGACCTTAAAGGACTGGCTGGCGTTAAGGTTTCCAGCCATTTATTGATTGATCGCAATGGGGCAACGACCCAGTTTGTAGAGTTTGATCGCAGAGCTTGGCACGCGGGTAGCTCAGAATTCAGGGGCAGAACAGCGTGTAATGATTTTTCCATTGGCATTGAGCTGGCAGGAACCGATGATTCGGCGTACACCGATGTTCAGTATCAGGTGCTGTCAGCCATCTGCAAGGCTTTAATGATAGAATACAAGATCGGGGTTGAATGTATCGTTGGCCATAGCGATATTGCCCCAGGCAGGAAAACAGACCCAGGACCTGGATTTAAATGGCAAGCTTTCCGTGACACACTAGGGCCCTGATAAGTAACTATTAGATGAAAGAGGTGTTTCCTTTTGGAATTCCTGGCTGTCGCCATATTAGTTTTACTACAGCGGTATTGGTCCGGGCCTTTGCCTCTTTCAGGATCTATTAACGTCGCTGACTGGCTGGCTTTATCAGGTCGAATACCAGGATCGGAAACATTAATTTATGTCGTTTCTGTGGGTATTCCCGCTGTTATTATCTGGCTGATCGCAGAAAGTATCTCTGATACCTTACTGGGGCTTTTATATCTATTCGCCTGTATAGGGGTCTTGATGGCCTGTATTAACCGGGTTGATATCGCCGTACTGTTTGATCAAGCACATCAGGAGTTGCGGTTGCTGGATGATGAGCAGGACCTGATGTCGGCGGAAAATGGATTTGCTGAGCTGCAGGCAGTTGTACACAGGCAACTCCATCTGGACGTGACCATCTACCTGTTCTGGTGTTTGCTGCTTGGGCCCGCGGGGTCTATCTTATGCCTGTTTAATCGAATTTACTGTGATCAACTGGAAGCAGATTCTGACCTGGTGTTATCCGATGAACTGGCTTCCAGCTCTGTCGCGGAGAGGCCGCATACATTTCCAATGAAGGTTCAGTACTGGCTTGAATGGCCGTCAGCCAGGGTCAATATTATGATTATGATGTTTGTTGGTCAGTTCAATGCTGGCTGGAAGGTTTTGTCCGAGTCTTTGCTTGATTTTCAGAGTGCTGCCCTGGAGTGGCTGGTTCGAGCCTATCATAGTGGTGTTGTTCGAGAGGACTATGATGGATTGCAGGATTTTAAAGCCAAGCAGGTTGCTTATCTCGATGAATGTGAACAGTTCCTCAATCGACAGTGTATGGGTTGGATAGGGTTTGCAGCAGTTTTTGCGATTTTTGATTAGCCGCTCAATGAAGGTCTGGAATGTTTCAGGCGCCTTGGCCCTGGCCAGTCTGTTTTACGCTATGGCTGGGCTTGCTGCTTTGAAGACAGTGGATGATTCGAGGCAGGAAGTTGTCCTGTATGCTGCTGCCAAGAAGGTGGTCTCTCTGGCACCTCATCTCACTGAGGTTTTATTTGATTTAGGGGTGCAGGATACCTTGGTTGGCACCTCGCGTTATTCTGATTACCCGGAGGCGGCTAAACATATTGATATCATTGCTGATGCATTCCAGATTAATGTGGAAGCAGTCATCGCTAGGCAGCCTGATCTGATATTAGCCTGGAGTTCCGGAGGCGATTCTCGGGCGTTGCTCAGATTGGAGAAATTGGGTTTCCCTGTTTATCGAAACGAAGCCAGAAAGCTGGCGGATATAGGCTCTACATTTGTTCGTCTCGGTACGTTATTTGACCTGAAAGACAGAGGGTTGGCTTTGCAGGCCAGGTTTAGCAGGCAGTTACAGCGCGTCAAGCGCCAGTATGCCGACCATAAAGTAAAGCGTGTCTACCTGCAGATATCAGAGCGTCAGTTGTATAGCATCAACGATCATCACTTAATTGGCCAAGCGCTCCAGTTGTGCCATGCAACCAATATTTTTGGTAAAGAAGCGATGATGGTTGCACCGGTTTCAAAGGAGAGTGTGCTTGTTCGCAAACCGGATGTTCTTATCATTAGTAGCTCTGAACGAGGGTTCTCAGAATCGTTGCGGATGTGGGGTCAGTTCCAGCAGTTCAGGGACAAAATAAGGTACGTTGATTCAGGGAAGTTATCTCGACCGTCCCTCAGAATGTTAGATGGTATCGAAGATCTTTGTCGGCAGATTCATAGCAGTGAAGGCTAGCTTCATCGCATCGGCTAATCATCTCTTACCTTTTTGAGGTTATTATTATAAAATCTGTTGATAACTAAAGAACACTCTTATGAATGATCAGACCCACGTCGATCCCGATCCAGAAGAAACAAAGGAATGGCTTGACGCGCTAACTTCAGTACTGGAAACCCAGGGTGTCCAGCGTGTTCAATATCTGCTGCAGAAGCTTTCAGTAAAGCTGACTGAAACTGGCACCCAGTTACCCTATGCTATAACCACACCCTATCGAAATACCATCCCTGTGCATCAGGAGGCTCGTATGCCCGGGGATTTGTTTATGGAGCGCAGCATTCGCTCTTTGATAAGATGGAATGCCATGGCAATGGTGATGCGGGCGAACCTGAAGGACGGAACCCTGGGCGGCCATATATCGACCTTCCAGTCCTCGGCAACCTTATATGACGTTGGCTTCAATTACTTTTTCAGAGCCAATACGGCAGAGGCTATGGGCGACCTGCTCTATATCCAGGGACATAGTGCGCCCGGTATTTATGCCAGATCTTTTCTGGAGGGAAGGTTTTCTGAAGCGCAGTTAGATCTGTTTCGCCAGGAAGTTGAGGGTAATGGTTTGTCATCCTACCCGCATCCCTGGCTGATGCCCGATTACTGGCAGTTTCCGACGGTGTCCATGGGGCTGGGACCACTGCAGGCTATTTATCAAGCGCATATCATGAAGTATTTGGGTAATCGAGAACTGGCGCCGCCTGGAGATCGCAAGGTGTGGTGCTTTGTTGGCGATGGAGAAATGGATGAACCGGAATCCCTCGGTGCGATTTCTTTAGCAGGGCGTGAGAAGCTGGATAACCTGATCTTTGTTGTCAATTGTAATCTGCAGCGTCTTGATGGGCCTGTCCGTGGCAATGGTAAAATTATTCAGGAGTTGGAAGGCGTGTTCCGGGGTGCGGGCTGGAACGTGATCAAGGTCATCTGGGGCCGGCAGTGGGATTCACTGTTTGAAAATGATAGATCGGGATTGCTTCAGCAACGCATGGATGAGGCTGTCGATGGTGACTATCAGAATTATAAAAGCCATGACGGAGCTTATGTCAGGGAGCATTTTTTTGGCGCTTATCCAGAACTGACAGAGATGGTAGCGCATCTGACCGATGAGCAAATATTCAGATTGAATCGGGGCGGTCATGATCCTTACAAAGTCTATGCCGCTTATGCTTCCGCTGTCGGCCACAAAGGTCAACCTACTGTTATCCTGGCTAAGACAGTTAAAGGCTATGGATTAGGGCTGGCTGGTGAAGCACAGAATTTCACTCATTCAGTTAAAAAATTAGACACCGAAGCGTTACGCGTTTTCAGAGACCGATTCGATATCCCAATCAGTAATAAGGAACTTGAATCGATCCCTTATTATCGCCCGGCTGAAAATTCCAACGAGATACGCTATTTAAAAGAATGCCGGGCTAAGCTGGGTGGACCCATACCGTCTCGGGTCAATGAATTTGATGGACTGGCTATTCCGGGTCTTGAGATTTTCGAATCTATTACAAGAGGCAGCGGTGGTCGTGAGATTTCGACCACCATGGCTTTCGTGCGGATTCTTTCAGCCCTGATTAAGGATGATCAAGTAGGACACAGAGTCGTGCCCATCGTTCCCGACGAGGCAAGAACTTTCGGTATGGAGGGCATGTTCAGACAGTTGGGTATCTATTCCAGTGTGGGCCAGCTTTACGAACCGGTTGATACCGGCCAGATCATGGCTTATCGGGAAGATGAGCATGGTCAGGTAATGGAAGAAGGCATTAACGAAGGTGGTGCATTTGCAGCCTGGCTTGCCGCTGCAACTGCTTATTCGAATCACAGCAGTACCCTCATTCCATTTTATATTTTTTACTCCATGTTTGGTTTTCAGCGCATTGGTGATTTGTGCTGGGCTGCTGGTGATCTCAGGGCGAGAGGGTTTCTACTGGGTGGTACTTCAGGTCGAACCACATTAAACGGTGAAGGCCTTCAGCATCAGGATGGCCAGAGCCATATCCTGGCAGGCACGATTCCCAATTGTATTTCTTATGATCCTGCCTACGCCTATGAACTAGCCGTGATTGTCCAGCACGGCATGCAGGTGATGTACGTTGACAAAGAAGCCAAGTATTTTTATATCACCGTTACCAACGAGAATTATGTGCAGCCAGAAATGCCTGAAGCATGCCAGAGCGGCATTATCAAGGGTATGTATCAGGTAAAGAAGAAAGCCAGTTCAAGCGGTAAAAAGGCGGTTCAGTTGCTTGGTTCCGGAGCAATTCTAAGAGAAGTTTTAGCTGCAGCGGAGCTGCTCCAAAAACGTTATGGTATCGACGCTGATGTCTGGAGCGTAACCAGTTTCAATGAACTAAAACGGGATGGTGATGATGTCGACAGGTGGAATCGTCTTCACCCTGAGGTTAAACCGCGACGCACTTACCTGCAGGAGTGCCTGGCTGAATCATCCGACCCAGTGATAGCAGCCAGTGATTACCTGAAGTTGTATGCTGATCAGATCAGATCGCAGATAAGTAGTTCCTATACCGTGCTAGGTACAGATGGTTTTGGAAGAAGTGACACTCGCGCTAAATTGAGGTCTTTTTTTGAAGTCGATCGTTATTTTATCACGCTGGCAAGTTTAGACGCTTTGGCTCGCGAAAATGTGATTGATGTGAGCGTAGTAAAAACTGCATTGTCGGAGCTGGGCATTGATCCTGATAAATCAAATCCGGTTAGTACATGAGTGCAGATAAAGTCATAGCTGTGCCCGATGTTGGTGATGCTGAGCAGGTCGAAGTTGTGGAAATTCTGGTGCGTCAGGGTGACAGAGTTGAAAAAGACCAGTCACTGCTGGTACTTGAATCTGATAAAGCCAGCGTTGAAATACCCTCGCCGTCCTCGGGCATCATTAAACAATGCTTCATTGATGTAGGCGCGATAGTAGAGGAGGGGGATAAGCTGCTGGAACTGGGTGTCAGTTCAGAGGATGCAACTGAATCTGCCGCTGTTGCGGATCACACCCGCTCGGATGAATTAACGCCTACCGAGAGCCCAGCGGGAAGTACAGGTGCACCCCTGCATGATGAACCTGGGCGGGTACAAACCGTCGATGCAACCCTCGGACATCAGATTGTTTCCCTGCGCATGCCGGATATGGGAGAAGTTGAATCGGCAGAAGTTACCGAAATAGTCTGCGCAGTTGGCCAGACTATTGCGGCAGAACAGATACTGCTGGTTGTCGAAACAGATAAAGCCAGCGTTGAGATACCCTCGCCGTGTGCGGGTGTTATTGTGCAAATCCTGACGTCCGAGCAACAGGCTGTAGTCTCTGATGAATTGCTGATTGAGATTCGCACGCAGGAAGTAGACGATTCATGGTCAGATCGGAACAGAGCGGCTAGCCAGAAGGATCGGCCGAAACGGTTGGAAGCTGCCGTAATAAAAGCACCTGCCACAACCGGCCAGAAGAAAGGACGGAATCGCCCTCAAGAGCAGCCCCTACACCAACAAACTAATCCCTCCAGCGCCGTGCAGGTACATGCGGGCCCAGCTGTGCGTAAATTAGCCAGAGAATTTGGGGTAAACCTTCAGCAGGTTGCAGGTTCGGGTAAGCGTGGTCGCATTATCAAGGAAGACGTCCAGCTGTTTGTAAAAACCAGCTTCAACGCAGGTAGAACCCAAGTACAGGCCACGGAAAATCGGCCTTTACCCGATTTTTCAAAATTTGGATCGGTTAACAAAGTAGCCCTGCCCAGGATAAGGCAGGTGAGTGCCAGGAATTTGCAGCGCAACTGGCAGGCGATTCCCCATGTAACACATTTTGACGAAGCCGATATCACTGAATTGGAAGACTTCAGGAAGCTGACCAATAAAGAACAGGCGCCCGGCAAATCAAAACTGACGCTATTGGCTTTTCTGATTAAGGCCTGTACATTGGCTCTTCAAGCCTACCCAAGGTTTAATTCATCGATAGAACCAGATTATCAGCACTGGCTTGAAAAAGAATTCTACAATATAGGGATTGCCGTCGAAACGGACGCAGGTCTGGTAGTCCCGAATATTAAAAATGCAGACCGGAAGAGTTTGTCCGATGTTGCTGAAGAAGCAGCTTTACTGGCCGGTCAGGCTCGTCAGCGCAAGTTGTCACCCTTGGACATGCAGGGCTCCACGTTTACTATCTCAAGCTTAGGCGGCATCGGCGGGAGCGGCTTCACACCCATCGTCAGTGGCTACGAAGTTGCTATACTGGGGGTGGCCCGGGCTCAGATGAAGCCTGTTTACGAAGGTGATGTATTTGTTCCACGCTTGTGCTTACCTCTGGCCTTATCCTACGATCATCGCGCAATTGACGGTGCCGAAGCGGCGCGATTTTTGGTTCATCTGGGCGGCTTACTCAGTGATATACGCAGCTTTAGACCCTAGCCTGTTTATTCTTGCTTCTGCCAGAGAACTTCGGCGGTCTGTGTCCCTTTCGCACAATACCGGGCAATTACAAAAAGGCAGTCCGAAAACCGGTTTAAGAATTGTAGACTGATTGGGTTGACAGCTTCTGCATCAGCCAGTACCAGGGCACGTCTTTCGGCTCGTCTGCAGACACTCCGAGTGAGATGGCATTGAGAGATTAGCACCGATCCGCCTGGTAAAATAAAATTCTCCAGCGGTTCCAGGTCATTGTTGAGCTCATCCAGAAACGATTCGATTGCTTTAACTTGACCGTTGTTTATTAACGTATACCCTGGGATAGACAACTCTCCACCCAGATCGAAGATGCGATGTTGATGATTTCTGAGGAAGTCAATAACGGGCGTTAACTGGGTATTTTCTTCTTTCTTTAGTAATTCGATCAGTAAACCCAGCGAGGAATTTAACTCGTCAACCTCGCCTATTGCTTCGATTCTAGGGTGAGTTTTGTTAACTCGAGAGCCGTCTCCTAAGCCAGTCGTGCCCTGATCTCCGGTACGGGTGTAGATTTTTGATAGCCGTTTTCCCATTATCTTGCTCGACTCGTTGTGCCAGAGTAGAATTTCTGAGCACAGTTTACGATATTGTCACAGTTCCTCCCAGCCCTATTGCAGCATAGCCAGTCTTGCTATTTTAAAGGTTCAGGGTTTGCAGTTGGCTCGTGCTTTAAGAGTGTTCAGAAGCGGATAGTGCTGTTTGATTATCTGACTAATCGGTTTAATAATGTATTTAAAAAGTAATTTACAGGAGTCTAGCGTTGCCATCATTTGATATTGTTTCAGAAGTTGATCTTCAGGAAGTTCACAATGCGGTGGATCAGGCTAATCGGGAATTGTCCACTCGATATGATTTTCGCGGCGTCACAGCAGAATTTATCCGACAGGACAGCGAGGTGCAGTTGACGGCGCAGGCCGATATTCAACTGGATCAGATGCTGGATATGCTGCGCAGTAAACTGATCAAGAGAGGTGTTGATCCTAAAGTGATGGACGTGGCAGATCCTACGGCGAGCGGTAAATTACTGCATCAGGTTGTTCTCTTGCGCCAGGGCATTGAGAGCCTGTTAGCCAAGAGAATTGTTAAGTTGATTAAAGATCAGCGTTTGAAAGTTCAGGCAACCATTCAGGGAGAACAGGTCAGGATTACCGGTAAAAAGCGGGACGACCTGCAGAAGGTAATCAGCTTTCTAAAGGAAACTGAACTAGATGTTCCCCTCCAGTACCAGAATTTTAGAGATTGACTTGAATTTGTTTGCGGAGGTCAGGTGAACTGGATTGAAGCCTTCAAAGTCTATGGCAGACCTCGTGTACGATCGATGGTTTTTCTGGGGTTCTCAGCGGGACTGCCTTACTTACTGGTATTTTCTACGTTAACTGCCTGGCTTCGTGATGAACAGATTAGTCGATCTGCCATCGGATTTTTTGCTTGGGTTGGTATGATTTACTCAATTAAGGTGTTCTGGGCGCCGGTGGTTGATGGTTTAAGACTACCAGTATTGCATACCTGGTTAGGGCAGCGACGCAGCTGGATATTTTTAGCACAGATGGGCATTGCTCTGGGACTGTGGGGCATGACCCTGGCAGGACCTGAATCACTACTGATACTGTCTTTAGCCGCCCTGATGGTTGCCTTTTCATCGGCAACTCAGGATATTGCAATCGATGCATTTAGGATTGAGTCGGCTGAATCCAGTTTGCAGGGTGCGATGTCAGCGGCCTATATTCTCGGTTATAGGATTGCCTTGCTGGTAGCTGGGGCAGGGGCCCTTTATCTGGCGGAATTTTTTGATTGGGATATGGCGTACCGGCTTATGGCCTGCCTGATGCTGTTAGGCATGGTGACTATATTATTGGTGGCAGAACCAGTCAGAGAAGCGAACGCAAGGGCGGAGAATAACAACTTCAGTGGTATTCATGAGTCGAAAGATTATTTTGGTAAGCCTGGGCCTGGTAAGGGCAGGCTGAGCGGAGTTTTTGCTTCCTATTGGGACCCTGTATTGGATTTTTTTCATCGTAATGGCAGATTTGCTTTTTTTCTATTGCTGCTGATTGGCTGTTACCGTCTTAGCGATATTGCCATGGGTATTATGGCAAATCCCTTTTATCTGGATCTTGGATACAGCAAGGTTGAAATTGCTAACATAGCCAAGGTATTTGGTTTTGTAATGTCCATCGGTGGTTCTGCCCTGGGCGGGATTCTGGTTGTTAAGTGGGGTATTTTAAAGCCCTTGTTGCTGGGCGCGGTTCTGGTAGCGGCTACTAATTTACTGTTTGCTGGATTGGCGCTCATTGAGCCGGATTGGATTCATCTTGCTATCGTCATCAGTGCCGATAATCTAAGTGGAGGATTAGCGGCAACGGCGTTCATAGCTTATCTGTCCAGCCTGACCAATACGGCCTACACTGCGACACAATACGCTTTATTCAGTTCGTTGATGACTTTACCTGGCAAGTTTGTAAGTGGTTTTTCAGGTTTGCTAGTTGACGCTTCGGGTTACGCTGTTTTCTTCACAGGCGCAGCCCTGATTGGCTTACCCGCAGTTATTCTTGTGAGCCTGTTGATCAGAAAGGAAAGATTAGTACAGCGTTAACGCAATTGACGGAACAGGGGGACATGAAATAGCTATAAAAGCTGTTTCATCGATGGGTTAATTGATCCGTGGCCATTGTGGAGCAGATTTGGGCGCCGGGTCGTGCCTTACTTACAGTTTCCAGTGGTGCATTTTAAGAGATACTCGGTTATCGCGGCAGCTGACATTCTCGTCTTCAAGTCTGGCGGCCTGCGCCAGGGAATTTGGGTTTGTAATTCTACCACCACTGTTTACGACCCTGTGCCAGGGCAGAGAAGAGTCTTCTGGTAAATTTGCCAGAAGGTGTCCTACAAATCTGGCGTGACCTGGGATTTCTGCCAGGGTCGCGATCTGCCCATAGGTTGCAACTTTGCCATAGGGAATCTGAGCAATAACACTCCAGACAGCTTTTCTATTTTCAATTGATTGATTCATAAGGTCGTGTTTATCGCTGTGATTTTTATCAGATAGCATTTCCGAAGGGTTATTTTCAGCCCAGTGGTATTGCCGGAGAGTCCTGAGGCAGGGATATTTTTAGGGTTGTTTTTCTGGCTTGCTAAGGCTTGCATAGCGTAGATTTCAGCATCAGATCCTAGTTCAGGGAATTCTTTCAACAAAATATAGCACTCTACCCTTGACTCTGCTAAATCTGCCCCTATTATTAGCACTCCCTTAGGGAGAGTGCTAGAACCTCTGATTCGATGAGTTCGTTGAGTTCTCTGAAGACAGAGGCTAGCTGGGTTTAATTTTTAATTAGGTATTAGCAGAAAACTGCTGGTGATGACCTAGATTAGGAGAAAAGAATGAGTATTCGTCCATTACACGATCGAGTGCTGGTACGGCGCCTGGAAGAGGAAACGAAATCAGCAGGGGGGATTTTTATTCCTGATTCTGCTGCCGAAAAACCTTCTCAAGGTGAGGTTCTAGCGGTAGGGCCAGGTAAAAAATTAGATAATGGTGATGTCCAACCAATGGATCTCACGGTTGGCGATAAAGTGCTATTTGGCCAGTATGCGGGTAGTGCAGTCAAATTAGACGGTGAAGAACTTCTCATTATGAGTGAAAGTGAAGTTTTTGGTGTCGTTGGTTAAGCCAATAGATATAAGTGTATTAGTAACTATATTAGATAAAAGGATTAAATAATATGACAGCTAAAGATGTGAGGTTTGGTGATTCAGCGCGTAAACGCATGCTCGCGGGCGTTAATGTCCTTGCCGACGCAGTCAGGGTGACGCTTGGACCCAAGGGTCGAAACGTTGTTTTAGATAAGGCATTTGGTGCACCTACAGTCACCAAAGATGGTGTTTCTGTAGCCAAAGAGATCGAGTTGAGTGATAAGTTCGAGAATATGGGTGCGCAGATGGTCAAGGAAGTGGCTTCGCAAACATCTGATGTTGCCGGAGACGGTACCACTACAGCTACAGTATTGGCCCAAGCCATACTTAATGAGGGGCTGAAGGCGGTTGCAGCAGGAATGAACCCCATGGATCTCAAGCGCGGCATTGATAAAGCAGTGACTGCTGCTGTCGGCGCTGTGCAGGCACTAGCTGTTCCATGTACCGATTCCAAAGCGATTGCCCAGGTGGCCAGTGTTTCGGCTAACAGTGATTCGCAGATCGGAGATATTCTTGCCGATGCTATGGATAAAGTAGGGAAAGAAGGTGTTATTACCGTAGAAGAAGGTAGCGGTCTTGAAAACGAACTGGACGTTGTTGAAGGCATGCAGTTTGATCGAGGCTATTTGTCTCCTTACTTCATCAATAATCAAGAGAATATGAGTACGGAATTAGAAGAACCTTATATTCTCCTGTTTGACAAGAAAATATCCAACATAAGGGACATGCTGCCGGTACTGGAAGCGGTCGCTAAATCAAGCCGACCTCTTATGGTAATCGCAGAGGACGTCGAGGGTGAAGCCCTGGCGACGCTGGTTGTTAACAACATGCGGGGAATTGTAAAAGTTGCTGCCGCGAAGGCGCCTGGCTTTGGTGATCGAAGAAAAGAAATGCTGCAGGATATTGCTATCCTTACAGGCGGCACGGTTATTTCTGAAGAAGTCGGCTTATCTCTGGAAGGCGCTACCCTGGAAGATCTGGGTCAGGCCAAGCGTGTGACGCTGACTAAAGAGAATTCTACCATTGTCGATGGTTCAGGAGATTCAACTGATATTGAAGCCCGGGTTAAGCAAATCCGTGCCCAGATTGAAGATACCTCTTCTGACTATGATCGTGAGAAGTTGCAGGAACGAGTGGCTAAGCTGGCTGGTGGTGTAGCAGTGATTAAAGTCGGTGCTGGATCTGAAGTAGAGATGAAAGAGAAGAAAGCAAGAGTAGAAGATGCGCTTCATTCAACTCGAGCCGCGGTCGAGGAAGGCATTGTGCCTGGTGGTGGTGTTGCATTGATTCGCGCTTTGGCAGCGGTAGAAGGCGTTTCAGGCGATAACGGAGATCAGGACGTTGGTGTTAAGATACTTCTTAAGGCTATGGAGACACCGATAAGGCAGATTGCAGAGAACGCTGGAGCCGAGGGCTCGGTTGTTGTCGACAAGGTCAAGAAACAGTCTGGCAATGAAGGTTACAATGCAGCGACGGATGAGTATGGCGATATGATTGAATACGGGATTCCTGATCCTGCCAAAGTCACACGAACCGCGCTTCAGGCAGCTGCTTCAGTTGCAGGTTTGATGATCACAACAGAATGTATGGTCACTGATGTGGTTGAAGATACACCTGCTGCTGGTGGTGGCGGTATGCCTGATATGGGCGGCATGGGTGGTATGGGTGGTATGGGCGGTATGATGTAAACCATCCCATGGATAAAAGCCCCGCTGTTATGCGGGGTTTTTTTTGCAGTCAAAAATGGTGCTGAGTAAGGTTCCAACCTTTGTTTTGGGGCATGATGCTTAAAAAAGTTTTCTGAATATATCCCCGGAAGAAATGCAGAGATATTATCGGGGTGAAGTGAGCAATGTGGTCACGATAGCAGATGACCAGACCCGGTTGCAGTTCTCTGCTAAAAATATACGCCAGTTCGTAACTGCAGATGGCGTGAAAGGCCGTTTTGAAATTGAATAAGATAGATACTCAAAGCTTATCGGGATTTCGAAGTTGAGTTGATGGTTAGGATTAGTTTTGGGTTTTTGTTTAGCCCGAAATTGCTATAGTATCGGTTCTATTGTTCTTTATAGGTATTGAAAAAGAACGAAGGGAATAGAAGTAACTAAATTAGAGGATAGAAAAGATGGACACTTTATTTTCCATGGACGGCGTTAATTATTTGTTTCGATGGGGCCACTTCCTGGCCGGTATCACCTGGATAGGCCTGCTCTATTATTTTAATTTTGTGCAGACGGAATACTTCAAAGAAGCAGACGGCGAGCATCGTTCCGGCGCCATACAGAAATTAGTCCCCAGGGCCTTATGGTGGTTCAGATGGGGTGCTGCATTGACCTTCCTCACCGGGCTTTATCTGCTTTATGTACTGCATGGCGCATGGACCTATGATATTGCTGTTGGCGCGATTCTGGGCACGCTCATGGCGTTTAACGTCTGGTTTATTATCTGGCCGAATCAACAGATTGTTATTGCATCGGCGACGCAGGTTGCAGGCGGCGGTGAGCCGCTGGCAGAGGCAGCATCTGCTGCGCCTAAAGCAGGGCTGGCATCGAGATCAAATACCTTGTTCTCTATTCCAATGCTGTTTTTCATGGGGTCTTCGGCCCATATGCAGACGTCGATGTTGTTAGATGAGGTGTCTACCTCGACCGCCAGCCTCGTTGCAGTTTTTGTGATTATACTAGCACTGGAAATCAATGCGATTCGCGGCCAGTTGGGGCCAATGGCTTCAGTTAAGGGTGTCATTCATTGTGGTCTGTTATTGACAGCGGTCCTGTATGGATTGATGGTGTTGTTGTAAATTCGTATTGAAGGGCAATCTCAGCCAGGGCCCTATGGGCCCTGTTTTTTTAAGAAAATCACATGAATCAAGACAACAGAAATCAAGACAGCAGAAATCACGGTATTTTACCTTCTATTAAACCAGACGCTGATGAAGTTTCTTCCTATAGAAAGAGCGGTCGTTCAGACGCACCCAAGCAGAGTAGCTTTAATGGAATACTGGTTTTTGTCTTGTTTTTGATGGTGATCGTCATGGGTTTTGGCGGTTATGTACTGTATGAAGTTCAGAAAAAACTGGTCGAGGCCAATGCGCTATTGTCCAAGGGCCAGGAGAGCATCCTGGAGCTGGAAAGCCGGCTTGCTGCCACCGGTACTGATGTCTCCAAAACTTTGCAGGAGATGCAGGATCAGTCAGAGACCAATATTGTTGAAATAGACAAGCTATGGGCTGTGGCCTATCGGCAGAATAAACCCAAAATTGACTCGTTAGCCCAGGATCTGGAGAATTCGACTACTAGTTTCAGAGCCCAGCTTGACCCAATTGCAAGTGCAGTGGCAGGTTTCACAGGAAGTCTGGATTCAGTCAGCAAGGGCCTGATTGAGCTTGAAAATGGCCTGGTCACGGGTTCAAAGGAGCAGGCCACAACCATTGCTCTGCTCAATCAGAGGCTTCAGGATCAGACGGATCTGGCGGAGACCTATAGGCGTAGTGTCGATGTGCTGGGCAAGCAATTGAAAGAGGCCAGATTGGATATTCGATCTAATCTTGAATATAGGGCGCGTCATAATACTGAAGTACTGGAGATGAAGCGACACTTGCAAGCACTCAGTGCCCGGCGTATGGATTCATCCAGCCCTACCCCCTAGTTTTAGTTGTCAGCCCAATTACTGAGAACGCTGATAGGGATGAGTTGGTTTTCGTGCTCGACGATAACGCCGTCCTGAGAAATTGCATGCAACTTGAGGTTTTTGGATATTTGATCGCCTTCTCTGAAGCGTTTACCATCGATAACTACCATCCTGAGCGAGCTATCATCGGCATAGATATGGCTGGAAAATCTAATATTATTGATTGAGATGTTCGAGGATAAAAGGCCTTCCGGTTGTCCTGGTTGTGATGTCTTAGCTCGTTGCGGGCTTGGCTGCAGGGCTAAGTTTGATTGTGGTTTCGGAGCAGTATCGGTGGAACCAGCATTGCCTGTTCCCCGTTTTGGGTTTGCCGATGTGATTCCCCTTCTTTCAGACTGTTCGACTGGCCTACGCCCCTTTCCTGAAGGGACTGCAGGGGTGTTCTGACTGGTTACGCTGGGGGTGTTATCTGAGGTAAACCAAAACACGAAAAGAAGATTGATTGTCACTAGTAGAATGCCAACCGTTGGCCAGAGCCATCGATTGTTGCCAGCACTGTTCCGATCAGATCTTAAATGTATGGTATTGAGTCTTGGCGTCTTATGCTGTTTCTTTTCTTCTTCAGATTTATTGAGAGCATCCAGGATATAAGACATTAGCTGTTACCCCCAGTCAATCTAGGCGTATTGCTATCGTCCTCATCATTTATCTTGATCCAGGTTTTTACGCCTGCTATCCCATCTGGTGTTAATCCAGATGATAGTTGAAACTGTTTCACCTTAGATTCCAGTTCGCCATCAAAGATATAACCTGCAGTGAGCACCAGGGGCTCAGCGTTAATCAGGGCAAGGCGATTTACCAGCCAGTCTATGGCAGGTCCACGATCCCCCCTGGATAAGGGTCCTTTGTAGGCTGGCGGTGCACGCCATAGCAAGGTGAAGTTGCCATCCCAGTTATCAATAAACTCGAGGATTGGCATGTCGTATGTTCGAGTTCCTGCTTTTAACGAGGCGCTACCCTTGTCGAGAGACTTCAGGGTGAACCACTGATTTCTTAGCCGAACGACGACTGGTCGGTTGAAGTCGTTCATCTCGTTCATACCGGTAATACTGGAGTAGCAGATTAAACCGATTGTTTCTGCCGTCTGACAAGATGCTGTGACGTTCCGGGTGAACCCCACCCCCCAGATGTTGAGTAGATCACTTAGCGCTGCACCGAGGGTTTCATGCCCTAGAAACTGCTGCGCTGATGGGCCTGATTTGTCGTCCAGAACGGCGTCCCGCCGATCGATTCCTGCCGCGCTGGTAGGATCCCCAGATGCAGTTGAGGCCGGTGCCCTTTGGGCTGAATTGTCTCTGGGATCAATTGCTATCAGAGGTGCTGCCGCAGTGGGCAGGGTTTGGACAGGTTGGTTCACACTAGGTTCCAGCGAACCTGGATGGCTCGTGTTGCCTACTAGCTGTTGTGAAGGCTCCTGATGGGTTCCAGCATAAATGAACATGAATATTGTAACGAACAGCGCCGCAGTGGATGTGATGGCGGCATATTGCCAGTTAATCCTGATCGCAGGCCGATAGCCCAGGATTTCTTTAGCCGCTTTTTTAACGATGCCGGGTGATACCTGTATCTCGCCCTCAGAATAGGCTCCCAGCAAGGATCGATCACAGATCAGATTGATCACCCGGGGAATACCAGAACTGATTTTGTATATTCGATTAATTGCCGAGTTAGGAAAGAAAGTTCCTTTGGCGCCTGCAACAACCAGCCGATGCTTGATATAAGCAGCGATTTCATTCCTGTTCAGCGCATCAAGATGGAATCTCGCGGTAATTCTCTGGGAAAGTTGGCGTAACTCAGGCTTTGCCAGAATGGTTAATAATTCAGGCTGACCGAGCAGTATTATTTGCAGTAGTTTTCGCTGATGGGTTTCAAGGTTGGTCAGCAGGCGGAGTTGCTCGAGTACTTCAATGGACAGATTTTGTGCTTCATCGATGATCAGAACCGTTCTTCTATCCTTACTGTGGGCATTCAAAAGGTAGGCGTTAATCCGATCAGTTAGGACCTTGATACTGGCTTTTTTTGGATACTTTATGTTCAGGTCATCGCAGGCTGCTGCAAGTAATTCCGCGGCAGTCAGTTTAGGGTTAAGGATAAATGCAGTATCGACTTTCTTAGGTATCTGATCCAGCAAGCAGCGACAGACAGTCGTTTTCCCCGTGCCGACTTCACCGGTCAACAGGATGAACGCGCCGTCACCTCGAATACCATAGGTTAGATGTGCCAGGGCATCGCGATGCCTGTCGCTCATGTAGAGATACTGGGGATTCGGGGCTATGGAAAAAGGTGATTCTTTCAGTCCGAAATAGTCGTTATAAATAGCCGTCAATAGGTTGCCTCCGTGATCACAGCAGCATAGCCTCCAGACTATCGTCCTAGCAACTCAGAGAGCAAATTATCTTTGTTTTGCCAGCGATCTGCAATCCAGTGCTGGGTTGCTTTGGCTGATGATATGGAATTGGCGCTAATTTCAGCCGGTACCGGGATTTGATCTATAGTGAAGAAAATTTCTGGCTTATGTCCACACAGGAATTCAAAGAAAGTAGGGGTTCGCTGTTTGTATGCGATAGTGACGTCGAGGATCGAATCCAGATGGTCCTTGAGTGAGTCAACGACCATAGCGGCGCCACCGCTTTTGGGTTTTAGTAGGCGTTGGTAGGGGGATTTTTGCTTTTCCTGTTTTTCTTTTGTGAATCGGGTGCCTTCAAGGAAATTTAGCACCGAGACGGGTGTGAGCTTAAATTTCTCTGCAGATTTGAGTGTAGTTGCCAGATCCTTGCCTTTTAGATGAGGGTTTTTCCTTAGCTTGTCTCTGGAATATCGTTTCATGATAGGGAAATCTAACACCCACCAGCACAGACCAATAATTGGTGTGTAGATTAATTCCTGTTTGATGAAAAATTTGAGGAAAGGAATTTTCCGGTTCAGCAGCCGCTGTAATATTAGAATATCTGTCCAGCTCTGGTGGTTACAGATGACCAGATACCAACGATCTCGGCTTAGCTCGGGTTCTCCTGTCACGGTAACCGTCAGGTTTTGGAATGTATCTATAATGATATTATTGACACTTATCCAATTTTCAGCTGCAGCCATCGAAAATCGCGTGCAGGCTGGCTCATAAGAGGCTGGTAGAAGAGCACGAACCAGTGCGGTGACATAGAGTGGAATGCAAAAAAATACAGTGTTGAAAAATATTAACACCAGACTCAGGCAACCTTTAGCTGGACCCGGTAAAAATCTAAGCACATTTATCTCCCGTCATTTGGCAAGCATAATAGGCTGGATGCTGGCATCGCTATTTTGTCAGATTGGGCTGAAGATGACTATTGATTTGGTGACCAGCTGCCTGGGCAGGATCACCGAGGGGGTACATCAGCCCTGCCTTGAAAAGACCGCAGACGTGTTATCTTGTGCAAACCTGAACTCATGTAAACCTAAATATATTTTCTGCGCGGTTGGTTAGCCCACTAGATTTGTTCAGCAGGGTCGAGGCGACTATTGCCAGGCCTGCTGATAAAATCAGTAAATGTATTTGTTTCGGACGTGTTTACGTAGGACTAGTAAAAGATGACTGCATTTAAAAATATACTTGGAGACCTGAGTGCTCAGCAGTTTCTGCAGTCGCACTGGCAGCGCAAGCCCTTGATGGTGCCGGGCGCGTTTGCCGGGTATTCATCTCCGATATCTGCTGATGAACTGGCGGGCCTTTCACTGGAGCCCGATGTGGAATCCAGGGTGGTTCTCGGCGCTGATCCTTCTGGGCCATGGCAGGTGCAGCAGGGCCCATTTCAAGAAGCTGATTTCAGCAGGTTGCCTGAAAGCGAATGGACGCTAATAGTGCAGGCAGTGGATCTCTGGGTGCCTCAGGTAAAAGAGCTGCTATCCCATTTTAGTTTTCTCCCTCCTTGGCGATTTGATGATGTGATGATCAGCTACGCTCCTGTTGGCGGTAGTGCCGGGCCGCATTTTGATGAGTACGATGTTTTTCTTATACAGGTTGAAGGCAGTAAATGCTGGCAGCTAGGGCAAATCGAAGACGACAATCCACCTTTACTGGATAATTCCGATTTGCGGATTGTGAAGAATTTTCAGCAGACACAAGAGTGGCTGCTTGCCCCCGGAGACATGCTTTACCTGCCCCCCAGGCTGAGTCACTGGGGCATTGCCGAAACCGAGGGCATGACTTTTTCTGTTGGCTTCCGGTCACCGAGTTTGGCTGAGCTTCTGGCGGACCTGGCAATAGAGTTATCGGCAGGAAATAATGATATCTATTACAGAGATCCTCAACTCAGCGTGGATATGGCTGGTGAGCGAATCCATCCGGCTTTTATTCAACAGGTACAGGCATTGCTGGGACAGCTTCTCAGCGATGATAGCCTGATGGAGGATTGGTTTGCCCGGTTTATGACTGCGCCGAAATACCCAGGTTTGGAAAAACAGACCAAAGAGTTGCGCAAGGCTCGGATTGATGGTCGTCTATACCACAACGGCGATATTGTTAATTAGCACTGCTAACCCAGATTATAGAGCCGCCCGGGAGATCTACCTGGCTTGACGTTTAGGCTGACATTAAAGCCATATTAAGGCCAGTTTTGAAGCCAGGCTGATCACCATTGGATGACCGTGAACACACGATACGAACCGGTTGGGCCGGAAGGGCGGGTTTGATCCGTTGCCTGGTTTATTGCAACCACAGGCAGCAGAAACTGATTACAGCAACACCTATCAGGTTGAGGATAAAGCCTTCTTTAGCCATGGTTCTGGTGGTGAAATAGCCGGTACTGAACATGATAGTGTTGGGCGCTGTTGCTACCGGCAGCATGAAAGCACAGCTTGCGCTCATAGCAGCAGGGACCATAAGCAGGGTCGGATCTAAGTTTGCACCTAATGCTGCTGCTGCCAGAATGGGTAACATGAGGGTTGTTGTTGCAGTATTGCTGGTCATTTCTGTCATAAAAGTGATGGTAAAGCAGATCAGGCATACGACTAGGATAATGTTCATTGATGCTATAGCAGAGAGCCATTCGCCCAGCATGCCTGAGAGTCCGGACTCTACAAAAGCGGTGGCAATGGCGATGCCTCCACCAAATAGAATCAGCATTCCCCAGGGAATCTTGTTTGCCGTTTCCCAGTCCAGAAGTCTCGAACCTCTGCCATCGGGGACAAGGAACATACAGACGACGGCGAGCATGGCGACACTGGCATCGTTAGCGCTGGAGATACCAAACCAGTCACTCCAGCCGCCAAAGGGTTGGCTTCGGGTAATCCATGCCAGCGCTGTCAGTGAAAAAATCAATAGGACCCGTTTCTCGGAAGTAGTCCAGTTGCCTACCTCCGGGAGATCAAAGTTGCCCTTATAGTGGAGGTTTCTGGTTATCCAGATAGCTGTCAGTGGGAGCATCAGCAAAACTACAGGAATACCCCACGACATCCAGGTTAAAAAGCCGATCTCGCTGCCCATGTTAATTTCATAAACTTCCCTGAACACCAGATTAGGGGGTGTTCCAATGGGCGTGCCGATACCGCCGATACTGGCGGCATAGGCAATCCCCAGAAGTAAGGGCACGGCCATGGCTTTATCATGGGACTTCTCCAGGACAGCCAGTGCTACCGGTAGCAGCATCAACGTTGTGGCCGTATTAGAAATCCACATGGATAGGAAGGCCGATGCTGCCATAAAACCAAATACCAGGCGTTTACTGCTCTGTGATCCGAAAGCATTTACCATGGTCAGCGCGATACGCCGGTGCGCGCCGCTTTTGGCCATTGCTGTAGAGAGGATAAACCCACCCATGAGCAACAGAACCAGCGGGCTACCATAGGCTGCGCCAACCTGAGAAGGGGATAAAATACCAAAAAAGGGTAGCAAAGCCAGGGGAATCAATGATGTGATGGGAATGGGGATTGGTTCGAAGATCCACCAGATCGCGGTCCACATGGAAATCGCCGCGGTCATCCTTATTACCGTGGGTATATCCCAGATCCCCAATGTGGTGTATAACAGCAGGGCCAGCAGTGGCCCTAAAAGGCTGAACAGAATCTTGGAGGATACTGTAAATGAGGTTTTTGGAGATGCTTCGAATGTCATATGGGTATTCGTTGTGATATTGGCTATGGAACAATTCTGCTTGTCATGCTAGCGAGAATACCATGAAAGATACCCTTTTTTGGTATGATTTAGAGACAACCGGCCTTGATTCGATTCTCGACCGCGCGATACAGTTCGCTGGTATCAGAACTGACCTGAATTTAGAAATCATCGCGGAGCCAGTTAATATTCTGTCGTCGTTATCTGACGACATTTTGGTAGACCCTGAGGCGATTTTAACCACGGGTATTGATGTCGAAACCTTACAGTGCGACGGTCTGATTGAATTCGATTTTTTAAACCGGATTATGACCGAGTTCATGGAACCGCAGACCTGCGTGGCCGGCTATAACAACCTCAGTTTTGATGATGAATTTATTCGTCAGGCGCTATACCGCAATTTATTTGATCCGTATGCCAGGGAATGGCAGGGTGGAAATTCTCGCTGGGATGTCATGAACCTGATGAGAATGTCTCATGCCTTGCGTCCGCAGGGGTTTTCCTGGCCGAAAAAGGCCGATGGGACAACCAGCTTCAGGCTTGAGCACCTGGCGGCTGCTAATGAGATCGGTCACGAACAGGCGCATGATGCCTTATCGGATGTATTTGCTACAGTGGGCGTCACTAAGAAGCTTCGCCAGGTTCAGCCAAAGCTATTTGACTTCTTTTTCAATCTGCGTAGTAAATCTTTTGTTCTGAACCAGTTATACCCCCTGAAAAAGCAGATGATTATTCATGTGGCGGCGCATTATCCTGCTTCCCGGGCACACATTGGCGTGTTACTACCAATAGCAGCACATCCGGTTAACCGTAACAGCATCATTTGCGCTGATTTACTGGTTCAGCCCGAGTTTCTGCTGGGACTCACCTCGGCCCAGATTCAGCAAAGACTGTTTGATGGCAAGGGCGAACAAAGTAGGGGCAACAGACCGGGTCTACAATCCCTGCAGATAAATCGGTGTCCGGCGATAGCCCCCATGGCAACACTTTCAGCTGCGAGAGCGGATTCTTTGGGAATTGATCTCGCGTTATGTGCCGAGCGTCAAAAGCTATTACAGAATTCGGCGGGCTTGGTCGAAACGGTAACGGAAGTGTTTGCCAGCCAATCCAGAGATAGCCAGGTGGATCCTGACTTTATGCTCTATGGAGGCGAATTTTTTTCGAATCAGGATGCCGGTCGAATGGCTGAGGCTCGTGGTCTTGGACCCAATTGCACGCAAATATCAGGTCATTTTGATGACGGCAGACTGGATGAATTGCTTTTCCGGTTTAAAGCTCGAAACTTCTGCAGTGAACTCGATGACGACGAGAAACTGCGGTGGCACAGTTTTAAGCAGGACCGATGGCAACAGCAGAATCGAATTGGAGACTACTACCAGCGTACCCAGCATTGCCTTGCCGAAAACAAGGCCGATAATGCCCTTGAAAGTCTGATTCGGCGTTTGTTATGGCAGGCTAAGCAGATCGATCTCGATCTGCTTAGTCGCTAACTTATGAACACAACGATGGTGGTTAAAAATAGGCGCCAGTTTCCGTATTGACAGACTCAAGACTGACAGGTTCAGGGTTCCGAGATGCTGCTGATTGAAATCGGTTTTACATCACAGGTAAAGGCATTCAGGGCCTGCTGTAACAGATAGGCATCTTTGACACCTGCCAGTTCACGAATGGAGTGCATGGCAAAGGTAGGCACACCCAGATCGATGGTTTTAATGCCGATTGTCTTAGCAGTGATAGGACCAATGGTACTACCACAGGCCAGATCGGTTCGGGTAACAAATTTCTGGCTTGGGATGTCTGATTTATGACACAGGGTAAGGAAATAAGCCATGGTTTCGCTCGATGTGGCATAGCGCTGGTTAGCGTTTATCTTTATAACCGGACCGCTGTTAAGTATAGGACCATGCTGATTGTCGTGTTTAGATGAAAAATTAGGATGAATGCCATGGGCATTGTCTGTTGAAATCAACATCGATTTAGCAAGCGCTCTTAACCTTTTTTCAGTATTGGGCATGATTCTCTGGAGAATATCTTTGAGAAAACTTCCTTCAGCACCTGCCGCTGATACACTGCCCACTTCCTCGTGATCATTGCATACGATCAGGCTGGTAATACTCGAATCAGCCTGTTGCAATGCTTCACAGGCAATATAACAGGACAGAAGATTGTCGAGCCTTGCACTGGCTATGAAGTCCTGATCGTGGCCGACGATGGCAGGCGCCTGGGTGTCATAGAGGCTCAGATCCCAGGACAAAATGTGAAGGAGTTCAACACTCGGATATTGGCAACGGACCTGTGCCGCCAGCAATGAACTAAATTGATCGTCTGACTGGTTAATAATGGGTGGGATATCCGTCTGTGCGTTGACTTTGCGTTTGTTGTTAGCTTCTCTGTCCAGATGGATAGCTAGGCTGGGTATGGTTGCGATGGGCCTCTCAAAATCGATCAGGCAATTAATAATAGCGCCCGCTTTGTTTTCAATTGTGACCCGTCCCGCAATGCTGAGGTCTCTGTCAAACCAGGGATTGAGCAATGCCCCACCGTACACCTCTACACCGATCTGGTGGTAGTTGTGTTCGGATATGTCAGGTGTCGGTTTTATTTTCAGACAGGGGCTGTCGGTATGGGCGCCGATCATTCGAAGACCGGTCTCGTCGGGCGCCTGTTCTCCTATGTAGAAGCCAATAATGGATGATTGATTGCGGGTAACAAAGTATCCACCGGGCTCCAGGTGCCAGTTATCTTCTTCTTTGAGTTGTCTGAAACCCTGCTCACTGAGCCGATTGGAAATCTGCTGAGTGGCGTGAAAAGGTGTCGGTGAATCCTTGAGGAATTGTAAGAGCCCGTGATTGAATTGTGTTTGTTCCATAGTTGTAATTTATATCATCTTGTGAGCAGAGGATTGTAACAGTGAAAATGGGATTACGGCATTACCTGATATGATTTGCAATTATTGGGTAACTCAGCATAGAATTAATCAGCGCCGATTTGACTATCAGCTTGCGGGCGCTTTAAGAAATTCCGCTAAAGTGTTCTGACCCGCTTTAATGGCGGGTTTTTTTTTTGCTTGGAGAAAGGCCATGGGGTTTTCGTCTAAAATTCTACACGCGGATAGGCGATTCGAAATTGAGCATGGTTCGGTACATAAGCCGATCCACACATCGGTAGCTTATACCTATAATGATTCAAGAGAATTGGCCAGAGTGTTTCAGGGAAAGCAGGCAGGTTATAGCTACGGTAGGCAAGTCAACCCAACTGTTGATGCTCTGCAGAAAAAAATATCATTGATGGAAGATGGCCTGGCATCCATTGGTTTTGCAACCGGCATGAGTGCGATAGGGACTACGATATTCTCCTTGCTGCGGGCAGGGGATCATATTGTTACTTCACAGTTTCTATTTGGGAATACCAACAGCCTGTTTCAATCGTTTGCTGCACACGGCATCAAAGTCTCTTTTGTGGATGCGACCGACGTTACCAATGTTGAGGCGGCATTAACAGCTGAGACAAAACTTGTATTTACTGAAACAATCGCAAATCCACGAACACAGATTTCCGATCTGTATCGCATCGGTGAGCTGTGTAGGCAAAGGCAATTGCTTTATGTTGTTGATAATACACTTACATCACCCTATCTCTTTAAGGCTAAACTCGCTGGCGCTAGTCTGGTCATTAATTCGCTGACTAAATATATTGGTGGCCATGCAAATGCACTGGGTGGATCGGTTACTGAAACAGGTCTGTTTGAATGGCAGGCATTCGAAAATATTTATGATAGTTATCGGGTCGGCGAACCTGGATTGTGGGGTTTAAATCAGATTAAGAAAAAAGGTCTCAGGGACTTCGGCGCCACGCTAAGTGCTGAGGCTGCCCATCACCTTTCCATCGGTTCTGATACTCTAGCATTAAGAATGGACCGGGCCTGTGATAATGCTGGCAAATTGGCGGTTTTCTTTGAAGACCATGCGAGAGTAAAGAAGGTTCATTATCCGGGCTTAACTGGCCATCCTGATTACATAAGAAGTAGAGAATGGTTCCGTTATCCAGGTGCAATACTGAGCATTGAATTAGAAGATGATTTGGATTGTTTCGATTTCTTAAATTCACTTGATTTAGTGATTTGTTCCAGTAATCTGGGTGATACTCGCACGCTTGCAATTCCTGTAGCGCATTCGATATTTTATGAAGCTGGTGCAGACAAAAGGGCGGATATGGGCATAGCTGATTCTTTGGTTCGTTTTTCCGTTGGAATTGAAGAAAGTGAAGATCTGCTCATGGACTTTGAGCAGGCTTTAGCCTAGTGCTAGTTAGAATGATTCACTGGTAATTTTTGTTTTTTAATGGATGAGAGTATGACTGAGGTGACAGAAGCCGTGATGAAGACGGATTTACCGTTTGCTAACAAACGGCAGGGTAAAGTTCGTGATTTGTATGATATTACGTTACCCGATGGCGGCGATGGTTTGCTGATTATTGCCACCGATAGGGTTAGTGTTTTTGATGTTGTTCTGGCCAATGGTATTCCTGGCAAGGGAGTCATGCTGACTAAAATTTCTGAATTTTGGTTTAATTTTTTTGAGGGACATTATCGACATCACCTGATTAGTACGGATGTCTCACAAATACCTGGCTTGACAGAACCTCAGCGACAGATGCTGGATGGCAGAGTTATGATTTGCCGAAAGAGCAAGGTCGTCCCGGTAGAGTGTATTGTCAGAGGGTTTCTCACCGGTAGTGGCTACAAGGACTATCTGGTCTCAGGTAAGGTGTGTGGGATTAAATTGCCTGCTGGAATGGTGAATAGTGATCGAATAGAAGATCCTATATTTACGCCGTCCACTAAAGCGGATGAAGGCCATGATGAAAATATCAGCTATGAGGAAAGTTGTCAGATTGCAGGTGAGGATCTTATGTCAAGGATTCGTGATATTGCCATGTCCATCTACATTGAAGGTAGAGAATATGCTGCGAGCAGAGGGATTATTATTGCGGACACCAAATTTGAGTTTGGATTAGAGGGTGATAGTTTAGAGCCTGTCCTTATTGATGAGGTATTGACACCGGATAGTTCCAGGTTCTGGCCAGCTGATGAGTGGCAGCCAGGTCAGGAACAGAATAGTTATGATAAACAGTATGTTCGCAATTATACTGAAACACTGGTCGAGCAGGGATTATGGGATAAACAGTATCCAGGACCTGCTCTACCTCAAGAAGTTGTTGACAATACTTTATTGCGCTATCAACAGGCTTACAGATTGTTGATAGCTTAGTCAGCGTAACAGACGCCGGTTCCACCTAAACCACAGTAACCATTGGGTACTTTGGCTAGATACTGCTGATGATAGTGCTCAGCATAGTAAAAGCCGTCGTTAATACTGATATCGGTGGTAATCTCTGGATAACCCTGTGCTATCAGATTGGTCTGAAACCGAGTTTGGCTGTATAAAGCTGACTGGCAATGGCGTTCATTGGTTGTGTAAATGGCGGAGCGGTACTGGCTGCCGATATCGTTTCCCTGGCGCATACCTTGGGTAGGGTCATGACCTTCCCAGAAAAGCTCGAGCAAGCCTTCAAAAGTGACTTTTTGAGGATCCCATACCACTAGAACAACTTCTGTGTGACCGGTCATGCCTGAGCAAACTTCTTCATAAGTGGGATTAGGTGTTAGCCCACCCGCATAACCGACCGCGGTAGTATAGACACCCTCACACTGCCAGAATATTCTCTCTGCACCCCAGAAACAGCCCATAGCAAACAAGGCTGTTTGGAAATTCTCAGGAAATGGTGGTAACAGTGCGCTGCCATTAATGAAATGAAATTCAGGAACATCCACGGCAGAATCTCTACCGGGTAAAGCGGTTTGCTTGGTAGGCAGTTCTAAAGATCGGGTGAAAAAACCCATAATTTGATCCTTTTTTTGTTAAGTATAGCGTGCTTGTTACATTCTGCTAAGCGCGTTTAAGGTAACATGATAATGGTTAATTTTGTGAGATAGTTGTATGTTTAGATTCGATGAACTGGTAGATAGACAGGGAACCGGCAGCAAGAAATGGGATAAATACCTGGGTCAACCAGTGATTCCGATGTGGGTTGCTGACATGGATTTCAGGTCACCGGAACCTGTGATGGAGGCGATACACAGGCGAGTTAATCACGGTGTATTTGGCTACAACGAGATCCCTAAGCAATTGTTAGAAGTCGTCGTAGCAAGGCTAAAGCATCGTTATAACTGGGTTATCCAGGAGAGCGATGTCATTTTTTCTCCTGGCCTGGTGCCCGCTTTGAACCAGGTATGTCGAGGCCTAGTAAGCGAGAACGGGGCTGTGATTACGGCGATTCCTGTCTACCCACCGTTTCTAGATGCACCTGGTAATATGGGCAAGGAGCTCATTACGCTTGAAATGAAAGAAGATGAAAGCTGGCAATTTCCTGTCGAAGAGTTTGCCCGTCAGGCAGAGATCAGACCTGATATTGACTTGCTGCTGCTGTGTCATCCACTTAATCCGCTGGGGCGGATGTTGAGTGTGGCCGAAATGCAGGACATCGTGGCTATTTGCAAGCGCTTCGATATTAAAATCTGTTCGGATGAAATCCACTGTGAATTAGTACTTGATGGTCGCCAGCATACTCCGATTGCGTCACTTGGCCCGCAGGCTGCTGAAATGACCATTACGCTTATGGCTGCTTCCAAGACCTTTAACCTGGCAGGGTTAGGATGTGCCATGGCTATCGCTGAAAACTCGCTGCTCAGAGATCAATACCGAAAAGGTGGCGAGGGTATTATGGCCAATGTAAATACCTTCGGTTTTGTAGCGACTGAAGCCGCCTGGACTGATTGTTCAGATTGGCATGAGGCGTTGCTTGATTATCTTGCAGCTAATAGAGATTATGTTTATGAGAGATGCCAGATGATTACGGGTATTAGTGTTAACTGGGTTGAGGCAACTTATCTAGCCTGGCTGAATGTTCAGGAGTTGGGTTTGCCTGACCCGCGCAGTCACTTCGAACAGGCAGGTGTAGGTTTGTCATCTGGGGCTGATTTCATGGGGCCAGGTTATATGAGGCTTAACTTTGGATGTCCCAGGCCTTTGTTGGAAGAAGGCCTCAACCGGTTAGAAAAAGCCTGTAACTGATGATCGATCAGGCCAGTTGACGCCGCAAGAATTCACGTTATAAGTGGTGTTTCTAATGATAACCTTGACAAGTACCGCGGTGATTGATGCAATTGCCAGTGATTTGGTTTGTCCTTAAAAACAGCATGCCAATGCTTTACAGGGAAATGCTTTACAGGGAATTGACGGACTGGGAATTGAAGAACTGAGAGTTACTGTTTTTTATCAGCCAAAATAAAGGAGAATGCAAGTGGGAGAATTTTGTAGCGTTCAAAAAGAGGGTCGTCTGACCATCGTTACAATTCAGAGAGCTGAGGTAATGAATGCTTTACATCCACCTGGTAATTTTGAGTTGGCAGAAGCATTTGACGAATTTACTGCTGACCCGGAACAATGGGTGGCCATTATTACCGGTGAGGGAGGAAGAGCCTTCAGTGCAGGTAATGACCTTAAATACCAGGCTAGTGGTGGTAAAATGGGCGGTCCCAGCACTGGCTTTGCTGGGCTGACTTCGAGGTTTGATAATGTAAAACCAGTCATTGCCGCCGTTAATGGTATAGCTATGGGGGGAGGCTTTGAAATTGCCTTGGCCTGTGATTTGATTATCGCGTCAGGCAATGCTGTATTTGCATTGCCTGAACCAAGAGTCGGTCTTGCAGCTCTGGCCGGCGGTGTGCATCGCCTGCCTCGAGAAATAGGGATGAAACAGGCCATGGGCATGCTGCTGACCGGTCGCCGCGTCAGTGCTGAAGAAGGTCGATCCCTGGGATTTGTGAACGAAGTGGTACCAGAAGGCGAGTCTTTGACTGCTGCTAAACGGTGGGCAGCGATGATGCTGGAGTGTGCACCTTTGTCGGTGCGTGGAAGTAAGCAGGCCGCTACGCAGGGGATGTCAGCCGAGTCGCTTGAGGCTGCTATCAGGGGCAAGTATGACCAGATAAGAGCCATGGCGAAAAGTGAAGATTTTGTTGAAGGGCCAAAAGCGTTTTCTGAAAAGAGAGCGCCCGACTGGAAAGGTTATTGAAACCATCATGTTGAAAGGAAAAGAATGTTGAATTTGTTAAGAATATTAGCTGTATTGTCATTTACCTGTATGCCCTTGATTGGGTTTGCCAGTACCGGTGAGAAGATAGAAAATCTGGGCTTAACGCT
Source organism: Gammaproteobacteria bacterium (assembly GCA_012960535.1). GTDB lineage: Bacteria > Pseudomonadota > Gammaproteobacteria > Pseudomonadales > Azotimanducaceae > UBA9926. The sequence continues at coordinate 42,324 of DUBB01000025.1, forward strand.
ATCGCCCTTGGGCTTGCTGGCATTGGTTTTCTTTGTCCTTGCTTATGCCCTGGTGATGGCTGAAGAGTTCATTCATCTGAGAAAATCAAAACCGGTTATTCTGGCCGCAGGCATGATTTGGGCGATTGTGGCTATATTGACCATAAATTCAGGCCGGGACCCCCATGATTTAAGAGCAGTCCTGGAGCATAATCTGCTGGAGTACGGCGCATTAATGTTGTTCCTGCTGGTGGCAATGACTTATATCAACGCAATGACCGAACGAAAAGTGTTTGAAGTACTCCGGGCCTGGTTGATCAATCGTTCATTTGGTTATCGAAAGTTGTTCTGGATTACCGGTACCATAGCGTTTTTTCTTTCTCCAGTTGCTGACAATCTGACTACCGCGTTACTGATGGGGGCGGTCTGTCTGGCAGTCGGCTCATCCAACCCCAAATTTATCAGTTTAGCGTGTATTAACGTGGTCGTTGCTGCAAATGCTGGTGGTGCATTTTCACCTTTTGGGGATATAACGACCTTAATGGTCTGGCAAAGTGGCAGAGCTGATTTCTTTGATTTTCTGCAATTATTTTTACCCTCAGTCGTAAATTATCTAGTACCGGCAATTTTAATGAGCTTTGCTGTCCCGAATATGGCACCCGCTGCAGAGACAGAAACGGTTGAATTAAAACGAGGTGCTTTGGTTATTTGCGGTTTGTTTGGTTGTACTATTGCAACCGCAGTTTCTTTTGAGCAGTTCCTGCACCTCCCGCCCTATCTGGGGATGATGACAGGTCTTTCCTATTTGTTCTTTTATGGCTATTACGTAAAGATCACTTCAACGCCAGAGGAAGCAGAATTCGAACAGTTCAATATTTTTAATAAAGTTGCCAAGGCAGAGTGGGACACTTTGTTCTTTTTCTTCGGCGTCATATTTTGTGTTGGTGGGTTAGGATTCATTGGTTATCTGGAAATCATGTCTTCTTATTTTTACGATGGCTGGGGGCCAACCAATGCCAATATAGCCATGGGCATTATCTCAGCTGTAGTGGATAATATTCCTGTCATGTTTGCTGTTCTGACCATGGATCCCGGAATGAATTTATATCAGTGGTTGCTTATTACTCTTACAACTGGCGTGGGCGGTAGTATTTTGTCCATAGGTTCTGCGGCGGGTGTGGCTCTGATGGGACAAGCACGGGGTGTTTATACTTTCTTTAGTCATATTCGTTGGAGTTGGGCCATTTTGCTGGGCTATTTTGCAGCGATTTATACCCATTATCTGATCAATGGGGCTGGTTAGGATCGCGATATAGGAGCTTGGAATTGTATTATGAAAGAGAAACTTAACTTTGCTGTGCTTACTGTCTCGGATACACGAACGATTGAAACTGACACATCAGGCCAGTTCCTATGCGAATCGCTGCAGGAGGACGGTCATTTCCTGGCCGATCGGGCCATTGAAATAGATGATATTTATCGCCTTAGAGCTAAAGTCAGTGCATGGATCGCTGATCCTGAAGTACAAATAATTCTGTTGACGGGCGGCACTGGTTTTACAACCAGAGATTCCACGCCGGAGGCAATAAAGCCGTTGCTGGATACGGAGATTACTGGCTTTGGTGAAATATTCAGGCAGTTATCTTTTCAGGAGATCGGCAGTTCAACTATTCAGTCCAGGGCGTTGGCGGGGTTGTCAAATAACACCCTGATTTTTTGCATACCGGGTTCGACCGGCGCCTGTCGAACAGCCTGGAATGGTTTGTTGAAACAGCAGTTGGACAGCGAACATCAGCCATGTAACTTTGCTGAACTGTTGCAGCGAGGGCACCACCAACACTAAATACCATCAGAAACCAGGGATTAAAATGGCTCTTTTGCCTGTTGATGACGCACTAAAACACCTTTTAGAGCAGGTCTTCCCGTCACAAGAGAAACTCAAAGTTGAGCTGAAAGCTGCCTTTGGCGGTACCCTGGCTCGAGACGTGTTCTCTGCCAGTAATGTCCCGCCCATGGCCAATAGTGCTATGGATGGTTATGCTCTTCGTTTTCGGGACCTTGTTGAAGGGTCTTCCCTGCCATTGAGTGACTTTATCCCTGCCGGTTCGGTTGGCAAACCTCTGGCAGCGGCTTCTGCAGCAAGAATTTTCACCGGTGCAGCTATACCTGTCGGGGCTGATACCGTTGTTATGCAGGAACATGTGGTTGAACACCAGGGACAGATAACCATTCAGAAGTTACCCGGTTTCGGCGAAAATATTCGCCCTGCTGGACAGGATATAAGCGCGGGGCAGCGAGTCTTTAAAGCGGGCAGGCGACTCAGTCCTCAGGACGTTAGTCTCCTGGCAAGTACGGGTATGGCACAAGTCGAGATAGTCAAACCGCTAACGGTGGCTCTACTAAGCACCGGTGATGAATTAATTGACCCGCCGTTACCGCTGCAACCTGGGCAGATTTACAATTCAAACCGGTATGCCATGGCAGGCATGCTCGAACAGATGGGGATGACGGTGATTGATTTTGGTGTGGTTGCTGATACCGCGACTGCAACGGAAGCAGCACTCGTTCGAGCGGCACATGACAGCGACTGCATTCTCAGCTCGGGTGGTGTGTCGGTGGGAGAACTGGACTTTGTTAAATCAACAGTTGAAAAACTTGGCCGGATAGACCTGTGGAAACTTGCCATCAAGCCTGGCAAACCGCTTGCTTTTGGGCAGGTAGCAGGGACACCCTTTTTTGGTTTGCCTGGTAATCCTGTGTCTACCTTTGTCACCTTCATTATATTGGCAAAACCTTTTCTGCGCGCCTTACAGGGACAGACTGATGTTTTGCCGAAATATCTTCCGGGTACTGCTGATTTTATATTCAGCGCTGGATCCCGGAGGGAGTACCTGCGGGTCAGGGTGGAGGCCATGGATAATGATCTTGTACTAAAACGTTTTGAAAACCAGGGATCCGGCGTAATGTCATCAGTTTCCTGGGCCAATGCTCTGGCAGAAGTCGAAGTAGGCCAATCTGTGAAACCTGGTGATAGGCTTCGTTTCCTTAATTTAGATAGATGGTAACAAAACGCGGGAACCATGCCGCTCGAGTGGAGAGAGGAAAATGGGGTTGCTACTATTGAGTATTGCCATAGGTGTCGGATCAGGATGTGTAATCTGCTTGAACATAGGTAGCCAGATACCTGTCGCGCGCGAGGAAAAATGGTCTTTGCCCATCAATCTGATTATATATTGCCTGTTTTGTGCCATCGTAGTTTTTTTATTGTCTTTTGCTCTGGCGTAATTAATATGGATCTGCTTATTGACATTGATGAGGTAAAAGGTTTCTTAGATCCGGAGGAAGGACAAGCCCTTTATCATGCTGCGAATCAGGTTATGGCTTTAGGTCCGTGTCTGGAGGTTGGCAGTTATTGTGGTAAATCTACGGTATACCTTGGCGCAGCCTGCCTGAAATCGAGGAATACCCTGTTCGCGGTAGATCATCATCGTGGTTCAGAAGAACATCAGTTGGGTGAGGCCTATCATGACCCGGATTTGTATGATTCCTCTCTGGGTCAGGTGGATTCATTTAGCGCGTTCCGTCAAACCATGCTAAGAGCTGGCCTGGAAGAGGTGGTAGTGCCCGTTGTTGCATCCTCAGAGGTAGTCGCACGACATTGGGCAACACCACTGAGTCTTGTTTTTATTGATGGAGGTCATAGTCATCAGGCGGCATTGACTGACTACCAGAGCTGGTCCAGGCACATTGTGCCGGGGGGATATCTGGCGATTCATGATATCTTCCCTGATCCCGAGGATGGTGGGCAGGCGCCCTTTGAAATCTATCAGCTGGCGCTGGCTTCAGGCTTTTTTGAAGCGCAGCCAACTATAAAAACGCTGGGTCTATTGAAACGTATTTGATATCCAACGAGGCCTGTTATGAGCTGCCCGTAGGAAACCGAGCTCTACCTAGCAGGACCGTTTTATTATGGTTAGCAAAAAGCGCATGTCCATCTGTTATCTGCGCTAGAGAATCTGCGGCGAGCAGGACCGCACCCGCTGTCCAAGTAGTTCTTTCTTCAGGCCAGATTGCTTTATCGGGATAGACATAACCAGTCCAGTAGGATCCATCTTCCTTGCGGAACTGGTGAATCCAGCTGAATACCTCCACCGCACGCTGGTATTGCCCAATAGAGATAAGAGACATGACTAATTCACAGGTTTCGGCAACAGTCACCCATGGTTCGTCATTAACGCAGCGGCAGCCGAGTTGGTCAACGACGAACTCGTCCCATCGGGCATTGATGCGATCTACGGCTTTCTTGCCCTGTATAACACCGGTAAGAACAGGATAGAACCAATCCATGGCAAAACGTTGTTTGCTCTCCCAGGTCTGGTCAAAACTTTCGGGTCGGTCGGTTAACGCTTTACCCAGGGCATTTCTCATCGATATCAGTTGCTCTGCGGGTTCATTGAGAACCTCCGCGATGTTGATGGCGCAGGCCAGGCTCTTGTATATAGAACTGCAGCCGGTAACTAAAGCATCTTTTCGAATGCCGTCACGGCAATCCAGGGCCCAGTAAATCTGACCTTGTTCGGACTGCAGGGTCGAAATAAAATCCATTGCACGAGATACGGTAGGCCAGAATGATCTGAGGAAGTCCCGGTCTTTAGTTATTAAATAGTGGTGCCAGATTCCAGTGGCAACATATGCCACGAAATTGGATTCGATGCGACTGGTGTCTTCAGCCTTGGACCCTTTATAAGAGACATACCAGCCGCCGTTGTCGAGTTGCCTGTCTTTCAGCCAGTCGTAGGCTTGCTCGGCTTGCTTGTGTCTGTTGCCAATGGATAGAGCCATGGCGGCCTCAACATGGTCCCACGGGTCTGTGATACCATTATCGAACCAGGCAATGTCGCCACCCGGAGACTGTACGCAAGCAATATAATCTATGGTTTTTTCAAAGTAGGCTTGAGGATAAAAGCCTTTGGCGACATAAACTTTGGTCAAGCTGGGCTCCCTTCAGATGTACGCTCTCGGTGAACAAAATACATGACAACACTCTTGCCCAGGATGGGATTAAGCAGGCTGTCGGCTATACCCGTGATCCATGGTTGTTTCATCAAGTCCCAGACCAGAAAGCGATGATATTGTTTTAATATCCAGTTTTCAGCCTGGGGATCATCTTCCTGCCAGAATAAGCATTTTAGCCACCAGTAAGGCACGTGTAATGAGTGGGCATAATGTTTATCGAATTTGGCAAAGCCGATAGATTCGATTTGGCCCTGGAGCTTTCTGGCATTGAATATTCTTACATGGCCTCCCTCTACCTCGTGATAAGCTTTGCTCAGCATCCAACAGACCCACTCTGGGAAAAATCTTGGCACACTGATACCCAGAATTCCTCCAGGCTTGAGAACGCGTTTTATTTCAGCTAACACCAAAGGATAGTCATGGATATGTTCGAGAACTTCTGAGCAGATTACTTTATCAAATTGATGGTCGGCAAATGGCAGTGCCTGGCCATTGCCTGAAATAAAGGATAGATCTCTGTCGGGATGGTCTGGTTGCTGGAAATCAGCAAATCGCTGCTTAGCTGTATTGAGGTCGTTAATGGACAGGTCCAGGCCAATGGCAGACACATTTTTCAGAAGGTAGGCACTGATGCTATGCCGGCCTTCGCCGCAACCCAGGTCAAGAAGCTGATCTCCATCGGTTAGAGCAAGGCGTTTAAAATTGATTGTTTCAAGGGACATTGGCAGGGACTCCTGGAATAGCGCGGTACAGGGTGACTATGGCATCGGCCACGCGTGCCCAGCTGAATTTTTGTTGTATTCGCTTGCGCGCGCGTTGGCCTAGTGACTTCCGCTTTTCGGGCGAGTCCAGCAGGTCAACAATAGCAAGTGCGATAGCTTCTCCGCTCCGGGTTGGCACAATGATACCGCAGTCACCAATGACTTCCGGTAAGGCCCCGCCATCGGTTGAAACAACCGGCAAACCACAAGCCATGGCTTCGGCGGCAGGTAGTCCAAACCCTTCATAAATAGAAGGAACAACGACGATACAGGCCTGGGCATAGAGTTGTACCATTTCATCTGCTGTGACCTGACTGTGTATGCTAATTTGGTTTTGTATGTTCAGAGCCCTGATAAGCTTGTCTGATTCACCGCCCTGTTTTAAGTTCCCAATCAGGCACAGTTCTATTTCCGGGTGCGTGGATTTGACAATGGCGATAGCCTCCAGCAGATAGTTAATACCCTTCAGGGGTGCATCGGCGCTGGCGGTCGTCATGATAGTGAAGGGTTTGCGGGCGATATTATTCATAGGTTTGAATAGTTCTGTGTCGATGCCATTGTGAACGACATCGATTGACCCTAGGGCTATACCAAACGCCGCTGCGATGTCCTGCTGCGCTGCACGGGAAACGGTAACGATGTGTTTGAGCCTGGGTACGACCTTTTTTTGCATTCGCAGAAAAGAATGCCATCTTTTTATCAACAGACGCATACCCCAGTGTTTGGTTTGCGATAAAGCAATTTTCAAGTCGCTTGTAATAGGGTGATGAATGGTGGTCAACACCGGATGGCCCAATTCTTGAAGTTTCAATACACCGTAACAGAGACTTTGATTGTCGTGAATGATGTCATAGTGGGGCTTGTTAATTTTAAAGTGACGGACCAGCCGGCGGCCGAAAGTATAAGGTTCAGGAAAGCCACCGGTTAAAGTGCTGAAATATTCGAAGCTGTCGGTGAGAGATAGCAGGATATTGGGCCGAAAGGCGGATACATGGTCCATTTCGGCGTACAGATCCAGGCTTGGTAAGGCGATCAGTCCTACTCGGGGATCCAGGTCGGGGTAGGGTGGCCCTGAGATTACATCGACTTTATGACCGGCCTCGACCAGGGCCTGACTGAGATAACGGATGTAGATACCCTGTCCACCACTATAGGGATTGCTGCGATAGCCCAGCAGGCAAATCTTCAAGGGCTTTAGCCCATGGCCGTCACCGGATGGCCCAGAATTTCCTTGAGGCGCTGTCTGCGCTGAAGGTTGCTGAGTCTTGGTAAATTCTGCTGCGGTCAATGCTGAGTATCCATAAAAGACAGCTATGTTACCCATTTAGGATGAAAATGCGAATGACTTGTGCTGCCTGTTTGACGCTCCGTTGTCGATATTTGAATTGCTCGCTTTGAGGCGTTATATTGTGAATAAATTTAATGTAAAATATGAAAACCATGAATATTATTCAAGGGTGTGGCGCATGATAGAACTGCGTCACCTTAAAACCTTACAGGCGCTCCGGGAAACTGGAAGTTTAGTTGAGGCAGCCGATAGATTGTATTTGACTCAATCTGCTCTTTCCCACCAGATTAAGGATTTGGAAGATAGGCTTGACTGCAAACTGTTTGTCCGTAAAACAAGACCTCCCAGGTTTACCAGTGCAGGCCGGCGGCTGTTGACTCTGGCTGATGAGGTGGTTCCGCTGTTTAAGACAACTGAACGGGATATTGCCCGGCTTTCAGGGGGAGAAGCGGGTCGTTTGCACATCTGCATAGAATGCCACAGTTGCTTTCAGTGGTTGGTGCCCTGTATCAATCGCTATCGCCTAAATTGGCCTGAAGTTGAGTTGGACTTGTCGGGGGGATTCAATTTCACGCCATTTCCAGCGTTGGCAAGGGGTGATATTGATCTGGTGATCACTTCTGATCCTGTTGAAATGGCTGGCATTCATTATGTTCCCCTTTTTCACTATGAAGCCATGCTGGCACTGGCCAAGAATCATCGGTTGACCAAGAGAGGTTATGTCACGCCGGACGAAATGGCAGGTGAAACACTGATTACCTATCCCATCGACCGTAATCGACTGGATATTTTCACCCGCTTTTTGGATCCTTATGATCTGGAACCCGAAAATACGCGTACCGCTGAACTTACCCCAATGATGGTGCAACTTGTTGCCAGTGGTCGCGGTGTCGCCTGCCTGCCGAATTGGGCCCTGACAGAGTATCTGGATTCGGATGTCATTACAGCGAGAAAACTGGGTCCGGATGGTCTGTGGTGCAAGCTGTATGCTGCCATTCGTGAGGAGCAGTTGGATACGCCTTTTATGGAGGATTTCCTAACAACTGCGGTAGTGAGCAGCTTCGAGTCCCTAAATGGTATCGTCAGGATTAATGATAATGAAGCGGGACCAGGCCAGGTACCGCGGACGACATAGGCTTGTTTCCAAACGGCTAAACAGATAAGAAAAAGCCCCTGGATACTTTTATACCCAGGGGCTCTGTCTTTTCTTACGGGAGCATACTCCGAGCTACTGTAACTCGGAGGCTCCCTTTATAGACTGACTATTGATGGGATCACCTCCTTTACGTTCAGGGTGTTGAAAGGAGCGCCTTAGGTCCCCCCTGGTCAGAACTGGTTGGCGACGAGAAATCTATGTAGTTAATTTAAGGATGAATGGGACGGCTGTCAAAGTGTTTTTGATAGCACTATGGTACAAGGGTTTCGGTTGACCAGTTGGTTTCTTTTTTTGTATGGCGTTCTCGGAAATGAGGTTCTTCATTCTGAGTCAGTCGCAGGTAATCAACTTGCTGGATTTCAACGGTAAAAGCACCAGCCGAAGCAGGCATCTTAAGTTCTTCTACCGGCATTTTCTTACCGAGGGTCTTCAGGCCGTGGGTTAACACGGTTCTTGATTCAATGGGTCCGCTCTGCGGATGGCCTGATTGATAGAAATAGTCTAAGAGCTTACTTTTATCAGGGCGACGCTGCCAATCGTTTTCAAGGCTGTCCTGGGCAAGCGCGCTGCAATTGCCTGAGAGTCGATACTGAATCTGGATGCTGGGATACCACAGGAGTATCTGACAGCAGGGGTTAGCTGTCAGTATCTCCCATTTGGGACTGGTTTTATTGGAAAACAAGGTCAGTGAACTGTGAGAGATTGATCTTAGGACCAGCGTTCTGACACTCGGCAGTCCGTTTTGATCAGCCAGTGCAAAGTAGCATACGTTGTGATTGGGATCGTCCAGCGCTTTGGCTCTTTCCAGATCATTTTGTAATTGCAGCAATATTGTCATGTTAACCCCTTGTTTTTAAAAAATGTCAGGGTCGAATTTCTGGTCGGCAATTGTTTCGTTGTTACAGACTAGTGTTAATTGAATCTGTTGTTGCCTGATCAGGAAAACACCTTCAACCCATTCGTGCCATTCGTAGCCTGTCTGTACTGAGGTCGTCAGTTTAAGATAATCTGCTTGCTCTGCCTTGTCCCGAATGATGCCGTTAACCTTCAATTCAACGGGATCCCTACCAGAATAGCCGATGCTAATAGTTGAACCATGATACTTGCTGGTCAGTTCTGGCATAGTGTGGGCATGACCTTGTTGTACTCAATTGCTCAATGAATGCATTGTGTATGATGAATGAGCGCCGGAGTTGTTGTATGATTTGCGTCATCAATATACAGGGTGTTCAGCATGAGTCAAATCTCCGAGTTAAAGGCATCGGTTGAAGAAATTTTAAACGCTTTACATCGGCTTGGACCGAATCGAGTTGTGGCCTTGTCAACCCATAAGACTAAGGCGTTAATTGCTGAAATAGAAGGCCATGCCAGGCAAGTAGCCAAGCAGTTGGACGCAATGGAATGAGATTGACCGCTGGGTTGATGATGTGATAGTTGCCTCTCTGGCATAGGTCCTTTTTCAATGATTAATTGAGGTATTACGAGCGATGCTGCAAGTAAATCCCATGTCGGGTGCGATTGGCGCTGAAGTATCGGGTATTGATTTATCAGAAGACCTCACGGATCTTGAATTCTCCGAACTTGAAAGCCTGTTTCTGCAATACGAAGTGCTTTTTTTTAGAGATCAGCCTTTTCCACCAGAGGCCCATGCCAGGTTTGCTCGAAGGTTTGGTGAGCCTCAGTGCCATGAGGCTTATCCACATATTAGTGGCTTCCCCGAATTGACTATTCTAGAGAACGATGAAGCGCATCCTTCAAAAATTGAAATGTGGCATACCGATATGACTTTCCGGCCTTGTCCGCCGGTGGGTTCGATATTGCATGGTGTTGTTATCCCAGAGCGTGGTGGGGATACTTTATTTGCCAGCATGTCAGCAGCTTATGATAATTTATCAGAAACCTTGCAATCATTTCTGTCCGGGTTGACAGCAATTCATGATTTCAGCCATGGGTTTCAAGAGTCGCTTGACGAGCCAGGCGGGCGCGAACGTCTTGGCCAGATGCTGTCCGACAATCCCCCTGTGGAACACCCGGTAATCAGAACGCACCCGGTAACGGGTAAGAAAGGGGTATTCGTAAATTCGTTGTTTACTGTTGAAATCTGCGGCATGAAGGCAAGGGAGAGCGATGCTCTGTTGCAGTTTTTGTATGATCATGCAGTGCTGCCAGAACATACCTGTCGTTTTAGCTGGCAGCCCAATTCCATTGCGTTCTGGGATAACAGGATTACCCAGCATAAACCTGTCAATGACTACTGGCCGCAACGTAGAAAAATGCAGAGAATTACTATCGATGATGGAATTCGGCCTGTTTAGTCGCAGTAAAGGCCACATTAAAAGCCACAGTAAAAGCCACAGTAAAAGCCGTTACAGCTGTTCGCCAGCGCTACCCTGAATTTGCGGGGTTAGCCGAAGCGATGCAGTAAGACTTTCAGTGAATTAATAAAGAGTTGCGGTTTATCCAGAAAGACATGGTGTCGCGCGCCGGGAATCACCATCAGATGGCTGTTTTGGCAGAGCGATTGGAGGGTGGTGATGTTGCTGCTATTCACGCCAGTAAAGAAGTGGCTGTCCTCTCCAATAATGAATGCCCTGCTTCCCGAAAATGCCTTAATCATATTGTAACCATCGGGTAGGTTTGGGCTTTCCTGCAGTTTTGGAAACAGTTTTCGATCCAGTTTGAATGCGAAGCCCATTTCGGTTTTCTTCAGAGAATGCCTGGAAATATGCTCAATGATATAGGCGTTTTTGCAAGGTTGCGGAGGTTTTAGTCGAAACCGCCTTTGGCCTTCCTCGATAGTCTGGTAATAACGGTTTCTGGGTGTTGTTGGGCGTAAAGGTGATCGAATCGTTCTTTTCGGGGCTGCGCCATTTTGATTTGAGCGTCTGACAACACTATCCACAAGGATCAGGTTTTTCACCAGTCCCGGTTTTAGATAGCAGGTACTGCGCGCCATGGCACCTCCAAAACTGTGAGCAACCAGGGTAACCTCGCTTAGTTCTGCCGAAGCAATAACAGTGGCTATTTCTTCTGCAAAAACCTCGGCGCTGTACACCGGCCTGTGCTCACTATCGCCTGAGCCGCTGAGGTCTAGAGCTACAATATTGTAGTCATGCGCCAGACCTGGAGCAATAAAATCCCACCAGTGAGCGTGCGCAGCATGGCCATGAACGAACATAAGTCCAGGCTTCTCAGGATTAGACCAGCTGAGGTAATGAATGATTGCGTCTCTGGCAGTGACAAAGTGTGATGTGGGTTTCTGACTCAGGCTTTCTTTGAACCAAGTGGGCATCATGGGTGCTACCAATAATGAATCGCGTTAGTATAGGCCAGTCAACCACAGATTATCAGAGTCGATGGCTTTATGAACCACTGGAACAACCGAACGGCACTGATCGCGATCGCAGTTGCATTCTTCTTTGGCCTATTAGCGGCATTAAGTCTTCGTTCCGCTGAGGTAGACGGTAGGACGTCGGCTAATGCACCTGCTCAAGCCGTAATCAAATGGCGAACCCCGGTCGCTTTTGGTACTAATTTGCCAGCACTGGGCGATAATGTACTGCGCCTATCTGAACGGTTGCGTACTGCAACTGCAGGCAGGATTCAACTGGAAATATATGAACCGGGGACGCTGGTACCAGCATTTAGCATAACTGAGAGTGTCAAGGACGGTAAGCTTGAAGCAGGTTATACCTGGCTTGGATACGATCAAGGGCGAATACCGGCAACGCCACTGTTAGCTGCTGTGCCATTTGGAATGGAACCCTGGGAGTTCACCGCTTGGTATTACGAGGCAGGTGGCCAGGAACTCGCTGAAAAACTTTACCAGCCTCATAATATACATCCCATTCTGTGTGGGATTATTGGCCCTGAAACGGCTGGGTGGTTTCGATTTCCTATAGTCGACCTGAATCAGTTTGATGGTCTTAAGATTCGTTTTGCGGGGCTGGGGGGTAGAGTCCTTCAGGAATTGGGCGCTTCCGTTACGCTTATCCCATCCGGTGAAATTTTTCAGGCGCTGGAGAAAGGCGCCATAGACGCGACGGAGTTTTCGCTTCCCAATGTTGATCAGTTGCTGGGGTTCGATAAAGTGGCGAAATATAACTATTTTCCAGGCTGGCACCAGACTTTTACCGCATCGCATTTTATCGTTAACCTGGATAAGTGGAATGCGTTGGATATAGCTGACCAGGCTCTGCTTGACTTGGCCTGCACAGCCGGTGTGATCAGAAACTTAGCTCGTGGCGAAGCCTTGCAGGGTAGTGTTATCGCCGGTTTTGCAGATAAAGGTGTAACCCCCATTAAGTTTGACCTGGATATGCTTACCAACCTCCGTGAGATTTCCACGAAAGTATTGCAGGAAGAAGCAGACAAGGATGCTGATTTTGCTGAGATATGGGCTTCGCAGAAAACCTTCATGGCGCTTTATCGGGGCTGGAAAGAACTGGCTTACTTGCCCAGGGATTTTCAATAAATGATCCAGGGTCAAGACCAACCAGATTATCCCCTCACGCGATTTTCGGAGGTTGTGGAATCATTACTTGTGACTTTAGGATTATGGACAGGGGTGATCTGGTTGCTGCTGTTGGCTGTAATTATGGTGAACGTAATTGCCAGATACTGGTTTGCCCAGGGTTTTATAGAACTTGAAGAACTGCAATGGCACCTGTATTCCACAGGGTTTTTAATTGGACTAACCTATGCTTTTGTTCAAGATGCTCATGTCAGGGTCGATGTTTTGCATCAGCGTTGGTCTGCGGTTACTCAGGCCTGGATTGAACTTTACGGCATCATCATTTTTTTAATGCCTTTTCTGTTGTTGGTGATTTATGCCTCAGTGCCCCTAGCACAATATTCATTTAATACTGCTGAAATATCTCAAGCACCTGGAGGATTACCCTTTCGCTGGTTAATCAAGGGGTTGTTACCCGTAAGTTTTGTACTGTTGCTGCTTGCAGCTTTATCCAGACTGACCCGAGTGTCCAGTTTTCTGTTTAACTGGCCTTGCAAGGTTCAAGTCTGATGTCAGCAGGGGATTGGTTGAGCCTGATGATGTTTGTGTCCTTCATCGTCCTGATATTTTCAGGATTCCCTGTTGCCTGGGTACTAGGCGGGTTGGCGGTGCTGTTTACCGCCATTGGTATTGTTGCTCAGATTGATTTCAATCTTGATGTTGCTATGAGTTGGGATTATTCAACGCTGGTAGCAGACCGAATCTGGGATGTCATGAACAATTGGGTTCTGGTCGCCCTGCCAATGTTCATATTTATGGGCATTATGCTGGATAGATCAGGCATGGCAAAACGGTTACTGGAGAGCCTGTCAGGGGTATTTAATTCTATTCCGGGCGGGTTAGCCCTGTCTGTTGCTCTGATTGGCGTACTGCTTGCCGCCTCTACCGGTATTATCGGTGCATCGGTCGTGTTATTGGGGTTGCTGGGTATTCCGCCTATGCTGGCGCAGCGTTACCAGCCTGAATTGGCCGCAGGTACAGTGTGCGCTGTAGGTACTCTGGGAATCCTGATTCCGCCCAGCATCATGCTGGTATTGATGGCTGACCGCCTGGCCTTACCTGTGGGAGACCTGTTCCTGGGTGCCTTGTTACCGGGGCTCCTATTGGGAGCAATGTTTGTAGTTTATATTGTTACCATAGCCTATTTGAGGCCGGAGCTGGCACCGCCTGCCGATAAACTAGAGAGGATTTCCGGTAAGCTGATAATTAAGGTTCTGGTGTCGATTTTTCCGCCTGTCATTTTAATTCTGGCCGTTCTCGGGTCGATATTTTTTGGTGTGGCAACGCCTACTGAAGCCGCTGGTGTCGGTGCTTTTGGCGCCATGTTACTGGCCTGGGTAAATGGTCAGCTGAATCGTGCTGTACTCCGGGAGGTTGTTGTTGAGACAACTAAAACAACCGGATTTATTTTTGCCATTTTCATTGGTGCAACTGCGTTTTCACTGGTACTGAGAGGCTTAGGCGGTGATCAGTTGATTGCAGATGCGCTACTAGGGTTACCTTTTGAATCGCATGGGATTATTATCGTTATTTTGCTGGTCACATTCCTATTGGGTTTTTTCCTGGACTGGATAGAGATAACCCTGATCGTACTGCCTCTGGTCAGTCCTGTGGTTGCTGACCTCGGTTTTAATCTAATCTGGTTTACAGTGTTATTTGCGGTCTGTTTACAAACTGCTTTTTTAACTCCACCCGTTGGCTTTGCGATCTTCTACTTAAAAGGGGTAGCGCCCCCTGAGATATCAGTTGCAACCATATACCGGGGTGTGACGCCCTTCATTTTGCTGCAATTGATTGGATTGGTATTGATTTATATCTTCTCGGATCTGGTTCTCTGGCTGCCAGCCCAAGCTTACTAGGCAGCGGCTAACGGCTCCCACCAGTTTTTTGCGGGATAGGAACCGGATCTTTATTTCAGGCCTGGTGTTCTGCCTTCTGTCCCACTTTCACGGGCGCGGTGGTTTTCCGGCTGCGTCGACACTAGTCATGGCTGCTTAAGTTGAAGCGCCAGAGTTTATGCCATTGGTGGCTAGTTTTCGCAGTGAGGTGTACTATGGCGCCTTTGCACCCTGCCATGGCTGAAGTGGTTCATCCGGTAGTTGGATGGTAAAGCTTTCTTCCCTGAAGACTTTGAAATCTCTAGATTGATAGTTCTGCAGGGCTCTGCGATGGTCCAGCGTGCAGGTATGTAGCCAGACTCGATTGCCACCGAGTATGAATGCCCTGTTAATGGCATCAGTTAAAAGTGTTCTACCAAAACCTCTGCCAATAAAATTCGGTAATAATCCAAAATAGGTGATTTCTACTGAACTGCCGGCTTCCAGCGAAAGTTCGAAGTAGCCTATTGGGTCTGCCTGCAGATAGGCTACCCACACTTCTATAGCCGGATCTTGCAGGTAACTTTGCCAGTCGCCATAAGACCAGTTAAGTCTTTCATACCAGTACCAATGGCTGCCTACTGCAGTATAGAGATAGCGATTGAATTCAGGCGCTAATTCGGTTTGCTGGTCGAGCCGATAGCTACCGTCACGGGGTACTTTAATGGAGGGATTATGAAATAGTTCCAAATGCCAGACTGTTACTTCTCGGGAAATCGTCCCCATTATGCTGAATCCATCACAGGCTCGTGACCCAGCCTCCGGAGAAAGGAAAAATCTGCCCAACAAAAAAATCGCTATGGTCTGAGGCCAGGAACAGGGCTAATTCCGCCTGCTCTTCTGGTTTTGCGATTCTGCCGATGGGTACGTTCCTCTCCAGGTGTTTCTTAAAGCGTTCACTGCTCACCAACTGTTCAGGATAATAGACAGGATTGCTGACATAATTCTGTGCAATCGCATTGATCTGCACGTTCTTGGATGCATATTCAAGGCCGCAGGCCCGAATAAAAGCATTCTGGGCCCCCCTGGCTGCACAGTAGGCGGTGGAGCCAGGGATACCGCGTAATGGCGCTGCGCTGGTAACGGCAATAATCTTACCTCGACCTCTTGCCGCCATGATCGGCGCAAAATGCCTTATGAGTACCATGAGCGGGTGGACCATGGTGTTGAACAAGGCCTGCCAGTCTTCATCAAGGATGTTGCTTACAGGCGCGTTGCAGGGATCGTGGGCAAGATTGGCTATGAGTACATCAATGTCATTGCAATCGCTAGCATAGTCTTCTAGACCGCCCTGGAATGGAACCAGTTCGCTTTTACTAACGACTTGTGCGCCTTCAGCCAGGAAGAGCTCAGCAATCGCGGGTCCCATGTAATCTTGGCTTTGGGTTACCAGGATTTTCTTTTTGGTCAGTCTTTTCATATTAGTTCACTGTGATTGAATATTCTGTCAGCAACTCAATAGGGACGATTTTCAGCGCACTGACATGGGAGCTATTCAGAAAAACACGCGGCGCGGCACCCTCCTGGTATGCCTGGAGCCAGCGAGCTGCACACAGGCACCAGCGGTCTCCCTGCTTGAGGCCCTGGAAGGACGACGCTGGCTGAGGCGTGGATAAATCGTTGCCAACGGTCCTGGAAAATTCCAGGAAGTGATCACTTATTTCCACGCATAGGGTATGAGAGCCCACATCCTGTTGGCAGGTATTACAGCAGCCATCCCGAAAGAACCCTGTGAGTGGTTCTAGACTGCACGGGCTTAACTCGCTACCCAAGACGTTGACAGGATCTTCTTTGTTGGTCTGGTCAGTCATATTCAGAATGCAGTTTGCAGTTTAATGTTAGTTGATTTCAGGCTGTACTGGACTGAGGTCATCCCAATTCACGGCTTCTCGCTTGCCATTTACCCTGAATTGTCGGCGTTTCAGTCTGGGGTAGTCGCAAATATCGATTTCGCAGCGACTACCTCCCATGAGATAAACCAGGTCTTCGCTGTTGGCGTTAAACATAGCATGCGCAGGCGAATTTTTCTCAAAGCCCATAAAGTCACCCGCTGATACCTGGAACTGCTCTTCGCCGATGGATGCGATGCCCTGTCCCGACAAGATGTAGATGAATTCTTCGTCCTGCTGATGGCTATGGAATTCGGTGGAGTCTCGACCCTGCTGCACCCGAACAAGATGAACTCCTATGCTCTTTATGCCCGTAGGCTCGCTCAGCGATCGAGTTAGCCGAATCGCATTGTCATTGTGTTGATGGATATGTTCTTTCTCGTCGAGCTGTAGAATCTGGGCTGCTGTTAAAAGGGCTTTTGTAGCATGCATGGCTTTTACCTATATTCTGCTGCGGGTCTGGCTTATCGAAGCTGCCAAAAGGCGATAGTCAGCGTCTACGACGCGGCGCTGGCTTGCCAGGTGATCTGGATTTTCGGTGAGGAGGCTGCAGGGGTGCCAGCAACTGGTCGGGCGGATACTGGAAAGTAAGAGATTCGCCCAGTAACGCCTCGATGCTGGGCATCATGAAGGCATCGCTTTCACAGACCAGACTGATGGATGTCCCGGTCGCACCAGCTCTGCCTGTACGGCCGATTCTGTGGATATAGTCTTCCGGATCTTCAGGTAGATTGAAATTGACCACATGGCTTATATTGTCAACATGAATTCCTCGACCGGCGACATCAGTTGCTATCAGAACCTGGATTTTACCCTCCTTGAACTCGGTTAAGGTTTTGATCCGTTTACGTTGAGGTACTTCGCCGGTTAACAAGCCTGTATTGAAGCCACGGCGGTAAAGGCGGTCTTCAAGCCGCCGGGTATCGTCCCTGCGATTGACAAAGACAATGAGTTTACTGTTTGGGTTTTCTGATATTAGGTTACCCAGAACGGTGAGTTTTTCCTCTGTTGCCGTGAAGTAAACTATTTGTTCAATCGAATCAACCGCTAATTTTTCTGGTTCTATGGCGACCTTGACTGGGTTCATAGTCCATTGATTCGCCAGCCTCTTAATATCCTCGCTAAGTGTCGCACTGTATAACTGGGTCTGCCTTTTGTCTTTTTTAGGGGTGCGCTGTACGATCGCTTTCACATCGGGGATGAAGCCCATATTAAGCATGCGATCGGCTTCATCAATTACCAGCATTTCAACTTTAGACAGGTCTATTATATTAGAACGGCAGAAATCCAGGAGGCGCCCGGGTGTTGCAACAATGATCTCTACAGGCCCTGCCAACTGGGTTTTTTGTTTTTCATAGTCGATTCCACCAACGACTGAGATTACCTTGATGTCCGTGAATTTTGTCAACAGTATAGCGTCCTGACTGATCTGTAGAACCAGTTCGCGGGTGGGCGCTATAATCAAGGCAAATGGGGTTCCGGCCTTGCGATTATTGTATTCTGGGTTTTCCAGATGGTAGGTGATGATCGCGATCAGAAATGCAGCGGTTTTTCCGGTTCCGGTTTGCGCCTGGGCAATGACATCCTCACCGTCAAGGCTGTGCGGCAGGACTTCTTTTTGGACGGGCGTACACTGGCTGAAACCGAGCGAAACAATCGCCTTGTTCAGAGAATCTGGTAAATCTAACTCTGCAAAGTCTTGCCCTAATATATTCTTCTTTTCTGGCTTTGGCTGCGGTGTCTTTGATTCAGGTTCTGATTCGTGGTTCCAGGCTGTAGATTGGGCTGATTCCATCTGTGTCGTGGTCTGCTTTTGGGTAGATGGGTTCAGCCATTTTTTTATTAGATTCATAATATAATTGTGTTACCTGCTAAGGAAATGCTGGGTAAGAGCCATTCCCGGGGTTTCATTGTTGAGATCTGGCCAGGGCCAGTTGGAGGCAGCAGACCAGCACATCCAAGGCCTGCTCGAGTTCGATTATATCAGGAAAGGTGGGTGCTATACGGATGTTTCTGTCTTCTGGGTCTATTCCTAGAGGGTAAGTTGCTCCTGCGGGTGTTAATTTTACACCTGCCTGAGCTGCCAGGGAAATAGTCTCTTGTGCTAATCCAGGTTGGGTGTCGACTGAGACGAAATATCCGCCCATCGGCCGAGTCCAGTTAATAACGTTTAATTCCCGTAATTGTAAGAGTTTATGCTCAACAAGTGCGAATTTAGGACTGAGAATTTTTCTGTGCTTGATCATGTGGCGGTCCAGAGAGCCTGGATCTTGAAAAAATCGAGCATGACGCAATTGATTCACCTTGTCGTAGCCAATGGTCTGTGACGAGAGGTAGTCTTCAAATCGTTCCAGGTTATTGGTGCTGCTACCCAGGAACGCCATGCCAGCACCGGCAAATGTGACTTTGGAAGTGGATGCTATCATCAGCACGCTATCCTGGTTGCTTTTATCCTCGGCCAGTAACATGAGATTGTCCAGTTTGCTTCCCTGTTCTACCAGATCATGGATAGCATAGGCATTGTCCCAGAATATTCGGAAATGGTCGCCGGAATGTGAAGCTAATTCGGCGAACCGTGCTACCGTTGTGGCAGCGTAGGTAAGGCCGGTAGGATTGCTGTATTTAGGTACACACCAGATACCTTTTATCATGGGGTCGGCTTTAATCAGCTGGGCTATTTCATTCATATCTGGGCCGCTTTCCAGAAGTCTGACTGGCAGCATCTGTATACCCAGATGCTGGCAGATTTTGAAATGCCTGTCGTAACCCGGAACAGGACATAAAAACTTTATCGGTGTATTGGTCTGCTGTTGTTCGATCCGCCAGACGGGCATCATTGAGCTGACATAATGAAACATTAGAGTCAGGCTGCTATTGCCTGCAGCCATCACTTGTGCTGACTCAAGGTTCAGTATTTCTGCGCCCAGTCGGCGAGCTTCCGGAATGCCTAATAGTCCACCATAATTTCTGGCATCACCACCATCTTCCAGAGTGTAATTCTCCTTTAAAATCCCATCGAGACCATTGGACAGGTCTAGCTGTTCTGAGCAGGGCTTGCCTCGCGTCAGATCGAGATCAAGGTCCGCTTGGAGAAAATTTGAAAACTGAATTTCAAGTTCCTGGAGGTTCATAAATTTTCCTGTGCTCGGGTCATTCTGGTATGCAGCCAAGATATTAAGGCTGGGCCACGGATAAACTAGATAGTTCTGGTAAATCAAGCATGATGTTCATGTTCTGAACTGCGGCCCCGGCAGCGCCTTTCCCCAGGTTGTCGAGTCTCGCAATAACCAGGCTCTGGCTATCATGGCCGTAGCTGAACAGGTCCACCCGGTTAGTTTTATTGGCACCTTCTGGGTCGAGGAATCCGCCATCAAGTTCACTGGCCAGATTGGCTGCATGAACTTGGATGCAGGGTTCATCTTTATAACGCTCTGCCAACAGAGCGAAGATTTCATCTGGACTGCTCTGATGGTTAAAGTTGTCCGCGCCCAGGGGAATTTCTACCAGCATGCCCTGTGCAAAGTGGCCAACATGAGGCAGAAAAAGAGGCGCATGGCTTAAACCTGCATGAATTCGCATTTCTGGCACATGCTTGTGATCGAGGTCCAGCGCATAAGGGCGGCAGGGCCATCTCTGATCATGCTGTTCAGCTTCTGAGTAGCGTTCAATCATAGCTTTACCACCACCACTGAATCCGGATACAGCGTTAATGCAGATGATCGACTCGGTGTTTATCAGGCCCGCAGCTAGCAAAGGGGTAATGGCCGTCAGGAAGCCAGTGGGATAACAGCCAGGGTTGCTGACTTTTTGCGCATTCCTGATGTTCTGGCGCTGCGCTGGATTAAGCTCAGGTAAGCCGTAAACCCAATCGGGATGGGTCCGATGGGCTGTGCTGGCATCGATAATTCTAGCCCCTTTACCGAGCTCGGCAGCTTGCCTGGCGGCATCATCTGGCAGGCATAAAATGCTGATATCGGCATTGTTCATGGCGTCACGTTTGACCCGCGGGTCTTTCCGGTCCTGATTGGGAATTTCGAGCAGCTCAATGTCCTGCCTTTGTTTCAGGCGCTGCTCAATTTGCAATCCGGTCGTGCCGATCTGGCCATCGATAAAAATTTTGTACATAGGGCTCCTCGCTGGAGCAGAATAATATCACGAGACAGGGCAGAGACCCTATAATGGCATCGGGCAAATCCTTTAGTCGTTGATTTGCTAGGGGTCAGTAACCTGAGAAGGCAGTATGCCCAGTTTTTTGAGCAGGTCTCTTTCCCGATTTCTGTCGGTTTCAGGCTCAATCAACCATGCAACATTAGCCAGACTGGCCGGCGAAACATCAGATAGACCCTGGTCGCGAAGGTAGTGAATCAGTTTTAGGGTCTTGAATCCATCGAACCATTGAAAAGCGGCCTTTCGAAAGGTCTCGACGTTACCGCATTGTTTGCGAAGCTTGCTGATTTTGCTTTCAAGCGCCTGTTGCTGAGCATAATGGAGCAGGCTTTGATCCAGGATGGACCGTTCAAGTCCATGCTGCCAGCTTGCATCAAGGGCTGTTAGGAATGTTTTCAGCAACTCAAATATGGCTGGATTATAGAAAGTCTCGGTATTGAGTGGGTCAGGATCGCGAAGAAGTTTAACAATTCCCTGGCCTGTGCCAATCGGTACCCTCGTTGAGGGCCTGCCTGACAGCATAATGGCAGTGCCGTTCAGCTGGCGGATAGAGCCCGTTTTGCGGAGCTTATTGAGCAGGTAAAAATCCTCTGCCGCTGCTCTTTTGGGGAATCCCCTGACCTGGGCATAGCTTAGAGGATTGACGATGATGGTAGAGCCTAGGCTATGAAATGCGTAGGCAGAGTTTGCATGTTGTAGGCCTCTTACGTAGTAACACAGGTACAATTCATAGAGATGCATTGCTTGCTGGTATTCCAGACTGGCGTCAGCAGGCGGCTGGTGACAGTAGGCATGGAGCAGCCCGGCATCTGCCTTGTTCAGGCTGTGCTGGAAATAATCTGCTGGCAGTTGAGCGTCTGCATCCGTAACACATAACTGCTGCGAGACAATTTTACCCAGCCTGAAAAGTTTTAAAGCTGCATCGGTACCGATTTTCCGTGCCAGGCCAACGCCCTCTTTGCTGGGGACGAATAAACTATCTGAACAGCGGTTGAAAACCAGTAAATCAGGCTGGCCCTGGATGTGATGCCAGTTACGGCCTTCTGCCAGGACCCTGCCAGAGCCTAGACATGTCTGAAGAAGTTGCTGCGTAGCTGGGTGAGTAGACGCGCTGTTGACGACGATGATGCATAGAAAATTCGATTGGATTGCGTCCCAGACTTTCTGGATATCCTGCCATATTTCATCGAACGCAGGAATTATCAGCACCTGATCGTAGTTTCTGGACAGGCTCAGGTCAGTAACATCAGGCTCAGCATAATATTTCAGATATTTGTCTATGGTAGTCGTGGGAAGCGGCATTTTGAAAGCTTCTAGTTCAGTGTAGTCTCGCCCTTATCGACAAGGACTGCAGGACATTGTCTTCAATCTGGACCCATTGTGCTAGGCGTTGGTTTACCTGCTCGCAAGAGAAGTAACAATCTGCCAGATCAATGAACAGATCACCGTGGCTGTACTCGGACTTAGCCAGGGTCTGGTAAAACGTTTGTAGCATCGGATCAGACAGTTGTTTGGCCAAGAGGGTAAATCGTTCAGCTCCCCTGGTTTCGATCACGGCCGCCGACAGTAAACGATCCAATAAATATTCATTGCTTTGTTTGCTTTGCCTGCGCATGTGTTTATGAAGGCCGTTTACATAAGGGTCTTTCTGGTCATTCGTCAGGCTGAGACCGCGATTGCAGGTCAGCCGGAAGACTTGTCGGAAATGATTTAGTTCCTCTAGTGCCAGGTCAATCATGGCGCTTGTCAGCCTTTTTTTGTCAGGGTAATGGGCGACCATAGACAAAGCCATGGACGATGCTTTTTTCTCGTTAGCAGCATGATCCAGGAGAAATTCGTCAAAATTGCTGAGAACCTTAGCGAGCCATTCGGCGGACGTTGGACGGATCAGTTTTACAGGCATGAACGAAGAAACGCTGATATATCACTTAATTCTTCAAGGCATACCTGATGTCCCATTGGGTAGTCCTTCCATTGAACATCGTAGCCAAGGCGAATCAGATTTTCTCGGGAGGTGGCCGCTCTCATGATGGGGATCATTGGATCCTGGGTGCCATGTACCATCAGAATGGGCAGCGCCAGGTTGGCATCGTGTCTTTGTTCCTCTGTTTTGATAGCGTCGTGCAGGTAAGTCGACAGGGCAACAATCCCGGCGATGCGTTTGTCAAGTCTGAGCCCCAGTTGTAGCGCGATGACGCCACCTTGTGAGAACCCGGCTAGAATAATGCGGTCGTGAGAAATACCTTTTGCCGTCTGCTCGTCTATGAGTTCCTGTACCATTGCTGCTGAAATCTCTATGTCGCTAGAGCCACCGGTTTCTGAATGGGGTATGAAGTCATACCAGGCACGCATTTCTTCGCCTTCATTGATGGTGACAGAACGCATGGGTGCGTGCGGGAAAATAAAGCGAATGGCCAGATCTCCCAAGTCCAGTTCTGGGACTATCGGTTCGAAGTCATGCCCATCTGCACCTAACCCGTGCAACCAGATGATGCAGCTGTTTGCATTTGGTTTTGATTCAAGTTCAATGTAGTCCAGCATAGGTGATAGTTCCTCTAGGACCGACATGATAACCCGCTTCTGCTTTTGGCTCTATATGTGATACGCCAATGCCGTGGTCAGGGAAGGCTGAATCTGCCTGGCTGAGACTTATCGGATTTGAGCCGAATTTGGCCGGTCTGGGATTAGTTAATAATGCGGGTTAGTTAGTGATTGCTGGATTAATCCGAATGTGACTAAATGGGTAGAATACAAAGCTAAGGAAATTGCCATGGGACCATTGACAGGAATTAAAGTAATCGAACTCGCTGGCATTGGCCCGGGCCCTTTCTGCGGAATGATGTTAGCTGATATGGGTGCAGAAGTTATCCGTATTGATCGTACCGGGGGCCATGCCACTTCTCACCAGGATATATTGGCAAGGGGCAGGAAATCGCTTGCTGTTGATTTAAAAAGTGAGACTGGCCGGGAGGTTGTCCTTAGGCTCTGTGAGTCTGCAGATGCCCTGTTTGAGGGGTTCAGGCCAGGTGTCACTGAACGACTGGGTTTAGGTCCAGATGAATGCATGGCTCGAAATCAGAAATTGGTTTATGGACGCATGACGGGTTGGGGGCAGGATGGCCCCATGGCCCAGGCAGCGGGTCATGATATCAATTATATTTCACTGTCCGGTGCTTTACACAGTATCGGGCCCAAAGATGGCAAGCCGGTACCGCCGTTGAATCTTGTTGGTGATTTTGGTGGTGGCGGCATGTTGCTTGCTTTTGGCCTGGTTTGTGGGATTCTCGAAGCGAGTCGTTCAGGCCAGGGCCAAGTGGTCGATTCGTCTATGGTAGATGGGTCTGCAGCCTTAATGGCGATGTTTTTTACCATGCGGTCCTCGGGTATGCTGAAGGAATCCAGAGCCAGCAATATGCTTGACGGAGGTGCCCACTTTTACGGTACCTACGAGACTCTGGATGGGAAATATATCTCTATTGGCTCAATAGAGCCGCAGTTTTATGCCTTATTAGTAGAAAAATCAGGAGTCGATGTTGAAGATTTTGCTGCTCAGATGGATCAGTCTCGCTGGTCCGAATATCAGGACAAGCTGACAGCGGTGTTCAAGTCCAAAACCCGAGATGAGTGGTGCGACATTATGGAGGGTTCAGATGTCTGTTTTGCTCCAGTGTTGTCACTGGGCGAAGTTGCAGATCATCCGCACAATCAGCACCGGCAGACTTTCCAGAATTTTGAAGGCGTAATACAACCAGCACCCGCACCAAGATTCAGCCGTACCGCGGTGGCACTATCGCATCCTTCGAGATCCTCTGGGGAAGATAGCGAGCAGGTTCTTGCGGATGCCGGCTTTGATCAGGGTGAAATTGATTCGTTGCTAGCGTCGGGTGCAGTCACGCAGATCTGATAGTATGGGCGGGCAATGAGATTCAGCAAGATCGTGTTTTATTATTTCTGCAGTTTGGAGAGACTATCGTGTACTCAAAATTGATGTCCGGCGCTGGATCTGATCCTGAAGGCTATTGGTCAGAGCAGAGCAAAAGGGTGGCTTGGTTTAGCGAGCCCACACAAGCGCAGACTATAAACGACGATGGTCTAGCACAGTGGTTTGCCGATGGAGAGTTAAATACATGCTATCTGTGTCTTGATTATCATGTGGATCAGGGTCGTGGTGATCTGGATGCTATTGTATATGACTCTCCGGTTACTGGTGTTAAGAAGCGTTATACCTATTACGAGCTGCTCCAGGAGGTTGCCTTGTTCGCGGGGGCTTTGACTGGGCTGGGCGTCGGTCAGGGGGATAGGGTGATCATCTATCTACCGATGATTCCAGAAGCGGTAATCGCGATGTTAGCCTGCGCCCGAATTGGCGCTATCCATTCAGTGGTTTTTGGTGGGTTTGCTGCTAAGGAGTTGGCCACTCGTATTGATGATGCAGCACCGAAGGTGATACTGACGGCATCCTGCGGCATAGAGTTTGAGCAGGTGATACCTTATCTGCCCCTGGTAAATGAAGCCTGTGAATTGGCATCCCATCAAGTTGATCATCGAGTCATACTGCAGAGACCTGAACTCCAGGCAGCGTTACATGACAAAGATCTGGATTGGCAGGCAATCACCGCTGCGGCAGCCCCGGTTGCGAGTGTAACCCTGAAAGCCACGGATCCTCTGTACATCCTTTATACCTCAGGTACCACCGGTAAACCGAAAGGGGTGGTGAGGGATAACGGTGGTCATGCGGTAGCGCTGTTGCACAGTATGGCTGTGATTTATGGAGTAGCACCGGGCGACGTGTTTTGGGCTGCTTCGGATGTGGGCTGGGTGGTTGGCCACTCGTATATTGTCTATGCGCCTCTACTAGCGGGCTGTACATCGATTCTGTTTGAAGGAAAACCTGTGCGAACGCCGGATGCAGGCACCTTCTGGAGGGTCATTGGCGAATATGGCGTCAATGTTTTTTTTACTGCACCAACTGCGTTCCGGGCGATTCGAAAAGAAGACCCGCAGGGGGCCATGCTTGCTGCTTACGACATGAGTTCATTGAGAGCGCTTTTTGTAGCCGGGGAAAGGACAGATCCGGCAACTTATCAATGGTTGTGCCG
The DNA here is from genome assembly GCA_012960535.1 of Gammaproteobacteria bacterium. Lineage (GTDB taxonomy): Bacteria > Pseudomonadota > Gammaproteobacteria > Pseudomonadales > Azotimanducaceae > UBA9926. The sequence continues at coordinate 68,069 of DUBB01000025.1, forward strand.
GCTTTTACAGATCCCTGTTATTGATCATTGGTGGCAGACCGAAACCGGTTCGCCGGTTTCTGCCATTCCCTTGGGAGTGGAAGCGCTTGCCGTTCAGGAAGGCAGTGCGGGTGTGATGATGCCAGGTTTTGAAGTAGCCATTTTAAATGATGAGCATGAGGCCTGCGGGCCGGGTGAAGAGGGTGACGTGGTATTGAAGCTACCCCTGCCGCCAGGCTGCTTGCTGACGGTATGGCGAAATCATCAGCGGCTGATTGATGCCTACCTAGTGCAACATCCGGGCTACTACCATACCGGTGATGGGGGATTTCTGGACGAACAGGGTTATCTCTACATAATGGGACGGACTGATGATGTCATCAATGTTGCGGGACACAGGCTGTCTACGGGTGAAATGGAAGAAATTGTGGCGGCGCATGCTTCAGTTGCGGAATGTGCCGTGGTCGGTATTGCGGACAACAATAAAGGTCAGGTTCCACTGGGTTTGCTGGTGCTCAAGGATGACAATCAGATATCTTCACAAGATCTGCAGGCAGCACTGATTCAAGCTGTTCGAGAAAATATCGGTGCTTTCGCTAATTTCCGAAGGGCGATTGTGGTTGAAAGATTGCCAAAAACCCGTTCTGGTAAAATACTTCGCCAGATCATCAGAAAAATAGCCAATGATGAAGATTTTGAACACCCGGCGACTATCGATGAGCCGGTCATTCTCGAGGAAATCAGTGATCGCTTTAAGGCAGAAAAAATAGGTTTAGTTGGAGAAAATTAGATGGGTAGTGTGATCATAACAGGTGCGTCTTCCGGTTTTGGCCGTGCAGCGGCCAGGAAAATTGCAAAGCTGGGCTATCCTGTTGTGTTGGCTGCCAGACGGCTACCTCGTCTGCAGGAATTAGCAGAAGAGTTAGAAAGCCTGACCGCTGTGAAATTACTGGAATTGGATGTTCGAGACCGCCAGTCCGTGTTTTCGAAGCTGCAGAATTTGCCAGAACCTTTTTCAGATGTCGCTGTGCTGGTGAATAATGCCGGTCTGGCGCTAGGGCTTGGTGCTGCTGATGAGGCCAATATGGATGATTGGGAAACTATGGTCGATACCAATATAAAAGGCTTAATGTACTGTACCCGGGCTGTCCTGCCGGGGATGGTCAGAAACGGCCTGGGTCATATCGTTAATATGGGATCGGTTGCTGCCAACTGGCCGTACCCTGGTGGAAATGTCTATGGCGGAAGCAAGGCTTTTGTACAGCAGTTCAGTCGAAACCTGAGGAGTGACTTGATAGGCAAGGGTATTCGGGTCAGTAATATCGAACCCGGTATGTGTGAGACGGAATTTTCAGTAGTTCGGTTTGCCGGTGATAAAACCAAGGCCGATGCAGTTTATGATGGTATGCAGCCACTTTCGGCGGATGATATTGCAGATATGATCTGTTGGGTCATTGCCCAGCCAGCACACATTAATGTAAATCAATTGGAGGTCATGCCGGTCGCTCAGGCCTGGTCTGCTTTCGCAGTTGATAGAGGCGACTGACTGTATAACAGGGGTGAGTAGGGGTATACTAGAGTTCAAACAGGGTGATGCGTAAATTATGATTATTGTTCATGGGCTGTTTCCTATCATTCCTGATCAGCGTCAGGAAGCACTGGATTTAATGTATGAGATGGCCACTGCTACCAAGGCAGAGTCTGGCTGTGTCAGCTATGAGTTTTATGTAGCCCAGACAGATCCCAATCAGTTCTTACTGTTTCAGGAGTGGGAATCGGTAGATGCCCTGCAAGGACACTTTGAGACAGTACATATGGAGCAGTTTCTTGAAAAACTACCCTCCATTATTGCTGGTGATATTGTCACCAGGCGGTATGAAGTACGCGCTTCAGATGATATGGACGGTGCTGATTACGAAGATGACCACACCGAGGTAGAGTCACGAGAAGCATCGCCTAAAGCAGCCGCATCTTCGCAACCAAAGATAATCCACTGAGATTAATTCCTGCCAGATTGTTTCAATCGATCAAGGCGACAACATTCTCGGGCGGTCGACCAATAATGGCTCGGTTGCCGCGACGGACGATAGGCCGTTGCATGAGAATAGGATGCTGTAAGATGAGCTCAATGAGTTTTGTGCCATCGAGTTCTCCGATATCTATCTTTAATGATTGCACTATTGATTCACCACTTCGGAAGATATCTTCTGGATTCATAGCCAAAGCCTGCAGCAGTTCATCAAGTTCTGCTGCAGTGGGTGGTTGTTCGAGATACAGGCGTATATTGGGTTCTATATTGTGATCATTCAGGATTGCCAGGGTCGCTCTTGATTTAGAACATTTGGGATTATGATAGATCGTTACTTGCGTCATATTACTCTCCAAAGCATTATCAGTGGGAAACGGTTCGCCATAATCGATGAGGAGTCATGCGATGACGATAATGAACGGTCAACAAGTTACTCAATTTTTACGCTATGTCGTCAGCGAGTATATTTCGGATGGCTGTCAGACTACCGGCGCAGCTCTAACATATCAAACGCTATTTGCAGTGGTACCGGCACTGACCGTCAGTTATATGGTGTTATCTGCTTTTGAGGCTTTCTCCGGGGTGTCTCGAACGCTGGAGGATTTTATTTTTTCTTATGTAGTGCCAGAGAATATTGCTTCTGTTCAGTCGTATCTGAGACTATTTTCTGATCAGGCGCGTAGTCTCAGCGCACCTAGTTTTATACTGTTAGGGGTTACAGCCTTTCTGATGCTATTTACCATCGAGCGCACTTTCAATGAAATATGGAAGGTGAGTGAACCCAGAAACAAACTCCAGCGAGTACTGATGTACTGGGGCCTATTGACCTTAGGGCCGTTGTTAATCGTCGGCGGTACCGTTATGACAACTTATCTGTTTTCGTTGCCTTTTTTCTCGGATGTTTCTGATTTGCCGGTTGTTTATCAGTTCTTGCCGTGGACCTTGAGCGTGCTGGCTTTCACCCTGGTATACGCAGCGGTTCCCAATGCAGTGGTCCCATTGAAACATGCCTTGCTGGGTGGGTTGTTGGTGGCGGTTAGCTTTGAAGTGGCCAAGTACGGATTTGGGAAACTGATGGCGGCATCAGACTTTGAGGTGATCTATGGTGCTTTTGCCGTTGTTCCAGTATTCCTGTTGTGGATTTATGTGACCTGGACCATAATCTTGGCCGGTGCTGAATTCGTGAAAGCACTTGGTCTGTTTCGTTCCGACAAGGACCTTTTGTCTGAGCCACAGTACCTTCAGTTGTTGAGTATCCTGGATCTATTTTATGAGGCCTACCAGCAGGGTCGAGCTTTAACAGAAAAACAGATTCGTCAGCACAGTGGGGTAATAAATCTTCGTTTCTGGAGTGAAAACAGAGAAAAATTGATTAATCATGGTTTGTTGGTAAGGATAGAAAACGGCGGCCTGATACTGGCCAGAAGTTTACAGAATGTAACCCTGTGGCAGCTATATGAAGGCTTGGATGTAGTGCTTCCAGGGAGGTCGAATGGGTCGGTGACACCGGCTGGATCACCGCCATGGAAGGAAGCGGTCGATCACAGGGTTGTTGAATTGACAGGCGTGAATCGAAAAATTTTAGAGACTGATTTGGCCCAGCTATTTGCAGGAGAGAAACACGATGCAACCCAGGGTCAGTAAACGGCTAGTACTTGCAACGTTGGTTTTTCTGCTGAGTGCCTGTTCGAAGCCGGATGTTTCAGAGACGGTGATCACGGATGATTTTGGCGCAGGCGATGGGAAACGTTGGCGCGTGGTTAATTATTGGGCTACCTGGTGTGGTCCGTGTATTCTGGAGATAGCTGAGCTCAATAAAATAGCACTTGATTATCGTCAACAGCTGGTTGTGTTGGGCGTTAATTTTGATAATCCCCTGACTGAGTCTGAGCGACAGGCCGCCATCGCTAAGATGGATATACACTTCCCAGTTTACGCACAGGATCCAGCCAGCGAGCTGGGAATTGACAGGCCTTTGGTCTTGCCTACCACTTTTATATTTTCTCCGGATGGGGCCCTGGTGGAAACCCTGGTGGGTGCTCAGACGGTCGAGACACTATTGATGGTGATTCGCAGCCAGGGCAGGGGCTAATTAAATTGAAGTTTCAGACTAACTGCAGTATTTCGGCGAGTCGACTATTGACTTCATCGAGGGGCCAGTTTTCAGTTTCGCCGGTACTTCGCGGCGTATATTCGATTTCATTTTTGTTCACGCCACGATCGCCTATAACGAATCGATGCGGGATTCCTATGAGTTCCGCATCGGCGAATTTCACCCCAGGTCGCTGATTGTCGCGGTCATCGAGAAGGACTTCTATTCCGTCATCGAGCAGCGCCTGGTAAATTCTGCTGGTGGCGTCTGTTACTGCCACGGATTTGTGGGCGTTAATGGGAATCAGTATGACCTGAAAGGGAGCGATTGAAATCGGCCAGATAATGCCGGATTTGTCATGATTTTGCTCGATCGCAGCACCCACCAGACGAGACACGCCCATACCGTAACAACCCATTTGCATGGGTTTCGCTTTGCCGTTTTCATCAAGAACGGTGGCGTTCATAGGGATACTGTATTTTTCCCCTAACTGGAAAATGTGGCCAACTTCTATACCTCGTTTTAATTGAATGCTACCGTTTCCGTCTGGGCTGGCATCTCCTTGTTCAATATTACGAATATCTGCGATCTCATATTCCGGGCAATCCGATTGCCAGTTAACGTTAGTAAAATGGAAGTCATCTTCGTTTGCACCACAGATAAAATTGCTGATTGTGGCTGCGGAGCGATCTGCGATGATGGGTAATTTAAGACTCACAGGGCCTATTGATCCTACAGGGCAACCTATAGCGGCCTGAATCTGATCTTCATCAGCCATAGTCAGCGGCGCTGCTACACCGGCTATTTTTTCGGCTTTGAACGTGTTTAGGGTATGGTCACCACGAACAATTAACGCAACCAGGGGTTGATTGTCTCCGATAACGATCAGCGACTTTACTGTTTTTCGTATGTCAGCATTCAGGAATTGAACGATGTTCTGGATGGTTCTCTGGCCAGGGGTTGCTATTTTTTCTATTTTCAATGGCTTTTCCTCGGGTAGCTGTACTGCTACCGCTTCAGCCAATTCGATATTGGCTGCGTAGTCGCCCTGTGAGCTGAACGCTATCAGGTCTTCACCTGAATCGGCGAGTACGTGAAACTCCATTGATGCGGAGCCACCGATACTACCTGTATCGGCTAATACAGCTCTGTACTCCAGCCCGATTCTGTCTAGGATACGGGTGTAGGTATCGTGCATTAATTGGTAGGTTTGCTGCAGAGATTCTGTGTCCGCATGAAACGAGTAGGCGTCTTTCATGATAAATTCCCTGGCTCGCATAACACCGAATCTGGGTCGGGTTTCATCTCTGAATTTTGTATGGATCTGGTAGTAGTTGACAGGTAACTGTTTGTGGCTTTTGAGCTCGTTTCTGGCGATTTCGGTGATCACTTCTTCGTGGGTTGGCCCGAAACAGAAATCGCGCTGGTGCCTGTCTTTTAATTTTAACAGCAAGCCCTCGTCATATTGATTCCAGCGCCCCGATTCCTGCCACAGTTCTGCCGGCTGGATGACAGGCATCATTAGCTCCTGGCCACCCGCCTGGTTCATCTCCTGCCTGACAATATCCTCGATTTTTCTCAGTACACGCAATCCAATGGGCAACCAGGTATAGATCCCTGATGCTAATTTTCGGATAAAGCCGCCCCTGATGAGAAGCTGGTGGCTGGCAATTTCGGCATCAGCAGGCATTTCTTTTTGCGTTGACAGGGTGTATTGGGATACTTTCATAGGAGTGTCTTTCAGTTGTCTACCGGGCTGGCTCGTCCAGGGAGTTTGTTGGCTTAATATCTCGCGTTTAGTTTATCAGGGTCTTGGCTCAAATGATGACTGTTGGCTGTAATTTATTTGTGTTATTACCGAATTTTTTGCAGCGGGCAGGCAGTCGCCCAGGATTCCGTCGGCTTTTATATTAGAGGCAAAGTACCATTAGAAGCAGCGTAAAATTAAAAGCAAAGCGCAATTAGAAACAAGTAAAACCAGGATCAGGGCCGTTGTTTTGGTAAGCTATCACCCGCTCTTTGTGATTATTCGCAAAACGGTGCTGCAGGCAGATGGTATTTTTATCTGAAGTCCTGGAATAGCAGTTTTTTGGCGGATGCAGAGCGATTCGACGGACTGTTTTACCGGTATATATCTTAAATTAGCAGATTCAGACTCCAATGGTGTCGAAGTGAAGACGTATTGGGTATAATTTCGCGCCGTCCTGTCGAAGGAAGTTGTTGTGCTTTTGGAGTGAGTCAATGCCTATTTATGAATATGAATGTACGAGTTGCCAGCATCGGCTAGAGAAGATCCAGAAGATGAGTGACAGCAGATTAGTTGATTGCCCGGAATGTGGTAAACCAGATCTTAAGAAATTGGTTTCAGCTGTTGCCTTCAGATTAAAGGGCAGTGGCTGGTATGAAACTGATTTCAAGACAGGCTCAAAGAAAAATGTCAGTGGAACCGATTCTGAGTCGCCCGCTACTACGGGTTCGAGTGAGGCGACAACTGCAAATACGTCATCAGCAGATAGCAAGAATAAGAGCGCTGGCAAGGATACCAAGAGTACACCGGCGCCGACAGACGGTTGAGGTAATCTCACAGGTTATATAGCGACAGCGTTTACAAGGAACATATTATGAGAAGCCACTATTGCGGCGAAATACGGCCAGAGCACCTGCAACAGGAAGTCCGGCTGAATGGCTGGGTCAATCGTCGCCGGGATCATGGCGGTATTATTTTTTTAGACCTCAGGGATCATCGTGGCGTGATCCAGGTTGTCTTTGACCCAGATACCGATGCCAGCTTTGCGCTTGCAGATCAGATGCGAAATGAGTTTGTAATTGAAGTCGTTGGTTTGGTTCGTCTGCGTGACCCGGCCGCTATTAATCCAAAAATGCTGACAGGTGAAGTTGAGGTTCTTGGTCAACAGCTCACCGTATTGAACCGTTCGGAAACGCCCCCTTTTCAACTGGATGAGCACTCTGAAGCTGGGGATGATGTTCGATTAAAGTACCGCTATATAGATTTAAGGCGGCCGGAGATGCAGGAGAAGCTACGCATCCGCTCCCGAGTCAGCCATTTTGTACGTAATTTTCTTAGTAGCTATGATTTTGTAGATCTTGAAACACCGGTATTAACCAAGGCAACCCCCGAAGGCGCGCGAGATTACCTGGTTCCAAGCCGAGTTCACCCAGGTCAGTTCTATGCTTTGCCGCAATCGCCTCAGATTTTTAAACAGCTGCTGATGATTTCCGGTTTTGATCGCTACTACCAGATAGCCAGATGTTTTCGGGACGAAGATTTGCGGGCGGATCGACAACCGGAATTTACTCAGGTTGATATCGAAGCATCCTTTGTAGATGAAGCGTACATCATGGCTCTGGCAGAAGAGATGCTGATACGCGTTTTTGATGAGGTAATCGACGTGCAGTTAGAGCCCTTTACTGTGCTGACTTATGCTGACGCCATGCAGCATTATGGTACAGACAGACCAGATCTTCGTTTTGGCCTGGAGCTTATCGATATTGCGGACTTAATGACTGAGGTTGAATTCAAGGTGTTCGGCGTGCCTGCTAAGGATATTGATTCAAGGGTTGTTGCGCTGAGGCTCCCAAACGGTGATCGTTTAAGCCGAAAAAATATTGATGACCTGACAAGCTTTGTGGGGATCTATGGCGCCAAGGGATTGGCTTACATCAGGGTTAATGATATTAGCGCCGGCGTGAGCGGGTTACAGTCGCCTATTCTCAAATTTCTACCGGAAAGTGTTGTCGACGAGTTGTTGGCTCGGTTACAAGCTGAAAATGGGGATCTGATTTTCTTTGGTGCAGATAAGGCTAATGTGGTTAATGATTCAATGGCAGCACTAAGGAACAAGCTTGCAACGGACCTTGACCTTTATGAATGCCCCTGGTCGGTTTGCTGGGTCACTGAATTCCCGATGTTTGAACAAGTTGATTCATCGCATTGGACCGCTGTACATCATCCCTTTACCCAGCCAATTGGTTCTATTGATTCACTGCTTGCTAATCCAGGAAAAACCAGTTCGCGAGCCTATGATGTGGTGATCAACGGTTATGAAGTGGGTGGTGGATCCATACGGATTCATGACCCGCAGATGCAGCGGGCTATTTTTCAGGTATTGCAGCTGTCTGAAAATGAATCTGAAGCAAAATTTGGGTTTCTGCTGGATGCGTTAAAATATGGCGCTCCTCCGCATGGCGGCATCGCCCTGGGTTTGGACCGGCTAGTTATGTTAATGACGGATGCTAAAGCCATCCGTGATGTGATTGCTTTTCCAAAGACCCAGACTGCGACATGCCTGCTCACCGCAGCACCTGACAACGTGCCAGAGAAGCTGGTTCGCGAATTGGGCATTCGTGTTCATAATCCCAACTGATCAGGGTTAGATATGGCTGGCCATAGTAAGTGGAGCAACATCAAGCATCGAAAAGCGGGGCAGGATGCCAAGCGAGCTAAGGTGTTTACAAAAATCATTAGGGAACTGACTATTGCGGCCCGCGACGGTGGCGGCAGCGTTGATGACAATCCGGGTCTTCGAAATTTAGTGGACAAGGCTAAAGCAGTCCAGATGCCGCGAGATACCTTGGAGCGGGCCATTGCCAGAGGCGCAGGGGGACAGGAAGGCGCGGACCTGGTGGCGCTCACCTACGAAGGATATGGTCCCGGTGGAGTTGCTATTCTGGTGGAGACGATGACCGATAATCGGAATAGGACAGTTGCTGAAATTCGTCATGCTTTCAGCAAAGGTGGTGGTAATTTAGGCACCGATGGTTCTGTCGCCTATCTGTTTTCAAAAAAAGGCCAACTGCTGTTGGAATCTGGCGGTGCAGAAGACTCAATTATGGATATCGCCATTGAAGCCGGTGCAGAGGATGTCGACAGCGCTGAGGATGGAACTGTGGAGGTGATTACCAGTCCCGAAGATTTTCAGGAAATAAAAGAGCTATTTTTGCAGGCTGGTTTTAAAACTATAATGGCAGAGATTGCAATGCTGCCGCATACCTATACCGATTTGAGTGAGGAAAACTCTACTAAGCTCCTCATATTGCTCGAATTGCTGGAAGACATAGATGATGTCACTAATGTTTATACCAACGGTAATTTTATGGCTGAATCGCCCTAATGCGTTGCTAACCTTTGTCGATGTAGAATTCGGATAGAACCGGAACAACCCCGCTATGTGCTAGAATTCGATCAGGTTAATCACGCCGGAAGCGGGCATGAGTATCATTCTAGGTATTGATCCTGGTTCACGGGTAACAGGTTACGGGGTTCTCAGTAACCAGGGTGCCGAGTTGGAATATGTTGCCAGTGGCTGCATTAAGACCGATGTTCGCGGAGCAACGGCAGAGAGACTGGATGAAATATTCACGGGTGTGAGTGAACTGATCAGCGAATATCAGCCAGAACTGTTAGCAATCGAAAAAATATTCATGGCAAAAAGCGCGGATTCGGCGCTGAAACTAGGTCAAGCCAGGGGCGTGGCTATTGTGGCTGCCAGTCACCAGGGGTTACCGGTATTTGAATACGAGGCACGCAAGGTAAAGCAAGCTGTTGTAGGCAATGGCAATGCCACAAAAATCCAGGTCCAGCATATGGTGGAAGTGCAGCTTGCTCTACAAGGTAAACCGCAGGAAGATGCTGCAGATGCATTAGCCATAGCACTGTGTCATGCCCATACCCAGTTTAATCTGCAAAGAACAAGCACAACAGGTATGGCATTTCGTCGAGGTCGTTTGGTGGGGCCAAAAACATGATTGCAATGATTCAGGGTAAGTTATTAGATAAAACCGATCAGCAGATTGTTATTGATGTTTCTGGGTTGGGTTATGAAGTATCAGTACCCACATCTACGCGGGTCAGTCTGGGCCCAATTGATAGTCTGGTTTCTCTGTACACGCATCTTGTGGTCAGGGAGGATGCTCAGATCCTGTTTGGCTTTTTAAAAAAGCAGGACAGGGAATTATTTCGTGCCTTGATTCGGGTTAATAAAATAGGTCCTAAGCTAGCTGTGGCCATCCTTTCGGCGGTTGATGCGAGCGCCTTTATCAGTTGTATTCGACAGAATGATGTCAAGACCTTAAATGGAATATCAGGTGTTGGAAAAGTCATGGCGGAACGTCTTATTATGGAAATGAGGGATAAGTTTACGGATTGGCAGGTTGGCCTTGATGACCGTGTTGGCGTACCGGCAAAATCAGATGGTAGGGCAGATGCTGAGGCGGCGATAGTTGGTCTGGGATTCAAACCCCAGGAGGCAGCTCGTGCGCTAGCACAGATCGAGGATGATAGTGACGATGTGCAAGTGCTAGTCAGGCAGGCACTGAAATTGTTGGCATAACAATCAGTTTATGGATAACTGATTTGGAGCGGAAAAGCATGAATTATTGGTATGCGAGAGCAGAATCATGATTGAATCAGATCGTCTGGTTTCGCCTGCCTCACAAGCGCCTGAGCCGCAACAAGATTGGGCCATAAGGCCGAAGCGATTGGATGACTATATTGGCCAGGCCCAGGTGTGTGAACAGATGACGGTGTTTATGCAGGCGGCCAAGGGTCGCCAGGAATCGCTGGATCATACTTTGATCTTCGGCCCTCCGGGTCTTGGTAAAACAACCCTGGCTAATATAATTGCCTCTGAAATGGATGTTAAAATTAAGTCGACATCCGGTCCTGTCATGGAAAAAAAAGGTGACCTGGTAGCCGCATTGACTAACCTGGAAGCAGGTGACGTGCTGTTTATTGATGAAATCCATCGTCTAAATGCTGCTGTTGAGGAGATACTCTATCCAGCGATGGAAGACTTCCAGGTAGATCTGATGATTGGTGAAGGCCCAGCTGCAAGATCCATTAAACTGGATCTTCCGCCTTTTACCCTGGTAGGTGCAACGACACGTACGGGTCTGCTAACCTCGCCTCTGCGCGACCGATTTGGGATTGTGCAGAGGCTTGAGTTTTATAGCGAACAAGATCTAGCAAAGATTCTGGTTCGTTCCGCTGCCCTATTAGGTGTTCAATGTGATGCAGCGGGTGCTAAGGAAATAGCAGTCAGGTCCCGCGGAACGCCCAGAATTGCCAATCGACTATTGCGCCGAGTTCGCGATTATGCAGAGGTCCGCGCATCCGGGGAGGTGACTGCCGAAGTTGCGGATCAGGCGCTGAATATGTTGAATGTAGATGCCAACGGGTTTGATCATATGGATCGCCGGTTATTGATGGCTGTGATTGAAAAATTTGACGGAGGGCCAGTGGGAATCGATAGCATAGCAGCAGCTGTGGGTGAGGAAAGGGATACCATTGAAGATGTCTATGAACCTTACCTGATTCAGCAAGGCTTCATGATGCGCACACCGCGAGGCAGAATAGCAACCAAAAGAGCGTATCTCCATTTTGGGATGGAGTTTGTTACAGTTCCCAGGCAGGACCTTTTTGTCGAAAATCTAAGTGGGGAGGGAGAGTGAACGAACCTATTTCGATACTGCATTTGATTCTGGGTGCTTCTGTTGTGGTGCAGATTGTCATGGCCATTCTAATAATGGCGTCTTTGGTGTCCTGGATAATGATTTTCCAAAGGATTTTTGTTCTCTCTTCGATTCGCAGAATGGCTAACGTGTTTGAAAGTGAGTTCTGGTCAGGCAATGACCTGCGGTCCATTTTTATTGAGATCGAATCAGCTGATGCTGACCCGATCGGCATTGAACATCTTTTTTATTCAGGTTTTAAGGAATTTACACGTTCTCGGCAGCAATATGGAACCCAGGCAGAACGTATTATGCAGAACGTGCAGCGGGCGATGCGCGTTGCCCTGTCCCGAGAAGAAGAAAGGCTTGAAGCGTCGCTTCCGTTTTTGGCCACAGTCGGTTCAACCAGTCCTTATATTGGTTTGTTTGGAACAGTATGGGGGATTATGAATTCGTTCAGAGGATTAGCAACAGCGAATCAGGCTAGCCTTTCGGTGGTAGCGCCAGGAATATCTGAGGCCTTGATAGCGACGGCTATTGGTCTGTTTGCGGCTATTCCTGCTGTGATCGCATATAACCGCTATTCTGCCCAGGTAGAAGTCATAATGAATCGATTTGAGGCCTTTTCAGATGAGTTCAGTTCTATTCTTAACCGATCGATCCAGAACAGGTAACTAAGCCAATGTCCAAGGTAGCCCGAAGAAAACCCATGTCAGAGATCAATGTAGTGCCCTACATCGACGTTATGCTGGTTTTGCTGGTTATTTTTATGGTCACGGCACCTTTAATGACGCAGGGTATTAAGGTGGATTTACCCAATGCCAATAGCGAGGCAATTGACGTGGATTCAGACCAGAGTTTTCTGGTAGTAAGCATCAAGTCCGATGGTAGTTATTATCTAAACACGGGTGATGAAGAAACGCCGCTACCTCTGGAGGCGATTGGCGAGACCACTATGAAAATTATATCTGCTAATCCTGCAGTTCGTGTTTTGGTTGAAGGTGACCAGTCGTTACCCTACGGTGTGGTAGTCACTTTGATGGATGAATTGCAGCGTGCTGGCGTTGAAGGGATAGGCCTGGTGACTGAACCCTCGAGTGGTTAAAGGGACTCGTATATTATGCCAAAACTGGCGGGCTATGTTTTTTCCATTTTTCTTGCTGTGCTCCTGCACGGTGCAGTGGTGGGCTTACTGCTGATTAACTGGCAGGCAGAATCGAGTGAACCAACGCGGATTGAACCCCTGTATATTAGTGCCTCTCTGATTCGACAGAATCCTATCCAGATCAGGCGTCGCGAGGAGATGGCTGCTAAGGAGCGGGCTGAACAGCAGAAAGCGAAAGAAATTGCCAGTCGCAGGCAGGCCCGGGAAAGTGTGCTAGCAAACAAAAAACTTGTACCTGTTGAAACAACGGATTCGACCCAGGACCAGGCTGAAGCTTTTACACAGCAAGCACCAATGGTCAGCGCCAGGCAAGAACCACAATTAAAAAGGCAACTCGAAGAACAGTTCCGACTACAGATGGAGGACGAATTAACACTCGCGGTTATGGAAGAACAAGAACGTCGTAAAGCTGTCACTGATGATGAAAAATCCATGGCTTTTGTAGCGCAGATTCAGCAGGATATTGTTTCAAACTGGTCCAGGCCGCCGAGTGCTCGAAATGGTATGCAGGCCTTGCTCAGGGTTTTCCTGGTTCCCACTGGCGAGGTTGTTGAGGTTGTGGTTCAGGAAAGTAGCGGTAATGTTGCTTTCGATCGTTCAGCTATTCTGGCGGTTCAGAAGGCCGAGCAGTTTCAGGTTCCCGCAGTGGCAGCGCAGTTTGAAAGGCGATTCAGAGAATTTACGGTATTATTTCGACCCGAGGACTTAAGGCTGTGATTAATCGATGAAAATAAAAATGACGAGGTTAGGGCTGATTCTTGGTTGCCTGGTGTGTTCAGTTTTCAGCACAGCTGAGTTAAGAATTGAGGTCACCAAAGGGGCTGATAATGCGGTGCGTATAGCCGTTATTCCTTTTGAGTGGAGAGGGCGGGGCTCTCTTCCTGAAAGTGTTGCTGAAATTATAACTTCTGATCTGGGCTTCAGTGGCCGCTTTAATACCTTACCCGTAACGCAAATGCTGAGCCTTCCGAATACGGCAGAAGAAGTCTTTTTGCGTGACTGGAAGCTTCTCGATGTTGAATACCTGGTGATGGGGTACTTAACCGAGCGCGGTCCCGATCTAGCCCTGCATTTTGAGCTTTACAATATCTATGAGCAGACGACAGATATTTCCGAGATTATCGTCGGTAGCGATCTGGATCTCAGAGATATGGCCCATTATGCCAGTGACACCTTGTATGAAGCGCTAACGGGTATACCCGGTGCTTTTTCTACCCAGATCATGTACATCACTGCAACTGGCGAAAATGATTCCAGGGAATTTCGTCTTAACGTCGCAGATGCAGATGGGCGCAGAATTGTGACGGTATTACAGTCTAGAGAACCCATTTTGTCCGCCACCTGGTCCCCCGAAGGCGAGCGAATTGCTTATGTATCGTTCGAGAGGGATAGCCGGCCAGCGATTTATATCCATAATCTGGTGACAAGAACGCGGGAACAGGTCACTGCCTTTACAGGTTTAAATGGAGCGCCTTCGTTTTCGCCGGATGGCACGAAACTGGCCATGGTGTTATCTAAAGACGGTAATCCAGATATTTATATTTTAGACCTGAAAAGTAAACCACGAAGACTGCGGCGGGTGACCCGGCACTATGGAATCGATACCGAGCCATCCTGGAGTCATGATGGCCGATCAATCGTATTTACCTCCAATCGCGGTGGTCAGCCACAGATTTATTCTATGGGCCTTAACGATTTACGGATTGAGAGGTTGACGTTTGAGGGGGATTACAATGCGAAGGCCAGTTTGCTAAAGGATGGTTCCGGCCTAGTTATGGTGCATCGCCGCGAAGGCATTTTCCATATAAGTCACCTTGATCTGAAGAGAGGACGGTTACGGGTTTTAACTGAAACCTCGCTCGATGAATCACCCAGCATCGCACCCAATGGAAGTATGTTGATCTACGCGACCCAGGTGGGTGGCAGGGGTATATTGGCCGGGGTATCGATAGATGGAGGCGTAAAATTCAATCTGCCGTCTAATCAGGGTGATGTTCGAGAGCCGTCCTGGTCACCGACCAAGCGGAAAAATTTCGTTCCAGTGTCTAAATAATATTCAGAATCAAGCATTAGTTATCGTAAAATCATGCATCGGGGATAGAATTCACGGGATTATTGGATAATTATCGCCACCAGATGAATAATTGCTTCAAATTTGTGGTTTAATCCACTGAATGGTTAATTGGTAGTTCTGTTTTCAGAACTCTGGGGTTTTTCGCTTTATGAACAGGAGCTTATAATGGCATTAATGAAACGATATTGTGGTCCAATGCTGGCCATTGCGTTGTTAGCGTTAGCTGGATGTGCAAGCACGACACAGGAGACGAGTAGTGGCCCTGCCCCGGAACTCCAAGCGCCTGAGACTTCTATGGAGGTTGAAAACGTCCTTGTCGAAATTGAACCTATCAAGCCAATGGTTTCTCGTGGAAGGATCATTTTACCGCTGGACGAACTGGACGCCGCTGCTGGGTCTGAGACGCTCAAGGGGTTATTTTACTTTGATTTCGATCAGGCTATTGTCAGGCGATCAGGCCATTCAGAACTCGATCGACACGCAGGTGTGCTCAGTGGTAACAGCATGCTCAGTGTTAGGCTAGAAGGCCATGCTGATGAAAGAGGAACGCGCGAATATAATCTGGCGCTGGGAGAACGTAGAGCGAATGCGGTTCAAGCTTACTTGATTGCCCAGGGCGTTTCGCGTAGCCAGATGGAAGTTATAAGCTATGGTGAAGAAAAACCTGCTGATTCTGGTCATGATGAGGGTTCCTGGACGAAGAATCGGCGAGTCGAAATAGTTTATCGATAAAGCTTTCGTTAGATAAAGCTTTCGTTATATGTACATCAGCGGCTGTAGAAGAGAGCCTGGTCGTATTTGGCTGAGCGTTGGGCTCCTTTTGCTAGGGTGGTTTCTGGCTGGAACAGGCCTTGCCTCGGAAAGCCCTATTCGGGTCGAGACACTGTCTTCGGATTCGGTTGAAAGGCAGATCACAGAAGAATTCCCGACTGCACCAATAGCAGATGAGCCGGCTCCCATACTTGATGAAGAAAGCCCGTCGCATCCTAATATGGAAAATCAATACCAGTTGCAGATTCTGCAACAGGAAGTAATGACTCTGCGCGGCCAGATAGAAGAGCTGCGCTATGAAGTTCAACGTGGTAAGGCTATTCAGGAAGACCGTTATTTAGAACTGGATAGACGCCTGCAGGGGCTAGGGGAGGTAGAGGCTTCGCAGGCATCTGGTGAAGGTGGATCGGAGATAGTGGAAAACCAAACCGATACTTATCAGATAGAACAACCAGACTCGTCTGTAAATGCGGGTGAGAAGCCATTATACGATGCTGCTCTTCAGGCGATAAGAGGGCGTCAATACGATCTGGCAATAGAACAGCTGCTTGGCGTCATCAAGCAATTTCCTGATGGCACTTATACACCCAATGCTTACTATTGGTTGGGGGAGATACAGGCCGCCAAGAAAAAGCCAGATTATGAAAAGGCACGGCAGGCATTGGTACAGGTTATCAATGGTTTTCCAGATCATTCAAAAGCGCCTGATGCTGCCTTTAAGTTGGGCAAAATCTACCACCTCATGGGCGATTGCCAGCGCGGCAAGGATCTGCTTACCCAGGTGGCGACCGATTACAGCGATAAAACAGCCGGAAAATTAGCGCAGAGCTATGTGCGCGACAAACTCGACTGCTAGGCTGACAGCGTGATCCGTTGATGGGCTGAGTTTCAAAGCCAGCCCATAGGTCCTGGTCTGGCCGGGATAACTGCCTATCAAAACGTTTGTTTGCCGACTCATGTTTTGAGTTGATGGTTTAATTGGCGTGCTGAAAGTAAACTTGATTCGACAGATGTGGGAGGGTAGAAAAAATGGTGGGCCGTCCGCGACTCGAACGCGGGACCAATTGGTTAAAAGCCAACTGCTCTACCAACTGAGCTAACGGCCCTCTGATGGAGGCGCCAATGATACTGATTCGAGCAAAAAACTCAAGGCATTGCTTCTACTCAATGATATTTTTAATCAGTAATGATGTTTTTGATCACATTGGCTGCATGATCTGGCCCTCCGAGTGCTTCCAGGGTTGCCAGTCCACCTGGGCTAACCACGTTGATTTCAATTATGTAAGGGAACACCAGGTCGATTCCCGCGAACAGGGCGCCGTGGTCTTTTAGATATTTACCGATATCCGAGCAGTAATTGAATTCCTCGGTGGTAAGGGAGCAGCTGCTGGGAATTCCCCCCTGCATTAGATTAGTCCGGTGATCTATCGTAGAAGTTCTCAGGTACTGGCCGATAATACTACCGTTAGCCAGTAGCACTCTTTTCTCTCCATTGGAAATTTCTGTTACATAGTGTTGAAGCAGGGTGTATTGATCTTTTTGGGTTCCACAGAGCAACTTTAATATGGCTCGACGATTCGCGGTGTGTTTGTTTAGGAAGAAAACCTTTCTGCCGAAGCTGCCAGCAGGTGGCTTGGCTATCCAGTTACCACCAGATTCGACAATCTGGAGAAGGTCAAGAGCATTGCTACTTGCGTGGCTTTCCGGGTAATTAAATCTATTGGGATAACCGGCCAGGCTGTACTTACTTTTAAGGAACATGAGCGAATCAACGGAATTAACGAGTCGCGTGGTTTTTTCTGCCATCCTCAGAAGTTGTATTTTGTCGAGAAAATTTTCCCTTTTACCCAGCGAAAGTACCCAGGTTGTTTTAAATTCAGACAGCAAGAAGTGCTTGCACAGATCTTCCCAGTGACCACCTTTAAGGGTGTTTAAAACACTAAACCCTCTGACTCCAATATGGTGTTTATGCAGGCTTAAAGTATCAATATCAGCGATTGCTATGCGCACATTCTGCTGAAGCGCCGCGTTAACAAGGCGCAGACAGTTGCCGTCATCAATTTGTTTTGTGTTCTGGATAAGGAAAAGTAGTGACATTTAGGCATTGTCGATTCTGGTTCACTTAAATAATATAATGTTTGAGTAATCAGGGATACTTGCCATTGACTGGTTGGCACCGACCCTGACCTGTTATCAAGAGCTGAGCTGTTTTCACAAGGGAAATCTGACCATTGAGTACTTTAATTGATATTCCATCGCATCAAGAAAAACGTTTCTCTGAAGTTGAAGTGGCGCAGGCTAGTGAGCGCATTGCTGATTTACTTCTGGAGAAGCAGGCTGTGCTGGTAGCGCATTATTACACGGACGAGAATATTCAGGCCCTGGCAGACCTGACCGGAGGCTGCGTGGCAGATTCGCTGGAAATGGCACGCTTCGGCGCCAGCAGTAAGGCCAAGCTTCTAGTGGTTGCAGGCGTCAGGTTCATGGGTGAAACCGCGAAAATCCTTAATCCGGATAAAACAGTGCTGATGCCGACGTTAGAGGCGACCTGCTCGCTTGACCTGGGTTGTCAGAGCGACGAGTTTGACCGGTTTTGTTCTGCTTATCCTGATCGTACTGTCGTTGTCTACGCTAATACCTCAGCGGCTGTAAAAGCGAGGGCTGACTGGGTTGTCACATCCAGTATTGCTTTGGATGTGATTGAGTTCCTGATGGAGGCTGATGAAAAAATTCTTTGGGCACCAGATCGATATCTGGGTGCCTACATTGAAAATGAAACCGGTGCAGATATGGTGATGTGGGATGGAGCCTGTGTCGTTCATGAAGAATTTAAGGCCAGAGGGTTAAGGGATTTGATGGCTGTTCATGCCAACGCCGCTGTTCTGGTTCACCCTGAGTCACCCGAGGCGGTCATTCAACTGGCTGACGTGGTTGGTTCGACTTCTCAATTAATCCAGGCAGCCGCGGCACTCCCCAACCAGCAGTTCATAGTGGCTACAGACCGTGGAATTTTCTATAAGATGAGACAGGCAGCACCGGGTAAGCTATTCATTGAAGCGCCTACAGCAGGGCGTGGTGCTACCTGCCGGAGTTGTGCTCATTGTCCGTGGATGGCAATGAATTCTCTGAACAATCTGGAGCACAGCCTGCGAACGGGTGAAAATGAAATTGTCATACCTGAAGAAATGGCAGCACGTGCAATGGTACCTTTGCAGCGCATGGTGGATTTTAGAAAAAAACACTGACCTAGATGCTTGGAAGTCCGGACCTACTCAGATCCAGCTTTGAGGTTCCAGACTTCTTCGATACGCTGTTTTATCTTGGCACTAGCTTGAAAATTCTGTCGGACCAGAGGTAATGCATAGCCAAGTTGCTTAATGGCCTGATCAAAATCTCCATTCAGGACAAAGTATTCAGCCCTGGCCTGGTGCACACCGCTGATGTCATTTGCCAGGCCCAACGCTTCCGCCAGGTGATACCAGACTGTTTCATCATCGGGTCTGCTCTGTGATAGCTCCGATAAGGTCTGGGAAGCCTCGCCCGGGCGTTTTAGTTGAATTAAAAGCTCAGCACGAGCCATTGCCAGGGGATAGTTACCGGGATTGATGTTAAGAGAGGCCTCCAGTAGTTTAACCGCCGCTTTGGGGTTATGGTCAGCTGCCAGTAATTTCGCCTCTGCAATCTGATAGGCTATATTGTTCTGGGCATTTTTTCTCAAGCTTGAAATCAATTGTTCTGCTTCGCGGATTTCGCCCGTTAATGTCAGCGCCAGCGCTCGACCGTATTGATGCGCAATGGCCTGAACAGGATTTTTTGAGTTATTGTTTTTCCTGAACAGGGCCAGAGCCTCTTTTGGATCATGGGAAAGTACAATTGCCCGCGTCCTCATGAGCTGATAGTTCAGGTCAAGTGGCCATTTTTTTTTGGTCAGGCTTTCAGTTTGGTTGTAGGCATCGGCTATCCTCAGCCTTGTCACCGGGTGCGTTCTCAGAAACTCTGGAATAAGGTCGCCGCTGTAGCGGGTCAGACGATCAAGCCTCTCAAATATATAGGCCATAGCGCGTGGGTCTATGTCGGCATTGATCATGGTCGTAATACCGATTCTGTCAGCTTCAGCCTCCCGGGTTCGACTGTAACTCAACTGTTGCGTTTGCGCTAAACCCTGACTTAAGCTAAGTGCGGCAAGGCCCGCGTCGCCTTCACCTGCAGAAGCGAGGATAGCACCTGCCAACAACCCTGCAATGGTGATGACGCCGGATTTTTTTCCGCTTTCGATACCCCGGGCGAAATGCCGTTGGCTTAGATGGGCTAATTCATGAGCGAGTATTGCAGACATTTCGTGGTGGCTTTCAGCATTGAGAAATAAGCCGTGATTGACACCGATAACGCCGCCGGGTGCTGCAAAGGCATTAATCAGTGGGTTTTTAATCAGTATTATGTAAAGGCGATGATCTTCGACTTCACTGAAAGACGATAAGCGGTAGACAAGGTGTTCGAGATAGTCAACCAGTAATGGGTCGTCCATACTGATGACCTGACTTCGTACCGAGCGAAGGAATCGTTGCCCAAGGTCGTGCTCCTGTGGAAGAGATACAATGCCAGAACTGGCATCACCCAGATTTGGCAGGTTAAGGACGCTGTTGTCTGCCTGGCTTGTATTAGCCAGTATGCTAAGTACGAAAATAAGCGTGCTTTTGATCTTCATAGGGCTATGTTCGCAGGGAGAGCAGCATGGGTCCAACATTTATGTAGGAAAACTACTGCTATAATGCAACTTTGCAAGTATGAAAGGATAGCCCACCGATGTTAACCCTTGACGAAACTCTGGATGTCACTGGATTATCCTGTCCACTACCGCTTCTAAAAGCCAAGCAGGCACTGAATCGATTGGGCTCAGGTGCTGTGCTGAAAGTGGACTGCACCGATGCAGGCTCAGTTAGAGATTTCCAGGTTTTTGCTAAACAAAGTGGCCATAGTCTGATAGAACAGCAGGAACAGGACGGGCATTACATTCACTGGTTAAAAAAAGCGTGACGAGGTTGCATTGTGCTGGATATTGTTAAGACTTGGATAGACCGTTACTTCTCTGAAGAGGAGGCTGTTCTAGTATTTGTTCTATTACTGGGAATCAGTCTGTCTTTTCTATTCATGGGGCAGATTCTGGCTCCCGTACTGACAGGGGTTGTACTTGCGTTTGTGATGCAGGGCATCATTAATTTCATGAGGCAGTACAGTATTCCCAAGTTAGTCGCGGTTTGGGTCACTTTTTTTCTATTTCTAGGCGGCTTCGTCGGGTTTCTATTCCTGCTGGTACCTAGAATCTGGCGCCAGTTGAGTAGTCTCTATCAGGACCTGCCGAACTTAAGCCAGCAGCTAGGAGGACTTGTTGCACAGCTGCTAGAGGACTATCCGGCTTTGATCTCGGAAAGGCAGATTGATTCCTGGATAGGCACTATCAGCACGGAAGCCGCTGATATAGGTCAATGGTTGCTGTCTGCTTCGATCTCGCAGTTGCCGATCGTGATTACCATCTTCATTTACGTATTGTTGGTGCCCATTTTAGTGTTTTTCTTTCTCAAGGATAAAGAACAGGTCCTGGCATGGATGTTGAATTTTCTGCCTGAAAAAAGACCTCTGATGAATAAAATCGGTTCAGAAATGAATGCTCAGATGGAGAACTATATTCGTGGTAAGTTCGCTGAATTGCTGTTGGTTGGTCTGATCACTTATCTTTTGTTCGCCGTGTTCGATCTGAACTATGCTGCTTTGCTGGGGTTTCTGGTCGGGTTGTCGGTAATTGTGCCCTATCTTGGATTCGTTGCCGTAACCCTGCCTGTCACCATTATTGCTTTTATGCAGTTTGGCTGGTCCGAACCGTTTTTGTATCTGATGATGATTTACGGCCTGATTCAGGCGCTCGACGGCTTTTTACTGGTGCCTCTGCTTTTTTCGGAAGCTAACAATCTGCATCCCCTTGCTATTATCATTGCTGTGCTGGTCTTTGGCAGCTGGTTCGGTGTATGGGGTGTATTCTTTGCGATACCGTTGGCCACCCTGATCAAGGCCATTGTCTATGCGTGGCCTAAAGATGAGCTGAAATCCTGATGGTCAGGTTTATTATTAGTTGTCTGCCACGGGATGTGTCGCTATCATTGGCAACTTTTGTCAGAAGAGTCATTATTTTATGATTACAGGGAGTATGGTGGCATTGGTGACCCCGATGCTGGAAGACAATAACATTGACTGGGACAGCCTGCATGCTCTGGTGGAATGGCATATTGACAGCGGTACCGATGCCATTGTGCCTGTTGGTACAACAGGTGAGTCGCCGACGGTAACACCTGAGGAACATTGCGAGATTATTCGCAAAGTTGTTAAATTGTGTTCAGGAAGAATTCCGGTCATTGCCGGCACCGGTGCAAACTCCACTCGAGAGGCTATTGAATTTACCGCATCTGCTAAAGACTCTGGTGCTCAGGCCTGTCTCCTGGTCACGCCTTACTACAATAAACCCACTCAGCAGGGGTTATTCCTTCATTTTAAAGCGATTGCTGAGGCAGTGGATTTGCCACAGATACTCTATAATGTGCCGGCGAGAACAGGGGTTGATCTGCTCCCGGAAACGGTCCATCGATTAATGGCTATCAAGCAGGTAGTTGGTATCAAGGAAGCAACTGGCGATATAGAACGAATGACCCAGATTAGGGCGCTTTGTGGAGATGATTTGGCAATTTATTCAGGAGATGATTTGACGGCTTGTGATCTGCTTATGGCGGGTGCCAAGGGCACAATCAGTGTAACGGCTAATGTTGCCCCGGCTCAGATGAAGAAGATGGTGGATGCCGCCTTAGCGGGAAAGCAGGAACTTACCATGAGTTTGAATGAGCCCTTGCTGGGATTACACAAAAGTCTCTTCGTGGAATCAAATCCAATTCCGGTGAAGTGGGTTTTAGCGGAGTTGGGCCTGATTAGACAGGGGATAAGACTACCATTAACCCAGTTGTCTGAAAAATACCATCCGGAATTGCGCGCAGCGCTACATCTTGCAGGACTCAATTAGTCATGAAGTATTATCCTATTGTTATTCAGTTTATGCCGTTACTCTTCAGCCTGGCAGGTTGCAGCTGGTTTGGTAGCGACGAGATTCGAGAGAAGCTCGAAAACGGCTATTCCGAACCCACACAGATTCCAACTGGCATGGATTCTCCCCGATTTCTGGAGTTGATGCCCATACCAGAGGTCAATGATGCGCGTGGTCTAGTTGGAACAGATTATGAAATTCGTCGACCAGAGTCGCTCAGTACCCGGTTTGGCGTCGACCAGATAGTCATCAAAAAGTTAGGAGATGAACAATGGGTGTTTCTGGATATTCCCCCCTCTGTAGTCTGGCCTAAAGTTGTCCAGTTCTGGGAGGCCAACAATTTACATGTAGATCAGGCTAACCCGAGTGATGGTCGGTTAATCAGCCAGTGGCTTACCGCTAGAGAAGGTTCAGCAGAATCGGTTTTCCAAAGCCTTCGTCAGGGGAACGTCTACGCCAATACAAGAGCGACCAACCTGCATCAGTTTAAGCTGAGCCTGGAACCAGGAGTGCGTGCCGGCAGTTCAGAGATTTATTTGCAACAGCGTCAGGTCAAGGCAAATGCACCGTATAGATTAGATGCTATTGCCTGGCCGGATAATTCAGATGACTTGATCTTAGAAAATGAAATATTAAAAGAAATTGCCTATTATTTGGGCGAGAATATCAGTCAGGGAACAATCAGCATGCTCGCCACGGGCTTGACTGAAAGTCGAACACGATTGATTCCTGATCGCGTAATGCCAATCCTTTACTATAAGCTGGATTTTAACCGTGCCTGGGCCACGGTTGGCGATGCACTTGAAAATGCCAACGTCAATGTTAAGGATCTGAACCGAACGACTGCTACCTATTTTGTAAACTATCAACTGGGCCACAATCCCAAGCCGGGCTTCTTTGCCAAGATCTTTTCCAGAGATTCTGACAGCGTTATGGGTGATGAGAATAGTTATCAGGTGCTTCTTGAGGAGGAAGGCGGTGAAGTTGCCGTAACGGTATTTCAGGGGGATGCCCCTGCTGATGGACTCATCGCAGAGCGCTTGCTGAAAATCATTAAAGAATACTCTACCTGATTCGTGCGTATTGCTTCACTAGGCAGTGGTAGTAAAGGTAATGGCACGCTCATTGAAACTGATAAGGTTTGCCTGTTACTTGATCTGGGTTTTAGCATCAAGGAAACTATTCGTCGGCTGGAAAGGTTAGGACGCTCGCCCCTCGACCTTACGGCTATTCTGGTTAGCCATGAACATGCTGATCATATTAACGGTGTTGGCCAGTTTTCACGCAAATTTAAAGTCCCTGTCTATATGACCCCAGGTACTTATAATCCCAGCAGGATTGGATTATTAGAGGCACTGCATAAGGTCAACTGTCACAGTAATTTCACCCTGGGCGATTTACTGATTGAGCCTGTGCCGGTTCCCCATGATGCCAGAGAACCCTGTCAGTATATTTTCTGCCATAATAATCTCCGTGTAGGCGTGCTGACTGATCTGGGCCACATCACACCTTTCGTGATAGAACGCTACCGTGAGTGTGATTTGATTTTACTTGAATGTAACTATGATCAGCAGATGCTGGCCTCAGGACCCTATCCTCAGGTCCTGAAAAATAGAGTCGGCGGCAATTTAGGTCATTTGTGTAATGATCAGGCTGCCGAACTAGTCGGTCACCTTGATTTAGCACGCTTGAAATATCTGGTGGTCTCCCATGTCAGTGAAAAAAATAACCTGCCTGAACTCGCTCTTGATGCTCTTAAATCGGTCTTAACTGGCTGGCACGGTAATCTGCTGGTGTCGGACCAGGCGCAGGGGTTACCGTGGATTACATTGTGAGTCTGACGGCCCTGCAAGGCTGTGATGGCCGATTACCTGTTTCCTGAGGCTATTTCAAAGCCTTGCAGCAACGCCTTATATCATCGTGACGCCTTGTTACTGCTGTTGGTTATCTCCGGGTGTACCTCTCGGGCTAAGACTCATACTGGTTATTCATACACTACTGTATACATAAACAGTATTATCTGTTTAAATAGATTCCCCCTTTATTGGAAAGGTACCGTTTCAAACATTGCAGTTTATCTTCAGGTTAAACGCAGTTGAATTTTGGGTAAAAGCAGGCTGGGTTTTTGGCAGCCTTCGGCCAGAGTCCAGTGAAGCCGTGATTCAGAAGTGATTTAGTAGCGACTTAGTAATGATTTGGTAATGATTTAGTAATGATTTAGTAATGATTGAATAAAAAGAATGCAGATAGCCATAGTGGTTATCATAAATGGGTTATAAGTGTGAATGCAGAGGGAATGACATGACCATAAAACATATTAGATCTTCGGATACCTGGCTGGTTAGCAAAGGCAGAAAAATATTGTACCGAGGCAGGATCAGCCCCTGGAGATCGCTACGAGTGATTGAAGTCGCCCTGAGACGAGATGGCCTTCGCTTAGTCGCCTAATTGGGCTTGGTACAGCGGCTTAATTGTGTAATGACTAGCCCAGAGCTGATGAATACGATAGTCTACCGTCGGTAATAAAGTAGTTAGGATTATTGAAATGCTCGGTAGCACAAATATTGTAGAAATCACTGTTGAAAACTTTCAGGCAGAGGTTGGAGAAAAATCGAATCAGGTTCCGGTAGTACTGGAATTCTATGCGGAAAATGCTGCACCATCCGTTGAAATGTCCGCTTTACTGAAGAAATTAGTAGAGTCTTATCAAGGTAAATTTGCACTGGCTAGGGTCAATGTGCAGACCAATCCGCAGATAGTTCAACAGCTCCAGGTACGGGGACTGCCGACTTTAAAAGTAATTTCTCAGGGTCAAATGGCAGAGAGCCTGGAAGGACCCCAGGATGAAGCTACTCTTAGAAGATTGCTCGACCAGTTAACCATGAGCCCCGTGGAACAGATACGCGAGCAGTTGGATGTCTTTTTAGCCAACGGTGACAGGGTTAATGCGATTGGCATGCTTCAGAAAATTATTGCAGAAGAGCCTGGGAATTTTTCTCTTCACAGTGAGCTCTGTGATTTATTAATTATGGAAGATCGGGTCGAGGAAGCGAAGCAGATTCTGGCAGGGTTGCCAGCAGACGCAGATGGAATTGATAAACCCAGGGCGAGGTTGGAGTTCATGGACGAGGTTTCTGAATTGCCGGCTTTGGATGAATTGAAAATAAAACTAGAGCAAGATCCGCAGTCCCTTGAAGACCTTTATGCCTTTGCACTCGTTTTAATCGTTGATAATCAGATGGAGCAAGCACTAGAAACGCTGTTAACGATACTGCGGCAGGACAAGACCTGGCAGGATGAAACTGCTAGAAAAACGATGATAAAGGTTTTTGTCTTGTTAGGTAAAGGCAATGAACTTGCCACTTCCTATAGGCGGAAAATGTTCACCCTCCTGCATTGATTTGCCCTTGGACTGAATTCGCCAGAGTGATGCGTCAAGGTTGGGTATTGGTGTTATAAACCCTATACTCGAAGTTGAAACTGTATGACGCTAGTATTTGTAAATGCAGGGTGTGTAACATCATGATTAATCTCTGTCAGGAGACGTCACTATGATCGATGGTATGTCGATGTTACTAATGTTTTTGCTTTCCGCATTGGCCGCCTGGACCGCCGTTGTCTGGTATCTTAAGGTCAAGCAGCGGGCCTGGCAGGCGACGCGTGCGCTGGAAACGGACTCAGCTGAAACACTGATCAAGCAACTGCGTCAGGACCTCGTATCAAATCAACAAAATCTTCACGAAAAGGAACTCTCCGAATCAGGGTTGCGAATCAATCTGGAAAGTGTCCAGGCAACTTTACAGGAGCAACGTCAGAGAATTGAAAAACTTGACTTTGAATGTGTCGAATTGCGTAGCGAAAATACCGCTCTGGTGCAAAAAAGTGCCGGGCTGACAGTGTCCCTGGAGGAGCAGGCGGGTAGCCACAAGGAGAAGCTTGAATTGCTCCAGCAGGCCAAGGAGCGAATGAGTAGTGAGTTCAAAAGTCTTGCCAATGAGATCTTTGAATCTAAACAGACTGCATTTAAAGCGCAGAGTAAAGAACAGCTGGATAATGTCCTGAACCCTTTGAGCGAGAGGATCAAGGAATTTCAGAAGCGAGTTGAGACGGCCTATAATGAAGAAAGCAGGGAACGGTTTTCACTTAGGAATGAGCTCAAAAGCCTGAAAGAACTTAATACCAGAATCAGTAAAGATGCTATTAATCTCACTAATGCCTTAAAAGGTGAGAGTAAAACCCAGGGGACCTGGGGTGAAGTGATCCTGGAACGAGTTCTAGAAAAGTCAGGGCTTGAAAAGGGCCGGGAGTATGAGACCCAGGTTTCCCTGATCAGTGAAGAAGGCCGCCGGTTTCAGCCTGATGTGGTAGTACATCTTCCAGAAGGTAAGGATATTATCGTCGATTCTAAAGTCTCTCTGACGGCCTATGAGCGATACTGTTCCAGTGAGGATGAAGAAGAACGCGCAAATTCACTTTCAGATCACATTCGATCTTTAAGAAGTCATGTAAAGCAATTGGGAGAAAAAGATTATCAGACGCTTAATGGGGTTCGTTCACTTGATTTTGTACTGATGTTCGTTCCGGTCGAGGCGGCTTTCAGCCTGGCCGTCCAGCAGGATAATTCGTTATTCGCAGAGGCTTTTTCAAGAAATATCGTCATCGTCGCACCGTCCACTCTGCTCGCTACCTTGCGCACCATTCAGAATATATGGCGTTATGAACAGCAGAGTAAGAATGCGCAGCAGATAGCTGTTAAGGCTGGCGCATTGTATGACAAATTTGTTGGCTTTGTTCAGGACCTGGAATTAGTGGGCAGTCGTTTACGCTCCGTTCAGACTGCTTACGATGATGCGCACAGGAAAATGAAAAGCGGTAAAGGCAATTTGATAGGAAGAGCGCAGTCGATGAAGGCGCTCGGAGCCCAGACCAGTAAATCCCTGCCGAAAGCACTGCTCGACAAACAGCCGGAATCAGATTTAGATCAGGTCTCAGATACTGATAAAGAACCATAGGGGTGTTTTACTCGGGTCATAGCTGCCTAGGTAAATGCCATAAAGCAAGCACCTTAAAATAAGCGCTCTGAAACTACCGTGGCGAACTGAGGCCAAGCACATTAATATCACTTATTAATTAAACAGATTCATATCGGCATGGGAGTGATTCGTGGATACAAATAAGAATGCTTATTGGCAAGCCAACTTGAGATTAATGCTGGGCCTGCTCAGTATCTGGTTCATCGTTTCATTTGGCTTTGGAATATTACTGTTTGATTATCTGAATCAGTTTAAATTTTATGGCTGGAAGCTTGGGTTTTGGTTTTCCCAGCAGGGTGCTATTTATTTTTTCGTATTGCTGATTTTTATTTATGTCTGGCAAATGAATCGTTTAGATCGTCGCTTTGGAGTTGAAGAGGAGTAACGGGTGTCTGTACAGCTATTAACCTACGTTTTTGTTGCACTATCTTTCGGGCTTTATATTGCGATAGCCATCTGGAGCCGGTCCTCTTCCACTAATGAGTTTTATATTGCCGGTGGACATGTTCACCCCATTGCCAACGGAGCAGCAACGGCAGCTGATTGGATGTCGGCAGCCTCTTTTCTATCGATGGCGGGCATTATTGCCTTTGAGGGCGCAGACGGCGCTCGTTATCTGATGGGTTGGACCGGTGGCTATGTTTTGCTGGCTTTATGCCTGGCACCTTACCTGAGGAAATTTGCCAAGTTCACAGTGCCGGATTTCGTAGGTGATCGATATTATTCGCGGACGGCCCGCTTAGTTGCCGTTGTCTGTGTGATTTTTATTTCGTTTACCTATATCGCCGGGCAGATGCGTGGTGTTGGTATTGTCTTTTCAAGGTTTCTGGAAGTTGATATCAATGTCGGTGTATTCATTGGTATGGCCATTGTATTTTTCTATGCCGTCATGGGCGGGATGAAGGGCATCACCTACACCCAGGTTGCACAGTACTGTGTACTCATTTTTGCCTATCTGATACCCGCTATATTCATCTCTATCATGCTCACGGACAATCCTTTTCCTATGCTGGGTTTCGGTTCAACCATGAATGATGGATCAGGTGTTTTTCTATTAGATAAGCTTGATGGGCTGACCTCGGATCTTGGTATGGCTGCCTTTACTGAGGGATCCAAATCGACCATAGATATGTTTTTTATAACGGCTGCGCTCATGGCAGGAACAGCCGGCCTGCCACATGTCATTGTCAGATTTTTTACGGTTCCTCGGGTCCGCGATGCTCGAATTTCAGCGGGTTACGCTTTGATTTTTATAGCGCTACTGTATACCACAGCGCCAGCGGTAGCCGCTTTCGCCAGAATTAATATTATTCAGAATATAGATGGCATTGCTTATAGCGAGGCTCCAGCCTGGTTTGGAAAATGGGAAGAATCTGGATTGCTGGCGTGGATGGATAAAAATGAAGACGGCAGGATCCAATATAGAGGTGGTACCGCATTTTCCCCGACTACACCCATTTTCGCTGAAGCCATCGGCCAATCTGGACAGAGGCAGTTACTGAACGCTGCCACAGCATCAGAAAACGAGCTCTATATCGATCGCGATATCATTGTTCTAGCGCACCCGGAGATCGCCAGTTTGCCAAACTGGGTGGTGGCACTGGTCGCCGCGGGTGGATTGGCGGCAGCATTGTCCACTGCAGCAGGGCTGCTCCTGGTGATTTCTTCTGCGATTTCTCATGATCTGCTGAAGATGAGTTTCAGACCGCAGATTACAGAGCAGCAGGAGTTACGTATTGCCAGAATCTCGGCAGCCCTGGCAATAGCTATCGCAGGTATTTTTGGGATTTATCCGCCAGGCTTTGTTGCGGAAGTTGTGGCCTTTGCTTTTGGTTTGGCAGCAGCCAGTTTCTTCCCGGTTATTTTGCTGGGTATATTCTCAACCAGAATGAATAAAGAGGGTGCTATCGCCGGTATGATGACTGGCTTGATATTTACCTTCAGCTATATTGTTTATTTTAAATTTATCGATCCGGTTAGCAATCATGCCGAAAATTGGTGGTTTGGTATTTCTCCGGAAGGCATTGGTGCACTTGGCATGGTATTTAATTTTGTGGTGTCTTCTGTTGTTTCTAAATTTACCCCTGCACCACCTCAGGCAATACAGGATCTGGTACAAAGCATCAGAATTCCAAGAAAGGATTAAGAGGCTATGGCCAATGACGGCAGCACGTTAATCAAGGCCTACAGAAAGGAAGGCATCAGGCGGGTAAAGCTTGCTTTTACTGATATAGATGGCGTTATGCGAGGTAAATATATTAGTTTAGATAAATTTGCGTCGATCGCAGATGGAACCTCCGGATTCTGCGATTGTGTACTGGGTTGGGATGTCAATGATCAGCTCTACGATAACGCTGAATTTACTGGCTGGCATACTGCCTTTCCTGACGCAAAATATCGGCTTGATCTTGATTCTGAAATTCGTTTGCAGGAAGAAGCAAATACCCCCTTTTTTATTGCTGATTTTGTGGTCGAGGATCAACTTCATCCCATATGCCCGAGAAGCCGCTTAAAAGAAGTTATTCACAGGGCTGATAAGCTGGGTTACGCAGCTAAGATGGCATTTGAATACGAATTTTTTATTTTCAAAGAATCTCCGCAGTCAGCAATGGAGAAGGGCTATCAGAACCTGATACCGCTGTCGCCTGGCAATTTTGGTTATTCAGCGCTGCGAACCTTCGCGCTGTCGGATTTATTTAATGAGTTCATGGACTATTGCGAAGCGCATGGTATCCCTTTGGAAGGCGTTCATTGTGAAACCGGGCCCGGTGTCTGGGAGGCAGCAATCAGCGTTACTGATACCCTGGCAGCTGCGGATAAAGCAGCGCGATTTAAGACGCTGGCCAAGGCTTTTTTCCAGAAAAGGGGCATGATGGCTACTTTTATGGCGAAATGGTCTATGGACTTTCCGGGTCAGAGTGGTCACCTGCACCAATCTCTTTTTCATCATGAGACGGGGCGGTCTGCTTTTTATGATTTGGACCAGGCTGATGGTATGAGCGAGTGTATGAAACAGTTTGTTGCTGGCGTGCAACGGCATATGCGATCGTTATTGGCCATCACAGCGCCCACTATCAATAGCTACGCCAGACTGGTCAAAGGAGCCTGGGCTCCCACAGCAGCAACCTGGGGAATTGAAAATAGAACTTGTGCACTTCGAGTTATTCCCGGAACGGCAAATTCTCAGAGACTGGAATTCAGGGTGGGTTCTGCAGATTCAAACCCCTATTTGACGGCAGCGGCAACTTTAGGATCTGGTTTGCTCGGTATTGAAAACAAGCTATCACTTGATAATCCGGTAGAGGGCAATGCCTACGATATTCAGGATCAGTTGCCTGATGCATTACAGTTGCCAGGAAATCTTGCTGATGCTACAAGATTACTGGCCGTATCAGATGCGGGACGGACAATTTTTGGTGATCAATTCGTGGATCATTACGTATCCAGTCGAGACTGGGAAGTCCGCGAATACCAGCGGCATGTTAATGATTGGCAGTTGAAACGTTATTTCGAGATAATTTAAGTTGATCAGATTCGACGCATAAATATGATTTCTATTGGTTTACTCCAAACAGACTCAGTTCTACCACATCTTCAGGAGACTCATGGAGATTATCCTGCGATGTTTCGCCAGGTCCTGGAACAGACCAAGTTAGATTTTGAACTTTCAGTATTTGATGTTGAACAGGGTTGTTATCCAGCTGATC
The DNA here is from genome assembly GCA_012960535.1 of Gammaproteobacteria bacterium. Lineage (GTDB taxonomy): Bacteria > Pseudomonadota > Gammaproteobacteria > Pseudomonadales > Azotimanducaceae > UBA9926. The sequence continues at coordinate 99,470 of DUBB01000025.1, forward strand.
TGGATGATTGTGATGGCTATGTTATAACGGGTAGTCGAAAAAGCGTCTATGACGATGAACCCTGGATAACGGTGCTGGGGAGTTTCGTCAAGGAACTGGATGATCAGCAGAAGAAACTGGTGGGTATTTGTTTCGGACACCAGTTGGTTGCTCACGTTCTTGGTGGCAAAACTCAAGCCAGCCCCAAAGGCTGGGGGGTTGGCTGTCATAAAACTCGGTTGCTTGTGCCGGTTGATAGATCAATGCCCGATATACTCGAATTTTCGCTATTGTCGAGTCATCGAGACCAGGTCAGTGAATTACCACCCAGGGCAGACTTAATCGCCAGCAGTCCTTTCTGCGAATACGCTGGCATGCGGATTCAAGATCATATCCTGACTTTTCAGGGGCACCCGGAATTTACACCAGCCTATGCCAGGGATCTGCTCGACATGAGGCGAGAATTACTGGGTGAGGAAACATACCGAATCAGCATCAGCTCTCTGCAGCAATCTTTGGACCGTGTGACCGTAGCAGCATGGATGATACGGTTTATCGGCGGCGAGTATTGACGATGCTTTTCACTGGAAATTGGGTCATGATGGTCATCAATTGGTGTGCCACTCATAGGACAGATCTCATGGTAGATCAGCATTATAAACTGCCCTGGAAACCGGTGTGAATCTATATACCGGCGTGTTTAGGTCTGGCGATGTCAGAGGCCTTTATCAACAAGAGATTGATGAAGACTTCGCATATCTGTTCGGGCGCGCATTTGCAGAGCATTTCGGGCTTAGTGGTCGTGTTGCCACCGGCCGGGATAGCCGAGAGAGTAGTCAAGACTTACAGCAAGCCTTAAATGCCGGGCTGCAGAGTGCTGCCAACAACGTTTCTGACCTGGGTTTATGCACCACTGAACTGGTATATTTTGCGTCCATGCAGGCGGGGTTCGATGCAGCCATAATGGTCACGGGGAGTCATAACCCTATTAACTCGAATGGTTTTAAATGTGTACTGGCCGGAGGTAAAACCATCGCTTTTGAAGATGGGCTGGCAGAAGTGCTGCAGATAATGGTAAGGCAGCAAGGCAGATATTCTAAAAATAGTAATGCTTACACAACCCCACAAAACAAAGCGGCTTGCCAGCGTGTAAATCTTGTCCCTCAGTATATCCAATTTCTGTCTGGGCTGTTTTCATCAGAGCAGTTGAATTTCAGTCGCATTGCCGTGAATGGTTTAAATGGTACCGCATCAACGCTGGTGGATCCGTTGTCAGAAGTATTCGATTTGCCACTGGCCTGGCTCAGAAAAAAGCCTGGACCGATGCCTGTACAGGGCGCTGATCCCAGTCGGCGCGCACTCTCGGACGAGATGGCCCATTTCATGAAGCAGGACCGTTATGACTTTGGTGTAGCCTGGGATGGCGATTGTGACCGTTGTGTGTTTTATGATGAGCAGGGCAACATGCTGCCTTCCAGCTATGCTGTTGCGATCTTTGCAGAACATTTTCTGGAAATGTACCCAGGCGAGCGAATTGTTTATGACAACAAGCTTGTTTTTAATACTGAAGCGGTCATAGCACGATTATCCGGGACCGCAGCACCGGCTTTGACGGGTTCGGCATTCATGCGGCGGGAGATGCGTGCAACTGACGCAATCTATGGAGGTGAATCTTCAGCACACCATTATTTCAGGGCATTTTCTGGTTGTGATTCAGGGATGATTGCCTGGTTGTTTATGCTACAGCTGTTACAACGGCGGGAAGTTTCTCTGCAGCAGTTAGTACAGCAGAGCCAAGAGGTGGCGCGGTGTACTGCGGAAATCAGTTTATCCATAGGGGATGTGAACCGGGCATTTAGTTGTATTGAAAATCGCTATGCTTCAATGGCTGATCGAGTGGATCCATTTGATGGCCTGGCCTTTTGGATGCCAGGAGGTTGGCGATTTAGCCTCAAACGGTCGAAGACCGAAGATTTTGTGCGGCTCAATTTTGAAACCAGAGGGGCCGCTGATGACCTGTTAGACCAAGGCGAGGAAGTCCTCAGTTTACTGCGCCCGTTCGTAACCAAAGCAGACGGTGACGAGCCCTGCCTGCAACTTCAATAAATAATACCGGGTTGAAATGCAATTCTGCGCCAGTCAGCGATTGGGAGCCTACCATAGCCACGCCGCGCCACGGACTCCGCCGGCATCGCCATGAATGGCTTTGCAAAGGCGGGTATCTGTCTGGTCAGAAAAAACGTATTGCTGCCAGTAGCGCTGGACACCATCGTACAGACCTTCAATATTCGATATGCCGCCCCCAACAACAATGATATGGGGGTCGACTATATTAATAACCTGCGAAAGAGCCAGCGCGGTCATTTCACAATACCAGTCAAATGTAAGCTGCGCTTGGCGATCAACTGACAACTTTGCAGCTATTTCTTGTGCACTCAGCCGGTCACCAGTCACTTCAAAATAACTGTCTGCCAGGGCAGGGCCCGAAAGCCAGGATTCGATGCAATTTCGTTTACCGCAATAACAGGATCTATTTTTCTGGAATGGGAAAGCGCAAGCCCTGGACAGCGAGTCGAGGGGCAGCGGGTTGTGCCCCCATTCACCTGAGATAGCGTTGATCCCGCCTAGCAGCTGCTGGTTAACCGCAATACCCCCGCCGACGCCAGTTCCCAGAATGACGCCAAACACACTCGGGGCCGTTTTGCCTGCACCGTCGATCGCTTCTGACAAAGTAAAACAGTCTGCGTCGTTAGCAATTCGTACAGGACGTTTTAATGCGGCTTCGAGGTCTGATCTCAGGTCGTGACCATTCAGGCAGGTGCTGTTACTGTTTTTCATTAGACCGGTTTTCAGCGAAACCGCCCCGGGAGTACCCATTCCCACAGGTGTTGAAGCGGGCAAGTTAGCCTCTTGACTGAGTTTTTGGATCAGAGACTCCAGGGCCCGCAATACCGCCCGGTAACTTGTGCTGGGGGTGCTGATCCTGTTCTGGCAAATAATATCGCCAGCTGCATTAATCGCTACCGCTTCTATTTTTGTTCCGCCTAGATCAATTCCGATTCGGGTGTTGTGCATAAAGGCTGTCGAGTTTGTGGTGTGACCACTGGACATTGTAGATGGCAGCGATTATTGAGGCCAGTTGTATTAATGCGTTGCTTACCCTATGGCCAGTAACGTAGGGCTGTCGGCGCAGTTTCAGCCAATCAGATCTGGGTCATCTTCCTGGAGGCAGGTTAATCTCACAACAGCGACAGGTCTTAAAAGCTCAGGTACCGCAGAAAGTCTGTAAAACTGCCTGGCCTGGTTCTGGCCCCCTGGCATAGGTTGTATCCAGCCATTTGGGGTCGTAGGGCTGTTGCAATACCGCCAACAGTTGATCGAAAGATTCGAAACTACCCTTGCTCTGGGCTTCTTCAATGACCGCTTCGACGAGGTGGTTTCGAGGTATGCACACGGGGTTGAGCGCGCTCATTATAGATCCTGCATCAGCCCGATCGGTCGAATTGTTAAACTGCTGGAGCCAGTCCTGGGTCCAAGCCCGCCATTTTGAATTGTGGGTAGCGCTGGGCTCACCTGCCATCACTGCCATGAGCGAACGAAAGGCCAGGGTGTAGTCGAGATTCTGGCTTTGCAGAATCTGCAGCAGGGATGTTACCAGGTCAGTTGCTGATGGGTTGTCTGAAGACAGGCCGATCTTGCGGGCCATCAGGCCGTTGTATTGATCAGCGTATTCCTGTGGAAAGCCTTCAAGAACATTTTTAGCCAGGTCGATGGCTTCGTCCTGTGCGTCTGCCAGCAGTGGTAGCAGCGCCTGGGCGAAGGTCATCAGGTTCCATTGCGCTATCCCCGGCTGGTTCTGGTAGGCATAGCGGCCCGCTGAATCAATTGAGCTGAGCACTTTACCTGGGTCAAATTCATCCATAAAAGCACAGGGCCCATAGTCGACGGTTTCACCGCAGACTAGCATATTGTCGGTATTCATAACGCCGTGAATGAACCCGATGGCCTGCCATTTGGCCACCAGTAAAGCGATCTTTTTCATTATGTTGTCAAGCAGCGCCAGGTAGGGATTAGTTGATTCCAGCGCGCCCGGGAAGTGCCTTGAAATCACATGGTCAGCTAGTATCGTTAATTCCTTGATGTCGCCCTTTGCCGCGAAATATTGAAAGGTTCCGAAGCGAATATGGCTCGACGCAATTCTGGTGAGGATGGCGCCGGGCTCCAGGGTCTCTCTCTGCACAGAATCACCAGTGGATACAGCTGCCAGGCTTCGAGTGGTTGGAATACCCAGATTGTGCATGGCCTCTGATACGATGTACTCTCTCAGGATTGGGCCCAGCGGTGCTCGACCATCCCCGCCTCGGGAGTATAAGGTCGGTCCGGATCCTTTCAATTGCAAATCAAAACGATGGCCCGTGCCGCTTATTACTTCACCGAGCAGGATAGCCCTGCCGTCGCCGAGCTGGGGATTCCAATTGCCGAACTGATAACCTGCATAAACCGTCGCAATGGGCCGTGATCCGTCGACAATGCTATTTCCGGACAACATGTTCAGGCCATCAGGAGACGATAAAAATTGATAATCGATGCCTAATTCCTTGGCGAGAAGTTTATTTAGCGCGATGATAGAAGGAGCAGAAACAGGAGCAGGGCCTTGATGGCTGTAAAAGGAATGAGGAAGTCTGCAGTAGGAGTTATCAAATTCTATCGGTTCAGACATCACCCCATTCTACCATACTCATGGTCATCCAGATTCAGATCCAGATGCAGATTAGAATCAACAACCATGTACAGGAGTGATAGCAATGTTATTTGATGACGCACTAACCTTTGAGTCTTTTTCAGATCTGGAATGGGCAGCCCCATCGACGGATAATCATGGCTGTCCCTGCTGCTCTCCCGTATTTTCTTTCATCGGGACGATGGCCTTTAAAGAAGAACTGGCCTCTGTGGAATTCTGGAAGTCTAAAAACAGGGTCAATAGCCCGGTTCGTAATGCGGTGCTGGTAAATGCAAAAGTATTAACAATGGATGCTAATCATTCTGTTTTTGAAGCTTTAGCCATCAAAGACGGTAAAGTCATCGCCTGCGGTAGCAGGGAGGAAGTCGCGCTCGTAGCTGATGCAGAAGCGGATATTATCGATTGTAAGGGCAGGGTCATTCTCCCAGGGTTCATAGAGCCGCATATGCATTTTCTACCCATTGCGTCGATTGGCCGATTTGAAGATATTGGGCCTTATCGATTCACTAAGACCATCGATGCCATTGGCCACCTTAAAAAACTTGCAGAAAATCTTGCTCAAGGCCAATGGTTGATGGCCAGACAGTTTGATCCCTCTCTTCAGGAAGGGCCAGAGTTTCTAACGGCTGATATGCTTGACGAGGTTTCCTCGCATCATCCTGTTTTTGTCTATAACGCGTCTTTGCATTTTGCCTATTGTAATTCGGTAGCCTTGCAAATGGCGGGAATCGACAAGGACACGCCGGATGATCCTGCTTCTCCTTATGGTCGCTGGCAGAACGGGGAGCCCAATGGTGTCCTTAAAGGTGGCGGCGCAATGTCCAGCGTGGTGCGCTTTAATGAAGGCCAGAAGGACTATGATCTTGGTGGTGCGACGCTAGATATCTGTGAAAGAGCCAACCGTTTGGGAATAACCACCTTCTGTGATCAGGCTACCGGGTCTGTACAGGGCGTCAAAGAAATAGACCTATATAATGCCTTGGCTGCTTCCGGCAGTATGACAGCTCGGCTCAGATATTCGCTGAGTTACCGGCTCCAGGAGAAATGGGACAGTCTTGGTATTCAATGTGATAGTGGTTCGGATATGGCTAGAGTGGTGGGCTGGAAAATTGTATCCGATGGCTCTAATCAGGGATTTACCGGCCTGCAGCGGGAACCCTACTTGCATCGGCAGGATGCAGGCCTTGCCTATGTGCCGGCAGAGGAATTAACCGAAATGGTGATGGACCGAGCTTCCAGAGGCTGGGCCCTGGTTATACATGCTAATGGTGACAAGGCCATTGATAATACCCTGGATGCTTATGAGGCAGCGGCGGAATCGGGTTTATTGACCAATCTGCCGTGTCGGATAGAACATTGTTCTATCCTGCATGATGAACAGATTGATCGTATGGCTGCCCTGGGAATTTCCCCTAGTTTCTTAATTGGCCATGTTTACTATTGGGGGCATGCCATGCGTGACAGGGTTTTTGGCGAGGTAAAAGCAAATCTGCTGGATCGAACGGCCGCTTGTGAGGCCAAGGGAATCCGCTGGACGCTGCATTCAGATGAGCCTGTGACAGAAATGGGGCCATTAAGATGTATTCAGAATGCGGTGACCCGGGATTTATGGAAAGAACCTGGTACAAAATTAGCCGAGCAGGAGGCGGTATCAGTTGATACGGCACTACGTGCCATGACGATCGATGCGGCCTGGCAGTGTCATTCAGATCATGAGGTGGGATCACTTGAAGCGGGTAAATTTGCTGATTTTGTTATTCTCGAGTCAGATCCCAGGGACGTGTTGGCCCCGGACATCAGTAAGATTAAGGTTCTTGAAACCTGGCTTGCCGGTCGACAGGTTTTTGCTGCCAGTCAGCCCTCTGCCACGTAAGATGAGGTAACCAGAGCGGGGCATTTACTTTTTTTCGGGTTTTGGCAAGGATCGCCAATGAGATTCAGGCGCAATGCTCAAGGGCGTTGCTGGCGCTGTCTATTGGTCATCACCGTTTTTTAACCGGGCTGCGCCAATCACTCCTGTTAGGTAAGCTAGACCGAGTTAAACTGGGCCCCGCACTGTTGCGCTTTGCCGGCGGAAACCCTTTATACTGTGAAACCAGTTAATCAGCATTGAAGTTTTTGTTATAAGGAGATTCACCATGAATGGTGCAGAAAGCATGTTGCAGACATTAATCAATAACGGAGTGGAAGTTTGCTTCAGTAATCCAGGCACTTCTGAAATGCACATGGTGGCGGCCATTGGTAAAAGCCAGGAGATGAAGTCTATTCTCAGTTTGTTTGAAGGTGTTTGTTCTGGCGCAGCTGATGGCTATGCGCGATTGGCAGGCAAGCCAGCGCTTACGTTATTGCATCTGGGCCCTGGATTATCAAATGCATCAGCTAATTTGCACAACGCCCGTAAGGCCAATTCGAGTGTCATTAATTTGATAGGCGATCATGCGACCTATCACAAGAAGTATGATGCACCTTTGAATTCTGACGTAGTGGGTCTGGCAAAGCCGGTTTCCCATTGGGTAAAGAGTGTGGCTACCGCCGAGGCATTGCCGAAGGATGCGGCCGAAGCAACTGTGGTTGCTAACGAAAAACCGGGCAAGATTGCCACTTTAATCATTCCGGCTGACTGTGCCTGGAATGAGTCTGTTGCACCTGAACCTAAACAAGCACTGCCAACAATTGACAAGGCAGGTCAGGATGCTATTAGCAAGGCGGCTGAACTGCTCACGAATGGCAAGGTGACTTATCTGCTGATGTCCAATCTGGCGTTATCAGAGAAGGCTCTGGCATCAGCAGATCAGATTTCGCAAGCAACCGGGGCGAGAATTTTCTGTGATACTTTTACGCCCATGCTACCCCGGGGAGAGGGTCGTTGCGATATCGAAAGGTTAGGATATTTTGCCGAACAGGCCACTGAACAATTGCAGGGTGCTGAACAGATGGTCATGGTTGGTACTAAGGCCCCGGTAGGCTTTTTTGCTTATCCAGGCAAGGCCAGCGAATTCTACCCTCCCGGATGTGCTTTGCACACTTTAGCCGCAGTGACCGAAGATGCGGAGCAGGCGCTCGCTGATCTGGCGGCAGAACTGGATGCAGTGAGTAGGCCGAATTATCTATCTCTGCTCAAACCGGATCTGCTGACCGGGCCTTTGACCCTTGAAAGCCTTGCCGCCAGTATCGGTTATTTCTTGCCCGTTGATGCCATTATTGTAGACGAAAGTGCCACGTCTGGCGCATTTGTACCTGCAATGACCAGAACCACTGAACCTCATGACTGGTTATCTCTGACGGGTGGCTCCATCGGTTATGGTTTACCGGTTTCCATTGGCGCTGCAGTCGCCTGCCCGGACAGAAAAGTTGTTTGTCTGCACGGAGATGGTGGTGCTATGTATACCATCCAGGCGCTATGGACGATGGCTCGGGAAAACCTTGATATCTGCATCGTTGTTTTTGCCAATCGGAAATATCAGATTCTGCAGGTTGAGCTTGCCAGGGTAGGGGCCCAGTCAATGAACAAGAAAACGTTAGATATGCTTGACCTGAGTAATCCGGACCTTGATTTCGTAAAACTTGCTGGCGGCATGGGAGTTCAGGCCAGCCGTTGCGAAACCGCAGATGAATTCAATAAACAGTTTCAGGATGCCATGCAAACCACTGGACCCCGGCTCATCGAGTTGATGCTCTAGGCCAGTGGCTAAAATAAGGGGATCAGGCTAGCAATTTTGCGTAGTCATCCAGCAGCGGCAGAATCTTGTCACGTGATACCGAGGGTAGCGCGATCAGTGCCCTGGATATACCGACTGCGCGAAGGCCATCCATTGCTGCCGGATCTGCGCTGGCTGCAAATACGGTGACGCTGATATCGCTGAAATCCCTGTTATGGCGGTCTGCTGCCGCCTTCATGCGCGCCATGCTGGTGGCTGCATCAAATCCCGGGCGCGCTATGGGTAACCAGCCATCGCAAAACCGAGCGACACGATCCAGGGTATAGTCTGTATCGCCTCCTAATAAAATAGGCGGATAAGGCTGCTGGATGGGTTTGGGGTAGGACCAACTGGTGCTAAATGACACCCTTTCGCTGTTGTGGCCATACTCATCTTCGGTCCACAGGCCTTTCATGGCACTCAATTTCTCTTCGAGAAGGGCAAACCGGCTTTTATATTCGGTGCCATGATGGTTCATTTCTTCTTTGTTCCAGCCTCCACCGACGCCAAACAGGAACCGGCCGTTTGACATGCGATCCAGGCTGGAAACCAGCTTCGCCGTAATCAGGGTATCCCTCTGGGGAAGCAGGCAAATGCCAGTGCCTAATTTCAATTTGGTGGTGGTTGCAGCCGCAAAGGCGAGACAGACAAATGGGTCATAGGTGTGCGCATATTCTTTCGGCAGGGTGTCCCCACCGGGCCACGGAGACAAGCGATTAACTGGTATGTGGGTATGTTCTGTTACAAAACATGACTCAAACCCTCTTGCTTCCAGGGCAGGGGCAAGCTCATCCATTGTTATGCTGTAGTCTGTTGGGAATATGACCGTACCAATTTGCATTTCTACCTCCCTATATAGCCGCGATTCCAGGTTGGACTGATAGTGATCTCATTAAGACATACGTGCGCTGGTGTACGACAGACGTGAACAATGAGATCACCCAGGTCTTCTGCTTGAACCATTTTTGCACGGTCCTCCTGACTGACTGGAACAGGCCGCTTATCCAATATTTCTGTTGCTACCTCACCAGGGCAGATCGCACAGGCGCGGATACCGAATTGACAGTTTTCCTGATTGATACTTTCGGTCATTGCGTTCAGAGCGTGCTTGGCCGCTGAATAGGCACCACCTGAAACACGACTGACATACTTCCCCGCCCAGGAAGAGATATTGATAATCAGCCCATCTGCCTGCTCACGCATGCCAGGAAGCACACTTTGAGCGCAATAAAAAGCGCCATTGAGATTAACGTTGATGACTTCGTCCCAGTTCTTAACGGTGATGTCCTGCCAGGATCGCTCGGTCACGTTTAAGCCTGCGCTATGAACCAGGATATTAATCTTGCCAAATTCGGAGAGAATTCTATCGGCTACGGCAAAAACGGCTTGTTGATCTGCGATATCGACCGGCTCTATTCTGATGTCACCGGTCAGTTCGGCTGCCAGAGCCTGTAATCGATCCTTTCTTCGCCCAGATAGTATGACGGTAGCACCCTGAGCAGATAAGGCCCGGGCGGCTGCCTGGCCAATACCGGAGCCTGCCCCGGTTACCCAGATAATTTTATTTTTTACAACACTTAACATAGTAAGATTCCTGTGCAAGTGAGCATCATTGCTTTTTGTATGGGGGTGGTCAAGCGCCAAATGGCCCTGCGGCTGACTACAAGGCTTACGCAGGTTATTCCCGTTGTTATGGGATGGGTTAAACTACACATAAAGTGATTGGAGCGTTAGTAGTGAAAATAAACTGGACTCAGGCCATTGCCCTGGCGCTGTTTTATTGTTGTTTTACTACAGCAATAGCCGACCCAGGTCATGCTGGGCGTGCTGTCAGGGATTACCAACCTAGTCAAATCGATGAGACAGAAACCTTCAGGTTTAACCGTTGGCTGGACAGCCAGTTTGAGATTTTTCTGGATTTCAGCCCACTGGCTAAAACACGCCTTGGCATTAAGACCGACTATGGTGTGCTCGATGATAATTCTATCGAAATGGAAGATCGGTATGTTGCCTGGCGCCTGCACAGTGCCACTGGTATGCAGCAGTTGTTTAATCGAGCAGAGCTTACCGCAGAAGGTAAGAGATCATTCGATTTATGGATACGATTGAGCGATGAGGGCCAAAAAAATATTCGTTTTAGGTTACACCGCTATATTTTCGGGCGCAGAGGGCCACATACCAATTTACCTAATAGCCTGATTAATTATCATAGCGTGGCTAGTTTGTCAGATATGCAAGCGTATATTTCCCGCCTTCGCCAGTCTGGGCGATATCTTATGCAGGCCCTGTCTAAAGCTAAACTTGCTGCTTCAAAAGGCATCCGAGCGCCTTATTTTGATTACCAGATCGCCTTATCCCAGATTAACAGGGTGACCCAGGGAAGCCCATTTACTGCTTCTGGAGAATCGCCGATCTGGCAGGATATTGTCAGCAAAACTAAAAGTTTGACGGCGGCAGGTGAAATCAGTGCCGGTCAGGAAAAGGTGCTTCTAGAACAGGCCAGGATTGCTATCAGGGCTTCAATGCTACCGGCCTATCTATCGATCAGGGATTGGCTGGAGGCTGACCTGCAGTATGTATCGAAACAGGCGCAGGGCGCCTCAGCCTTGCCTGAGGGAAAGCAATACTACCTGTATGCGCTTGAGCGAATGACCACCTTGCCATTGCAACCGGTTGAAGTTCATGAATTGGGTTTGGCAGAAGTCGCCCGAATTCAAAAGGAGATGAGCGGTATTATGACCCAGGTAGGTTTTGATGGCAGGCTTCCTGAGTTTTTCGAGTTTCTCAGAGACGACGACCAATTCTATTTTGATAATAGCGAAAAAGGCCGGCAAGGTTACCTGTCACTGGCCAGGGATTACCTGCGCTTAATGAAGGCAAGGCTCCCCGCTTATTTCGGAATTCTGCCCAAGGGGCCACTGGAAGTCCGTCGGGTAGAAGCCTTCAGGGAGCAGCCGGGGGCCGCGGCTCACTATATGAGAGGGACTACAGATGGCTCCCGCCCGGGTGTTTTTTATGTGCATCTGGCCGACATGCGCGCCGCGTCTAAGTATCGCCTGGAAGATCTTGCTTATCACGAGGGTCTTCCTGGCCATCACCTGCAAATTGCTATTCAGCAGGAGCTTGATAACCTGCCGCGTTTTAGGGCTTATCATGGCTATACGGCTTTCAGTGAAGGCTGGGGTTTATACGCCGAAAAACTGGCTAAGGATATGGGTTTTTATCAAGATCCGTATGCTGATTTTGGTCGATTGAGCGGCGAAATATGGCGAGCGATTCGACTGGTTGTTGATACGGGAATACACGCCTTCGGTTGGTCGGAAGCCCAGGCCATAGAATACGCCATGGCTAATTCACCTCGTCCTGAAAAAGCGGTCAAATCAGAAGTCCGGCGCTATTTCAATATGCCGGCACAGGCAACTGCCTATAAGATTGGCATGCTGAAAATACAGTCATTGCGGCAGCTTGCCGAATCAAAACTGGCTGATGAATTTGATATTAGTGCCTTCCATGACGTTATTTTGGGAAGCGGTCCTCTGCCATTGCCGTTACTTGAAGACAAAGTGATCGAGTGGTTGGACCAGAAGCATCATTAGTGCCTTGACCGCGGCCTAGCAGGTTGTTTACAACGTCCTTGCTGTCCAGGACAGAATTCAGCACCTGTGGTACCTTGCCCAGTGCGGTGCAGGGCAGGGTCCTGGGGTTTAAGGCGAATAGCCAAGCAAGGGAATAAAGGCAAGGGATTGAGCTGTTGTGCAAACGCATTCGTTGAACTGGTTTTCATCAGCGGTAGCAGTCCCAGTATAGGATCAAGGCGACTAAAATCTCGGAAGTTAAGTTGCCTGGTGCTGAATGATCAAGTACAGTCTGCGTCTTAAATATGACGCACTCTGGTTGAGGGTAATCCTGGTTGCCGTCAAAACGTTTTTTGGAGCAGATATCATGGCTGACCTGTCGAAATTATCGATGCCAGTGGCGACCCCAGAAACGCAGCATTTCTGGGAGGGAACGCAGGAAGGCGAGTTGCGTTTGCAGAAATGTCTGAGTTGTTCAGATACCTATTTTCCGCCCAGGCCCTTCTGCCCGACTTGTTCAAGCCAGGATGTCGAAGTGTTTACGGCCAGTGGTCGAGCCACGCTGTACAGCTATATAATTAATCATCGACCCCATCCGGCGTTTGATGGGCCCTATTCAATCGCTGTAGTGGAACTTGAGGAAGGGCCAAGGATGATGACCAATATAATTAATACGCCGCAGCAGCCAGAAAACCTGTTGCTGGATATGCCACTGCTGGTAGTGTTCAGGAAAGTCAGTGAGGCGGTTGCCCTTCCTTATTTTCAGCCTGCCGGGAGCGCTATATGAAACGTGGAAGTATCGCGATTGTCGGGGCTGCTGAAACGACCGAACTCGGCCGGATACCTGGCTTAAGTCAACTGCAGTTACATGCAGATGCAGCGCTAAACTGTATGCGAGATGCAGGTATTTCCATGGCCGATATAGATGGGGTCGCCTGTGCAGGAGAGTCTCCTACTTCGGTTGCCCATTATCTAGGGATTCAGCCCAACTGGGTCGATAGTACGTCCGTTGGTGGTTGCAGTTTTATGCTCCATGTGCGCCATGCAGCAGCGGCCATCAATGATGGTTTGTGTAATACAGTACTTATTACCCACGGTGAGAGTGGCCGCTCTAATGTTGGTAGAAGCGGCTTTCGCGGGGGTGGCGCCGCGACCCTGCCAGGTCAGTTTGAGGCACCCTTTGGCGGTATGGGCCCTACCACAAGTTTTACCCTCCCATTCCTCAGGTATATGAAAGAAACAGGAACGACTTTGGAGCAGTTGGCCATGGTCGTGGTCAGTCAGCGACGTTGGGCAGGTTTAAATCCCCGTGCTACGTTGAAGGAACCCACCACGGTCGATGAAGTGATGAATGATAGAATGATTGCCTATCCATTCACCAAGCCTGAATGCTGTCTGGTTACCGATGGTGGTGGCGCTCTGATAGTGGTAGCAGCAGATCGAGTTGCAGATTTTCCGCAGAGCCCGGTTTATTTGCTAGGGACGGGGGAAAGTGTTGAGACACCCATGATCAGTCAGATGGCGGACTTTACGAGTTCCAGGGCCTTTAAAATAGCATCGGCAAACGCTTTTGCTGAAGCCGGTATCCAGCATTCAGAGGTTGATCATGTGATGATTTATGATGCCTTTGCTCACCTGCCATTTTATGGGCTTGAAGATATGGGTTTTTGTAAGAAAGGTGAGGCTGGGCCTTATATTGCAGAAGGTAATACCTCGCCTGGCGGTGAATTGCCCGTTAATACCAACGGGGGTGGCCTTAGTTATATGCATTCCGGTATGTATGGCATGTATGCCCTGCAGGAAAGTGTAAGACAGATCAGGGGTAACGCTGCGGCACAGGTGGAAGCAGCTAATATCAGTGTTTGCCATGGCGTGGGTGGTATGTTTGCAGCAAGTGGTACCATTATCATGGGGACTCAGGAAACGCTCTAATTTGGTGCTTTGAAGGTTATTTTTCAGTATTAATTGCTAATGAATCTGGACAAATCGGTCGATTGAAAATAGACTGCGCTCAGTTTGCTTTATGACGCCGGTTGCAGGCAGTACTAAGGCTTAAAATTATGGTTTTTAGATATGCTCAGGAGATGCAATTATGACCACCAGACGAACTTTTATTAAAACAACAGCCAAGTTAGGTCTGATCCCGCTTTTTCCGGTATCTATGTTGTCACAGGGCGATGATGCTAAAAAGATAACCACCGATGACCCTGTTGCCAAGGCGTTAAGATATATTGAAGATGCAACACAGGCAGCTCGGTCGGACAAGATGGGCGTAACCGCTGCCGACCAGCTCTGTTCAAATTGTCAGTTTTATACTGTGTCCACTAGCGATGCCGCATTGGGTCCATGTATGTTATTCCAGAATCGCCTGGTAGTCGGCGCGGGATGGTGTGCAGGTTGGGTACCTAAGCGATAATCTGACCGGGTGGGTAAATCCCCACGATAAGCAGGGTGTGCCGGAGAAGCTGCCGCGCGCGCTTACTGGTGGATATCGTTAAAGTTATGCTATCGCCCGATAGCAGAAAACTGCAGG